>DEDT01000049.1:0-149 GCA_002350105.1 Selenomonadaceae bacterium UBA2897 | reverse complement strand
TCCGGATCGCAGTTCGTATCAACAATAGCCACGATAGGAATGTTCAGCTTCTGGGCCTCGGCCACAGCGATGTGCTCTTTGCGCGGATCCACGATGAAGAGAGCGCCCGGCAGCTTGTTCATGTCTTTGATACCGCCGAGGTTCTTCTC
>DEDT01000019.1:45704-46217 GCA_002350105.1 Selenomonadaceae bacterium UBA2897 | reverse complement strand
CGAGTCCAACTACCCCAGCCAATGGTTCACTAGCTCAGTTGGTAGAGCACCTGACTTTTAATCAGGGTGTCCCGGGTTCGAATCCCGGGTGAGCCACCATTTTATATATGACTCACTAGCTCAACTGGCAGAGCAACTGACTCTTAATCAGTAGGTTCGGGGTTCGATTCCCCGGTGGGTCACCATTATGGGCGATTAGCTCAGCTGGGAGAGCGCTTGCCTTACAAGCAAGATGTCAGCAGTTCGATCCTGTTATCGCCCACCAATCCTTTTCTTTATGGCCCGGTAGTTTAGTTGGTTAGAATGCCGCCCTGTCACGGCGGAGGTCATGGGTTCAAGTCCCATTCGGGTCGCCAATTGCTTAATCGCAGAAGCTCAAATAAGGATCGTAGAATTTGCTTCGCAAATTCTGCGTAAGCGATTCGCACACGTTTGCGCGTCGCTACGCTCCTTCAAACGTGGCTCTCTGCTTACGCCTCGGTAGCTCAGTTGGTAGAGCAGGGGACTGAAAAT
>DEDT01000019.1:0-45697 GCA_002350105.1 Selenomonadaceae bacterium UBA2897 | reverse complement strand
ATTCCGCTCTGAGGCACCACTTTTGATTTATAGGCTGGTGTAGCTCAATAGGTAGAGCAGCTGACTTGTAATCAGCAGGTTGGGGGTTCGATTCCTCTCGCCAGCTCCATTATGATTGCACGCGGGTGTTGCTTAATGGTAGAGCCCCAGCCTTCCAAGCTGGTTACGTGGGTTCGATTCCCATCACCCGCTCCAACTTTTATCTATTCTATCCTGCCGGGGTGGCGAAACTGGCAGACGCACGGGACTTAAAATCCCGCGGTTGGCGACAACCGTACCGGTTCGATTCCGGTCCTCGGCACCACTTTTTATCGCCTATTCTATAAATTACATATGCGGTCGTGGCGAAATTGGCAGACGCGCTAGCTTCAGGCGCTAGTGATAGTTGATATCATGGAGGTTCAAGTCCTCTCGACCGCACCACTTGACAAACGCACTGAAAAGTGTATAATAATAACATACGCGGTCGTGGCGAAATTGGCAGACGCGCTAGCTTCAGGCGCTAGTGATGGTTGACATCATGGAGGTTCAAGTCCTCTCGACCGCACCATAATTTGTTAGCTCTCATATTTTGATAAATAAAACTTCATAATGCGGTCGTGGCGGAATTGGCAGACGCGCTACTTTGAGGGGGTAGTGAACGAAAGTTCATATGGGTTCAAGTCCCATCGACCGCACCATTTGCAAATCCAAGCTCAGACGATGTCTGAGCTTTTTCTATATCTGAAGTTATGGTTGGGAGGAGATTTTATGTCAGTATGGGCTAAGACCCTGCAGGGGATGGTGCTGTTCGTGATGCTGTTGGGCTGCAGTGCGACGGGGCAGGCGGCAGCGGCTGCTGTGCCGTCGGCTTCGGAGCTGGTATTGACAGCATCCTTGGCCTCGCTGGCGTCCTATAATGATGAATTGAACCTGCTCGTGCGGAGCTACATGTCGCAGGCAGGCTGGCAGATCCGGAGTTTCGAGCATGATGCAGGCAGGGCAGAGGGCAGGCTGCATCTCTTTTCCCGGCCGCAGGCCTATTTGCTGGCCTTTCCGGGGACGGAGCGCAAGGCAGATGCTATCGTCGATCTGCAGATACGCCGCGTTCCCTTCGGCGGTAGGACGGTGGAGGAATTTGCCCAGGTTGCTTCCGGCGAGGCAGATGGCACGAAGCCCTTGGTGCATCAGGGCTTTGATGTCTATACGCGCGCGGCACTCTTCACGGAGAAGCTGGCTGATCGGCAAAATATGACGCTGGGTGAGGTCATTGCCGCGCATTTGCGGGCACATCCGGAGCATGTGCTCTACCTTACGGGACACAGCCTGGGGGGAGCAGCGGCTACGCTGGCGGCGGCAAGACTGGCCGATATGGGCGTACCGGCGCGGCAGTTGCAGGTGATTACCTTCGGGGCGCCGGCCGTCGGTAACGAGGCGTTTGCGCAGGCTTATGCGCCGCGCATGCAGCTCACGCGCTATGCGATGGATTTCGATCCGGTACATACGGTGCTGCAGTCGGTCAATCGTGGCTTCGTGCAGTTCGGCCAGCGCGTCGCCTGGCAGAAGGATGCCAAGACGGATCGCTTCCCCCATGATATGACAGGGTATCTCGATCAGGCCTTGCGCCACTATTATGCCGATGACCAGCGTACCAGCCTGCTTTTGGCAGGCACGCCGGAGAGAACCGGTGGCATCCTGACGGCGCCGGTTGCCTTCTCCCTGCCCCGGGACTTGCAGGTGGACCAGCATGATATGCAACTGGTCGTGCATGACGCTTTGACACGCGCCTATGCCGATGTACAGTCGGCAGAATCCGATTCGCTGCCGCAGCTCACCGCACAGGCGGGCAGGATGGGCTGTGCCTATATCCTGCAGCAGCACTATACGGCGGCGCGCCTGCGCCAAAGCAAGGAGGTGCAGTACCGGATTACGCTGGAGGAGACGCTGCACGATCAGGCGGGCAATGTGCTCACGCTGCAGCAGCTCAGCACGACGACCCATAGCATGACCCCGTTGGAGGCTGTGGTTTACTTGCAGGAGCAGGCCAAAGAACAGCGTCATAATTTTTTGCAGCCATAAAAATACAGGCCGGCGGTCCCAAATGAGACTGCCGGCCTGCATTCTTGTTTTGTTTGGATAAATTTAAGGAAATACGAATTCCATCAGGCTTCAGCCTGAGTTTTGCTGGCCGCGTATTGAATCAGGATATGGGCGCTGCGGCGATTCGTGGCCAGGGGGATGTTGTGGACATCGCAGAGACGCAGCAGGGCGTTGATATCCGGCTCATGGGGCTGGCTCGTCAGCGGGTCACGCAGGAAGATGACGTAGTTGACCTGCTCCGTGGCGACGAGAGCGCCGATCTGCTGGTCGCCGCCCAATGGGCCGGACATCTTCGTATCGACGTTCAGGTGGTATTTCTCGTTGATGAGCGTGCCCGTCGTATGCGTGGCTACGAGGTTGAATTTTTTCAGCTCGGTGAGATGGTGTCCGACGAAGTCCAGCATCTCGTCTTTTTTCTTGTCATGGGCAATGAGGGCAATGGTCTGCATAGTCTTGCTCCTTTTCTCTTCATGATGGAAACTCTTACACCCTTCATTATAGTATTTTTTCCTTTTGACGTAAAGCGATTCTTATTCTTTTCGCGTATCTGTTCCCAAATCTCCTGGGCGTAAAGGCGCAGGCTATTTAATAGGGATTTTACAGCGCTCTAAATGCGTATTATGGGTAGGCTTGTAAGATAATAGCAGTTGCTTGAGGCAACAATATGATGGCGAAATTTGTAACGATTTGAATGAGGGATTTACAATGCAGAAGAAAAAAATCATTGCCATGGCTTTGGCTGGCATCATGAGCTTTGGCGTGGCCAGCGTATCGGTCATGAGCACGACGGAGGCAGCACATCATCGTCAGCATGTGGAGCAGCAGTACGCCGATGGCACGTCGAATGAGTACAGCCACCGCATGAAGGAAGAGGAGAAGCTCCATGAGCAGAAAGTCCGGGATATCCGCACGGCATATCGTCAGGACGGTGACCAGAAACAGTATAACAGAGAACTGCAGAAGGAGCAGAAACGCCACGATAAGGTTGTCAAGGAGATAAAATCCGACAGCGAAGCGCATATCCGCCACACGCGGCATTGAGCTATGTTTCCGGAAGCCCTGCCAGGCAGAATCTGGCAGGGCTTCTTCTATTGCGGTTTTAGCGGTCTGACGGTATAATCTATACTAGGGAGACGCTGATTAAATCGTCAGCCCATCTTGCCACATCTTTCTCGTCTATGCTTCGTCAGTCCCTCTAGGCATAGCAACCGCTATGCCTGCGAGTTACTTCCTTGCCTAGACGACAAATTTACGACAATCTGAACCAACTTATTAATCAGTGTTTCCCTGGGTTTATTATCGTTATTGCGGAAAGGCAGGAATCGTCATGCCCGTTAAAATTGATAATATGACACCGCAGGGGCCGACGCTCTCGCGCGTGCATAGCCATAATGAAGATGAACAGGTACGCGGCTCGGCGTCGGATTTCTCGACCGAGCTCAACAATCGCTCCGATGCACTCTCGACGGAGCATCTCGATAAGCTGCTCAAGCAGATCGACGAGCAGGGCGCACGCCTGTCGCGCACGCCGACTTTTGACGAGCTCAGCAATTACCGCTCGCTGATCAAGAACTTCGTCGGCGAAGCCGTCAACCGCATGTACGAGCTGCATGCGCAGACGGGCTGGGACCGCATGGGACGGCAGAAGGTCTATACCACGGTGCGCAAGGTGGATAAAAAGCTGGAGGAAATGGCGGAGAAAATCCGCCTAGGCCAGGCAGAGCAGCTGGATATCGTGGCCAGCCATGACGCAATCCGCGGCATGCTTGTCGATCTCTATATGTGACGATGGAGACGAACTGGAATCAGGTACTCGGCCACGCACAGCAGAAGGCAGAGCTGCGGACGATGCTGCGCGAGCAGCGCCTGCCGCATGCGCTGCTCTTCAGCGGCCCCGAGGGCGTGGGCAAGAAGATGCTCGCGCACGTGCTGGCGACGACGCTGCTCTGCGGCCAGGGCGAGTCGGCCTGCGGCAGCTGCAGCTCCTGCCGCCTCATGCGCCTCGGCGACAGCCATCCGGACTATTACGAGCTGATGCCGGAGAAGCGCGGCAAGGGACAGGCCGTGATCCGCATCGAGCAGATTCGCGAACTTCAGCGAGAGGCTTCGCGCGCGCCCGTGATGTCGGGCAGGCGCGTGCTGCTCATCGATGATGCCGACCGCATGAATGAGGCGGCTGCCAATAGCCTTTTAAAGACGCTGGAGGAGCCCGTGGGCAATGTGACGTTCATCCTCGTGACGAGTGCCCGCAGCGCTCTCCTGGATACGATTCTCTCCCGCTGCATGCCGTTTTCCTTTGGCATGCTCAGCCGGGAGCATATCGCGCAAATCCTGCAGGCGCGGGGCGCGGTGGAGACAGAGGCGCTGGAGCTGGCGGACCTCGCGGATGGCAGCGCGGCGCGGGCCCTGCAGCTGCAAGCCGAGGACGGGCTGCAGCTGCGCGATGAGGCGCTGCAGTTCCTGCGCGAGCGGCAGGATATGGATATGATGCGCGTCTGGCAGCTGGCGGCGGCCTGGGGCGAAATGGACAAGGAGAAACTCACGCAGTGGAGCCGTTATCTCAATATGCTGCTGCGGGACCTGCTGGTGCTGCGCGAAGACGGGGCGAGTCCCCTGCTTTTGCAGCAGGATAAGCGCGCGGAACTCATGGAGCTGCTGCCAGCTTACCCCGCCGCGCGTCTCTATCGCTTGCTCGCACTCGTCCATGAGTGGCAGCGGCGCCTGCAGTCCAATGCTTCACCGAAGCTGCAGGCGGAAGGTTTTTTGATACGGGCGCGGGAGGTATGAGCTCCCACGCTCTTGATGGAGGATAGATTTTGCAACAAGTAGTCAGTGTACGCCTGCAGGAGGTGGGCAAGCTGTACCCCTACGATCCGGGGCAGCTCGACCTGCAGCCAGGCGATAAAGTGATTGTCGATACCCAGCGCGGCATGGAGTGCGGCACGGTGATGACGCCGCCGCGCGAGGTCGTGGAAGAAGAGGGCAGGGAGAAGCTGAGCGTTGTGCACCGTAAGGCGAATGAGCAGGACCTGCAGCGCCTGGCCGAGAACAAGGAGCGCGAGCAGAAAGCGTATGCGATCTGCGTGCAGAAGATTCATCAGCACGAGCTCGCGATGAAGCTGGTCAAGGTGGAGTACACCTTCGACCGCAACAAGATTGTCTTTTACTTCACGGCGGATGGGCGCATCGATTTCCGTGAGCTGGTCAAGGACCTGGCCTCCGTGTTCCACACGCGCATCGAGCTGCGGCAGATCGGCGTGCGCGATGAGGCGAAGATCATGGGTGGCATCGGGTGTTGCGGGCGGCCGCTCTGCTGTGCCTCTTTCCTGGGGGAATTCCAGCCCGTGTCCATCCGCATGGCGAAGGAGCAGAACCTCTCGCTGAACCCGACGAAGATTTCGGGCATTTGTGGCCGCCTCATGTGTTGCCTGAAATACGAGAACGACACCTATTGCGCGGGTGAGTGCATGAAGCGGCGCAAGCCGCAGGTACAGGCACCGGCGCAGGGCAGCCGCGTGGCGACGGTGGATGGCGACGGCAAGGTCATTTCCACGAACGAGCAGCGCCGCACGGCGACGATCCTGCTCGACAGCAGCCGCACGATCGTGGCCTCCTGGGAAGATATCGTGGAAAAGGACGAGGAGGATCAGGAGACGGCTGTACAGCCGACGGAGATGGAGGAGAAACGTCCGCCGAGGGAAAGGCGGAATCAGCGTCCGCGCCGTCCGCGCCGTCCCCGCCATGCCAGCGGTGAGGAGCAGGAAAGCCGCCGCCACGATGGCCACAGGGGACAGGATAAGCAGGGGCGGCAACATCGCCCGCATCGCGATAACCGTGGCCCGCGTGAGCAGGGCCACGAGAACCGCCGCCACCAGCCGCGCGACCGCCATAACCGCCGGGACAACGGCGGCCACAGCAATAATGGCAATGGCGGCCGGGAGCCGCAGGCATGAGACAGCCGGTGCTGCGGGAGCACGAGCGCCTCGACGACCTCATGCACGGCGGACGGCACATCATCCAGAATACGCAGGAGTTCTGCTTCTCGCTGGATGCGGTGCTGCTCGCGCATTTTCCGCGCCTGCATCGCCGCCAGCGTGTGTTGGAACTCGGCACGGGCACGGGGGTAATCCCGCTGCTCATCGCCGAGCAGGTGGCAGCCGTCGAGGCCGTCGAAATCAGCCCCGTGATGGCGGAGCTCGCCTCGCGCAACGTCGATATGAATGAGCTGGAGGAGAAAATCCACGTCCAGCAGGGTGACTATCGTGAGATAGAAAGCCTCTGTGCCCGGGAAAGCTTTGATTGGGTGCTCGCGAATCCGCCTTACCGCCCTGTGAAGGAGGGGCAGGCGAACCAGCTTACGGGCGTGGCGCGGGCGCGTCACGAGGTTACGGTGACGCTGGATGATGTGGTGCGGGCCGCGCGCTATGCGCTGCGCTACGGTGGCCGCCTGGCCATGGTACACCTGCCCGAGCGGCTGGCGGAAATCGTCGCGGCGCTGCACCGGCACCAGCTGGAACTCAAGCGGCTGCAGATGGTGCAGTCCAAGGTGGACAAGGCGCCGAACATGATGCTTTTGGAGGCCGTCGTCGGCGGCGCACCGGGCGGCCTGCAGGTGTTGCCCGCGCTCATCGTGCATGAGGCGGACGGCAGCTATACACGGCGCATTCAGGAGATTTATGGCAATGAGTAGGGGGATGTGTTTATGAGCGAACAGACAGCGGCGCAGGAGGCGGGCACGCTCTACCTCTGTGCCACGCCCATCGGCAACCTCGAGGACATGACATACCGCGCCGTGCGCATCCTCGGCGAAGTGCCGCTGATCGCGGCGGAGGATACGCGCCATACGCGCCAGCTGCTCACGCATTTCGATATCCATACGAAGCTCACGAGCTATCACGAGCACAACAAGGCCAGCAAGGGGCCGGAGCTTGTGGACTGGCTGCTCGCGGGCCACGATCTCGCCTGCGTGAGCGACGCGGGCTTGCCGGGCATTTCCGACCCGGGCACGCACCTCGCGCAGCTGGCCATCGCCGCAGGCATTCGCGTGACGCCGCTGCCCGGCGCTAATGCGGCACTCTCGGCGCTGATCTGCTCGGGGCTGGACACGCGCTATTTCACCTTTATCGGCTTTCTCTCCCGCAGCAGGAAAGAGCGGCAGGAGCAGCTCGCGCGTGCGCAGGCGGAAGTGGCCACGCTCATCTTCTACGAGGCACCGCATCATCTCAAGGGCACGCTTAAAGAGCTCGCGCAGGTGCTCGGCGGCAGCCGTCAGGCGGCGGCCTGCCGTGAGCTCACGAAAAAATTCGAGGAGTTTCGTCGCGGCACGTTGCAGGAGCTGGCAGACCACTATGCGGAGAACGAGCCGCGCGGCGAGTTCGTGCTCATTATCGAGGGAGCGGCGCAGGCCGGGGCAGAGAGATCTGGGGCATCGGAGCCGCAGGATTTGCAGGGCCTTTACGCGCAGTATCTCGCTGAGGGCCTGCCGAAGAAGGAGGCCATGCGCGAGACCGCGAAGGCCCTGGGCATTTCCCGCCGCGAGGTTTATCAAGCACTTTTGGCACAGGAGTCGGGGCAGGTGGATTGACAGACTGCCTTTTCTTTTCCTGTCTTTGGGCGTATAATAAATCCCAAATTGCTATACTTTTTAGGTTTTCGCGGGCGTTCCATTCGCGCACCGCACAGGAGGAATCATTTCATGTCAGAAAAGAAACCATTCTATATTACCACTCCGATTTACTACCCGAGCGCCAAGCTGCATATCGGCCATGCCTACTGCACGACGCTCGCCGACGCCATTGCCCGCTTTAAGCGCCTCGCCGGCTACGATGTCTTCTTCCTCACGGGCTCCGATGAGCACGGCCTGAAGATCGAGCAGAAGGCCGAGGCCGCGGGCATCAAGCCGATTGAATACACGGACAAGATCGTGGCCTCTTTCCAGAATCTCTGGCAGAAGCTGAATATCAGCAACGATGACTTCATCCGCACGACGCAGGAGCGCCATATCAAGGTGGTGCAGGAGGTCTTCCGCCGCATCAACGCCAAGGGCGATATCTACAAAGGCGAGTATAAGGGCCTCTACTGCACGCCCTGCGAATCCTACTGGACGGAGCATCAGCTCGACGAGAACGGCTGCTGCCCGGACTGCCACCGCCCCGTGCAGGAGGTGGCCGAGGAGGCGTACTTCTTCAAGATGAGCAAGTACGCCGATCGCGTGCTGGAGTACATCGAGAGCCATCCGGACTTCATCCAGCCGGTTTCCCGCCGCAACGAGATGATCAACTTCATCAAGCAGGGCCTCGAGGACCTTTGCATTTCGCGCACGTCGTTCGACTGGGGTATTCCGGTGCCGGGCGACCCGAAGCACGTCATCTACGTTTGGTTTGATGCGCTCACGAACTATCTTACGCCGATCGGTTTCCTCGACGATCCCGAGAAATTCCAGAAGTACTGGCCGGCTGACCTGCACCTCGTGGGCAAGGAAATCGTGCGTTTCCACAGCATCATCTGGCCGTGCATCCTCATGGCCCTCGACCTGCCGCTGCCGAAGAAGGTCTACGGCCATGGCTGGCTCATCGTGGATGGCGATAAGATGTCGAAGTCCAAGGGCAATGTCGTCGACCCGATTGGCCTCATCGACGAGTTCAGCGCCGATGCCATCCGTTACTTCCTGCTGCGCGAGATCAATCTTGGCCAGGACGGCAACTTCTCGCGCGACGCGCTGATAAGCCGCATCAACAGCGATCTCGCCAATGACTTGGGCAACCTGCTGCATCGCACGCTGAACATGACGAAGAAGTTCCAGGACGGCGTGGCGCTGGCCCCCGCAGGCGAGAGCGAAGTCGATAAGTCGCTCAAGGCCGACGCCATGGAGACGGTGAAGTTCTTCCACGACAACATGGAGCAGATGCAGCTTTCGGATACCATCAAGAAGGTCTGGGCCTTCATCAGCCGCACGAACAAGTACGTCGATGAGACGCAGCCCTGGGCACTCGCGAAGGATCCCGCGAAGAAGCAGGAGCTCGCGAATACGATGTACAACCTGCTGGAGTCCCTGCGCATCATCAGCGTGTTGATCTCCCCGTTCATGCCGACGACGGCGCGCCGCATCTGGGCGCAGCTGGGCATGGAGCCGTCCTTTGAGGACGTGCAGCTCGCGGACATCGAGCAGTGGGGCGGCTATCCGGCTGGCCAGCACATCGGCAAGGCGGAGCAGCTTTTCCCGCGCATCGAGGTCAAGTGATGCCGGAGAAAAAAGAAGATATCTGGCTCGTCGATACGCATACGCATCTCAATGATGAGGCTTTTGCGGGCGAGGGCGAGGCAGAGGCCGCGCTGGCGCGTGCCCATGAGGTGGGCGTCAGGCAGATCATCAACCATGGCGACACCATGGCGTCCTCGGCGTTGGCCGTGAAGCTCGCCCGGCAATTTCCCGGTGTCTACGCGGGTGTGGGCATCCACCCCGAGGAGGCGCGGGAGCTCACGCAGGAAGATACGGATCAGCTTACGGCCTGGGCGGCGCTGCCCGGTGTGGTCTGCATCGGTGAGATCGGCCTCGATTACCACTGGGTGAAAGATGTGGATCAGCGCGCGTTGCAGCGGCGCATCTTCGTCGAGCAGCTCGATCTGGCGCGGCAGCTGCACTTGCCGGTCTGTATCCACGATCGCGAGGCCCACGGCGATACGCTGGCCATCCTGCAAAAGGAAGGGCAGGGCATCCGCGGCGTACTGCATTGCTATTCCGGCAGCTGGGAGACGGCGCAGGAGTTCCTGAAGCTGGGCTTTTACCTCGGCGTCGACGGTCCGCTGACCTTCAAAAAGGCCGCGAAGCTGCCCGACATCGTGCGGCAGATGCCGCTCGATCGGCTGCTGGTGGAGACGGATGCGCCATACATGGCTCCCGTGCCGCATCGCGGCCAGCGCAACGAGCCGGCCTTCGTGCGCTGCGTGGCGGAGAAAGTGGCACAGCTGCGCGGCCTGCCCCTAGCGGAAATCGCGGCGCGCACCACGCAGAATGCGCGTGATTTATACGGTTTGCCCACACAGATTTGATTCGGTTATGGGCCTTTTTGGCGGCTTTGTGCTTCGGCACGAGGCCGCCTTTTTCTGTGCCTGCGCGTACGGCAAAAGCCCCGTGCAGCGAAGTGGGAACAAATGGAGATTTGAGGCTTTACACAGAGGCATTCGTCCCATTTTGAGGGCGGTTTTTCGCCTGCAGTGGGACAATATCACTTAGATGAGTTGACAGGTACTAAAAAGAAGTGGTATAATGGCAAACATCATGAAGAATATATGTTTTCAAAGGGGGAATTCAATGCGTTGCGGCACATGGCTGAACAACCGTAAAAAAGAATCACAGATTATCCTTTGCATGCTGTTGGGCGCCATTATGATGCTGACGACGGGCTTTACCCGCACCAGCGTGCCCGAAGATATCCACATGGTTACCATTCAGGTGGATGGCAAAGCACTGCAGGAGAATACGACTCATACGAACCCGCAGGTGATCCTGGCACGCGCGGGCGTGCAGCTCGGGGAGAAGGACGAGTACTATCTCCACAAAATCGATGCACAGCACAGTGAAATCACTGTCTATCGCGCCGTGCCCATCACGGTGCAGTATAAAGACGAGAAACGCGAATTCCTCACGAGCAAGCAGACGGTGGGCGATGCCCTGCTGGATCTCGGCTACAAGCTCGAGGATATCGAGGTGGCCGGTGGCTTCGATGCCCCGGTGAAGGATGGCATGACGGTCAAGATGTCGGACAGCGCGGCTGTCGTGGCAGCGCAGCAGCAGGCTCAGGCCGCTGATATGCGTCCGGCCGTGGAGGGGCACTCCTACAGTGCCGTCTACACGATGGAGGCTACGGCCTATCTGCCCAGCGATGGTGGCGGCAGCGGCATCACGGCCTCCGGCATGTATGCGCAGCGCGGCGTGGTGGCGGTCGATCCGAACGTCATTCCGCTCGGCACGCGCCTCTACATTCCCGGTTATGGCGAGGCCATTGCAGCCGATACGGGCGGTGCTATCCGCGGTGCCCGCATCGACCTCTGCATGGAGAGCTACAACGAAGCCATGCAGTTCGGTCGCCGCAACGTTGAGGTATATGTCCTCAGCTAAACAGGAATAAAACAGGTATAATAAAAGCTCCCTGCATGGGAGCTTTTATTATACGCGTTTTGGGGTTATACTTCGATGTCCTGACTCGTGTGGTTGACTTCGGCCTCGTGGATGAGGCGCTTGAGGCGGGCGATGTCTTTCTCGTGGTGCTCGATGGCGAAGCCGATGCGCAGGTGTTCCTCCTCGGTGAAGTCGTCGCTGGCGTAGGCTTTTTTGATGCGCTCGAGCCGTGCCTCCACTTCGGCGAGTTCCTCCTGCATGGGGCGCACGTGCTGCAGCGCGAGGCCGTAGACGGCCTTGAGCTGATCCTCGACGTACTGCGCGTAGCCGGGCTCATCGGAGACCTTTTCCAGCCACTTCGCGACATGGTAGATGATGGCAAAGGGATCCTTGCCGCCATGGATCATGTCGAGAATCTCCATCTTGACCTGCTGCTCCCGGCCATGCGGCTGGAGCACGGTGGCTTCGTTGTCAGCGGCTGCGTTATCTTCCGGCATAAGTATCTTCCTTTCGTAAACGGATGCATAGGCTGCTATCATTATAGCAAAGTTCAGGCTGGCCTGCTATGTTACAACTTTACACTCGTAGGACATTTTTGATAGCTGATTTTCTACTGGACTATTGCCAGGGAGTGCACATTTGTGATATACTGTATCCACCTAAATTCGTGCAGGCGGTGTGCGATGGGACTTCTGGAGAGAGTGACTTTTTTGTGCTTTAAATCGTACACTGCACACGAACAAATGAAAGGAATGTGTACGTATGCACAAAATGTCTTTGGGCGAGGTGCTCGCCATCGGTCTCATGATGTTTTCCATCTTCTTCGGGGCCGGCAACCTGATTTTCCCCCCCGCCCTCGGGCAGGCAGCGGGCGATCATACGCTCGTCGCCATGCTGGGCTTCCTCACGACGGGCGTCGGCCTGCCGCTGCTCGGCATCGCGGCCATCGCGCTGCAGGGCGGCAAGTACATCGAGTTTATCCGCAGGGTGACGCATCCGGCCTTTGCGACTGGCGTGCTCGTCATCCTCTATCTGACGATCGGCCCGCTCTTCGCGATGCCGCGCACGGGCGCCGTCTCCTTTGAGATCGGCATCCGTCCCTTCCTTTCGGCGGACAGCGTCGGTGTGGGACAGTTCATCTACACGGCGGCGTTCTTCGGCCTGAGCTACTATCTGGCGCGGAACCCGAGCCAGCTCATCGACCGCGTAGGCAAGCTGCTGACGCCGGCACTGCTCTTCTTTCTCGTCGTGCTCTTTGCCAAATCCTTTATCACGCCGTTGGGCGATGTCCTGGAGGCCACGGGCAATTACATCACGACGCCCTACGCGCAGGGCTTTCAGGATGGCTATCAGACCATGGATCTGCTGGCCTCCATCGCCATCGGCACGTTGGTCGTGAGCACCGTGCGCATGCGCGGCTATGAGAGCAACCGCGAACTGGGCCGCATCTGCCTGTACGCGGGTCTCATCTCGACGGTGCTCATGAGCATGGTCTACGGCTCGCTGGCCTATCTGGGGGCGACGAGCGCCAGCGTGCTCGGCCATTCGGCCAACGGCGGCCAGTTGCTTGCGGCGGCGGTGGGCATCCTCTTTGGCAGTGCGGGCAATGCGATGCTCGCGGCCATCATCGCGCTGGCCTGCCTCACGACCTGCGTGGGCATCACTTCGGGAGCAGCCTGGTTCTTCAACAAGCTGCTCAGGAATCGTATTTCCTACGAGCGTCTGCTGGCCTTCAGCCTGCTCTTCAGCTTCCTGGCCTCGAACGTCGGCCTGACGCAGATCATCGCGCTGGCCGTGCCGTTCCTCGTGCTCATCTATCCCATCGTCATCGTGCTCGTCGTGCTCTCCATGTTCGAGTCGTGGATTGGCACGCATTATCTCGTCTATCGCTATGCGGCCTATGCGACGCTGGCCTTCGCCGTCGTCGATGCGCTCAACGCGGCCGGGTTCAGGTCCGAGGCGTTGAATGCACTGCTCGCGCAGTATCTGCCGTTCTACAGCATCACCATGGGCTGGCTCGTACCAGCACTTATCGGCGCAATCGTCGGCTGGTTCGTGAGCTCGTTGCAGGACCGTATGGAGCCTGCGGAATAAGAAAGAAATTCCATAGATGTTGCTGAGGCGGCCGACAGGCCGCCTTTTTTGGTGTATAGTAGAAGGGTAAGGAAAAGAAGAAAGGGGGAGAGAAGATGAAAAAGAAGAAAATCTGCGTGATTGCCACGGGCGGCACCATTTCCTCACGGCCCAGCCCGGACGGGCTCGTGCCGACGCTCACGGGGGAGGATATCCTCGCGCTGGTGCCGGAGCTCGGCGCGCTCTGCGAGGTGGACTGCCTGCAGGTATTGCAGCTGGATTCGAGCAATCTGCTGCCGGAGCACTGGCAGAGCATGGCGCGGGCCATCGCGACGCAGCTGCCGAATTACGATGGTTTCGTCGTGACGCATGGCACGGATACGATGGCCTACAGCGCGGCGGCGCTCTGGTACATGCTGGAGAATGTGCCGAAGCCTGTGGTCTTCACGGGTTCGCAGCTGCCCATCGGCATGACGGGTGGCGATGCGGAGCAGAACCTGCTCACGGCTTTCCATACGGCGCTTGCGGGGCGCGCGGGTGTCTGGCTGGCCTTCGGCGGGCGCATCATCTACGGCAATGCGGCGCGCAAGATGTGCACGCGGCAGTTTACGGCCTTTGATACGCTGAACCGGCCGCTGGCAGGGCGCTATGCCTGTGGACGCCTCGACTGGTACCAGCCGGAGGAGCGGCCCGCGGGGAAGTTCCGCCTGCGTGATCAGCTCGATACGCGCGTGGGCGTACTGAAGCTCGTACCAGGGCTGCCACCCAAAATCCTGCGCCTGTTCGTCGATGAGGGCCTGCATGCCGTAATCGTCGAGGGCTACGGCTCGGGCGGCATTCCGAGTCAGGAGTCGCCGCTGAATTTCCTGCCGACGCTGGCTTACGCGCGGGACAACGGCTGTCTCATCATCTGCACGACGCAGTGCCTCTACGACGGCACAGATCTCGACAGCTACGAGATGGGCGTGCGCGCCCAGCGCCTCGGCGTCATACCGGGCGGCAGGCTCAGTACGGAGGCCCTGCTGCCGCGGCTTATGCTGCTCCTGGCCGAGACGCGGGATGCTGCGTATATCCGCCAGCAGTTGCAGCGGGATTGAAATCTTAGGTTATCCACAGGCAGAACACGCTGACGGCCCCGGCCGGACAGCGTGTTCGTTGTTTTTCTACCCTTTTTTCCACATAATGCACAGGAAAAAGCACAGGTTATCAACAGTTTTATCCACCGCTTGTGGATAATTTTACCCCATGAATTTTTCATAATGGGGCGAGAAAACCTTGTGACTTTAGGCAGGTATTCCTGCAGGCGGGGGCGAATTATGATTTTATACATAGAATATTTTAAGGGGCGGTCTGGTTATGACCTGGATGATTTTTGACTGGCTGGGCACGGTAGCCTTTGCCGTTTCGGGGGCGATGGTGGGGATTTCGCGGCGCATGGATATCTTCGGTATCGTCGTGCTGGCCGTGCTCACGGCTGTGGGCGGCGGCATGGTGCGCGATGTGCTCGTGGGGGTGACGCCGCCATCGGCACTTGTGCATCCCGCAGACCTGCTGCTCTCCGTGACGACGGCCTGTCTGGTGGCTGCGGCCTACGCGGTACTGCCCTTCAATGTGGCGCGCAAGCGGCAGGTCAATTTCCTCTATACCGTTTCGGATACCATCGGATTGGCCGCCTTTACCGTGACGGGCGTGCTCGTGGGCATGCGCCAGCCGGGGGCACAGTACGTGCTGCCGATGATGCTGGGCTGCATCACGGCCGTGGGCGGCGGCATGCTGCGTGACCTCATGGCGCAGAAGGTGCCGGTGGTGTTGCGCATGGATGTCTATGCCGTGGCTTCGCTGGCAGGGGCCTTTCTCATGTGCGCGGCCTGGCCGCTCGGCCAGGCGACGGCTTCGTGGCTGGGCTTTATCGTCGTGCTGCTCTTGCGCAGCTGTGCGCTGCGCTTTGGCTGGCAGCTCTATCATCCGCATCCGCGCCGCAGCGTATTCCGCAAGCGGCGCATCATGCATCTGAGGAAAGATGACAATCAGACGGAAAAGATGCGGTAAGATGGGCTGGCAATCCTTACATAAGAAGTGATACCGGAACCGTAGTGGCGGACGGAGGTATGGCTATGCTTGGGGTGAAGGGGAAGAAGCTTTTATTTTTGTGGTTCATGCTCTGCTGTCTGCTCAGCCTGCCGCTGGCGTCGGCACAGCCGCAGCTGCGCGTGGGTATGACCTATGACAAGATCAACGTGCAGGATGGCAGGATGGTTGGCAATCAGGCTGTGGACGACTACATGCGCGTCCTGGCCAGCTACGCGGGCATGGAGGCCGTGATGATGCCGGGGACGTATCAGGAGAACCTCGCGCGCCTGGGTAGTGGCGAAATCGATGTGATCGCCGATGTGTCCTCAACGCCGGAGCGGCGACAGGAACTGGCTTTCAGCCGTTTCCCTGTGGGCTTCAACTTTACGGCGCTCTATTTGCACGGTGGTACGGGCGCTTTTGCGCAGAGTTGGGAGCGGCCGCTGCGGCTGGGGCATATCGGGGGCAATTACACGAGCGGGCTTTCGACGCAGGTCCTGACCAATCAGGGCTTGCGGGCAGACTGGCAGTCGTTTCCCGACCGCGCGAGCATGGCAAAGGCTTACGAGCTGGGACAGATTGACGGCTTTGACCTTTCGGGGTCGATGTTTGAGGATTACGAGCCGGCGGCCTATGGCGATTTCCGCGCGACGTTCTTTGTCGTGCGCAAGGACCGTCAGGAGCTGCTGCAAGAACTCAACCGGGCGTCGGAGTGGCTCATGCTCACGCGGCCGACTTTCCTGTCGGATACGTATAAGATGCGTCAGACGGAATTGCCGCTGCCGCCTCTGGTGCTGAACCGGGCAGAGCGGTGCTATCTGCAGGAGCATCCCAAGCTACGGCTCATGGTCGTGGCCAACGAGCGTCCCTATGCCTATATCGATGAAAACGGCGAGCTGGACGGTGCCATGCGCGTGGTTGCGGATCGGCTGCAGGAGGACCTCGGCGTGAATATCGAGGTGATCCCCAGCACTTTCTATGAGCAGGCCTATGCGGATATGCAGGCGGGCAAGGCCGATATCCTGCTCAACATGTTTTGGAATCCGCGCTGGGGTGCAGAGCGCGGCCTGAACCAGACGGCGCCTTTCATGACTTCGTATTTCACCAGTGTGACGCGGCGCACGGGTGTGCCCGATAATGCGGTCATCGCGACACTGGACAACCGCCTCGCGCAGGCGATGATGGCGCGCTATTTCCCCGGCAAGTCGGTGCGCACCTATAAGACCATCGAGGACTGTCTCGAGGCCGTGCGGACGGGGCAGGCCGATGTCACCTATGTCCGCATGGAGACCGCGCAGTACCAGACGCTGCAGGGGCGATTCCCCGACCTGGCGGTATCGGGACGCGTGGCCATGCAACGGGGCATCGTGATGGGGGTGCCGCAGGATGCCGATCCGGCCCTCCTGAGCCTGCTGGACAAGGAAATCAATCACATGGGCGATCAGGTGACGGATGATTACTATGCGGCGCAGACGCGCAAGGCGCTGCGCGAGCGCTCGGCGGGGTCGTTCTTCTATACCTACTATCATTATTTTGGCTGGGCCGTGGCTATCGCCGCCCTGCTGGCCCTGCTGGCTTTCTGGCGCTATCGCCGTATGCGCAAGGCCAATGAGGCTGCACTGCAGCGCACCATCGACCACGATGCGGTCACGGGGCTCTATACTTCGTCCTGGCTGGAACGCCACGGGACGATCCTGCTGGCACGAACGGGCTCGGCCGGGCGTGCGGTCTGTGTCGCGCGCATCGTGCGTCCCGAAGTGCTCGCAGGCAACTATGGGCGAGAGGCCGTCGTGGAGCTGTTGCAGCGCATGGGCCGTCAGCTGGGCGAATTGCCCGTCATCGAGCTCACGGGCGTGCGCTCGTCGGCCGCCGATCTCGTGGCGCTGACGCTGCCCGTGGGGAAAGAAGAGCTGCGGGCACAGCTGCAGCAGCTGCTGCGGGACAACGAGTTCCTGACCGTGGGGCACATGAAGGTGCACGTGGCGCTGGAAGCCGGTGTCTGTTACCTCGGCTCGCCGGCCATGGATATCCGGACGGCCATCAACAACGCGACGCTGGCGGCACACGGTGCTCAGCCCGTGCAGTTCTTCAACAGTACGCTGCAGCGCGAGACGCTGCTCACGAGTCGCATGGAGAGCCTGCAGCAGGAGGCGCTGGATCGCGGCGAATTCCAGATCTGGTTCCAGCCGAAGTATGACCTCAGGACGTGCAAGTGCGTCGGTGCGGAGGCGCTCGTGCGCTGGCAGAATAAGGAGCTCGGCTTCCTGATGCCGGGGCGCTTCATCCCGCTCTTCGAGCAGAATGGCTTTATCTCCCAGCTGGATTTCTACAACCTCGCACACGTCATGCAGTTCCAGATGCAGTGCCGTATGAGGGGACTGCCCGTACTGCCCATATCCGTGAACCAGTCGCGTGTGCACATGCGCGAGCAGGGCTACCTGCAGCAGATGGAGGGCATGGTCGCGCATTTCGGCACGGAAGGCATCGAGCTGGAGCTCACGGAGACGGCCTTTGCCTTTACGGATGACAAGATGCGGGAGCATTCGCTGCACATCATCAACAAGCTGCACGGCATGGGTTTCGCCATCGATATGGACGACTTCGGCAGCGGCTACTCAGATCTTGCGCTGCTGAACCAGCTGCCCCTCGACGTGATGAAGATCGATCGCTCGCTGCTCGTGGCCTCGGAGGACTCGTCGCGCATGCAGATCGTGCTGCGCCAGATGATCGACCTCGGTCATGCGCTGGGCATGCGCGTGATCTGCGAGGGCATCGAGACGGAGGAGCAGGAGCAGCTGCTGATCGCCTGCGGCTGCGAGTACGGGCAGGGCTTCCGCTATGGCCGCCCCATGCTGCCCGCCGACTACGAGGATTTCCTGCGGGAACATGCCTGAAAAGAACAGGGCATACGAAAAAGCGGCGTGCACCATCTGGCGCACGCCGCTTGCTTTTCCTTATGGCGGAGAGGGTGGGATTCGAACCCACGCTGCCCTTGCGGACACTGGCGGTTTTCAAGACCGCTCTCTTCAACCACTTGAGTACCTCTCCATAAACAACCAAAGCTATTATAGCAGGCTGCCTCTCACCTTGTCAAACAAGGAGCCGCTTGCTATAATAGCTTTGGCACCGTTCGGCGGTACTTGCCCTCTGAAAGGGGGTACGCCTATGGAACAGTTAATTTTAGTGCTCTCACTGGTTCTGTTCATCATCATAGAGTTAAAAAAGTAATCCGCCACTGGCCGGACCCCAGTTAAGGCGAACGTTTTTTAACCGAAGCACTGTTTGAGGGCGACCGCCAGGCGGTGTCACCTTCTATGTGTATTATAGCATAAGCGATAAATTTTGTGGAGGTCTGCCGGATGAAAATTGCGGTTTTTGATTCGGGTATTGGCGGCCTGTCGGTGCTCTATGAGGCGCACCGCGCCCTGCCACAGGAGCAGTTTATTTTTTTCGCGGATGAGGATCATGTGCCCTACGGCACGCAGACGCCGGAGGCCGTGCAGCAGCATGTGGCCGAGGCCTTTGACTTCCTCGTGCAGCAGGATGTCAAGGCCATCGTCGTGGCATGCAATACGGCGACGTCCGTGGCCGTGCCCGCCATGCGCGAGCGCTATGATCTGCCGATCATCGGCATGGAGCCGGCCGCGAAACTCGCGCTGGATGAGGACGGTACGCACCGCGTGCTCGTGGTGGCGACGCCGATTACCGTGCACGGCAAAAAGATGCAGCTGCTCATCGACAAGGTGGACAAGGACCATCTCGTGGACCGGCTCGCGCTGCCCAGGCTCGTGGAGTTCGCGGAGCGGCAGGAATTCGATTCGCCGGCGGTGCGCGACTACCTGGCAGGGGAGCTCGCGCCTTACGACCTCACGCAGTATTCGGCACTGGTGCTGGGCTGTACCCATTTCAATTATTTCAAGCCCGCCTTCCGCCATCTGCTGCCCGAGACGATGCACTTCGTCGACGGCAATGCGGGGACGGTACGGGAGCTGCGGCGGCAGCTCGCTGTGCGCGGCCAGCTGGAACAGCTGGTACCCGATGTCGCATATTATTATTCGGGCCGCCGCGTCAGCGACGCCACCGGGCTCGCACGCATCGAGCATTACCTGCGGCAGCTTGCGCAGGTATACAGTTTGTAATTTGTTTATTCAGGGGAGGAGTTCATATCATGCAGTTTGCCACACGTATGCAGCAGTTCGGGGAGGGCGTCTTTGCGCGCCTCGCGGCCGTGAAGCGGGCGAAGCTCGCCGCGGGGGAGCAGGTCATCGACCTCTCCGTCGGTGCGCCGAACATCGCGCCGCCCAGGGCCGTGATGGCGAAGCTGGCCGAGGAGGCCATGAAGCCGGAGAGCTATCTCTACGCGCTGCGTGACCTGCCGGAGCTGCTGCAGACGGTGAGTGAGTGGTATGCGCGCCGCTACGGCGTGGAGCTTGACCCGCAGACGGAGATCTGCTCTCTCATGGGCTCGCAGGAGGGACTGGCACATATCGGTCTCTCCATCCTCGACAAGGGCGACCTCGCATTGGTGCCGGATCCCTGCTATCCGATTTTTGCGGACGGCCCGAAAATCGCGGAGGCGGACATCTATTATATGCCCATGAAGAAGGAGCACGACTATCTCATCCAGTTCGCGGATATCCCCGAGGACGTGGCGCGCCGTGCGAAGTTCATGATTGTCTCCTATCCGAACAACCCGACGACGGTGCTGGCACCGGACAGCTGGTACCAGGAGCTCATCGCCTTCGCGAAAAAGTACGACATCATCGTGCTGCACGACAACGCCTATAGTGAGCTCGTATTCGACGGCAGGAAGGGCGGCAGCTTCCTTGCCTATCCGGGCGCGAAGGACGTGGGCGTGGAGTTCAACTCTCTCTCGAAGACCTACGGCCTCGCGGGCGCGCGCATCGGCTTCTGTGTCGGCAACAAGGACGTCGTGCAGAACCTCAGGACGCTCAAATCCAACATGGACTACGGCATGTTCCTGCCCGTGCAACACGCGGCCATCGCGGCGCTCCACAGTCCCCAAAGCGTAGTGGACAGCACGCGCGCAGCCTATGAAAAGCGCCGCGACGTGCTCGTGGAGAGCTTCGCGGCGGCGGGCTGGCACATGGACAAGCCGCAGGGCACGATGTTTGCCTGGGCACCCATCGCGCCGGGCTATCAGGAGTCGGAGAAATTCGTCTTCGACCTGCTCGATCAAGCGGGCGTCATGGTTACGCCGGGCAGCGCCTTCGGCCCCTCGGGTGAAGGCTTCGTGCGCATGGCGCTCGTGCAGGACGAAGAAGTCTTGCAGCAGGCGGCGGCGTGCATTAAGCAGAGCGGTCTTTTCGCCTGATTTTACGCCAACTCAAGCGTATTTGTTACGGGTTTTGCGGACGGCAGAAGTGGGGACGCGTGTTCCTTGACTTTTGCCGCCTTTTGCTTTAGGCTATACCTTGTGTAAAAAATGCGAGGGAGGCGGGATCATGGCGATAACCGTAACGCATCATGTCGACTACTATGAGACGGACGCGATGGCGGTCGTGCATCATTCCAACTATATCCGCTGGTTCGAGATCGGCCGCGTGGCCTATCTGCGGGCCGCGGGCATCGACCTGAACGAGCTCACGGCGGCGGGGTATTCCTACCCCATCACGGCGGTCAATGCAAAGTACGTGAGCCCCGCGCGCTTCGATGACAATGTGCTCATCGAGACCACGGCCAAGGCGATGACGCGGGCGAAGATGGAGTTCACCTACACCATCCGCATGGCCGATACGGGCGTTGTGCTCGTGACGGGCTTCAGCCAGAATGTCTTTACCAGCCTGGCGACGGGTCATGTGACCCGTTTGCCGGAAAAGTATTATGCGCCGCTGGCGAAAGCCATGGCACAGGAAAAAGCAGCGAAATCCGCTAAGGAGGAAGAACATTGACGGCATTATATGTCATTATCGGTCTCATCGTGCTGGCCGTCGTCGTGGCCAGGCTCTATCTCTGCGTTGCAGGCGTAGAGGACATCGTCGTGGATACGAGTGCGCCGTTTGTCGTGGAAGAAAAGACGGCTGAGCATATCGTGATCAGCAAGCAGCTGGCCTTCCGCAATGAGGGCAAGCAGTGCGCGACGCTCATGGACGCCTTCGTGCGCCCGCAGCTGCCCTACGAGCAGTATGACGGCATCGAAGCCCACGGCTGCATGGACCGCGAGCTTTATCCGCGCGAGGCGAAGGACGGCCAGGCCGGCGAGCGCATCCGCCGCGAGGACAACTACTTCGAGGCTGTGATCATCCAGAAAAAGGGCGACCCGAGCCACGAGGACAAGCTGAACCTCTATGCGATGGTAGAGCTGAAGCCGCGCAAGGGCATGACGCTCGACGAGGCCCTGACGAAGATGGTGGACGTGCCTCTCGACTGCATCTGGCAGGAGACGGGCCGCCGTCCCTGGCATTACCGCAAGGTGCAGTGCATCCTGACGGCTGAAGAAATCGCGAAACTCGCCGGCGTGCAGCTGGCCCTGGACTGAGGAGGAATCGTCATATGGCAGACCAATTGGAACTCGTCCCGGTGCCGACGCGCATCCTGACGGATAAAGATGATATCATCGACAGTATCGAGCGCTATACAAAGGGCAAAGTCGGCCCCGACGACCTCGTCTGCAGTGCCGAGAGCGTCGTGGCCATCACGCAGGGCCGCTACGTGCGTCCGGAGAACCTGAAGATCTCCCGCGTGGCGCAGTTCTGCTGCCGTTTCATCCCGGACTACGGCTCGCTGGCTTCGCCGCACGGCATGCAGTCCCTGATGAACGTTGAGGGCAAGTGGCGCGTGGCCGTTGCACTCTTCGGCGGCTTCCTCGCGAAGCTCGTGGGCAAGAGCGGCATGTTCTATGTCTGGGGTGGCAAGGAGACGGCCATGATCGACGACGTCACGGGCACGATGCCACCGTTCGACAAGTGCATCGTCTACGGCCCGGCGGACGCGGATGGCGTTTGCCAGCGCCTCAGGGAGCGTCTCGGCTGCTTCGGTGCCATGATCGCCGACGTCAACGACCTCAAGCGCAGCCGCGTGGTCGGCATTACGCCGGAGGTCGATGGTGACATCGCGCGCATGCTGCTCATCGACAACCCCTTCGGCAACGCAAGCCAGAAGACGCCGATCTGCATCATCAAGAACTATCGCCAGTATCAGGAAAGCAAGCAAGCTGGCAAATAAAAATATCGAGCCTTCCCCGTGGGGAAGGCTTTTTTCGAAACATAGTAAAACCAGGAAATTCGGGAGGTGACAGGATGGTGAGATATCTGGAGCGGGCGGCGGATGCGCTGCGGCCCTGCCGCATGATGCGGCACTTCCAGCGCGGCCCTGCCGCTTCCGTGCTCGTGGAGCTGGGCGATACGAAGGTCATCTGCGCCGCGACGGTTGAGGAGCGCGTGCCCTTCTTTCAGCGCGGCACAGGGCAGGGCTGGATTACGGCGGAGTATGCGCTGCTGCCCACGGCGACGGCCAGCCGCACGCCGCGCGAGGCCGTGCGCGGCAGGCAGAGTGGCCGCACGCAGGAGATCCAGCGCCTCATCGGCCGCAGCCTGCGTTCCGTCGTGGATCTCGGGGCGCTCGGCGAGCGCACGATCCAGCTGGACTGCGATGTAATTCAGGCCGATGGCGGTACGCGCACGGCGTCCATCACGGGCGCCTTCGTGGCCCTCGTAGAGGCCTGTGCCGGCTTTTACCAGAAGGGAAGGATTTTCCCCGTGCGAGATTTCCTCGCGGCCATCAGCGCCGGCATCGCGGCGGACGGGACACCGCTGCTGGACCTCTGCTATGAGGAGGACGCGCAGGCACTGGTCGATATGAATATCGTGATGAGCGGCGCGGGGAACTTCGTCGAGCTGCAGGGCACGGGCGAGGGCCGGCCCTACACGCGCGCGGAGCTCAGGCAGCTGCTGGCCCTCGGGGAGAAAGGCTGTCGCGCGCTCATCGATTACGAGAAGGATATCCTCGGCGGCGAGCTCGACTGGCTCGTGGGCCGTGAAGGGTGAGGTGCAGGATGAAAAAAGTTGTTTTAGCCACGAAGAATCAGGGCAAGGTGCGCGAACTGCGGGAAGTGCTGGCGCACCTGCCCATCGAACTGTTGTCGCTGGCGGATTTCCCCGCCATGGCGGAGCCCGTGGAGGACGGCAAGACCTTTGAGGACAATGCGCGCATCAAGGCGCGTTATTATATGCAGAAGACGCACTGCGCCTGCATCGCCGATGACTCAGGGCTCGAGGTCGCGCTGCTCGGCGGCGCGCCGGGCGTGCATTCCGCGCGCTTCGCGGGCGTACACGGCGACGACGAGGCCAACAACCGCAAGCTCGTGGCGGAGCTCAGGGCGCGCGGGCAGGAGAGCTCGCCCGCGGACTATCGCTGCGTATTGCTCTTCGTCGATACGGATGGTCATGAAATCGTGGCCGACGGCCGTTGCGACGGCGAGGTGCGCACGGCGCCTCGCGGCACAAACGGCTTCGGCTACGACCCGTATTTCTACCGCGGTGCGCAGAGCATGGCGGAGCTGACACTGGCGGCGAAGCAGCAGATCAGCCACCGCGGCGCGGCTCTCCGCGACTTCATTCCGGCTTTGGAGGATTATCTGAAATGAAAATCGGTATTGTGAGCGACAGCCATGGCGATACGCATGCGCTGGAGGATATGCTGGCCCATCCCGCGGCCGCAGAGGCGGAGCTCTGGCTCCACGCGGGCGACGTACTGCCGGATGCCGACTATCTGGCCATGCTGACACAGCAAAAGGTCTACAAGGTACCGGGCAACAACGATTGGCCAGACAGCCGCGTGCCGGAGGAGCTCGTGCTGGAGCTCGGCGGCCACCGCCTGCTGCTCACCCATGGCCACATGTTTGGCGTGCGCTGGACCACGGACATGCTCGTGCAGCACGCGCTGAACCAGGACTGCGACGTGGCCATCTATGGTCATACCCACTGCGCGGAGTTTCTGCCGGGGGCCATGACCGTGGTGAATCCGGGCAGCATCTCCCGGCCCCGGGACGAGCGCGCGGGGTCGTTCATGCTTTTGGAGCTTCTGCCGGAACAGCAGCCGACCGGCGAACTGTACCGGCTGGAGCGCTGAAAAGGGGCGTCATTATGTACAAATTGCATTTTGTCCATAAATGTAATACATGAGAATATCGTGGACAATAATTTATAAAAATATTTTTTTCCTGCTGAATTTTTAGCAGGATTTTTTCGTTCTATGTTTAATTAAAACCGTAGATGTGAATAATCTCACAGTCTAACAGATTTTACCCTCCGGAGGAGGAAGGGAAAAGTGAACGGAGTTCATGTTTTACGCGGGTTCCGGGCGTTTTCCTCCGCTTGTAAGGGCAGGTAAAATATGCTATGATGAACCCAGGATGTGTGATAAGTTGTATTTATGGGAGGGATCACTTTGCGAGAACTCGACGCAAAAACAATCACGGAAAATGTGGCCGAGATGTGCAAGGAGGCAGCCTACTATCTGCCTGAGGATGTCGTGGCCGCGCTGAAAAAGGGCCGTGAGACCGAGAAGTCCCCGGCTGGCCAGGCGGTGCTGGACCAGATTCTGAAGAATGCGGAAATCGCTAAGACCGAGGACCGCCCCTACTGCCAGGACACGGGCATGGTCATCGTGTTCCTGGAGGTTGGCCAGGACCTCCACATCACGGGCGGCGATTTGAACGATGCGGTTAACGCCGGTATTGCCAAGGGCTATGTCGATGGCTATCTGCGTAAATCCGTTGTCGGCGAGCCGCTGTTCAACCGCGTGAACACGAAGGACAACACGCCAGGCGTCATCTACACGAAGATCGTGCCGGGCGACCAGCTGAAAATCACGATTGAGCCGAAAGGCGCCGGCTCCGAGAACAAGGGCGGCGTGCGCATGCTCGTGCCGGCCGACGGCGTCGAGGGCGTCAAGAAGGCCGTCATGGACATCGTGCTGCATGCCAGCATGAACCCCTGCCCGCCGACGGTACTCGGTATCGGCATCGGCGGCAACATGGACCGCGCCTGCGTGATGTCTAAGATTGCCCTGACCCGCGCTGTAGGCTCTCACAATCCTGACCCGCGCTATGCCAAACTCGAAGATGAGCTCCTTGAGCTGGTCAACCAGACCGGTATCGGACCGCAGCTCGGCGGCACGACGACCTGCCTGGGTGTCAATATCGAGTGGGGTCCGACGCATATCGCCATGCTGCCGGTAGCCGTTACCATCTGCTGCCACGCGATGCGTCATAAGACCCGTACGCTTTGATTGGGAGAGGAGAGAGATAAACATGGCAGAACCTATTCGCATTCACACGCCGTTTACGGCAGAAGATTCCAAGAAACTGCATATCGGTGACTCCGTCCTCATCACGGGCGAAATCTATGCGGCCCGCGACGCGGCGCACAAGAAGATGACCGAGGCTCTCGCCGCTGGCGAGAAGCTGCCGATTGACTGGCACGACAAGATGGTCTATTACCTCGGCCCGACGCCGGCTAAGCCGGGCGATCCGATCGGTTCCTGCGGCCCGACGACTTCCGGCCGTATGGATGCCTACACGCCGACGATGCTTGATCAGGGCATCAAGGGCATGATCGGCAAGGGCTCCCGCACGCAGGCCGTCGTGGACTCCATGAAGAAGAACGGCGTGACGTATTTCGCCGCTGTCGGCGGTGCCGCTGCCTACATCGCGAAATCCGTCAAGAAGTATGAAGTCATCGCCTATCCGGAACTCGGTCCGGAGGCACTCGCGAAGCTGACGGTTGAGGACTTCCCGGCCATCGTCGTTATCGACTGCGAGGGCAACAACCTCTATGACATCAACCAGAAGAAATATCGTACGCTGAAAGGCTATTGATATCGCTGCTGCAGGAATTAAGATCGCGGACAGCCGGGCAATGCCTGGCTGTCCGCGGCGTGTTCCTGTCATCACGTGCACTTTTAGGAGGTATAGAATGTTTCACACAACTTTTTACCTGCGTCGTCTGCATTCCCTCGTCGGCCTGCTGATTCTCGGCGGTGTGATCTTCGAGCACATCTTCACGAACTCCATGGCTATCGGCGGTGCAGCTGCGCTGAATGGCGCTCTCGCCATGATGGAACTCATTCCGCATCCGATTTTCCTCGCGATTGAGGTCTGCGCGATTGCCGTACCGCTGCTGTTCCACGGCATCTACGGCGTCTACATCGCCCTGCAGGCGAAGAACAACCCGCGCCAGTATGGCTTCTGCCGCAACTGGCAGTTCGCGCTGCAGCGCTGGACGGCCTGGTACCTCGTCGTATTCCTCATCTGGCATATCGGCTACCTGCGCATCTTCACGAAGGGCATCACGGGCACGCCGATTTCCTACGAGCTGCTGCATAACCTCTTCACGAGCAGCCCGATCACGACGGTCCTCTACATCCTCGGTATGTTCGCCGCCATCTTCCATTTCTGCAATGGTATCACGACGTTCTGCATGACCTGGGGCATCGCCAAGGGCCCGCGCGTCCAGAAGGTAATCGCCTGCCTGAGCACGCTGCTCTGCATCGTCATGTGCCTCATCACGCTCGTGTTCATGGGCAGCTACTTTGTGATGTAAGCTCGCTGTAAGAAAAGGAGATTTACGAATGGCTAAAAAACCAGAAAAAAAGATTATCGTCGTAGGCGGCGGCCTCTCCGGCCTTATGGCTACGCTGAAAATCTGCGAGGCAGGCAGCAAGGTTGACCTGTTCTCCTACTGCCCGGTCAAACGCTCCCATTCCCTGTGCGCGCAGGGCGGCATCAACGCCTGCATGGACACGAAGGGGGAGCATGACTCCATCTATGAGCATTTCGATGATACGGTATATGGCGGCGACTTCCTCGCCGACCAGCTCGCCGTCAAGGGCATGGTCGAGGCAGCGCCGAAGCTGATCAAGATGTTCGACCGCATGGGCGTGCCTTTCACGCGTACGGCTGAGGGCGTGCTCGACCTCCGTAACTTCGGCGGTCAGAAGAACAAGCGCACGGTCTTCGCGGGCTCCACGACGGGTCAGCAGCTCCTGTACGCGCTCGACGAGCAGGTTCGTCGCTGGGAAGTCAAGGGCGGCGTGAAGAAGTACGAGTTCTGGGAGTTCATCAAGATCATCCGCAACAAGCAGGGTGTCTGCCGCGGTATCGTCGCGCAGAACATGAACTCCAACGAGATCGTCTCGTTCCCGGCTGACGCAGTCATCCTCGCGACGGGCGGCCCTGGCCAGGTATATGGCCGCTGCACGGCATCCACGATCTGCAACGGCTCCGCCGTCTCCGCTGTGTACCAGCAGGGCGCTGAGCTCGGCAACCCCGAGTTCCTGCAGATTCATCCGACCGCTATCCCGGGCACGGATAAGAACCGCCTGATGTCCGAGGCTTGCCGCGGCGAGGGTGGCCGCATCTGGGTATGGCGCAAGAACCCGGAGACGGGCGAGAAAGAGCGCTGGTACTTCCTCGAGGATATGTACCCGGCATACGGCAACCTTGTGCCGCGTGATGTCGCTTCCCGCGCCATCTACAAAGTCGTCGTTCACATGGGTCTCGGCATGCATAACCCGAACCGCGTCTACCTCGACCTCTCCCACATCCCGGCGGATTACCTGGAGCGCAAGCTCGGCGGCATCCTTGAGATGTACGGCGACTTCATGGGCGAGGATCCGCGCAAGGTGCCGATGGAGATCTTCCCGTCCATCCATTACTCCATGGGTGGTATTTGGGTCGATCGCATGCATCATACGAACATCCCGGGCCTGCTGGCTTCCGGCGAGTGCGACTACCAGTATCACGGTGCAAACCGTCTCGGCGCGAACTCCCTGCTCTCCGCTACCTACTCCGGCACGGTCTCCGGTCCGGAGGCTCTGCGTGTAGCCTGCAGCAGCGAGGCTGGCGATGCGCTCACGCAGGAGGAGATGGAGAAAGCCCGCAAGGAGTGCGTCGACGAGTTCGACAAGATCCGCAACATGAACGGCTCCGTGAATGCGCATCAGCTGCATCATAAACTCGGTGACGTCATGTACAAATATGTCTCCGTCGAGCGCGACAACAACGGCCTGAAACAGTGCATGGTCGAACTCAACGAAATCCTCAAGGAGTGGAACGACATCGGCGTGACGGACCACGGCACCTGGGCCAACCAGGAAGCTATGTTCGTGCGTCAGCTGCGCAACATGATCATCTACGCGATGGCCATCACGAAGTCCGCCCTGCTCCGCGACGAGAGCCGCGGTGCTCATGCGAAGATCGTCCTCGATACGGACTATCCGGATATGGATCCGGAGCTCAAGGAGCGCATCGAGAAGAAGGTCGGCAAGTTCCACTTCGATCCGGAGACGCATCGCGCGATGGACGAAAAGGGCGACCTCGTCTTCATGGAGCGCGACGACAAGAAGTTCATGCGCACGACGATTGTTTCCTTCAACCAGGAGACGGAGCAGCCGGAAGTTTCCTACCGCGAGTTCGAGCACTCTCTCATCAAGCCGCGTCTGCGTAACTACGCCGTAGCCAAGAAAGAGTAAGAGGGAGGACAAAGAGAATGGCAGAACAGAAAACTGTAAGATTTATTATCGAGCGCCAGGACGGCCCGGATGCGAAGCCGTACACGCAGGAGTTCGATGTACCCTATCGTCCCGGCCTCAACGTCGTGGCTGCGCTGATGGAGATCCAGAAGAACCCGGTGACCGTGGATGGCAAGAAAGTCGCCCCAGTCGTCTGGGAGTGCAACTGCCTGGAGAAAGTCTGCGGCGCCTGCATGATGGTCATCAACGGCAAAGCCCGTCAGGCCTGCTGCTCGCTGGTTGACAAGCTGGATCAGCCGATTCACCTGGCACCGGCACGCACGTTCCCGGTCATCCGCGACCTGCTGATCGACCGCTCCGTGATGTTTGAGTCCCTGAAGCGCATTCAGGGCTGGGTTGAGGTCGATGGTACCTGGGAAGTCAAGGATGCCCCGATCCAGAACCCGTACACGGCTCAGACGGCCTATGAGATCTCGCACTGCATGACGTGCGGCTGCTGCCTCGAGGCATGCCCGAACGTCGGCCCGCAGTCCGACTTCATCGGCCCGGCTCCGACGGTCCAGGCGTATCTCTTCAACCTGCATCCGCTGGGCAAGTTCGACGCACCGAAGCGCCTGAATGCCCTGATGGAGAAGGGCGGCATCACGAGCTGCGGCAACAGCCAGAATTGCGTCGAGGTCTGCCCGAAGAAGATCAAGCTGACGACCTACCTCGCCCAGCTGAACCGCGACGTCAACAAGCAGGCACTGAAGAATATCTTCAACCACTAAAAAATAAGCAAAAGACACCCTCAGTCAGCTGGCGCTGACAGCCCCCTCAGAGAGGGGGGCCAAGACTTGTATCTCGCAGAGAAGGGCAAGACTTGCCTCCCTCTTTGAGGGAGGTGCTGAGCGTAGCGAGGCGGAGGGTGTCCTGTTGAGCCCGCATCGATGTGTATGCATGGATGCGGGCTTTTGTTGTGCAACAATCCCTTGCTATTTTCGCGGTAAATAGCTATGATAAAAGGAGGTGAACCCTTGATTGGGTTATGGCGTGATATGTGAGTAGGATGATAGTGTATGAGAAGAACCAAACGAATACTCCTGAGTCCCCTGTTAAAGCGTTATAAGTATTATTTTGATCTTTTGAAAAAGACGACGGATGAGTACCTGTTCCTGTCCGACCTGCAGGCGGGCATGGTCATGCTTTCGCCAAATTTCGTACAGGATTTCGATGTGCCCGGCGAAGTCATCGCGGATGTGGGTACGTATTGGTCACCGCTGATTCACCCGGAGGAACGGGCACAGTATGAGGCGGCCATGCGATCGGTGCATAGCGCGGAGGGGATCTATGACTATACCGCAGAATATCGGGTGCGTACGCGCAAGGGGGAGTATGTCTGGCTGCGCACACGCGGCCAGGTCGGTACGGATCTCGCTGGCCATCCGAACCTTTTTGCGGGAGTCATGACGCGCATGGCGAAGCGCAACCAGGCCGATTCGGTAACGGGCCTTTTGAACAAGTATCAGTTCGAGCACGGCGTGAAGATGGCGCTGGCGAACTACCGCGCGACCCAGCAGGGCGGTGCCATCATGGTCTTTGGCCTCGATAATTTCAAGATCGTGAACGAGACCTATAACCGCGTGATGGGCGACCGCGTGCTGAAGCACGTGGCAAAGCTCGTGGAGCAGATCCTGCCGCCGCAGCTCACGCTTTACAAGCTGGATGGTGACGAGTTCGCGATCATCTATCCCGAGGCCACGCAGGAGCAGATCGGCGAGCTTTTCGAGAGTATCCAGAACTGTCTCGCGCGCCCGCAGGAGCTCGACGGACACCAGTATTTCACCACGGCTTCGGCGGGCACGGTGTTCTATCCGCGGGCGGGCAAGGACTACCTCGTGCTGCATAAGCATGCCGAGGCGGCCATGGACCTCGCGAAGAAGGACGGCAAGAACCGCAACTGCCTGTTCAGCAAGGACCAGTACAACCGCTGGGTGCGTTCCATTGCGATGCGCGACAGCATCTGGGATAGCGTAGAGCAGGGCTGTCAGGGCTTCAGTCTCTTCTTCCAGCCCCAGGTCGATGCGGCGAGCCAGCGGCTCATCGGCGCCGAGGCTCTGCTGCGCTGGCAGAATCCCAAGGGCCGCATGGTGGCCCCGATGGAGTTCATCCCCATCCTGGAGGAGACGAAGCTCATCATCCCCGTGGGCAAGTGGATTTTCGAGGAGGCGCTGCGCACCTGTAAGCGCTGGCGCAAGGTCGTGCCGGATTTCCGCATGAGCGTGAACATGAGCTACGAGCAGGTCAAGGAGCTCTCGTTCAAGGAATTTGTCGAGGATTGCCTGCAGCGCTACGAGATGCCGCCAGACTCCGTGATTCTGGAGCTCACGGAGAGCAAGATCGTCGCGGACTGGAACTTCGTGAACCAGCAATTCAACCGCTTCCGCGAGAAGGGCATCGCCATCGCCATGGACGATTTCGGCACGGGCTATTCCTCGCTGTCCTCGCTGAAGAATCTGGCCTGCGATATCGTGAAGATCGACCGCGAGTTCGTGAAGAAGATTCTCGAGAACGACTTCGACCGCAAGCTGGTCAAGGCCGTGGTGTCGCTCTGCCACAGCATCGGCATCAAGTGCTGCATCGAGGGCGTGGAGCAGGAGGCAGAGTACGAGCTGCTCACGAAGGAGTGCCACGCTGATTCCATCCAGGGCTACCTCTTCGGCCATCCGGAGAGCGTCACGAACTTTGAGGAAAAATTTCTGGCACCGCTGCAGGCGGACCAGGCAGGAGCATGATTATGTCGAGAGATAAAGCTAAGGAAAATATTACGCTGCTGGGCAACCAGAAGGTGCCCTACGACTATGACTACCATCCGGAAGTATTGGAGACCTTCGAGAACAAGCATCCGGATCATGACTACTGGGTGAAGTTCAACTGCCCGGAGTTCACGGCGCTCTGCCCAATCACGGGGCAGCCAGATTTCGCGACCATCTATATTTCCTACGTGCCGGACGTGAAAATGGTGGAGAGCAAGTCGCTGAAGCTCTATCTCGTGAGTTTCCGCAATCACGGTGACTTCCACGAGGACGTCGTGAACGTCATTATGAAGGACCTCGTGAAGCTCATGAACCCGAAGTACATCGAGGTATGGGGCAAGTTCCTGCCGCGCGGCGGCATCTCCATCGACCCCTACACGAACTACGGCCGCCCCGGCACGAAGTATGAGAAGCTGGCGGAGCATCGCTTCATGGAGCACGACCTCGTGGCCATGGACAAGGTGGACAACCGATGAAACGCCAGAAGCGCATTGCGCTCGTCAACGACATCACGGGTTTCGGCCGCTGCTCTATCGCGGCGGAGCTGCCGCTCATCTCGGCCATGCAGGTGCAGGCCTGCCCACTGCCCACGGCCATCCTCGCCGTGCACACGGGCTTCCCGGACTACTACCTCGATGATTATACGGCGCGCATGCCGGCCTACATCCGGAGCTGGGAAAAGAACAAGCTGCATTTCGACGGCATCGCCACGGGCTTCCTCGGCTCGGCAGAGCAGATCGACATCGTGCGCGACTTCATCGCGCGCTTCCGCACGCCCGCGACGCGTGTGATGGTGGATCCGGTCATGGGCGATCACGGCAGGCTCTACGCCTCCTATACGGAGGAGATGTGTGCGGGCATGGGCGAGCTCGTGCGCCTCGCGGACCTCGTGACGCCGAACCTCACCGAGGCCTGCAACCTGCTGGGTATGAAGTACCCCGAGGATGGCCGCGTGACGGCGGAGGAACTGGAGTACATGGCGGCGGGGCTCACGGATATGGGGCCCGTGCAGGTCGTGATCACGGGCCTCGGCCAGGATGATGAGGTCGGCAACTTCGTCTACGAGGCGGGGCGCGGGAGGCTCATCTGGCAGCCGCGCATCGGTGGCGACCGCTCGGGCTCGGGCGATGTCTTCGCGGGCATCGTGGCCGCGAGCCTCGTGCGCGGCGATACGCTCATGGCGGCTGTGGAGCGCGCGGCGGGGTTCATTGCGAAATGCATCGCCTACGCCGAGGAGCTTGAGCTGCCGTGGAACTACGGCCTGCCCTTCGAGCAGTTCCTCACCGAATTAAAGTAAGAGGTACATTCAACAGGACACCCTCAGTTGAGGGTGTCCCTTTTAGGAGGCTTATCTATGATTGTCTATGCTACGCATGCCGGCGGTCGCTATCTGCCGCTCTCTGAATCGCTCAAAGAGCAGCCCGAGGGCAAGCGCAACCTCTACGTGAATCTCACGAACCAGTGCAACTGCGCCTGCACCTTCTGCCTGCGCCAGAAGAAAAAGATGGCGGAGTCCTCGTCGCTCTGGCTGCGCGATGGCGAGCCGAGCGTGGAGCAGGTGAAAAAGGAGCTTGACGCGGTGCCATGGGAATACATCAGGGAGGTCGTGTTCTGCGGCTTCGGTGAGCCTACTATGCGCCTGCCGGAGCTCCTCGCGCTGCTGCGCTACGTGAAGGAGACGCATCCCGGGATGCCCACGCGCCTGAACACGAACGGCCTCGCGGAGCTGCAGTACGGCCGCGAGGACATCGCACCGCAGTTCGAGGGAATCCTCGACACGGTCTCCATCAGCCTGAACGCCTCCAATGCAGAGCGCTACTACGAGCTCACGCGCGCGCGCTTCGGCGTGAAGTCCTGGGAGGCCATGTTGATCTTTGCGCAGCACTGCCAGCCCTACGTGCCGCACGTCGTGCTCACGGTCGTCGATCACGTGGAGAGCGAGGAGGAGATCGCGAAGTGCCGCGCCATCTGCGAGGCCCGCGGCCTCACGCTGCGCGTGCGTCCCTATGAAGCGAATTAAAAAAGATATACGAAAAGACCGGCCATAGCATTTTCGCCATGACCGGTCTAACTTTTTAATTCATAGAAACCTGCTGGAATCTTTCTTTGCTCACCTGACGCTGTGCGCCTTACTTCGGGGCTTTCCAGTACGGGTGCATATCCTCACGGACCACATACCGTCTTTACTCGCACGAACACCGATAATCTGTTACTTCACAACCGCTGCACTTGCTAGTCAGTACGCAAAGAAACTGCATCGCGAGGAATCAACAATACACATCATCCTTTCGCGCTAGATGAACCCGGAACCATGCCGCCGGCGGCATTTGCGAAGGCCTTCACCGCCACCCCTTCGCCCTACAGGACTCCGAAGCTTTGGTCTCATTGCCTTGGTTCTCTTTACACTTGTATAATAGCATATTTGTCAGATAATTGCAATGGTTTCGTAAAAATACATATAAATACAAACGGAAACAAAGGAAGCGCCCCAAAAGCAGAAAAGTTTCGCCAGGTGTACGGGAATATTGTATAATAGAGAGGTAGTGTAAAAGAAGTAATAGAAAACAACCGAGGGAAAGCCATTATGAAAAATCTGATTGTCGTACGAGGCGGTGGCGAGCTGGGCAGTGCCATTGCCTGCTGCCTGCACCGCACGGGTTTCCGCGTGCTCATCCTGGAGCAGCCGCAGCCTACGTCCATCCGCCGTCGCGTGGCCTTTGCCGATGCCGTAGCGCGCGGCGAGGCTGAGGTGGAGCGCCTGACCTGCCACTGTGTCGAGTCCTGGGACGAGGCGAAGCGCATGCTGAAGCAGGGCGAGATCACGCTGCTTACGGATCCTGAGGGCAAGTGCATCAGCTGGTTTAAGCCGAACGTGGTCATCGATGCCATCACGGCGAGCAAGCCCGTGGGCACGAACCAGTCCATGGCTCCCTTCACGCTGGCGCTGGGGCCGGGCTACTGTGCGGGCCGCGATGTGGATGTCGTGGTCGATACGAGCCGCGGACACAACCTCGGCCGTCTCGTGCGCGAGGGCTATGCGTCGAAAAATCACGATACGGCGGCCCCGACCGAGGTGGACACGCTGCCGGAGCACATCGTCACCGCGCCCGTGGCGGGACGCGTCGAGATGATGCAGACCATCTCCATGATGGTGAAGCAGGGCGACCTGCTCGCGCGCATCCATGTGAAGGGCGGGCAGGTGACGGAGGTGCGCGCGCCGCTCGCTGGCGTGCTGCGCGGTTCCCTGCCCCACGGCAGCATCGTGGCGGCAGGCGACAAGATCGCCGATATCAATACCCATCTGGAGCAGGAGGATTGCTTCACGGTCTCGGACAAAGCGCGCTGCATCAGCGGCAGCGTGCTCGAGGCCGTCGTGGCCTGGAGCTCGGCACAGAAAAAGAAGTTTCGTTTCTTCTAAAATAAAAGTTTTGCGGAGGCAGAGTCATGTGGGAGATGCTGGAGAGCTTCTTCTTCCCGCCGCACTGCCCGCGTTGCGGGGCCTATGTCGAGCGGCGCGGCGGCTGGTGTCCGGCCTGCCTGCGGCAGGCCGCGCATTTCACGCGCCTCGCGCTGCCTGCAGGCTCGCCGCTCATGAGCGCCTGGGCGGCAGGCAGCTACCGTGGCGGCCTGCAGAACCTCATCCGTGGCCTGAAGTACCATGGAAAAAAGAGTGGCCTGCCCTATATCCTGACGGTATTGCAGCGGGTGCCGGAGCCCTTTCCCGTGTCCGTGGCGCTGGCCGTGCCCGTGCCGCTGCACCCCGCGAAGGAGCGCCAGCGCGGCTTCAACCAGACGGAGCTCATCTTCCGGGACTGGCTGGCCCTGCGGGATATCCCTATGCGACGTCTGCTCGTGCGCACGCGCCCCACGCCGCCTCAGTACGGCCTCACGCGCCAGGCACGGCAGGAGAACCTGCGCGGTGCCTTTGCGCTGGCAGCTGGCGCGGCGGCGGAGCTTCACGGAAGGGATGTGCTGCTCCTCGACGATATCTTCACGACGGGCACGACGGCGGCGGCCTGTGCCCGCGTGCTGCTACGCGGTGGTGTCCGCAGCGTCAGCGCTCTCGTGCTGGCGAGCGACCACCAGTCGGGCTGAGCGGCATTTCGCCGCATCACGTGGCAACCGGATCTGCCTCAAATCGCCACGCGGGCGGAAAAATTTTTTGACAGGCAGGAAACGGGCGGGAACGCGCCGAATATAGAGCCATGAAGATGAGGAATATACTCGCAGCTCCTGCCGTCTGGTTACAGGCTGGAGAGCGCGGGAGCGAAAAGGAGTGGGGAAATATGCCAGGAAAGCTGAAAAACTGCCCGATGTGCGGCAAGATCTTTGCCGATATGGGTACGCATGTCTGCCGTGACTGTTATGCAAAGCTGCAGAAAAAGGAGTCGGAGGTCGTCAACTATGTGCGCGACAACCCGAATTCCAAGATTCCGGATATCGTCGAGGCCACGGGCGCGGATGAGAAGATGATCAAGCGCATGATCCGTGAGGGCCGTTTCGTGCAGGTCGGCGTTCCCATAACGTATCCCTGCAAGAAATGCGGTGCACCGATTACGCAGGGCGAGCTCTGCGCCAGGTGTATGACGGAGATGCGCGAGAACCTGCAGAAGGAGACGGCGAAGATCACGGCGGCGAAGCAGGCGGCCAAGATGGCACGCGGCCAGGGCATGCATTCCATGCGCGAGCAGGGAAATACCTTCAAGGCCAAGCCCAAATGGTGATGTTACGGCAAAAGTCCTGATATCCGAGCAGGAGATTTAAGGAATTTATCGAGAATTCCTTAAGTCTCCTGCTCTTTTTTCGATATAACAACTAGAAGAGTCTGTCACTGTGGATAGGGGCAGGCTCCGAACCGCAGCAGACGGGAATCTGCAGAGTCTATGTTACAGGTGGTGAGAGAAATGATGATCAGCAACAGCATTCATGCCGTCAGCAGTGCCTATGCGACGACGCAGCCGCAGGCCGTGCGCCGCACGCAGCGTGCGGAGGAGACGCACGCGCCGAGTGCGGAGTACGTGGCCTCCTCCGAGGCCAAGAGTTTCAGCGAGATGCTGCAGGAGCTGCGCGCGATGCCGGATGCGCGGCCGGAGAAGGTCGCCACGGTCAGCCAGCAGCTGCAGGCCGGCACCTATGAGGCCTGCGGCGATGATGTCGCCGCGAAGCTGCTCGCAACGCGTTTTTGAGTGACGGTCAGTGACTTTTTTGATGGGGAGGCAGGGCAATGTGGCCACAGCTTATCGACCTTTTACAGCGGCTGGAGAAGGCCTACGCACTGCTCTATAAGAGTGCGCAGGAGAAAAAGGGCGCGCTCATTATGCTGGAGCTCCAGAAGGTGCAGCAGCTCAATGAGCAGGAGGAAAAGCTCACGGCAACCGTGCGCCAGCTGGAGCAGGAGCGGCAGAAGCTCATCCTGCAGATGATCAAGTCCGATGAGACGCTGCGGGCGGATATGGACCTGCGCGAGATGCTCGCGCGCTGCCCCGGCAACTGGCGTTCCAGTCTCGCCTCGCGCTATGAGACGCTGGGACAGCAGGTGCAGAAGGTGCAGGAGCTCACGGCGGACAACAAGGTGCTCATCGAGGCGGCGCTGAAGGCGGTACACTATCACCTGAACCGCATCGGCGGTGCGGCGGCGGGCCCGTCCTACGGCAGCAACGGCCGCGAGCCGGGCGTGCAGGGACGGCAGGCCCTGAATTTTGAGGCCTGAGCAGGCAGGCATCTATAGTAGAGAAACGATTTGAGGGGATGAAGCGATGCAGACGATGGTGCAGCTGCTGCAGCAGCAGCTCCGGCAGGTGAATGCGGCGACGCAGCAGCTCGCCGTCCTCGCGGATATCCTCAAGACCCACAGCAATGGGCAGGGCGTGCGCGAGGCGACGGCGGTCCTGGAGCCACTGCTGAGTCAGCTGGAGGCGACGGCCAGGCAGCAGGAGGCGTACCTGCAGGGGGCGGGCTGCGAGACCGCGGCGGATTGGCTCGCAGCGCAGCCCCAGGGCGAAGCAAGGCAGCTGGCGGGACGCCTGCTCGCGGCGCTTGGCGTACTGCAGCCCCGTATGCGTCAGGCGCTTCAGAGCACGCGGCAGCTGCTCAGGCAGAGCAATAATTATATTACATTTCATATCAATGTCATGAATCAGGCACAGGCCAGCGATACCTACGCCCCACCGGGCGCGGCCACGGTCGAGAACCGGCGCGGCGTGCGCATGTTTGATGCGAATGTCTGATGAAATTTTGAAAGGATGGTATCCATGCGTTCCACTTTCGCCGGCCTGAATACGATGGTTTCGGGCATAACGACAAACCAGCTTTCCCTCGACACGACGGGCCACAACATCTCCAATGCGGCGACGAAGGGCTACTCGCGCCAGAGCGTCGACCAGCACGCCACGCGCGCGCAGTACGTGGAGACGGTCAACGGGCACATGCTCTCCGGTACGGGCGTGGCGGCGGCCAGCATCGAGCGTGCGCGCGACGTCTACGCCGACAAGCAGTACTGGACCGAGAGTTCGACGAAGAGCTACTACGAGATACGCCAGAAGAACTACGACAAGGTCGAGGCCGTCTTCAACGATACGAAAAAGGTGGGCGTGCTCAACGAGCTGGAGAAATTCTACAACGCCTGGCAGACGCTCTCCAGCGGCGCTTCGACGTCCAGCAACCGTGTGGCGGTCATCTCGGATGCCCAGTCGCTTATCGACAAGATGAAGACGGTGTCGACGCAGATGCAGAGCCAGATCAACTCGCAGTACGACGATATGCGCACGGACCTGCAGAAATTCAACAGCCTGAGTTCCCAGGTCGCGCTGCTGAACAAGAATATCGCGCTCACGGAGTCCACGGGCGCGAAGGCCAATGACCTGCGCGACCAGCGCGACAACATCGTCGATGAGATGTCGACCTATGTGAACCTCAATGTCTACGAGCAGCCGAACGGCATGTACAACATCGTCTCCAACGGCACGAGCCTCGTGGCGGGCTCCAGCTCGATGACGCTGGAGCTCTCGGACCCCATCCACAATTCGGAGTACGGCGTCAACGACTTCAACATCAAGGTCAAGGAGGCCAACATCGATTTCATGCCGGAGAACGGCATTTTCCGCAGCTTGCAGGATACGATCGTCGAGGACAAGACCTTCATCGATAAGATGGGCGATATGGCCGGCTTCTTTCTCACGACCTTTAACCAGTTGCATCAGCAGGGTGCGGGCATCGGCGGCACGGACAGCGACCTGCGCGACTACACTTCGCAGGAGACGGCCTACACGGGCCCGGCCTTCGGCCTGAACTTCTTCGGCGATGACCGCACGATCTACACCTGGGATGATACGACGAAGAGCGTGGTGGCACGCCAGTACAGCAGCGTGACGCGCAGCCTCTCTGTGCCGGATGATGCCTCTAGCGAGGCGCGCGTGACGGTCTCGGGCACGCCGGGCGCAGCGGAGAAGGCGTCGAACCTCCGGGGCATGGAGCTCATCGATGCGCTTTGCGTCAACGACAAGCTCACGGAGGTCGCGGGTCAGAACCTCATCGCGGCGCGCGTGTTCACGGTGGAGCAGGATGTGAGCAACACGGGTGCAAAGGTTGAGAATGCCTACTCCATCGGCATCAACGGCGAGGGCGATGGCACGAACGCCGTCTACCTGTCGAACCTCTTCAACCTGAACCAGTCCGGCACGCAGGATCCGACGACGCCGCGTTCCATCGGCGTGATCTCGCTGAACAGCTTCTACCAGAGCATGACGAGCAAGCTGGGCAGCGACTCCGAGAATATGGATTCGAAGCAGCAGGCCCAGGATGACCTCATCCTGCAGATCCAGAACTGGCGTACTTCGACGGCCGGCGTGGACTGGAATGAGGAGCTCACGAATATGATCAAGTTCCAGCAGGGCTACGGGGCCTGCTCCCGCTGCCTGACGACGATGGATGAAATGCTCGACAAGCTCATCAATAGCACCGGCATGGTCGGCCGTTGATGCGTGTTAGATAGGAGAGGTGAAAGAATATGTCACTGCGCGTTTCCAGTACGCAGAATGTCTATAACTACCAGAAACAGCTCAACGCCGCAGACGAGCGCCAGAGTAAGCTCATGGAGCAGGGCGATGGCAATAAGATTCATCGTCCGTCCGATGACTCCGTGGGCTATGCGAAATACCTGCGCTACGATATCTCGGACAGCGAGAATAATCAGTATCAGTCGAACGTCAGCACGGCGGTCTCGTGGATGAAGAACACGGATGCGGCCATGGTCAGCATGACCGATATCATGCAGACGTTCAAGGAAAAGACCGTGGCGGCCGCGAATGACACGAATACGACGAACGACATGCAGGCCACGGCCAAGGAGATGCTCGCCGAGATTCAGGAGCTCGTCTCCCTGGGCAATACCCAGCAGGGCGACCGCTACGTCTTCTCCGGCCAGTCCGATACGACGCAGCCTTTTGCCATTTCCACGGAGAAGATTCAGCGCGGCCTCGCCAAGACGCTCGATGACAAGCAGGCCGCCTACTTCGGCGGCAAGCGCGGCGCGGACAGTTCGGGTAGCCTGCACCAGATGCTTACGCTCAATGGCAGCGATGGCAATACCTACTACCTGAACACGACGAACGGCTATATCTACACGCAGGACTTCGTCGAGAATGGCTACAAGGACAAGACGGCGGAGAACGCCAATGCCATCGTTGACCCGGCCATCGATGCCGTGGGTCAGCTGGAGGGCTGGAGCGACGGCACGCATAAGGTCTCGGACTACTTCAAGAATACGGGCGAGCTCATCCAGCAGAATACGGTGCTCAAGGGTGCCGAGGCCGTGAATATGACACAGCCGGATATCGGTACTGTCGAGTTCTCCTTTGCCACAGTATCGCAGCAGGTTGTGACCTATACGGGCGATCAGAAATACATCTCCATGGTCAAGCAGAACGGCCCGACGGATCCCTCGGCCGATACGGTCAACGTCACGGGGCAGGAGCTCTTCGGCAGCGACATCTTCGACGATGCGAACTCCGGTAACACGTTTTCCGGCACGGCAATGCTGAACGAGATGCTGACCGTGCATGCCAAGACGGACTGCGGCGATACGAAGTGGCTCACCACGGACGGCCAGACCATTTCGGATCAGGCGCATGCCGTGACGGTCACGGCGGAGACGAAGCTCGGCTCCCGCCAGAATCTCTACAACTCCGTCAAGGAGATGCTCGGTAACCAGAACACGCAGATCACGCAGGACATCACAGATGTGAGCTCGGCTGACGTCGCGAAGCTCGCAGTGCAGCTCATGGAGGCGCAGGCCGTCTACAACATGAGCCTGAGTCTCGGCGCCCGCATCCTGCCGACGAGCCTTGCGGATTATTTATAAGCTTTTAAATTAGCGTTGCTAGGATAGAAGAAAGGGGGTGCGCGGGATGCTTTACCTGAACATGCGCGTGACGCAACCGATGATCGGCATGCACACGCGGCTGGGGCAGCTGGAAGCACACTATATTCCGGCGCAGCTCCATACGGAGGGGCGGCAGGCCCGGTCCAATGCAGGCTGGACGCAGCCGCAGCTCGAGATCGACTCCTACGAGAGCCGTCACGCCTACGGCAACACCGACAATGCGGATTTCGCGCGGGAGCATGGCCAGCAGGGACTCTCAGATCTCGCCAAGACGACGAGTAAGCACACGGAGGCCGCCTGGCACAACATCACGCAAGCGGCGCGACCCAATAGCGACGAGCCCGCGGCCATCTACGACCGCCAACTCGCCGAGACGGTCAGCCGTCAGCGCCATATTGTGACCACCCTGATCCCGCCGCCGAAGATACACATCACGCCCGGGCAGGTGACGGGCACGGCGGACGAGGGCGACGTCACGGTGAAGGCCGATACGCAGGCCTTTGCCAGCACGCACTTCACGCCGGGACAGGTCGAGACCTACCTGCAGCAGAAAGCGGACGTCCGGCGCTGGACGACGGAAGGCCGCTATGATATTTACGCCTGAGCACCGCCTGATGCGTGGACTCAGGTATTTGGAGGCAGACATTCATGAGAAAAGCTGATACGTTGCGTTTTGGCCCCATCGAGGTGGAGGACGAGAAAGTCATCCACTTCCCCGAGGGCATTCCCGCCTTTGAGCAGGAGCACGAGTTCGTGATCATCCCCTACGACGAGGAAAGTCCCTACGTCTTCCTGCAGTCGTTAAAGACGCCGGATCTCGCCTTCCTCATGACGATGCCGTTTATCTTCTTCCCGGACTACGAGTTCGAGCTCGACGATGAGAACCAGCAGAAACTCGGCCTCGAGCGTCAGGAGGACATGCTGCTCTACGTGCTGCTGACCATCCCGCAGGGCAGGGTGCAGGATATGACGGCGAACCTCGTGGCGCCGCTCGTCATCAATGTGGCGAACCAGCAGGGACGCCAGCTCGTCCTGGAGCACAGTCCGTATCAGACGAAGCATCGCCTGTTCCCCACAGACAAGGCAAAGGAGGACTGAGCATGCTCGTATTAACCAGAAAGCCCCGGCAGCAGATCATGATCGGCGATGACATCGTGCTCCACATCGTGGAGGTGCAGGGCGACAATGTGCGCATTGCCATCGAGGCACCGCGCAGCGTGAAGATCTACCGCGGTGAGATCTACCGGGCGATCCAGGAGGAGAACCGGCAGGCTGCCGCACCGGCGCCACAGGGTCTCGACCTTTCCAGCGCCCTGCCGCCGAAGCCCTGAGATTCGCAGCGTGCGGAGGCAGCGTTTATCTACGACTATTTCATAAGGAAAGCATAGCATCTATGGAGGGATAGCGAAGATGATAGGGAATGTTTCACAGCTCACGGATATGATCTCGGCGGCCATCGTTGCGAATGCGGCCGCCAGCACCAGTGACAGCAGCGTCAGTGCGGCCCAGCCCGCACAGCAGGCACCGCAGGCCGACGCTCAGGCCCGGCAGGGGGATCTGCAGGGAGCCATCCAGCAGCAGGGCCTGCAGAACGCCGCACGCACCTCACAGCAACAGGAGGTGCAGGAGCAGCAAAAGGAACAGCAGAAGGAGAAAAAGCGCGAAGACGAGAAGCCGATGGACGAGGCGTCCGTCAGCTACGTGACGAAGGAGCTCAACGAGCTCATGGCGCGCATCAATTGCAACCTGCAGTTCAAGTATCACAAAGAGCTGGATACGATGTCCGTCAAGATGGTGGACAAGGAGAGCGGCAAGGTGCTCAAGGAAGTGCCGCCGGAAGATCTCATCAAGCACATGATCAAAGCCAAGGATTGGCTGGGCGCTTTCCTCGATAAGAAAGCCTGACAGCCTGCAGGGAGGGAATCAACATGAGTACAAGCGGTATCTACGGTCTGTCCGGCTCGGGCATCGACGTTGACTCCATGGTCAAGGTCGGTATGCTGAGCAAGCAGAACGAATATGACAAACTCTACAAGAAAGAAGTCCAGAACACCTGGATGAAGGAGGCCTATGCGGATCTTTACTCCGACGTCTCCACGTTCACGAATTCGACGCTGTCGACGTATAAGATGTCCTACACGACGAACCCGATGACGGTCTCGAGCAGCAGCACGAGCGTCGCGACGGCCGTCGCGAACGCCAACGCCGTCGCCATGGCGCATACGGTGAGTGTCAGCAAGACGGCTTCGAACGCCTATCTGTTGACGAATGGCTCCGTGACGCGCGCGAACAAGGACATCATGGAGAACAACAAGGCCACGGGCATCAAGCTCGCCGATGTCGTGATGGACAAGGCGACGCAGGAGAGCCTCAAGGCGCAGATGTCGCAGCCCTACGAGACGCTGAGCCAAAAGACGGCCATCTCCTTCGTGGTGAAGGACACGGCGAAGCCGACGGATGGCTCCGACGACACCAGCAACGCCAAGATTATTTCCTTTACCTACGGCGATTTGCTGAACAGCGGGGAGACGCTCAACGACCTCGTCTCGAAGTTCAACAGCGCCGGCCTGAACCTCACGGCCTCCTACGATGCGGCGAATGATTCCTTCGCCCTGAACCAGAAGGACAGCGGCTCCGAGCATGCCATCCGCCTGTCGCTGGCTACGGACGACAGCGGTGCGGTGGTCAATGACTACGGCAAGACGCTGCTGAACAACCTGAATCTGGGCAGCGTTACCACGACGTCCAGCGGCGGCACGGCCACGAGTACGCTGAGCTCGGCCATGACGATCTCGGCTGATACGGATGAGATTTCGGCTGCAGGCTCGGATGCGGAGGCCACCATCGATGGTAAGCTGTACAAGTCGTCCAGCAACAAGATCTCGGCCGCGAACGTCACCTATACGCTGACCTCCACGGGCAGCTCGACGATGACGGTCTCGCAGGATACCGACAAGGCCATCGAGAACGTCAAGAAGTTCGTCGAGGACTACAACAAGATGATGGATTCGTTGAACGACAAGTTCAACGAGAAGCAATACAGCGACTACGGCCCGCTTACGAAGTCCCAGGAGAACTCGATGACGCAGGACCAGATCGACAAGTGGAACAAGAAGGCCAAGTCCGGCCTGCTCTACCACGACACGACGCTGAACAAGATCCGCTCGGCCATGCGCGAAGCGCTCTACACGCCGGTGGATAGCGTCGACAGCAGCTACAACACGATGATGTCGCTGGGCATCGAGTCCTCGACGGATCAGGGCCATCTCACGCTGGACGAGGATAAGCTGAAGAAGGCGCTCGCAGCCGATCCGGACTGCGTCTATCAGATTTTCGCCTCCAAGGGCGAGACGACGACGAAGCTGGCGGACGGCTCGACGACGACAACGACGGACTACGACAAGGAAGGCGTCGTGAATCGTCTTTACGATTCGCTGAACAGTCAGCTGAAGGACCTGAAATCCTACGCTGGCACTTCGTCGGAAGCCGATGACGGCAGCAGTCTCGGCACACTGCTCAAGAATCTGCAGGATCAGATGACGGCATTCAAGACGAAGATGGATGCCTACGAGAAGGCCCTCTACAGTAAATACGATGACATGGAATCGGCCATCGCCAAGCTCAGTGCACAGTTCAATTTCGTCAGCGGCAGGTGATGCCCCACGGTGCAGAGGCCGGGCCATGGTTTTGAGGAGGATATGACAATATGGTAAATGCAGCAGCTGAAGCCTATAAACGCCAGCAGATCATGACGGCGACGCCGGAGGCGCTCACGCTCATGCTCTACAACGGCTGCCTGAAATTCATCGATGAAGGTATGGCCGCTTTGGCGAAGAAGGACTACGAGCAGACGAACAACTATCTGCAGCGCGCACAGGCCATCATCACGGAGTTCCGCGCGACGCTGAACATGGATTATGAGATCTCGAATCAGCTGATGCCGCTCTACAATTATGCCTATGACCGTCTCGTCGAAGGCAACATGAAGAGCGATCCGGCACAGCTCCAGGAGGCCCGTGACATCATGCATGAGCTGCGCGATGCCTGGGCTCAGGCCATGGTCAAAGCGCGCAAGGAAAAGGGCGCACAGAACAGCAATCGCCAGGGTGACAGCTATGTCAGCTGACGTGATGGCTGAGCTTCACCGCCTCTGGCAGCTTTATCTCACGTTGTCGCAGGAGCTGCTGAAGTTCATCGATCGGCAGGACATCGATGAGTTTCTCGCGCTCGTGGAGCAGCGGGAGCAGGTCGTGCAGGCGATGCAGGCGCAGCCGGCGGAGAGCATGGCGGCCTGGCGCCGGACACCGGAGTGCGCGGCGCTGCTGCGAGAGATCAAGCCGCTGGAGATGCAGACCATCTACAAGGCGAAGGCCTGGCTCAACAAGAGCCGGCGCAACACCGCGCAGGTTCACGCCTACGAGCTCACCGCGGGACGCCTGAATCCCCTCGGCAATATCGTGAACCGGAAGTATTGAGTGGAAATCCTGTCATTTTGCCGAAAAAACGAAAAAATTTTCGGCAAACCCTTAATATCTTCCCGGCCGCGCCGATATAATACATGTAAACAGGATAATAAGCCCTCGGACAGGCAGTCAGCTAGCAGCCGCCGGTCCGCAGAGCCTGTTATAAAACAGGCGGGCATGGATGTCCGTCATAGCAAATAATGACTCACATTCAAGGAGGAAGAAT
>DEDT01000030.1 GCA_002350105.1 Selenomonadaceae bacterium UBA2897 | reverse complement strand
TTAATTCATGGTGCCATTATACACGGCGTCATGGACAACACGGAAGTCTACTTCGCCATCCTGCGCGCCCTCGGCATCGACGGCAACGACACGGAGTATAAACTCACGGACGATATCACCAAATAAATCCCACCGTTTCAGCTCGAGGGAGGCAGCGTTCCCACTGCCCGTGACCTCGGCCAAACGGATTCCCTCTATTCCTTCTTTTCCTTCATACACTACAATAAAGGGCCGCTGCTCCAACGAGCAGCGGCCCTTTATTGCTAACTTAAAAGCGTGATTGCAACTGCAAAATTAAGCGAAATATTACCCACGGGACCGTGGCTCATAGGTTTGCTCGAATACCTCACGCAAAAGCCAGTTCTTGAAACTCTCATTTCCCGTGAAGGCGCGGTAAAGCTCTATGCCTGTGCTCATTGTCTCCAGCACGGCCTTCTGCGTCGCCTGATCGCTCTCCACACGTGCATTCTGTGCATCGGAGTGCTGCATGGCATTCTGGTATTCCGCCACTTTGCGCACGGCCTGCGGCAGGCTGGCAATCTGTTCGGCTACGTGTTCCTCATGCTCAGGCGGGAAAAGCTTGCCTCCGCCCCAAACCTCGTGGAAGTCATGCAAAATATCAGAGAGTAGCTCAACATCCGGTACGGGGATGCCTATCTGCCCGCTGATGGGCACGGGCTTAACCTCACCATCCTCATCCGCAAGCGCCAATGACATCTGCTCCTGCGCCTCAGCACGATACGACTCCAGATCCACGGCCTCCAATAGGCCATCTGTCAAATCCTCGCCCTGCGGTGCAGGCAGTTTGAGCAGCAGCAACTTCAGGAAAATAGATAGTTTCTCCCAATCCACTTTGCCATAAGGCATAATGGCCGCGAGGAAATTATACGTCCGCACGAAATTCTTGGCACAGCTCTTAAACTCAATCTGATCCTCTACCGGCAGTGCCAAATATCGCTCTACCGAACGATCCAGCAACGGGTCAAGCGCCTGCCGTGGTACATCATGCAGATACTGATCCGCAAACTGGTCCACCTGCTCCAGCGTGTACACCTCATGCGGCTCCATCGCCTCGATGAGCTCATTCAGCTTATTGGGATCCGTCTCGCCCGACATCATGGTCGTCTTGTAGTAACGCGAGAACGCCGCCTGTATGACCTCGGGACGGTTGGCAAAGTCCAGCACAAAGGTGTCCTTCTTTAGCGGGTGGCAGCGATTCAGCCGGGAAAGCGTCTGCACGGCCATAATGTCGGCCAAAGGCTTATCCACATACATCGTATGCAGCAGTGGTTCATCAAAGCCCGTCTGAAACTTGTTCGCCACCACGAGCAGGCGGTAGGGATTCTCTTTGAACCGCCGCTCGATCTCACTGGAGGGGAAGCCGTTGAAACTCGCCTCGGTCATCATCTGGCCGCCGTGCTCCTTCTCCCCCGAAAAAGCAATCAGGGCGCGGTAGGGACTGCGCCGCTCTACCAGCAGGCGGCTGATGGCCTCATAATATTCGATAGCCTGCGCAATGCTCTTCGTGACGACCATCGCCCGCGCCTGCCCGCCGATCTTGCCGCGCGAAATGACCTCGGTATGGAAATGCTCCACGATAATCTCAGCCTTGCGCTCGATAGTCCGTGGCTGTGCCTCCACGAAAGCGCGCAGAAGCTTTTCCGACTTTTTCTTGTCAAAGCGCGGGTCATCCTCCGCCGTCTTGATGAGACGATAGTAGCTCTGCACGGGCGTATAGTATTTCAGCACATCGAGAATGAAATGTTCCTCGATAGCCTGTTTCATCGTATAGATATAATGCGGACGGTACTCCACCTCACCGTCCGGCCGGTCAATACGCCGCCCGAACATCTCCAGGGTCTTGTTCTTCGGCGTAGCCGTGAAGGCGAAATAGCTCGCATTATGCAGAAGTTTTCTTTTCTTAATCCGCTCCTCCACGAGGGCATTGACCGTATCCTCGAAATCATCGGGGCGCTCCTCATCCGAGAGCACCATATTCATCTTGGCCGAGAGGCTGCCGTTCTGACTGGAATGCGCTTCATCGATGAGAACGGCAAACGTCGCCTGCGCATGATGCGCGTCAATATCCTGCAGAATAAACTGGAACTTGTGCACCACCGTGATGATGATTTTACACTTGCGTTGCAGCAGTGTCCTGAGTTCTGCCGAGTCCTTCGCCCAGCCAACCGTGGACGTGACCTGCATAAACTGGCGGATCGTATCGCGAATCTGCCGATCGAGGTTGATACGGTCGGTCACGACGATAACGGTATCAAAGACCTCCCGCCCCGCCGCGTCCCGCAGCGTCACGAGCTGATGCGCGAGCCAGGCAATCTCGTTGGACTTGCCCGAGCCCGCACTGTGCTGGATGAGATACCGCTGTCCCACACCATCGCGCTGGGCATCGGCGAGCAGCGACTCCACGAGGCGCAGCTGATGATAGCGCGGGAAAATTTGCTTGTACGAGGCCTTGCCCGTGTAGGTATCCTTGCGCTCTGTCACCTGCACATAGTTCTCGATAATCTTGGCCAGCTCCACTTTCTGCAAAATGTCTTCCCAAAGATAGGCCGTCTTCAGTCCGTGCGGATTCGGTGGATTGCCCGCACCGTCCTGATAGCCTTTGTTAAAGGGCAGAAACCAGGAGTCCTTGCCAGCCAAATGGGTGCACATCTCGACCGTGCTGTCATCGACCGCAAAATGCACGATGCAACGACGGAAGGCAAAGAGCTTCTCCTTTGGCGAGCGGTCCACCTTGTACTGATGCACGGCGTCCGCCGTACTCTGCTTCGTCAGCTGATTCTTCAACTCAAACGTGATAATCGGCAGGCCGTTGAGGAAAATCACGAGGTCCGGTGCCAGCTTCTTATTCTGCTCCGAGTAATGCACCTGGCGCGTCACGCTGAAAATATTCGCCGCGAAGAGCTCCGCCGCCCGCGCGTTGCCCGCCGAAGGCCGCACATAGAAGAGGTCGAAATGCTCGTATTTATAGTCCAGCCCCTTGCGCAGCAGTTTTATGACGCCATCCTTGCTCAGGCGTCTATCCAGGTACTGCAGGAAGCGCTTTTTCTCGATGGGCTCCGCGAGGATGTGCATCTGCTCCAGCTTTGCCGCCTGCGTCGCGGCTAAAAAACGAAAGAGCCGCGTCGTGTCCAGGGCATAAAGCCGCGCGTAGTCGCTGTTGTGCCCTTCCTCATAACGATTCACATCGCGCAGGTAGGTCGTAATGAGCGCCTCAAGCCCCCGCTCCGTCGTGTCCGTCGTCATCGTCGCACACCTCCCCGGTCTCCGGCACCACCGCGTCGCGCACATCAATCTGCCCCGTCACCACATCGGCAATCAGGCGCGTGCGGCGCTCGCGCAACAAATCCATTTCTCGTTGAATGCCAACAATAGCCTTGTCTAATTGACGTTGTTGCGCATCAATATACTGTACAATATCGCGTTGTTCTTCAATAGGTGGCAATGGAATTGCATAGCTTAAAAAAGCTCGTGCAGGCAACCGCCAGCGCCCCTTTGATGCCGCACCACGCCCGAATTTATAAAAAATTCGCCGCTTGTAGCCGAGTTGAAACACATGCAAAAAATATTCTGCGTCACAATGTTCTACATCATCCAAAACGAACACACGATAATCAGGGCTAGTGACACCAAAATACGGTGAAAGGCCGATATACCCCGTCAATAAATCCATGTGGTTCATGGCAAACTCGCCTGAATTTACGAACTGATAACCCGAATAATCATTTGCAAGTTGCCCTTCGTTACTAGCAACATTCTTTTTTCTGATTCCTGACTGCGTTATGGAAAGAACATCGTATCCATCTTTGCCCGCAATATCCTTTTTAATATGAAAATGCTGCTTGACCGTGCTTAGCTTCCAATGTGCAGGAAACTCTCCCAGCCAATCGACACCACTTTCCTTCATCGCCACGCCCCACCGCACGCCCTTTGTGACGGCCTCGTTGATGACTGCCGTCTTACGTTCTTCGAGCAGTTCCAGCAAGCGCTCATAGCCACGGATAGCGCGGTCAATCTGCGACGTCTGCGCATCGAGATAACGGACAATCTGCTGCTGTTCTTCTATCGGTGGCAATAACAAAACTACATTGCGTAGATATGGTTCATAAATCTGTCGCTGTATAGAGCCAACACCTTTCGAAGACATAGCAAACTGGTTAACTATGCATTTATTACGTACCAAATAATTCAAATAAGCCTTAACATAAAAATTGTTCCGTTGACGCAAAACAAAATATGCAGGACTGATAATTCCTTGATATTCAGAAACTCCTACTGAACCACGCCATGCCTGTTGATTATTGAGAACCAAATCACCTACTTTAACCAATTGGTAGTTCGTTAAATCTTCACTGGGCTTGTGAACTTGCTCACCACCAGAACGGCGATACAGTATAACGCCCTGGTTCAAAAAAACAGATAGCATCTGTTCATTCACGTGGTTTTTATCTGATACTGTAGAAAAAGCATTTTTTATCCTAATTTCTTTCCAGGTATCAGGAATTTCATCTACAAACGGAATGCTTGATTCCTTGTACACCGGATACCGCTTCATTTGCCCCCCTCCCCTACAATGGCATCGAGCAGGCCTGCCATTTCCTGCTTGGTCACGAGGATGTCGCGGTCAATGTCCGCGAGGGAGCGCAGCTGCACGGGCTCGTAGAAGTATTTCGTGAAGCTGAGCTCATAGCCGATTTTGATGGATTTCTCCATCAGCCAGCTATCGGGGGCATAGGGCTGGACTTCCTTTTGATAATAGGCCTCGATGCCGCCGGGGTAGGTCAGCGGTATCTGCTCCGTCTCCTTGAGGTTACTGTCGGCCTCGTAGGTGACGCATTGACCCTCACTTTGGTAGCGGCCAAAGACAGCATCCGGCTCTGTACCACGCTTGCACGCCTTGGCGATGACCGGCTGCGCCTGCCCCTCTATCTCGGTGAGATTAGCACGGAGCTTCGCTTCCATTTTCTTCGTGAAGCGCACGCCGCCTGCCTGCACCTCCGCCTTGACTGCCGCCAGGAAGGTGGAGAAATCATCCGTGCTTTCCTGCCCCGCCAGCACCTTGCGGACACAGGCGGCCAGGGTTTCATCATGCAGCATGTCGAGGTGCTCCGCATCTGCCTGCACGCGCAGGCGCAGGGGCCGTGCCACCTCCACCGACCAGTAGCCGAACTCCGCATTAGGGAAAACTTTGCTGTATTTGGTGTCCGCCTGCTCAAAGGCCTGATAGAATGCCATAATTTGCTCGCGGCAGGAGCGTGTAATTTCGCAATTTTTCTGCCCAATATTCTTGCGCAGGGGCTTTTTCATTTTCGTGGCGTCGATGAGTTGAATTTTACCGCGCCGCTCAGGTGCTTTACGGTTCGTGACAAGCCAAAGGAATGTGCCAATGCCCGTGTTATAGAACATGTTCTCCGGCAGCGCCACGATAGCCTCCAGCATATCCTGCTCGATGATATAACGGCGCAGATTGCTCGCACCGCTGCCCGCCTTGCCGTTAAAGAGCGACGAGCCGTTATGTACCTCGACGATACGCCCGCCCAACGCCGTATCCGTCTTCATTTTGCTGACGTTGTTCGCGAGGAAGAGCATCTGCGGGTCGCCGATGTCCGGCACCATGCTGTAGGACTCGCCGTCGTACTGCGTGACGAAGCGCAGGTCGGTGATTTCTTCCTTCTTCTTGATACCCCAGGTCACGAGGTCCTTTTTCCACGGCGTGCCAAAGGGCGGATTGGACAGGCAGAAATCGAACGTCTTACCCGCGAACTGGTCCTCCGAAATCGTCGAACCGTAGGCAATATGATCGGCCTCCTCGCCCTTGAGCAGCATATCGGCCTTGGCAATGGCATAGGTTTCATCGGCATTTTCCTGACCGTAGAGATGCACGGAGATATTCTTATGCGTCGCCGCTGCGAGCTCGCGCATCCGCTCCTCGCCTACGGTCAGCATACCGCCCGTACCACAGGCTCCGTC
>DEDT01000024.1 GCA_002350105.1 Selenomonadaceae bacterium UBA2897 | reverse complement strand
GGCTTGACAAAATAGGAAGGATTTCTGAAGACAAAGCCGCTTCTTGACTCTGTCATAGCTTAGATATGGTTCATATTCCTGAGGTATTTCAAAATCATCCTGAAATTGAACGGGCATCCACCAGTCTCCCTGCCGCTGGCTAGCATAACGATATGTTCCAAAAGATATATTAACGCTGGCTCCTTCAATGTCTCCTTCTATTAAGCACAAAAGCCCCATCGATGACGGAGCATTTTGAGCAGCCATACTGACTGCCTCGTCCAAGCTGACTTCTGTTTCATCAGTGTTGTCCATGATTGATGTAGCAACGTGGAATATCTCCTCGCCGTCACTCATATCAATTGTCAAATCGTCAGCGGCAGAAGCTTCCTCCAGTTCAGCGTCCGTACTATCAGCATCGCTGCCCGACTGTTCAAAACCGTTGTTCACTCCACGAGGGAACAATATGCCTAAAGCGTATAGTTTAGCCGGGTTTACTGCCAATCGTTCATGTTCTACATCAGAGTTTAGGTCGTTATCATCAATGAATGGCGGCTCTGCTCCCGGCCCGAGCAACTCCCGCCTTATGGCCTTGATGTATTTTTCTCTTGGACGGCTATTATTTTTCATAATATTCGGCATAATATATAACCCCTATGTTAAAAACAAAATCCCTAACGGGACAAACTCCACCAAATTTAGAACTTCTCCGGCAATCGTTTTTCTCCTTCAACAGATTGACAAAATAGAAAATAGTTTTGTAAAGAGTACGACCACTATATCAGTATATGGCTACTTTTTTGCAAGGTATGAAGCTGGGCATCTACATTTAGGCGGATGTTCTGCCCTGCATATCAATTTGACCGCCCGCCCCAAACTGTCAAAATAACTGTCTTCATCTTCATCTGATTGCCAATAATCTTCGATGAATACAAATATTTAACGATAAACAAAGTTTTTACTGTCTTGCCAGCACAGCAAACATGACAGCCGTCCGCCCTCGCATGACGCGGGGCGGACGGCTGCACGGAGAAGGCTCAAGGGATATAGCCAGTTAAATCCTTTCAACTACTTCCAATCAGTCATGCAAAGAAACGGGAGCGGCCTATAGTTTAGATGATGAGCGCCTCGATGCCCCGCTCTCCCCTATGCTGCCAGCAATAGTCGAGGATTAAGATAGGTAAAGCACTCCGTCTTGCCTGAGCCGGTACCTGTGGCGATCAAGGTGGACTGAGGCTTCTCCCCCGCCAGTCTCTGCCAGGCCCTGACCTGATGCTGATATGGTGAGTACTTAAAGGAGATGGACTCGAACAGCACCTGGCTTTCCTGCTGCTGACGGAAAGGCAGCTTAATGGATATGTAAGGCTCCCTAAATACTGCCCCTGTGCTCTCTCCTGCCAGATTCAGCATACTGGAAAGAGAGCCTTTGAAGGGCGCATTGGTCATGGGAAAGGTAGTCTCGATATAGTCGCTTAGCCCCTTTTCCAACTGCCGGACGAGTATGGACGGTATCATACTATCCACCTCCTTCTTACAAAAGTTTTTTTCTGACACTTGAAATCTGTGCCTGGTATGATATACTTGAGGTGTACATGATTGTGGTGTTCGCACTAGACATGATTGTATACTTAATATGAATAATTTTCATTTAAAATGTCCCTTCCACTGAGTTTAGGTGTTCGCACTATTGGATGATGTGGTTAGGGGCATTTTGCTATGATATTTCACAAAATCATAGATACGGATTAAACGCTTAAGCTCAGAGTTGCCCTTAAGAACGGTCTCTGGGCTTTTTCCTTGCTTCAAGAACTTACTCAAGTATTCCTTCAAATCCTCAACTATGATTTCATCTTCTTCAAGATAATATAATCTTTTATAGGCTTCTCCAAAGCCAGCTTGTCCGATAACACCTTTTACCGATTTATCCGTTAACGCCTGTCTGTATATCCTCTTACCATGGCGCAGTACATCATTTAAGAAATCATCTATGCTGTGATGTTTTAGAAGATGCTCTTTAACCCTTCCATAGACAGGCTTTTTGTAATCTACCAGATATTTATACATTGGCAATCCACCTGAGTTTTGTTTTAACAGTTCCGGCAAGTATTCTTCTATAACCAAATCAGGATTATAATACTGTGTACCCAATACATCATCCACATACAGGTGTTCTGCCTTTACCATGGAGCCATTATTTTTTACTCCAACCCCAAAGACATAACTCGCATCAGATGGCAGTTCATCTAACTGCTCGAAATCAGCAGCCACTATTTTAGTACTCGGCGTATCTTCCTTCACCATATCATATATATCTCTGCGTAGCTGACGCAAAACCCTTGGACTGTATCTCGACTTCACTTCATATATTGCTTCATATACTTGCTTGAAATTCTGTGTCGATATCTGCGTCATTGAGATATTCTTGCCATCACCAAATTGAATAGAACGAGATGTGATAGTGTCACTACTATCAAAATTGATGAATATCAACCTATCCTTTAATATATCCAGCTTGGGTTGTGACAAGCATGTAGCAATCTTTTTTAGAATATTTGTCACGTTCCGATCGCTTAACGAATAGCCGATAAAAATTATAGGATACTCTAAGAAAATTGTCAGTAATTTAGCTATGAGATATGAAGATAACGCCTCAAACTCTCTATAATCATCATCTGTCAATACCATTGTCTGAGGTTTGGTTACTGAACCATGTATTTTATATATCTCGCCTACTCCAGCTAATCTGGCAAAGATTAAATCCTCCTGACCTACATATGTTTTGTAGCCAGTGAAGATAGATTCCAACAAAGTATCATAATTGGTCGTAATTATACCAGATACACTGCGAACAGCAATCTTTCTGAGCAGTTGAACTTCTTCACTATTTTCATCAAAGCTCGCTTCTTTCAAATGCTCAGCTACAGCAATTTTGAAGGGAGATACATTTGCTTTTATTTGCGTTGAGTATTTTTGCAGAAAAGCTCTGTACTTGGGGTCATTAAAAATCATTTTGTTGTACTCATCTTCCAGCAGTGAAGCTATTTTAGGCTGCTGGCCATAGTATTCTTTTTCATCCACTAAGCTCACATAGGCATTATATTTAAACTCATCTATTTCATTGCAAAAATACTTGAGAAGTTCGTCCCAACGTTCCGTGTTCATATATCGCTTGGAAAAGCCAGAGCCGACAAATAAAAATGGATGTGAACCGGTACATTGGATCTTTTCACGCAGAAACACTTTAATATCCTCAGCCATTTTGTACTCCTTTCTCCTGTGTTCGTTTACTAATTGATACATCTTTTCAGTTCCCGTATTTCTCCGCAAAGAACTTCCACGCCGTTTCATAGTCACATTCACGGTCACAGCGGTCGAAGGGGGCGATGTATTCTATGGTGCGCTCTACGGGTCCGCCGGGCTGGGTGTCGTCTATGATGGTGCGGTAGAAGACTTTGCCTGACAGGACATGATTTCAAAGTAACGCTCGGGCACGCTGCCACGCAGCTCCTACTTGACATCTTTCTTGAAGCGGCGTATGCAAAGCCCCCGTATGTCCTCCTTAGTATAGGGTCGGTTATGGCCGTGGGGTCAAGCATATTCATCAAGGAGGCAAAGCTTTTAGGACGACCACCATGGGGATGGCCTAAAGCATAATGAAAAATATCTTCCTTAATATTCTGGCATTACTGTGCCTGTTTGTCCAGCACTATATCCATAACCGATGATTTTATTGTACCACACATGAATGCAGCCATCTGAAATTCAGATAAAAATGTCAACGAAAACTAAAAATTAATACTCATCACCAAAATGCCTTTCGCTTTTTGCTACCTTTAGCTTGTGTAAAGGATCCAAACATAATTACCATTGCTAAGAAAGGATATAATATACCTAGGTATTGTAAAGAAAATCATGACCAGATCTACAGTTGCCTATTCTATGGCACAACCAGAGATTTTGAATGGAATCTCCAGCCAGTTGGCTGCTATTTTTACAAATATGACAACTCAAATCGCCACAACAATGAGCACCATGCCAATCAGGAAACTCTTTGACGATTACATGGACGAGTGGTTCTCGCTCAAGTCACAGAACCTGAGCCAAAAGACTTTGGAGGATTATCAGGGCTTGTATAACACTCATGTAAAGCCAAAATTTTCGAACATTTATTTGGATGATATAACGGCAAGCAGACTGGACAAATACTACAACGAACTGCTGCAGACCCTTTCCCCGGCTACGGCAAACAAAATTAAGTCTTGCATCATCGGTCCCGCTCTGAGGAAGGCTGTAGCCCAAGGGCTGCTGCAAAACAATCCCACCATTGGACTGGAGCCGATCCGTGTCGAGAACAAGCATCATGAAGCATATACCCTTGATGAGCTTTCACGTCTGCAGACTGCCTCCCAAGGCAGCTATTGGTGGATAGCGGTGCCTTTGCTGGTAGCCACAGGGATACGCCGGGCGGAACTTCTCGGTCTTCGCTGGACTGACTACGACCCAGAAAAACGCACATTGCATATAGAACGTGATTATATCTCCACCAATCACGGCTGCGAGTTCACAACCACAAAAACCCAGAGCAGCCAACGCATCATTGCACTATCTACTGAGATATGTTCCAAATTAGATGAATACCGCAGACATGAAGGAGCAAAACGGACTTACATCATCAGTCAGCATAAGGCGGATGCCCCTGTAGACCCGCATAACTTTTCCCGGAGCTTCAGGAAGTGGTGCCAAAATGCCGGGATTCCGAAAAGTAAGTGGGGAGGCCATTCTACCCGTGCCACCTACTGTACTTTGGCCAGCGAAACCAACTGCAGCCTGGATGGGGTGCGGCGTCAGGTTGGACACTCTGATTTCCGGATGCTTTCAAAAGTCTACATGCGCAACAAGATAGCTCCAGAGCAGTATAATGTGGCGGACAGCATAGGAAGTGCCCTGCGCGATGTCATGTTTTCTGATGCAAAATAATTACATTTTTCTATCAATATGTTGCAATCCAGCAACTCTAGAGATATAATCGATGCAAAGAAGAGGGTTCGCTCATTCTGAACGGAATGGGGTGAACACACAATGGAACACGACATCGTGCCTATACCGCTTGTTACAAATCCGGAGGTGACACAACAGCTGGCCATCTTGAGCCAGCAAATGCTGGTGCTGTCCGGACAGTTGACAAAATCCACCCCGCACATGCCGGGGCGGAATATTTTTCTCACAGAATGGCTGGATTCATGGCTGACAAGGAAGAAACAGCTCGTCGGCCCCAAAACCTGGGCTGACTATGAGTGCCTGTACCGCAACCATGTGCAGCCCGCTTTTCGGAATGTCCTGCTTGCCGACATAACAGCTCAGCAGCTGGAAGATTTCTACAGCAAACTCCTTGCTGTACTTGCACCAAGCACGGTAAACAAAATCAAGGCATCCATCCTCGGCAATGCCCTGCGCAAAGCCTACGCACAGCGGCTGATTGCCTATGATCCAACAATTGGCCTTGACCCTGTGCGCGGCGAGGATAAGCATCATGAAGCTTATACCGGAGAGGAAATTCGCAAACTGGCTGTAGCATCGCGAGAGAGCCACATCTGGATTGCCTTTCCCTTGCTCATCTGCAGCGGCCTCCGGCGGGCGGAGATGCTGGCTCTGCGCTGGGAGGATTTCAATCCCGAACGCAGGACGCTTCACGTCACCAGGGATTATATCAGCCTGGGCAGCGGTTCTCAGTTTGTTGATACCAAAACAAAATCCAGCCGACGGCTGGTAGTGATTCCCCAGTCATTGTCCAATCTTTTGGAAAGCTATCACGCCACCAGTGGTCAGGGAAAGACCTACATCATCAGTCAGCATCAGCAGGATAAGCCTGTAGAGCCACATAACTTCAGTCGCAGCTTTCGGCGTTGGTGCGCCAAAGCCGGCATCCCCCAGGACAAGTGGGGCGGCCATTGCACTCGCGCCACCTACTGCACCTTAGCCTCTGAGCTTGGCTGCAGCTTGGAGGGCATCCGCTTGCAGGCAGGACATGCCGACTATCGGACACTCCTCAAGGTCTACATCCACGAACGCACGGAGGAAAAACAGTACAGCGTGGCTGAAGCCATGGAAAAGTTCTTTGCATCCCTGTTTTATCCACCCGGAGAGGACAGAGAAGTCAGCAACTGACCCCCTCCCTGCAGGTCAAAAGGGGTCAGTTCCGCCCCCCTGCCTGATACACCAAAAAGGAGAACCAAAGAGCCGAAACCCCTTGATTCTCCTGCATTTTCAATATGGTGCTCGCCGAGGGATTCGAACCCCCGACCCCCTCCATGTGACGGAGATGCTCTAGCCAACTGAGCTAGGCGAGCATAATATAAAAGGCTGCATCGTCTGACACAGCCTGATTTTACAAATGGTGGGGTTAACAGAATTCGAATCTGTGACCTCCTCGATGTCAACGAGACACTCTAACCAACTGAGCTATAACCCCATTCGGTCTTAACGACAGATATTAATTTACCATATGCGCACCGTCTTGTCAATAAAAATTTGAAAAATTTTCCTGCTTTACGTCAAATTCCCACCGTCACACAAATTTAATCCCTGGGTAACGATTTTTCTTTTGACTTTTTTTAGTACCTGGTATAAAATTTAGGCATCGTTCCACCGCATCGGGTGGTCTCCGGACGATCCGATGCATGAATCTTGAAGATAAGGAGAAAACCATGTTCGTACATGAATTAGTATCCCAGGGTAAACCAGACGCCATCGCCGTCATCGACCACGAGCGCCGCATTACCTATAAAGAGCTGGGCGAGCTCGTGCACAACTGCCGCAACAAACTCTACGCGGCGGGCGTGCGCCAGGGTGACCGCGTGGCCATCTTCTCCCGCAACAGCGCAGACTACATCTGCGCCTACTTCGGCATCGCCGCGCTGGGTGCCATCGCCGTGCCCATCAACTTCCAGCTGAGCAGCCGCGAAATCGCCTACATCCTCAAGGATTCTGGCGCGAAGCACGTGCTGACCTATCAGCCGCTCGACCTCGTCGATGCCATGGCACAGCTGCGCTGCGACATGCCCGTCATCCAGCACGATATCCGCCTCGCCGGCAAGCAGGACGACTTCGTACCCGAGGCCCCGGCGCTGCCGGCCGAGTTCGATGAGGACAGCCCGGTATGCATCATCTACACCTCCGGCACGACGGGCAATCCGAAGGGCGCCGTGCTCTCGCACCGCAACCTCATCATCAACGTGCGCCAGCAGATCGCCGTCATCGGTTGCAACAGCGAGGACCATATCCTCTGCGTATTGCCGATGTATCACGCTTTCGGCTGGACGCTCTCCGTACTCTACCCGCTCTACTGCGGCGCCGAGACGGTCATCCTCGATTCCTTCACGCCGAAAGAGACCATCACGGTCATCCGCGAGGAGAAAATCAACCACCTCTATATCGTCCCCTCGATCTGCAGCCTGCTCACGAAGCTCGCCAAGCCCGAGGACATGGCCTCCGTGCGCATCGTCATCTCCGGCGGCGCACCGCTGCCCGTGCAGATTGAGAAGGAGTTCCAGGCGAAATTCGGCATCGACATCAGCGAGGGCTACGGCCTCTCCGAGGCTTCGCCACTGGTCACGCTGACGAAACCAGGTCATCCGGTCTCTGGCTCCATCGGCACGGGTCTCCCGTACCTCGAATACAAGATCGTCGATCCGAACGGTGACCCGGTCCCCGTGGGCGAGCCGGGCGAGCTCATCATCAAAGGCGGCAACGTCATGCTCGGCTACTGGAACCTGCCGGACGTCACGAGCGATGTCATGCGCGGCGGCTGGCTGCATACGGCCGACGTGATGAAGGTCGACGAGAACGGCTACTACTTCATCATCGACCGCATCAAGGACATGATCATCAGCATGGGCGAGAACATCTACCCGCGCGAGGTCGAGGAGCTCATCTACCAGTTCCCGGGCATCGATGAGGTCGCCGTTATCGGCATCGAGGACAAGATCCGCGGCCAGGCCGGCGCCTGCTTCTACAGCGTGCGCGAGGGCCAGACTGTCGAGGTTCGCCTGCTGAAAAAATTCCTGCAGAAAAACCTCGCGCTCTACAAGATCCCGCGCGAGTTCCATATCCTCGATAAGCTGCCGCGCACCTCAACCGGCAAAATCGCCAAGCGTCTGATTCTCAAACAGTTCATGGAGGAAAAAGAGGCAAAAGCGGCAAAAAAGGCTACGAAATAACTTCTGATAACATAACCTATCGGCGATAGTCCGAAAAGACGCCTTCCATTCCGGCATGAGCCGGATGAAGGCGTCTTTTGCTATCTAAAATGAACTTGTATTTCAGCGTCCCTGCCAGGGACGGAACGCGTGATAGTCAATGCCGAAGCGTTTCAGCACCTTGCCGATGATGTGATCGACCTGCTTTTCGACGGTATCCGCACCGTTGTAAAAGGTGAGCATGGGCGGGATGATGGTGCAGCCGAGCTCCGATGCTATACTGAGATTGCGCAGATGCAGGCGGGAGAGCGGCGTTTCCCGCGGCACGAGCACGAGACGCCGTTCTTCCTTCAGGCAGACATCCGCCGCCCGCAGCAGCAGGTTCGTGGCGAACCCGTTGGCGATGCCCGCGACGGAGGCCATGCTGCAGGGCATGATGATCATGCCGGCCGTCTCGAAGGAGCCGCTGGCGATAGCTGCCGCTAGATCCTGATTGTCATAGACGACATCGGCAAGCGCCTGGACATCCGTGAGCGCCAGCTCCGTCTCGCAGGCGAAATTGCGCGCCGCGCCCTCCGTGATGACGAGATGGGTCTCGATATCGGGTACATCCTGCAGGGCCTGCAGCAGACGATAGCCCATGATGACGCCGCTGGCGCCTGAGATGCCGACAATCAAACGTTGCATAAAATGGCTCCTTCGCTTTCTTAAAAATGTGGTTGATAAAGTCAATGAATAACCTGACCCTTGCCGTCTGTGACCGAAGCCTCAAAGTTTCCGCGTGATGTCCTGCAGATAATGGATGAGCACCTTATCATCGGCATAGAGCGGGCGCCCCTTTTTCGTGATGATGCCGGACTTGAGCAGAATCGGCTCCGTCAAAGAGACGACAGCCAGATGATCATCAGGCAGAATGGCAGGCCGTGCCAGGAACGTTGACCCAAGCTGATGTCTGACCAGGTTCTTGATCGTATGCAGGTACGGTGAATAGTGAATCACCCGTGGTTGCTTGTTATGCCTGGCATAGAGTTCGTGAATCTCCTGATATACTAAAAAGCTGCTGTCAAGCATCACCAGCGGTTCCTCCGCCAAATCCTCACAACTTACACTTTTCCGCCCGGCCAACGGGTGCTCCGGATAAGTCACAAAACAGATTTCGCAGGTGGATAGCTGCTCGTAGTCCAGCTTCGGATTGCTGCCCGTCTCATAGTTCGTGAGCGCGATGTCGAGCTTTTCCTCCTCGATCATCTGCAGTGCGCTGATGCCGCCCGACTCGATGATATCCAGTTCTAGCTCCGGATGTAGCTGATGGAACTCCCCCAGAATCTGCGGCAGGAACTGCGTGCCGAGCTGCAGCGGCAATGCCATGCGGATAAGGTTGCGGTGATGTGCCATCGCATGCACATCCTCCTCCAGCTGCCTCATCTGCTCCAGAATATGCGTGACCTTGCCCAGCAGGCGGCCGCCGTCGCTCGTCAGCATGAGCTTGCGCCCCTCACGCTGGAAGAGCTGCAGCTCTGTCTCCTCCTCCAGGGCCCGCAATGCCACGCTGATCGTCGGCTGCGAGACATGCAGCTGCTCCGCCGCCTTGGTGATGTTCTGCCAGTGGCAGACCTCGGCAAAATAGCGCATCTGAATCAACGTCATGTGCACCCCTCCTTCGGCTTCGTTAGGCCTATTATAGCACGCATCCATAAAGAAAGACTATATAGGATAAAATAGTTGTATTTTACAAAATCTTTCCTCCATGCCATAATATAGACAAATGAAGGAGCCAAATAAGAATAAATGACACATATAGAAAAGGAGAGGTTATCATGATGCAGTTATGGTTTGATCACGTAAAGAGCTACACGAAGGATATCCTGACGGAGAACGAGAACTACACGAAGATGTACGCCACGGAACAGCCGGGCATCTACACGAACGTGGACCCGCAAAGCCTCAAGGATTGCCACTCCGCCGATATCGACATCAACCGCTGATAACGGCTGCCCTGAACAAACCCATCCATTCCATATATCCATCACACACATCATCCAATAGTCCATACACTCCCCAAAGGGCCGTACCGCTTTCATCCAGCTGGTACGGCCTTTTCCCTTTGTGCCATCACGCCTGTACAGCAGACCTGCCTGTGCATCAGCCCCACCTGCTAAAGCTTTTGGAGTATCCTACAAACGCCCCGCCCCCTGCCTGTATCGTTAACCATTGACGCCGAGGGGAAACATGGTAAGATGGAGCCATGATTATCAAGTATTGCTAAGAATGGGAGGATATCTTTATGCAGAACAAAAAACGCATGCTGCTCACCGCACTGCTTGTCTCCGGCCTCATGTTGACCGGTTCCACCATGACCAGCGCCGTCGCCAAGGTCACGCCGCTGGGCGCCGACTATGTCAAACCGACCAACACGACAATCACGCTCGACGCGGCAACGGCCAACTTGAAGGATAAGGCTCCCTCCAAGACCATCGAGGTCAAGATCAAGGACCCGAAAATCCAGCAGATCTCCAACGTCATCTATGAACAGGTGCCGAAGCGCGGCTTCCCGAATGTCGCCATGCCAATGGATATCCTGCAGCCGCAGGTCAAGGAGAAGCTGCCCGCCATCGTCTTCGTGACGGGCGGTGGCTTCGTCAACGCAAACAAGGATAACGACATCCAGCTGCGCATGCACCTCGCAGAAGCCGGCTACGTCGTCGCGAGCATCGAATACCGCGTCGCCCCGCAGGCCCGCTTCCCGCAGCCACTGGAGGACGTGAAGGCCGCCGTTCGCTTCCTCAAGGCCCATGCGGACCAGTTCGGCATTGATCCAAACCATGTCGGCGTCGTCGGTGGCAGTGCCGGTGGCTACCTCTCCGCCTTCATGGGCACCTCCAGCGGCACGACGCAGTTCGACAAGGGCGATAACCTGAACGTCACGAGCGACATCCAGGCCGCCGTCGATCTCTACGGCCTCTCCGACCTCTCCCAGGTCGGCAGCGACTACAGCAAAGAAAACCAGCAGGGCCACGCCTCCGCCGGTGCTACCGAGGCCCTCTGGGTCAATGGCTCACCGGTATTCGGCGGTGTCGATGGTGGCGTGCTGGCACACCCGGAAAACGTAAAAGCCGCCAACCCCATCACCTACATCAGCAAGACCAGCGCCCCGACGCTCTTCATGCACGGTACGGCCGACACCACGGTCTCCCCAAGCCAGACGGACCTCGTCTATCAGGCCCTGCACAAGGCCGGCATCCCCACCGAGCGCTACCTCGTCAAGGGCGCAGCCCACGGCGGCGTCTACTGGGAGCAGGAGTCCATCTTCGACATCATCACGAACTGGTTCGACAAATATCTGAAGAAATAACACTTCAGCAAAATGCAAAGGCCAGCGGCAATGTTTCACGTGAAACATTGCCGCTGGCCTTTTATAACGGGTAATAGTATAGGAAATAGTAGGGATATTATCGATGGAAGGAATGAATCAGGCTTTCTGGCCCGTGGAGTACATCTTGATGGGCTCCGGGTTGTCCTGGATGGTCCAGACGCCGCAGGGGCAGACGCCGGCGCAGATGCCGCAGCCGATGCAACGATTCGGGTCACTCTGGTACTCCCAGGAACCGTCCTCATGCTCGATGCGCGTGATGGCTTTCTGCGGGCAGCTCTCGAGGCACATCTTGCAGTCGCGGCAGGTGCCGCAGCTCACGCAGCGCGTGTGGTCGTCCACAGGGTCGCCGAGCTCGCAGTGATGGCAGCGCTCGAAGTAGGCCTTCGCGAGGCGGTCGGCCGGGATCCGCTGTTTCTGCGGGAACGGCTCGTCCGTGCCCGCGAGGTACTGCTCCACCGCCCAGGCGGCCTTGCGGCCGCTGCCGATGGCGTCGGTCAGGCGGCCTGGCTTGATCGTATCGCCGGCCGTGAAGACGCCCGGCAGGATACTCTGGTTCTTGTCCGGAATGAGCCAGCTGCCGCGGAACTTCCTGATGTGGTCATCATCGGGCAGGAAATCGAGCACCGGCTCCTCGCCAATGGAGACGATGACCTGATCGGCCGGGATGAAGCGGCCGTCGTTGGCATAGACGCCCTCTTTGGTAATCTTCGTGGTGAAGAACGGCCAGACGAGCTTGCCGCCGCAACTTTCCACGTAGGCGATTTCCTTCGGGAAAGCTGCCGGCTTCTGCACGTCGACGGCGATGACGGACTCGGCACCCATGTCATAGGCGCCGCGACAGGTATCCATGCCGGAGTTGCCGGCACCGATGACGACGACGCGCTTGCCCGTCGCCGGATGCTCGCCACGGTTGATGGCCTTGAGGTATTCGAGACCCATGGTAAGGTTCTCGACGCCTTCCCAGTTGAAGTAACGGGACTTCGTGCCGCCCGTTGCCACGATGACCGCATCGCTCTCCTGCTGCAGCTCGGCGAACTTCGCTTTGTCGACCTTGCAGTTCTCGACGAACTCGACGCCGACGCTCTGGATGCGCTTCAGCTCAGACTCCAGCAGCTCATGATGCAGACGGCCGCGCGGGATAACCTGCTCCAGCTTGCCGCCGATGTGCTTCGCCTCATCGTAGACCGTTACGCTGTGTCCCTTGCGCGCCAGCTGCCAGGCTGCCGAGAGACCGGCCACGCCGCCGCCCACAATGGCGATTTTCTTGCCCGTGTGCTCTTTCGGCGGCTCCACCTTCGTGAAGGCGGAGAGATAACCCAGAGGGCCGATCTGAATGGGCTCGTCGATCGTACCGCGCGTGCAGGCATCCATGCAGGGGTTCGGGCAGACCGAGCCGCAGACGGAACCGGGGAACGGCGTGTAGTCGAGCTCCAGCTGGACGGCCTCGTCGACCTTGCCGAGGCGGATGAGGTCGTAGCGGCGCTGCGTCGGGATGCCCGTCGGGCAGTTGAACTCACAAGGCGCCGCGTATTTCGCGTTGTCCCAGCTCGGCACGCGCAGGCGGTAGAGACCCGTGCTGATGGTCGGATGCACAGCGAAATCATCGTGCGCGACATCGGAGAAGATGCCGCCCTTGACCCACTCGCGTTTGCGGAACGAGGCCATATCGACGGGCGCCTGATTGAGCTTTTTCTTCTCGGCCTGCGTCAGTGGCACCAGTTTCTGCCACTGCGACCAGTCCGTGAGCTCTGCCTCAAGCTCCGTGCGCTTCACGTGCTGCAGGAACTCCTCCATACCGCCAGCGAGGAAGTCGATATCGGCCTGCTCCAGCGGCAGTTTCTGGATATCCTTCGGCAGCGTATCATCCACCGTGCCGCGCACGTAGACGACACCGCCCACCATGCCGACGCAAGGACGCTCGCCCAGCACGGTGTCGAACTGCTCGCTGTCCACGCCGCAAACGATGGCGCGGCCGCCGCCCATGAACTCGAAGGCGAAGGAGCCCGTATTCTTGAGAATCCAAAGCTCCGGCTCCTCATAGAGCGGATCGTGCTTCATCAGCGAGCCCGTACGCGTGCCGCCGCGGCCGCCGATAAAGATCTTGCCACCCGAGGAACAGTGGCCCGCCGTATCGCCCGCATCGCCCGTGACGGTGATGATGCCGCCGGAGTTCAGCCAGCCGACATCGGCCGAGGCCGAGCCCTCGACGAAAATCTCCGTATTCGGCATGCACATCGAGCCCACGCGCTGACCAGGGTTGGTCACGTGGAAGTGCAGCGGCTTACCGTCTGCATTCCATAATGGACCGCCGATATCATGCTGACCGGAGGCAGCGATTTCAAACTCGGTTTCGCCGTCTTTTACGGCTTTGCCGATAGCCAGGAGCAGATCCTGCGTGGACATGCGCTCATGGCCCTTCATGGTTTCCATTTTAAACATATCTGGCTCTCCTCCCCGTCATCAGCAAACATATTGGATTCCAAGGCGATCGGCGACCGCCTTATCTGTCGATACTAAAGCATCGCTACGGCCGATTGGCAGCGAGCTGTTGCCGATAGGCGCCATGAGTTTCTTGAGCTCTTTATCGAACGTCAGGACATAGTCCACAATCTTCTGGGCGCCGCGGTCAATGTCGAGGCGTTTCACGAGGCGCGGATCCTGCGAGCAGATACCCATCGGGCACTTGCCCGTGTTGCAGGAGTTGCAGCGGCCCTGCTCGTTGCCGATGCAGCCGAGCAACTGGATGAGGAACTTGCCGCAGAACACGCCGTTGGCCCCGAGGCACATCATCTTGAACGCATCGGCTGCCGCATTGCCGGTCATGCCGATACCGCCGCCGCCGTACAGGGGAATCTGGCCCTGCAGGCCCTGCTTCACAGCCGCGAGATAGCAATCGCGGATCTTCGAGACCACCGGATGGCCCGTATGGTCGAGGGAGACCTCATTGGCCGCGCCCGTGCCGCCCTGAATGCCGTCGATGAAGAAGCCGCCGCAGATATGATATGGGTCGCGCAGCAAGTTGTTGTAGACGGAGACGGAGGTCGCGGAAGCCGCGCACTTGATGGCGACCGGCACGCGGAAGCCGAAGGCCGCATTCATCGAGAGATGCATCTTTTGCACCGACTCCTCGATGGAGTACAAGCCCTGATGGTTCGGGGGCGAAGCCAGCGTCGCACGCGGTACGCCGCGGATAGCCTGCACGTGCTCGGCCACCTTGGCCTCCGGCAGCAGGCCGCCATCGCCCGGCTTCGCGCCCTGACCGATTTTGATCAGGATGCCCGCCGGGTCCGTGACCATGTGCGGCATGGCCTTGATGATACGGTTCCAGCCGAAATGGCCCGAGGCAATCTGGATGATGAAGTATTTCAGATAGTCGGATTCCAGGAGTTTCACCGGCATGCCGCCCTCGCCGGAGCTCATGCGCACGGGGATATGGTATTTCTCGTTCAGATAGCCGACAGCCATGGCCACGGCCTCCCACGCACGCGTGGAGAGAGCACCGATGGACATATCGGAGAAAATCAGCGGGTAAATCCAATGCACAGGCGGCGTATGGCCGACCGGCACGAGCTTACCGTCCGCGACCTTGAACGGCAGCTGCTTCGCCGAAAGCACGCGGCCAAAGGGCGCGCGCATATCGAAGGTATGGCGGGCAGCATCGAGGGACGGGTCCGTCATCTGGGAGATACGGCCGACGACGATAGTGTCGAGGGCACGCTGCGCGTTGAGGTTCGTACGGCCGCCGCGCTTGATGGGGCCGTTGTCCTTCGAAAGCAGCGTCTTGCGCGTATCCGGATTGCGCACGGGCTTGATGGCCTGGTTCGGGCAGACCTTCTCGCAGATGCCGCAGCCACGGCAGTAGTCCGTGAGACTCGCCACCTGCATGATGACGGGGCGCGCCTCATGGCGCTTCACGGGTTTCGGCTGGTTCTCCACCGAGACCGTCATATCGCGGCGCTGCACGCCGACCTTGATGGCCTTAAAGGAGCAGCTGGCCACACAGCTGCCGCACATCGTACAACGCTCTGGTTTATAGTCGATTTTCCAGGGGAGGTCGTTGACTCCCACATCCTGTGTCATTACTGTTTGCATCTCGATACCTCCAGGTCGTTGTCGATGAGGACGATCTCGCGCTCATTCGGGTACAGATCCAGCGTCTGGTCACGGTCCGGCATGATTTCATTCAGGCCACAGACCTCCGAAGAGATGGCGACCATGTCATCCGTGCGGCCCACCACGACGGGGCGGAACTTCTTCGAGTCGCAGCAGGTCATCATGCGCTTATCCGGCAGCACGGCGATGACCGTGTTCGGGCCGTTAATCTCGAGGTTCGCGAGGCTCTCGCGGATATCGAGCAGCACCTCTTTATCCGGGCGCTCGGCGATCTCCTCGAAGGGCAGCGGCGTAATGACGTGTTTATAGTACATGAGCGGCCATTTCAGCTCGTGGTGCACGTAATGGAGGGTATTGAGGAAGCACTGGGAATCGGACTCGAAGCCGATATAGCCGCGGTGCAGGGATTTCTGGAATTCCTTGTTCTTCGTGTAGAACGTATTCTCGCCGTTGGCGCAGAGCGTATAGCCCTGCAGGAAGAACGGATGCGCTGCGTAGCGCACGATGTCGTAGTTCGTGTTCTGGCGGCACTGGGCGACGATGGACTTCGCCATGAGGCAGCCGTTGTCATCCCAGAGGTGGAAATACGTCGCGATGTCGCGCGGGTCGCCAATCTCCTTCAGCGTCAACACATCAGGCCAGAACGAGTACACATAGCCTTCACCCGCCTCATCGAGAAGCTTGCGCAGCGCCAGACGCGTATCGAGCAGCAGGTCCTCCTTCTGCTCCTTCGTCATCGTCGCTGCATCCTCCGGATAATCGTAGTTGCGGAAGATGTAGTACGGCATCGCCTTGATATCGAGGCCCGGGCGCTTGTCCGGAATCGGGATCCACTCAGCGAGCTGGACGAAGTTATGGGCATCCATGTAATCCTCGACCAGCTGCTCGCCGCGCTGCGTGCAAGCGAGGGAAAGCAGCGGCTTATCTTTATAGTTGGCAAAGATGCCATACAGATCCTGCATGACCATCGCGAAACCCGAGTTGTCATGCCCCTCCTGCTGCGGCAGCATCAGCCGCAGGGCCAGAGACGGCTGTACGGGCACTTTGCTCTTAATTGAACCAATCCGGCACATAGCGTTCTCCCCTTTTAAGTATTCTATACACTTTGGAACAAGTATGCTCTGTCTGCGCACACTGTGTTACGTAATTACTATTATATGGAGTTATATCTACTATGTCAATGTAATGTTTTTGTGTATACAAGAATACTTGTATAAAACAGGGCGACACATGATTGTTCTGTAGTATTTTGGTGATATATGCAACCTGTTGCTATCTCCCCACCGCGCCGACGCACATAACATAAAAAAGCGACCGCTTCACACATGGTAAAGCAGTCGCTTCCTTATTATTAAGGAAACGCTGATTAAATCGTCAGCCCATCTTGCCGCATCTTTTCCGCCTATGCGTCGTCAGTGACGTTCGTCATAGCACCGCTATGACTTCGCGCCACTTCCTAGCCTGGACGAAAAATCTACGACAATCTGGACTAACTCAATTAATCAGTGTTTCCTTAAAGATAGGTAACGGGGTTGACCGTCGCGCCGTTGACGCGTACCTCGTAGTGGACGTGGGGACCCGTGGAGCGGCCCGTGCTGCCCATGTAGGCGATGACCTGGCCGCGGCGGACATGCTGGCCCGTCACGACGACGACCTGCATCGCATGGCCGTAGCGCGTCGTCACACCATTGCCATGGTCGATATCGACCATGTTGCCGTAGCCGCCGTCGTTCCAGCCCGCGTAGGTCACGACACCGTCGGCCGTGGCCACGATGGGCGTGCCCGCATCATTGGCGATATCGATGCCCGGATGGAACTCCGAGCCATTCCAGCGCAGGCCATAGGGGGAGCTCACCTCGCCCCGGGCCGGCCACAGGCTCGGCGTCGTGCTGCCCGGCAGCAGGAGGCCATCGAGACCTGGCAGCTGCTTGCCCAACTCCTGCTGCTGCTCCTGAAGTTCCTGCTGCAAAGCCTCGAGGCTGGCACGACGGACAGCCAGGCGCTTTTCTACATCATCCAGCACCGCATTGACGTTATCGATGTCCGGCGCTACATACGGGCCGCCCTGCCCGTCATGCTGCTCCTCCTCATTGCCGCTGGCATCCGGTGCACTCGCACCGGCTTGCTGCTGGCCATTTGCCTGCGGATCATCCTTAGCCGGAGAAGCCCCGGACAGACGGCGCAGCTCCTGCTCCTTCTGCGTGAGCTCCTCCATCTGGTCCTGCAACGCATTCGCCTTCTTCGAGAGATTCAGCAGCTGCTCCTGCTGGATGCTGTTGACCTGACGCAGTTCCTGAATCTCCGCCGCATCGCTGCGATGCGTGAACGTACTGTAGACCGCATAGCTGAAAGCACCGACGAAAAGCATCGCGCCCACGGCCAGCGAACCGAGGCCAAATTTCAACCAGCGCGACGAAAGGCGGATGCTGCGCACCTCATCGCCCTTGTCCGGCACAATCTTGATCGTATATATTTCCGGCTCCCTGGCCTGCTCCTGCGCTTCGGAGGCCTTCTGCGCAGTCTCTGGCTGAACTGCCTTTTTAGCGGCCTGCTCCGCCTGCTGCGTCGTCTGCTTTTCCAAGCTTAACCTTCCTTTCATGAGGTGATATGTTACGCCTGCGCGCGGCTCATGGCCTCGTGCAGTGCCTGCTGCTCCTCCTCGGTCAGCGTGTAGGTGGATTGTCCATCCTTGATTGGCTTCACGTAGCTGCGCGAATCCTCACGGCCGAAGATGCTGGAGAGAATGACGCCGTTGTTGTGGGAGTCGAGCAACGCTACGGCATAGCTGAGGTCGCTGCCCATGTCCTCGAAAGCGCGGAAACGCACGACACCGATGCGCGTAATGGCCGTCTGCAGCCATTCATCAAGGCGCCTGTTCTCAGCTTCCAGTTCCTGATTCTTGGCGACGACCGCCTTGACCTCATCGATATGGCCGATGAGCATACGCTCCAGATTGGCTCCGTCCACGCCCGTCATCATCTTGCGGTATCTTTTCTTAAGGTAGTTGAGGTTCATGGCCAGGTTGATGATGATGCCATACATGATGATGACCAGCACACCCAGGATGCCGACGATATACATCATATTATTCAGCACGAATTTGCTGACTTCCTGTACGTCCATTTCTTTCGCATGACTCCTTTTTTCTGTCCTTGCTCCCGGCGCTCATTGTTGCACGTGAAACAACGGCAGCGCAGGTCTTTCATAACTTATTTATTTTATCACACCGTGAAAGGATGGGAAAGAGAAACCTTGCGCAACGCTTCAATTTTTTGCTGGCGGCTTGCATTGGCCTCCTGGCTCATGGTGCTGAGGATGCGTTCAAGATCTTCCTGCGAGTAAAATTCGATTTCAATCTTGCTCTTTTTCTTGCCGGGGCGGATGTGGACCTGCGTGCCCAGCAGATGGGTCAGGCGATCCGTGATGTCGCGCAGGAAGACAGACTCCTCCGTCTGCTGCTTCTCCTGTGGCTGTTCCTGTTCCGTCAGCAGCTGAGGATTCGCCTGCAGCTTCCTGACCAGCGCCTCGCATTGGCGGGCGGAGAGGTCATTGTCCATGACATAGGTTGCCGCCTGCTGCTGGAGCTTTCCATCTTCCAGCGCCAGCAGTGGCTTGGCCTGGCCCATGCTCAGGCTTCCCTCCGCCAGCATTTGCTGCACGGGCGCGGCCAGCTTCAGCAGACGCAGGAAGTTCGCAATATGGCTGCGGCTGCGCCCCATCTTCGTGGCCAGTGCCTCCTGAGTGAGACCGAACTCCTGCATCAGCCGTCCGTAGGCCTGCGCCTCCTCGATGGCATTGAGATTCTCGCGCTGGATGTTTTCGATGAGCGCAATTTCGCTGATCTCGGCATCGTTGTATTCACGCACCATGGCCGGTACCTTCACAAGACCTGCCATGCGGGCCGCGCGCAGACGGCGCTCGCCCGCGATGAGCTCATACTGACCATCGGGCAGACGCCGCACGAGCAGGGGCTGCAGCACGCCGTACGCCTTGATGGAATCGCAGAGCTCGCTGAGGGCCCCCTCCTCGAACTCCTGGCGCGGCTGGTAGCGGTTCGCCTGAATGGCCGCCACCGCGATTTCCTGTACTTTATCCTTCGCCGGCGTCAGCGACGTATTGCCCATGAGCGCGCCCAGGCCCTTGCCCAGGCCGCCCTTGCCCTTATGGGTGGCACCATTTTTACTGCTGGTCACGTTTCAGCACCTCCTTCACGAGCTTCTTGTAGGCCTCCGCACCCCGCGAGCGCTTATCGTAGTAGAGAATCGGCTGGCCGTAAGACGGGGCCTCCGAGAGGCGTACGGTGCGCGGGATCATCGTCTCGTACACCTTGTCGCCGAAGGCTTCGCGCACCTCGCCCACCACCTGCTCCGCGAGGCGCGTGCGCGAATCGTACATCGTCATGAGCACACCCTCCAGCTGCAGGTCGGGATTCAGGTTGTCCTGCACGAGCTGTACGGTATTCATGAGCTGCGCTACACCCTCTAGCGCGTAGAACTCGCACTGGATCGGGATGAGGATGGCATCGGCCGCCGTGAGGCAGTTCAACGTCAGCAGGCCAAGCGACGGCGGGCAGTCAATGATGATGTAGTCATAGTCCGCCTCGACGGCCGTGAGAGCCTTCTTCAGCCGCGTCTCGCGCGAGATAGCCGCCACGAGCTCGACCTCCGCGCCCGCCAGCTCGATGTTGGCCGGCAGCACATCCGTATGGAACCCCGTATGCAGGATGGCCTGCGCTGGCGGCACGTTGTCGATGAGCACGTTGTAGATTGTCTTCTCCGCCGCCGACTTGTCGATACCGAAGCCGCTGGAGGCATTCCCCTGGGGATCGCAATCTACGAGCAGCACCTTTTTCCGCTTCGCGGCGAGACAGGCCGCCAGGTTCACTGCGGTGGTCGTCTTGCCCACGCCGCCCTTTTGGTTTGCTACTGCGATTTTCCTGGCCAAAAAATCCACCATCTTTCTAAAATGTTACACTTTTGCCTCTGTATTTATGATACAATGAGGAAAGATGTTCATTGATAAGTGCGCAGACATATCTCTGTGCACTAATTACGTCGCTGCCTTGCGGCATCTACCTATATGATAATATGAAATGCGCGCGTTGCCAATGTTTCACGTGCAACAATTTTACTTTTTCTGCCGGAGCGGCGAAAAAGGCTCGCTAAGGAGGAAGCGCCATGCCAATCTACCAGCCCCCATTGCTGACCATCGATCCCAAGGAAACCCGCCGCTATGCCGGCCTGATGAAGGCGAAGGATTTCTCCGAAGACCTCATCCTCGAAGCCTGCCAGGATGCGCGCCTGCTGGCCGAGCCCAAAGGCATCTGGGAACTCTACGACTACGACTGCCAGTCCCAGCGTGTCGAAGCCTCCCCGCCCTTTATCATCGAGGGGCAGAAAATCGGCCGGCACCTCAGCGGCTGCGACAAGGTCATCCTGCTCTCCGCCACAGTCGGCGAAACCATCGAAAACGAAGTCACGCAGCGCTTCCAGAATGGCCGCTACGCCGAGAGCGTGCTGCTCGACGCGGCCGCGACAACCGCTGTCGAGCAGGTCGCCGATGGCATGGAGAAAATGCTCGGGCCAAAGATGGCCGCCCAGGGCTACCAGATGCGCTGGCGCTTCAGCCCCGGCTACGGCGACTGGCCACTCAGCCAGCAGCCGGAGGTCCTGCGTCTGGCCAAAGCGGAGGAAATCGGCGTCCGCCTCTCCTCCTCACTCATGCTCGTGCCGCGCAAAAGCATCACGGCCATCATCGGCCTCTATCGCGCAACCGGCGCGACTGCAGACCATCAGCATAACCCGAATGGCTGCGCTACCTGCACGAACTACAACTGCCCCTCGCGCAAGAAGTGAACATATAATGAAGGAGTATTCCTATGATTCATATTTTTGACGGTGCCATGGGCACCATGCTGCAGGCCGGCGGCCTCAAGCCCGGCGGCTGCCCTGAGCTCATGAATGTCGAGCAGCCCGAAGTCGTGAAACACATCCATCGCGCCTATATCGAGGCCGGCTCGACCATCATCGAGACAAACACCTTCGGTGCCAGCCGCCTGAAACTGGAGCACTACGGTCTCTCTGACCGTGTGGCCGAGCTCAATGCCGCCGCCATCCACCTCGCTAAAGAGGCCGCCGCAGGCCGCGCCAGGGTCGCGGGGTCTTTGGGGCCCACGGGCCGCTTCATCGAGCCACTCGGCGACCTCGATTTCGAGGAGGCATACGCAAACTATCAGGAGCAGGCCAAAGCCCTCGCAGACGCTGGCGCGGACTACCTCATCATCGAGACCTGCATCGACATCCAGGAGATGCGCGCGGCCCTGCTCGCGGCCAAAGACGTCACGGACATCCCCGTCATCTGCCAGCTCTCCTACAGCGAGGACGGCCGCACAGTCACGGGCACGAGCCCGCAGGCCGCCGCAATCATCCTCGACGCCATGGGCGCGGACATCATCGGCGTGAACTGCTCCCTCGGACCGGAGCAGCTCGTGCCCGTGGTCAGGGAGCTCGCGGGCAGCTGCCACTGCCCAATCAGCGTGCAGCCGAACGCCGGCATGCCGCGTCTCGAGAACGGCGAGACCATCTTCCCCATGGGACCGGAGGACTTCGGCCAGTGGGCACCGAAGCTCGTCGCGGCCGGTGCTGCCTACGTCGGCGGCTGCTGCGGCACAACGCCCGCGCATATCAAAGCCATGGCCGAGGCCGTGCGCGACCTCCCCGACCCCGTGCGCGAAGAAAAGCCGCGTCGTCTCTGGCTCGCGAGCCGCAGCCGCGCCGTCTGCATCGACAAGGATCTCCCCACCGTACTCATCGGCGAGCGCATCAACCCCACGGGGCGCAAAAAGCTCGCTGCGGAGATCCGCGACGGCTCCCTGCTCAGCGTCAAAAAAGAGGCCGTGAACCAGGTCAAGGCCGGTGCCAGCGTGCTCGATGTGAACATGGGCGTCGCGGGCATGGATCAGACCGATGCGATGCGGACAGCTATCACGGAGATAGCCCAGCTCACCGACGCGCCGCTCTGCATCGACACCAGCGACCCGCAAGCGCTGGAAGCGGGCCTGCGCGCCTATCCGGGCCGCGCCCTGATCAACTCCGTGAGTGCGGAATCTGACCGCCTACAGAATTTCCTGCCGCTCGCGCGCAAGTACGGTGCTGCCATCCTCTGCCTGCCCTGCACGGACGACGGCATCGCCAAGACCGCTGAGACACGCACTGAGGCCATCCGCACGATCGTCGAGCGGGCGAAGGAACAAGGCCTGCAGGACGGTGATTTCCTGCTCGACGCCCTCGTGATGACCATCTCCGCTGACAAGGATGCGGCCAACGAGGTGCTGCATACGCTGCGGCTCTACCGGCAGGAGTTCGGCTATCCCGCCACCATGGGCCTCTCGAATGTCTCCTTCGGCCTGCCGAACCGCCCGCTCATCAACAGTACCTTCTTCGCCATGTGCCTCGCCATGGGCCTCGACGCGCCCATCATGAACCCCTACGACGAGCTCATGCAGCGCGCCCTGCACGCCGGTGCTGCCCTGCTGGGCAAGGACCCCTGCGGCCTGGCTTTCAGCAAGGATGATGCGAATCTGAAAGTACCGAAAAAAGCCGCCGTGGCCAGGGTCGACATCAAGGACACCCTGAGTGCCATCAAACAGGCTGTCATCGAGGGCGAAAAGGATGAAATCAACCTGCTCGTAGACCGCGCGATCGAAGAGGGCAAAGACGCGAATGAAATCACGGAGAAAGGTCTCACGGCCGCGATGACCGATATCGGCGAAGACTTCGGCTCCGGCCGCATGTTCCTGCCGCAGGTGCTGCTCTCCGCCGAGACCATGCGCACGGCCTTCAATCATCTGAAGGAACTCTTCCCCGCCACGCAGGAGGCGGATAAGGGCACCGTCGTCATCGCCACGGTCAAGGGCGATGTCCACGACCTTGGCAAGAATATCACGGGGGCCCTGCTCGCCAACTCCGGCTTCAGGCTCGTCGACCTCGGCAAGGATGTGGACAGCGCCGACATCGTGCGTGCCGCCATCGAGAACAAGGCCGACATCGTCGGTCTCTGCGCCCTCATGACCACGACGATGGTACAGATCGACAAGGTCATCGCCCAGCTCCACGAGGCAGGCTGCCTGGCGAAAGTCATGGTCGGCGGCGCCGCCCTCACCCAGGAATACGCCGACAGCGCCGGTGCTGACGCCTACGCCCCCGACGGCGTCAAAGCCGTAGAACTCGCCAAGCAGCTCGTCGGTGCCTGATCCCAATATTGTTGCACATGAAACATCTATAGAATAAAACATCCCCCGCCCGACGCCAACGCGTCCAGCGGGGGATGTTGCGTGTACAGGAATACGATAAATCGCATCCAGCGGGAAATGTTGCACGTGAAACAAGATGCCCTGTTGTAATCTGTATCTAAGCCGCGCCATGGCATTGCTCCTAGCGCAGGCGAATCCTGCCTACATATCCTCCGTTTTGAATGTACTGTAGCCCTCATAGCGATAGGATGCGTCGATGCCTTTCATGTAGACGGCGCGGTCGCCAACCTTGTCGGTCAGGGCCGCCTGCAGGAGCAGCTTGATTTCCATGTCGCGCACGGGGCTGCGCTCCATCGCCAGCAAGTTGTCCTCCTATTCGTAATGGGTACGACATTTTACGATGATCAGTATATCGTCGCTGATTTTATAGACGATGCGGTCGGTTTCATTGATGCGGCGGCTCCAATAGTCAGAGAGATCGTAGCGCAATGGCTCCGGTTTGCCAATGCCGTGGTAAGGGTCTCGCAAGATATCCTGAATCAATTTATTGATACGACGTAGCGTTTTTCGGTCTTCCGTCTGCCAATAGACATAGTCCGCCCAGCCATCTGGCGTCCATTGCAAATTCATGCGTCATCTACCTCGATTAACTCATGTTTTTCGAGCTGCCCCTGCTCGGCCTGCTCAACAGCATGACGCAGATGGCGCATATTGGCGGGCGAGTAAAAGGGATCACCGGTAATGGCGAAGGGGATACGCTGATTTTTGAGCACGGCTTTTACGAACATGTTGACGGCCACAGAGGCGTTCATGCCGGCGGCGCGGCAGAATTCATCAAACTGGTTTTTGTCATCGCGGTCCAGGCGTACACTTAAAACAGCTTGTGCCATACGAATCACTCCTTTCCTATATTATATAACTAATGTATGACAACAGCAATGCCTAATATGACTTGGTGCCTTTGCTGACATCAAAAATGACTTATAATTATTCCAAGGCGCAAAAAGGGCTGATGCATAAGTGATAATTCACTCATGCATCAGCCCCTCTGTGTTGCACGTGAAACAATGTGGCTTAGAACAGTACCTTCGCGAGGTGCATGTACTCCGGGTCGAGCTGTTTCTTGTTGTTGACCGCATCGTGCAGGCCGATGGAGACCACGCGGCCTTTGCTGAAACCGAAGACGATGTCGGACAGGCCGGAGATAATCGCGAGCGCGGCTTTCTCGCCGAGCTGGCTGGCGCGCACGCGGTCGATGACCGATGGCGAGCCACCGCGCTGGATATGGCCGAGCACGGAGACACGCGTATCGAGCTTCGTCTTATCGGCGATGTATTTGCCGATCTCCTGACCGGAGCCGGCGCCCTCAGCCACGACGACCATGATGTAGCGCTTGCCCTTCTTGTAGGCCTCGGACATGTCCGCGCAGATGGCGTCGAGATCATACGGCTCCTCCGGGACGAGGATGTACTCCGCACCGCCCGAGATGCCCGCGACCATCGCGAGCCAGCCGCTGCGATGCCCCATGACCTCGAGCACGATGACGCGGCGATGTGCCGAAGCCGTATCGCGCAGCTTGTTGATGGCGTCGATGATCGTGTTGGCCGCCGTATCGCAGCCAATCGTATAGTCAGAACCCCAGACATCATTGTCGATGGTGCCCGGCAGGCCGACGATCGGCATGCCCGTCTCCTTGGAGAGCAGCGACGCGCCACGCAGGGAGCCGTCACCACCGATGACGACGAGGCCTTCGATGCCGCGGTCCTTCAGATTCTTATAGCCGAGCTGGCGACCCTCCGGCGTCTCCCAGCGTTTGCAGCGAGCCGTGCCGAGGAAGGTACCACCGCGCTGGATGATGTCGCTAACGTCCTTGGACTGCATCTCGAACATATCCTCATCCAGCAGGCCATGATAGCCATTATTGATGCCCCAGACCTTGACCCCTTCGAACAGTGCTGTACGCACAACGGCACGCGCTGCCGCGTTCATGCCCGGACTATCTCCACCGCTGGTCATCACGGCAATACTTTTCAACGACATGTTGAAATCCCCCTTGCTGCTAATACATATTCAAAGGTTTCGCAAGCGAAACCCGCATTTACCCATGTACCCCTATCATACCATAAATGCGGGAAGGAATACAGCCTCTCCCCACGAAATCCCCATGGAAAAATCGTACACATTTTGTCGCCACTTTCGATACATCCACGCATACATCAGATCAATCTATCATGACACCATGCATACGACAATATGATTTTGCCTGCTCAAGAAATTCCCTGGCAAATGCAATTTGTTCTGCAGCCTCATCCTGTGTAGCATGATAAAAATCATCATAATCGCTATTCTCACGACGCTGCTGAGCATGGCTAAGTTTTCTCCCAGTCTCCCGAGGAAAATCTCCACCGTGAACATGATATTCGTTAAACTTGGCAATCGCGTCTTTATGACGCTTATATGCCCGGCCATTCACCATGTGAATAGCCGATATGGCCTTAAAAACAGAATAGTATGCTCTGCTCACGCTACCATTGAAGGAACGTTGCTTCTGTATCGCCTTATCGTACAAATCAACTGCCTCGTCCAGCTTTTCCTGTGATGCAGCCAACCGAATGCGCACGATGTCAGCACTCGTGCCATAGTCATCCTGCATGAGCATAGACCTCCACACCATCCGCGCAGATATTCTTATAAAAAGGGTGTACAGACTGCCATTTACGGAAGTGTGACACGCTAAGCGTAATAGGATGAATGGCCACATGAGCATCATAGCCTATATCATACGCAGCATCAAGGATCTGATTATCTTTTTGCTTGATCACAGCTTCATCAACATCAACAAGTACCAGTAAATCGATATCTGAATCATCTTGAAAATCGCCTCGAGCATAAGATCCATACAGGACAATCTTCACTAGATGTGAGCCATATATCTTGCTGGCCTCCCGTGTAAAATCCTGGAGTATCTTTTGCAACTGCATGACGATCCCCCCTTTATGATCGTGCAATTCCCTTTCTTATATTATACAACAACATCCCAAAGTTATCTAGGAAAGGAACCTATGCGTGCGGCATCATGAGCCTAACAGCAGCCCGAGTCCATCCCATAATTTTGTTAACCCATATTCTATAAATTGTTGACAAACAAATGAGACTCCCCTATAGTAAGGATAACCATCGAAAGAAAAAGCTACTGGATCATAAAGGAGTCACGATACCATGAGTACCTATACAGAAAAACAACTCGAAGAGCTGACGCAGTCCATCCTCGCAGGTCGCAGACTGCGAGCAGAGGATGATCTCTCGTTCCTGCTCGATACGCCCCTGCCTTTGCTTCAGTCGTACGCAGGGCGCCTGCAGCGCCATTTCTGCGGCAAGCATATTGATTTCTGCACGATCATCAATGGACGCAGCGGCCGCTGTGGGGAGAACTGCAAATACTGCGCCCAGGCCGCCTGCCACCATACGGGCATCGAGGAGTATCCCTTCCTGCCGAAAGAGGAAATCATCCGCAATGCCCGCGCCAATCAGGAGGCCGGTGCCAATCGCTTCGCCATCGTGACCTCAGGGCGGGCGCTCACGGGAAAGGATTTTGACCGGGCCATCGCGACCTATGAGGAGATGCACCGCACGCTCTCCATCGGCCTCTGCGCCTCCCACGGCCTGCTCACGCGGGAGCAGCTGCACCGCCTGCATGAGGCTGGTGTCACGAGCTACCATCATAACATCGAGACGAGTCGCCGCTTCTTCCCGCAGATCTGCACGACACATACCTACGACGACCGCATCCGCACCATCCGCATGGCGCAGGAAGAAGGGTTCTGCGTCTGCTCCGGCGGCATCATCGGCATGGGCGAGACCTGGCAGGACCGCATCGACATGGCCCTCGACCTGCAGCGCCTTGGCATCGAGTCCATTCCCATCAACGCGCTCATGCCCATCCCCGGCACGCCGCTGGAGCACCGCCCCCAGCTCTCAGCTGACGATATTCTGCGCACCATCGCGCTCTTCCGCTTCATCAATCCGACGGCCAATATCCGCCTGGCCGCCGGGCGGAAACTCCTGCCCGAGAACGGCGCCACGGCCTTCCTCACCGGTGCCTCCGCCTCCATCACCGGCAACATGCTCACGACCTCCGGCACGACGATCAAAGAGGACATGCAGATGCTCCACGATCTCGGCCTCACGAATCAGGACGAAGACTGCCGCGCCGCCACCGGCACCTGCGGTGCCCGCTGATGTTTCACGTGCAACAAAATCTGCCCTTGACAATCGTACGAGGGCATGTTAGATTTGAGATAAACAAAGGAATATCCTTATGCTGTGCAACTGACGGAAGTGGAGTACCACAGGGAGCACAGGGAAGTAGGGGGATGCGCAGATAAGCGCGCGCGTCCCTAGGCCGACCGTCTGGGCAATGCCTGGATACGTGTCGGCTTTTTTGTTACGGGAAATGCGATGGATGCCGTTACCGCAGCATGCGCAGCGTTTCCCCACCGAGGAAAAGGAGCAAAGAAATGAACGAACTGGAACTCAAATACGGCTGTAACCCGAACCAGAAACCAGCTAAGGTCTTTATGACGGAGGGTCAGGAACTGCCCTTCACGGTGCTAAACGGCAAGCCGGGCTATATCAACCTGCTCGACGCCATGAACAGCTGGCAGCTCGTGCGCGAGCTGCGCGCGGCCACGGGACTGCCCGCCGCTGCCTCCTTCAAGCATGTGAGCCCGGCTGGCGCGGCCGTCGGCCTGCCGCTCTCCGACACGCTGAAGAAGATGTACTTCGTCGAGGACAAGGACTACTCCCCCATGGCCTGCGCCTACATCCGCGCGCGCGGCGCCGACCGCATGAGCTCCTACGGCGACTTCACGGCCCTCTCCGACGAGTGCGACGTACAGACGGCGGAATTCCTCAAGCACGAGGTCTCCGATGGCGTCATTGCCCCCTCCTACTCCGCAGAAGCTCTCGCCATCCTCAAGACGAAACGCAAGGGCAACTACCTGATTATCCAGATGGATCCCGCCTATGAGCCGGCGCCTATCGAGACGAAACAGGTCTTCGGCGTGACCTTCTCCCAGAAACGCAACGACGTGACCATCACTGAAGATTGCCTCACGGACATCCCGACCCAGGCCAAAGACTTCCCTGAGGCGGCGAAACGCGACCTGCTCATCGCACTCATCACGCTGAAATACACACAGTCCAACTCCGTCTGCTACACCTATGACGGCCAGGCCATCGGCATCGGCGCCGGCCAGCAATCCCGCGTCCACTGCACGCGTCTCGCTGGCGGCAAGGCCGACCATTGGTTCCTGCGCCAGGCGCCGCAGGTGCTGAACCTCCCCTTCAAGGCTGACGTGCGCCGCCCGGATCGCGACAACGCCATCGACGTCTATATCGGCGACGAATGGGAAGACCTGCTGGAGACGGACGACTGGAAACGCGTCTTCACCGAGAAACCGCCCGTCTTCACGCGCGAGGAGAAACGCGCCTGGCTCGCGAAAGCCGAGCATGACGTCTGCCTCGGCTCCGACGCCTTCTTCCCCTTCGGCGACAACATCGAGCGCGCGAAGAAGAGCGGCGTGAAATACGTCGCCCAGACCGGCGGCTCCATCCGTGATGACAATGTTATCGAGACGGCCGACAAATACGGCATGACGATGGCCATGACTCACATCCGTCTCTTCCATCATTAAGCTATAAAAGCATCAGGCCATTGACCTGTCATCCACATAACCCACAGCAAAAGGGACGCTGACCGTGCATAAGGTCAGCGTCCCTTTATTATCCACATGGCTATGCACAAAGCTGTGGATATGTCAATAACTTTGTGTATAACTTTGACTTTTTCCGCATCTCAAGGCTCATCCTGTGTATAACCCTGTGCATTAAGTGCATTACTTTGCCAGTGATGCACAAACTTTACACGAATCAGAGAGAAATATTCACCGTATCCTCGATGATATCACGCAAGCTCTTGCCCCCGAAAGAATGACCGCCCAGCTTGTTCTTCGGCATATTCTTCATAGCCTGATGATAGATATCGTCCTCAATGGAGCCGGGCACGAGATTCTCCCAGTTCTGTGCGCTGTAAGGCCGTTCCTTGATCGCATTGTCCGGGCGGCCCGTTACCTCCAGCTCGCTGAGGAACTGGATCTGCTGCGTCTTCGGGCGCAGGTAATAGTGCTCCAGATAGTACGTCGAGCCGGACTTATACTCGTAGTTCCCCTGAACATCCTCTTTCGCTGGTTGCTGCGTGCCGTCCGGCACGAGGCGCACCCAGATATCGGCGATCTCTTCGCCTCCGGAATGCGGCATCTTGATCCAGCGCACATTCTGCGTATCCAAACAATAGTCAAAACCATTGTCATTCAGCAGTTTGACGTATCTCGTCTTAGCCTTTTTGCTTTTTTGTGACTGACCCTGAGGAGCAGCGGCCTCTGCCTGCTGCTGTGCTTTTTCGGCCTTATGCTTGGCCTCCAGCTCCGCAATGACCTGCTCCGCCGTTACTGTCGGCTCACCAACGTTGAATTCCTGTGGTGCTTTCTGCTCCACCGCCCCGGCCGCTGGTTGCGGTGCCTTTTGCTCCTTCGCTGCAGCCTGCTGCTGTTTCATACCACTGCCGGCCTTAGCCGCTGCTTTTTGGATGTTCTCATCCGCCTTGGCCGCAGCCTTTTGCACACCAGCATCCGCCTTTTCCATTTTCTGCTGGGCCGCATTGGCGGCTTTCGCTGCCGCCGCCTTTTTCGCGGCCTCAGCCTTTTTCTTCGCGGCCGCTTTCTTCGCCGCATCATCCTTTTTTACATTGGACGTTTGCGGCACATTATCATCATTACCCTTAGCCGCTGCGGCAATCTCCGTCTGTGCTTCCTGCGTCGCTGGCGACGTGGCAGCCGCCTCCACGGACAACGGGCAGCCAAGCAGACAAGCCATCAGCCCCAGCACGATTCCCTGCTCTAGCTTCATCTATCTCACTCCTGTAGCATACTCAGTTTCATCTACCCTATAGTATACTATAGATTCGCCTCACTGAGGCATTTTTCCTGTCACCTGCCAGATAAAAATCATCGAGAGGCCGTCCCTGCTTTTACTTACAAATGCAAACAAATAGACCGCCCGTACATCCTGCACGAGCGGTCTAACAATTTATTTCGTTGTCCATGTACGCTTGTTCCATGGCACCATTTACTGGCCCATTGGACTCTCCTCCTTTTATTTCGTTACGTGCTTCGTAGCGCTGATGAAGATCTCGTAATTCCTCATACGCAAGACCTCTTTCATCTGACCATATCACTGATCGCCCTGACGAACCGCTAGCTTTGTCCGTCCCTGTGGCGGCTGTGAAGTTGAACCTGACACTTACGTTACGGGCCCATCGGAATCTCCTCCTCACATGTGAACCACCCTGGCTGTCAACGGAACTGGTTTTCATTGGTTTGAACCTTGTTCCTTTGCTTGACTATATAGTAACACATCCCCGGGAATAATGCAAGTATTTTCTTTTATTTTTTATTGTATACAGTATCTGTAGTGCATAATACGAGAAAAGACGATGTAATTTATTATTTTATGCACTGATAATAAACAGTATATATCCTCTCAGCGGACGCCTGCAGATAAAAAGAAGGCCGGCGCAAGGCCGGCCCGAAGGGATAGGGATTTGAGTTTTATGATGTTAGTGAGAGAAGGAAAGGATGTATATCCTTATCGTTAGGTAAAGGAAGCGGAAAGGAGAACCAGACGTTCGGTTCCCGGCCCCGTTTCCCTGAGGATTTCCTACCGACACGTATATAGTAGCAAGGCAATCTGAAAAGAACGCGCACTTTGGCTGAAAAGGAAATGAAAGTAGCAAATATTTTGCCGCGCTCAGAGAATTGGCTGCCTGGACGGCGTGCCCGCCTTGCGCGGATAGGCCTTCGGCGTCGGCATGGTCTTATGGATCTCGATGATGGCGCGCTGATCCGTAAGCCCCGGCAGCTTCACCTGACGCAGCTGCATGTCCTTGCCACCCAGAACCTTTATGGCTTTCCTGGCCTCCTCCGCCTCGGCTGCGAACTGCGCGCCCTTCAGCGCGAGGAAATACCCGCCGCGCTTCACGAAGGGCAGGCAGTACTCGCAGAGGATGGGCAGGCGCGCCACAGCCCGCGAGACCGCGATGTCGAACTGCTCGCGCCAGGCTTTATTCCTCGCGCCCTCCTCGGCCCGCGCATGGACACAGGTGACATCCCTGAGGCCGAGCTCATTTACGACGGCCTGCAGGAAGTTCACGCGCTTCTGCAGGGAATCCATGAGCACGAGCCGGATCTCCGGGCAGAAAATCTTCAGTGGCAGGCCGGGAAAACCCGCACCCGTACCCACGTCGATGACTCGCGTGCCCGCGGGGAAAAACTCCGGCCGATATGCCGTCAACGAGTCGATCATATGCTTCACAGCTACCTCCTGCGGCGCCGTGAGCGCCGTGAGGTTCATCTTCTCGTTCCACGCGATGAGCAGCTCGTAGTAGCGCGTGAACTGCGCCAGCTGCTCTGTTGTAAGCATCAGACCGTAGGCTGCCGCCGCCTCCTGCAGGGAAGCCCTGAAAAGCTCCTTTTCCATGAAATCCCCTCTTTTCTCTATATTACTCTCTTAATCCCGTACGTCCGCTTTGTCTAGGCGGCGCTGCTGCTCCAGCCAGACCAGCAGTACGGAGACATCGGCCGGCGAAACGCCGCTGATGCGGCTGGCCTGCCCCACACTGCGCGGGCGGATGGCCGCAAGCTTCTCACGGGCCTCATCGCGCAGGCTCGGGACAACGCTATAGTCGATTTCCTCGGGCAGCAGCTTGTCCTCCAGCTTCTCCATGTGCGCGACCTGCTCTTTTTGCTTCCTGATATAGCCCTCGTAGGTGATCGCGATCTCGACCTGCTGGCGCACCTCATCCGTAAGCTCCGGCAGCGTAACCGTACTCTCCAGCGCCTGACGCAGCTTCTCGTAGGTCACGTCCGGACGACGCAGAAGCTCGTAGAGCGTCGTACTCACATGGATGGGCGCAATGCCGACGCTCGCAAGCTGCCGATTCGTCTGCTGGTTCGGATTGAGCACGCGCTTTTGCAGCTGCTCTGTAGCCGTCTGGATCGCCGCCTGTTTCTGCGTAAAGCGCTGCCAGCGTGCGTCCGTCACGAGGCCCACGCGCCGCCCATAGGGCGTGAGACGCTGATCGGCATTATCCTGCCGCAGCAGCAGCCGGTACTCGGCGCGGCTCGTCATCATGCGGTACGGCTCATGCGTTCCCTTGGTCACGAGATCGTCGATGAGCACGCCGATGTAGGCCTCGGAGCGTTTCAGCACGAGCGGCTCCTGCTTTTTGATGAGCATGGCCGCATTGATGCCCGCGATGATGCCCTGTGCCGCCGCCTCCTCATAGCCCGAGGTGCCGTTGGCCTGCCCCGCCGAGAAGAAACCGTGGATATGCTTGAACTCCAGCGTCGGCTTCAGCTGCGTCGGGTCGATGCAGTCATACTCGATGGCGTAGCCGAGGCGCATGACGTGACAGTGCTCCAGCCCCGGAATCGTGTGCAGGAAGGCGAGCTGTACATCAGCCGGCATGCTCGTGCTCATGCCCTGCACGTAGACCTCATTCGTATGCAGGCCCTCGGGCTCCAGGAAGAGCTGATGCCGGTCTTTATCCGGGAAGCGCTGGATCTTCGTCTCGATGGAGGGGCAGTAGCGCGGCCCCACGCCCTCGATGATGCCGTTGGCCATGGGCGCACGGTCCATGTTGTCGAGGATGATCTTGTGCGTGGCCTGATTCGTATAGGTGAGATAGCAGGGCGTCTGCTCCCGCGTCACGACATCGCTCATGAAGGAGAAATTGCGGCACTCCTCGTCGCCCGGCTGCAGCTCCATCTTGTCGTAGTCGAGCGTACGCGCATCGACGCGCGCCGGCGTGCCGGTCTTGAAGCGCATGAGGCGCACGCCCGCCTCCTTCAGTGATTCCGAGAAATGCATGGCCGGACGCTGGCCGTTCGGGCCGCCGCTGTAGGTATGCTCGCCCACGATGATGCGCCCCCGGAGATACGTGCCGGTCGCCATGATGACCACCGGCGCATAGTAGACCTCACCCGTCTCCACCACGACGCCGCGCACGGCCTTTTTTTCCTCCGTGAGCAGCAGATCCGTGATGAGAATCTGCTTGACGTCGAGATTCGGCGTATTCTCGCAGGTCTCCTTCATCGTGAACTGGTAGAGCTTCTTGTCGGCCTGCGCGCGCAGTGCATGCACGGCGGGGCCCTTGCCCGTATTCAGCATGCGGAACTGGATGCAGGTCTTGTCGGCATTGACGCCCATCTCGCCGCCCAGCGCATCGAGCTCGCGCACGAGATGGCCCTTCGCCGGGCCGCCCACAGAGGGGTTGCACGGCATGAGCGCGATATTATCCATGGAAAGCGTTGCGAGCAGTGTCTTACAGCCGATGCGTGCGGCCGCGAGGGCCGCCTCCACACCCGCGTGGCCCGCGCCAACGACAATGACCTCATAGTTTCCTGCGGTGAACATCCTCTTGCCTTACTCCTTTGTCACCAAATGATTGTCTGTCTCTTCTTACTTGCCGATGCAGAACCGGCTGAAAATCTCGTCGAGCAGATCCTCACGCACCGTGCGGCCCGTGAGCTCGCCCAGTTTCTCCCAGGCGGCGCGCAGATCGATGGATACGCAATCGAGCCCCATACCGCTGTCAAGTGTCGCAAGCGCCGCTGCGAGCTGTGCATCGGCCTGGCGCAGTGTCTCGGCCTGCTGCTCATCGCTCACGAAACCGCCTTCCTCGCCCACGATCTCATCCGCCCATGCGAAGTCGTGCACCCAGTCGCCGAGCTCGTCGAGCCCCGCGCCCGTGCGCGTGGAGAGCGTGAGCACCTTTTCCTCTGGCACTCTGGCCTGCAGCTGCTCCGCCGTCGTCACGGCAGGCAGGTCGGCCTTCGTGAGCAGCAGCAGTGCCGTCTTGCCAGACAAGAGGGCAAGAATCTCCTCGTCCTCCGCTGCCAATGGCCGCGAGCCATCGAAGAGCGCCAACACCAATGTTGCACGTGAAACATATTCCTTGGCCTTCTCGACCCCCATCTGCTCCACGACATCGTCGGTCGCACGGATGCCCGCCGTATCGATGATACGCAACGGCACGCCGCCGACCTCTGCATATTCCTCAATGGCATCGCGCGTCGTGCCGGGGATATCCGTCACGATGGCACGCTCCTCACGCAGCAGCGCATTGAGCAGGCTGGACTTACCCACGTTCGGCTTGCCCACGATGGCCGTCATCAGGCCATCCTTGAGGATGCGCCCCGTATGCGCCGTATGGAGGAGCTGCGCAATCGCTTGCCGCAGCTTCCCGGTCTGCGTGCGGATTTCCTCGCCCGTCGCCTCTTCGACGCCGTCCTCTGGGAAATCGATGGCCGCTTCCAGCTGCGCGGTCATGTCCATGATGCCATTCTGCAGCTGCTGGATTTTCCCCGAGAAATAACCGGCCAGATGGCCTTCGGCCATGCGCAACGAGTACTCCGTCGGGGCCTGGATGATGTCCATGACCGCCCTGGCCTGCGAAATATCGAGCCTGCCGTTGAGGAAGGCTCGCTTGGTGAACTCGCCACGCTCGGCCTGCCGCGCGCCCGCCTGCCAGGTCAGGCGCAGGATCTGCCGCAAGGCTACGTTGCTGCCGTGCGCCTGCAGCTCCACGACATCCTCGCAGGTATAGGAATGTGGCGCACGCATTACGATGGCCATGACCTCATCGATGACCTCGCCCGCCGCATCTACAGCATGGCCGTAGACGACCTGACGCGCGGGGAGTTCTGCCAGTTTCCTGCCATTCGCGGCGCGGAATACCCGGTCTGCCACCGTCAATGCCTGCGCGCCGCTGATGCGGATGACGCCGATGCCGCCCGCTCCCGGTGCCGTGGCGATGGCACTGATGGTTTCGCCCTGCTGCATCACCGCCGCCTCCTTTCCCTACTCTCTTTCCTGTAAAAAAAGGACTGCTATCACAGTCCTTTACAAATCTTACTTAACCATGGCTCGACCGCAGCGTGGCACGATAACCACATAGCGGCGGGGCTCCTCGCCCTCGCTGCGCGTCGTCACGCGGTCGCTGTCCTGCAGCGCCGTATGGATGATCTTGCGCTCATGGCGGTTCATCGGCTCCAGGCGTACCTCACGGTGCGTGCGGCAGGCCTTGGCTGCCAGATGATCCGCGAGCGTGCGCAGCGTCTCCGCGCGGCGGGCACGGTAGTTCTCGATATCGAGCAGGATATGCTGACGCTCGCCATCCACGCCGCGGTTCGCCGCGAGGTTCGCGAGATACTGCAGCGCATCCAGCGTCTGGCCGTGCTTGCCGATGAGGATGCCCATATTCCTGCCCTTGAGGCTGAATACCGTGCCTTCCTCACTCTCGCTGCGCGTAATCTCCACAGGCACCTGCATGGCCGCCAGCACCTCGTGCAGGAACTTCTCCGCGCGTGCAAGCTGCTCCTCTGCCGTCGGCTCTTCTTTGGGGGCAGCCGCCTCAACAGCCGCTGTCTCTGCCGGTGCAGCGGCTGTTTCACCGGCCTGCAGGGCTTTTGCTTCCGTCCCGGGCCCTGGCGTTACCGCCTCGGGCACTGCCGCAACTTTTTCTGTTTTTTCTTCAGCCTCAACCGCCGCAGCAGTCCCAGCCGACTCTGCCAGCTGTTCCTTGCGCATGACGCGCAGGCGCGCCGGACGGCCGCCGAACAGCCCGAGAAAAGCGGCCTTCGGCTGCTGCAGCACGACATACTCGATATCGTCTTTCGTGCAGTGCAACTCCTGCAGCGCGTCGGCGAGTGCCGCCTTGATGCTAGCGCCCGTCACTTCGATTGCCTCAGCCATCAGGCATGCTCCTTCTTGGCCTTGCCAGGCTTCTTGTCATCCCCACGGTACATCCACCACTGCTGCGCGATCTGCACGATGTTCATCGTCACCCAGTACAGCACGAGGCCGGAGGGGAAATTCAGGGAAATCCAGCCGATGAAGAGCGGCATGACCGTCATCATGATCTTCATCTGCGCATTCATTTCCGTCGTCGTCATCTTCTGCTGCAGCCAGGTCGTGAAGGCCGAGAGAATCGGCAGGATATACAGCGGATCCGGATCCGACATGCTCGGCAGCCAGAGGAAGGCAGCCGCCTCTTCCGAGGGATACTGGAAGTTGTACAGTGCGTAGTACATGCCCATGAGGATCGGCATCTGCACGAGCAGCGGCAGGCAGCCGGCCAGCGGGTTGACGCCGGCATCCTTGTAGAGCTCGCCCAGTTTCTGCTGCATGAGCTGCGGATTATCCTTGTACTTCTCCTGCAGCTTCTTCATTTTCGGCGAAAGCTCCTGCATGGCCTTCATCGACTTGACCTGCTTGACCGTCAACGGATAGAGCAGCATCTTGATGATGATCGTCAGCAGGATGATGGCCATGCCGTAGCTGCCAAAGCCCGTGATATCCGTTAGATTAAAGAGCAGCTGCAGCACGAAGCCCAGCAAATCCTCGATGGGCTGAAACAGCGAACCAAAGAAACCCATTTCTAATTGTCACATCCTATTTTCTTCAACAGTGATCAGCAGCCGTCAGGGCACGGGATCGTAGCCACCCTTATGGAAAGGATGACAGCGCAGGATGCGCTTGAGTGCCAGCCAGCCGCCGCGTCGTGCCCCATAGCGCGTAATCGCGATCAGGGCGTACTCGGAGCAGGTGGGAATGTAGCGGCAGGAAGGCGGCTTCAGAGGCGACAGCCATGTCCGATAGAACCGGATCAAAAGCAAAAGCAGCCGCTGCATCAGCCATCCTCCCGGGCGATGCCCGCCTTGCGCGCCACGCGCATGAAAGAGCGCTCCACCTCGGTGCCCGAAGCCTTCACAGCCCCGCGCCGCCCGACGAGGAGCAATGCCATGCCGTCCCTGAGCTCATGCTGGTGCTGGCGGTAGGCCTCGCGCAGCAGGCGCTTCACGCGATTGCGCACGACGGCACAGCCGAGCTTCTTGCCCGCCGCGAACGCGACCCGGCCGGAAAGCCTCTTCTCTCCCTTCGGCAAGCGGAATACATAGAGCACGAAGTATCGATTGGCGAAAGAATGCCCGCTCCGATAGACTTTCTGGAAATCACTGCGCCGCTTCAGCATCCGTTTTCTCGGTAAAGTCAGCATCGCAATTCTCCCCATCCAGTATAAACAAAATCCTATATAAAAATCTGCCCGCAGGCAGTCCATACCAAAAAGAAAAGGCCACCGCAGTGACCTCGCATGGATTTATGCCGAAAGCTTCTTTCTGCCGCGCTGGCGTCTTCTCTTCAGAACGAGACGGCCGCCCTTCGTCTTCATGCGCTCGCGGAAGCCATGAGTCTGCTTTCTCCAATGATTGTTCGGCTGGAAAGTCTGTTTCATCTGTATGGACACCTCCTTCCGTTGTAGGGTTGTAGTTATGTTGTATTTCTGACAGCATTCGGTAGAAGCATAATATCAGAATTTTAACTATGTCAAATTATAGCCTACGGTCAAGGGGGTGTCAAGCACTCCACAGGCGCGAACTGTTGATAAATTGGGGATTTTCTCCCATAGGCCGTGGAAAAAGATGTTGATAACCATCACGGTATCTGCTAAGATATTGTTGATTAATGTGCGGAAAACAATCTGTGCGCAATCGGATCTGTCCACATTTTACGCCTCTTGCGCGTGCTGGCGTATAGTTATCCACAGTTGTGGATATTAATGTGGATAATTTTTATGCACAGTTTTTACGAAATTTGACGCTTTAGCAGGCGCCCCCGCAGAGAAGGAAGGATTTTTCTATATGGATGATACACAGCTGCAGGGCATCTGGGCGCAGATTCTGGAAAAAACCAAGGAATCGCTGGCCCAGGCCGCCTGTGATAAATGGCTCGTGCCCATAAAGCCGCTGGATCTGACGAACAAACGTCTCGTCCTCGGTGTGCAGAACGACTTCGCCAGCGAATGGATCAAGGACCACTACCTGACCATCCTGCAGGATGCGGCCGAGGCCATCATCGGCTCGCCGCGCCAAATCCGTCTGCAGACCCTGCCGGAGGAGGAAACGGAGCCGCCCGTGCAGGGCACGCTGATCGATGTCGATAACACAGCAGCGGTTCATGATGCAGCAGAGACGGAGAAAAAAACAGATAAGAAAAATCAGCCGAACGCAGAAGGCGGTCTCCCCGGCCTGCAGGTCATCGCACCGGGCGACAACTCTTCGCTGAACCCGCGCTATACCTTTGAAACCTTCGTCACGGGCAGCTCGAACCAGCTGGCACATGCGGCGGCCCAGGGCGTCGCGGCCCAGCCGGGCAAAGTCTACAACCCGCTCTTCATGTACGGCGGTGTGGGCCTCGGCAAGACCCATCTCATGCACGCCATTGGCAACAAGGTGCTGCACGACCACCCCGAGATGCGCGTGCTCTACGTCTCCAGCGAGAAATTCACGAACGAGCTCATCGATTCCATCCGCCGCGGCTTCCCGGAGCGCTTCCGCGCCAAGTACCGCCAGATCGACGTGCTGATGATCGATGATATCCAGTTCATTTCCGGCAAGGAAAGCACGCAGATGGAATTCTTCAATACCTTCAATGACCTGAAGGATGCCGAGAAAGCCATCGTGATTTCCTCCGATCGCCCGCCGAAAGAGCTGGAGCAGCTGGAGGAACGCCTGCGTTCCCGCTTCGAAGGCGGCCTCATCGCTGACATCCAGCCGCCAGACTTCGAGATGCGCGTCGGCATCCTGCGCAACAAAGCGCAGATGGAGCACTACAGCGTACCCGACGACGTGCTGAAATACATCGCGAACCACATCGACAGCAACATCCGTGAGCTGGAGGGCGCACTCACCCGCCTCGTGGCCTACGCCTCCCTCATGAGCCGCCCCATCACCACGGATCTCGCGGCCGAAGCCCTGAAGGATATCCTGCCCAAGGGACGCCGCCGCGAAGTCACGCTCGACCTCATCCAGGACGTCGTCGCCTCTTACTTTAAAGTAAAAATCGAAGATTTGCACTCCAAGAAGCGCAGCCGCAGCATCTCGTACCCACGGCAGATTGCCATGTACCTCTGCCGCGAGCTCACGGATACCTCGCTGCCACAGATCGGCAATTTCTTCGGCGGCCGCGACCACACGACGGTCATTCATGCCTGCGACAAAATCGGCAATGACCGCCAGAGCGACGTGAAACTCGAGCATACGCTCACGCAGCTGACCAATCAGATCCAGAATATGTAAAATTAGCCACAAAAGGCACGTGGATAACTATGTCGAAAAGACTGGTACAACGCTGTCGATACATTGTGGATAAGTAGAGGGCAGGATTTATCCGTGGAAACTGTGGATAACCTGCCCTTTGGTTATAAACACATTATGCACAGCCATTTTTGTGGACAAATCAGCCTCCCGGCCACTTATCCACAAATCCACACGCCCTACTACTACGTCTACTATTTTCTTAAAAATCTTTATCCGTAATATATTCCACGCAAGAGAGAAGGCCACGCATTGAAATTCACCTGCAGCAAAAACGATCTCAACGAAGCCCTGCGCATCGTCAGCAAGGCCATCGCCACAAAACCCCAGACACCGATCCTGTCCTGCATATTTATACAGACCAAGGGTGACGAATTGGAACTCCAGGCCACGAACTATGAGCTGAGTTTCATCTGTCATATCCCGGCTACCATTGAGGAATCCGGCTCTATCGCCCTCACGGGACGCTATGTACTCGAAGTTGTCACCAAGATGCCTGGGGATACGATCACCTTTTCGATGATGGATGATGACAAGACCATCCATATCCAATCCGGCCAGTCGAAGTTTACCCTGCTCAGCATGAATGCCGCCGAGTTCCCGCAGATCGAGCATCTTGCGGGTAACATACAATTCACGCTCAAGGACAACGTGCTCCGTGAACTCATCCGCAAGACGATCTTCGCCTGCGCCACCGATGAGGGCCGTCCCGTCTTCACGGGCTGTGCCCTGACTATCGAAGGCAATAGGGTAACCATGGCGGCTACGAATATCCACCGGCTGGCCGTCATCAGCAAGGTCTTCAACCAGGAAATCGGCTCCATCCAGATCATCATCCCGGCCAAGATCCTTGCGGAAGTTTTGCACATGCCGGGTGGGGATATCCCGACAGAGGTGACGCTCACCTGCTCGTACAACCAGATCAGCTTCAGCACGCCTTCTGTCTACATGGCTTCGCGCCTCATCGAGGGCCAGTTCCCGAGCTTCACGAATGTTATCCCCCACTCCTTTGCCACGAACGTGCAGGTAGATAGGGCAGCCTTCGCCGCGGCCATTGACCGCGTGGCACTCATCTCGCGGGCCGGTGACTACAATGTCGTGAAGCTGCAGTTCAGCAACGGTAATATTCATCTGCATTCCCGCAATCCGGAGATCGGCGATGCCGACGAGGATGTACCGGCTGAGATCGATGGGCCGGATCTGATGATTGCCTTCAATGCGAACTATCTCATCGACGTAATGAAGTCGATGCAGGGCGATGTCTGCCGCATCGGCCTCAACAAGGAGCTCTCCCCCGCCGTGCTGCGTGAGCCGGACGATGAAGATTTCCTCTACGTCGTGACGCCGGTGCGTACGGCGCATTGAGCTGCATCGCAAACAGAAAGCAGGTTGCATCATGGAAAAAATCAGTATCGATACGGAGAACATCCAGCTTGACCAGTTTCTGAAATGGGCCGGCGTCATCGCCTCAGGCGGCGAGGTCAAGCCTATGCTCGCTGATGGCCTCATCCGGCGCAACGGCGAGAAGGAGACGGCGCGCCGCCGCCAGCTGCATCCCGGTGATATCATCGAGATCGAGGGCATGGGCAGCTGGCAGGTTGTACGGGACGACAAATGATATGTTCGTAGAACAATTACAGCTGCGTGATTTTCGCAACTATGACGCGTTGACGCTGGCACTGGACACGGGTATCAACATCTTTCTCGGCGCCAATGCACAGGGGAAGACGAATATCATCGAGGCCGTCTACTTCGCCTCTCTTGGCCACTCGCACCGCACGCGGGCAGAGCAGGAGCTCATTCGCTGGCAGCAGCCGTCGGGAAGCATCCAGCTGCAGTTCCAGCGCGCGGGCGTGAGCCAGGCCCTCGCCTTCCAGTTCGTGCGCGGCAAAAGGCGGCGCATCCTGCTGAACGGCGAGCCCGTGCGTCCGAAAGAGCTCGTCGGCCATTTCAATACGGTGCTGTTCGCGCCCGAGGACCTCTATCTGATCAAAGGGGCGCCGGGCGAACGGCGCCGTTTTCTTGATGGCGAAATCTCGCAGGCCAGCCCCGCCTACTACCACGAGCTCGCGCAGTACAATCACCTGCTGCAGCAGAGGAATACCCTGCTGCGCAAGATCCGCGATCATCAGGCAGGAGCCAATATGCTCGACCTCTGGGATCCACAGCTCGTCGCGAGTGGCGTGAAAATTATCCAGAAGCGACAGGCGGCCGTGCAGAAGTTTAACATGCTCGCCAATCTCATGCAGCGGCGTATCTCCGGCAATGTGGAAAACCTGCAGGTGGGCTACGTTATCCACGGCTGGCCTGTGGATGCATCGACAAATGGGCTGGAATCATGGTATAATAAAGAGCTGGCAAAAAAACGGGAGCTCGATATCCTGCGAGGCACGACGAGCAGGGGCCCGCACCGCGATGACCTCGCGCTTACCGTGAACGGCATCGATCTTCGCACCTATGGCTCGCAGGGGCAGCAGCGCACCGGCGTGCTGGCGCTGAAGCTGGCCGAGCTGGAATTCCTGCGATCGGAGACGGGCGAATACCCCGTGCTGCTCCTCGATGACGTGATGAGTGAGCTCGACGCAGACCGGCGGCAGCGCCTGCTGGCCTTCATCTGCCGCGAGCACATCCAGACGCTGATCACGGCGACGGATGGTGCGTATTTCCCGGCAGACGGGCCTGGCGTCTTCTATCAGGTGCAGGCGGGAAAAGTAAGCTGATCCCAGGAGGCAGAAAGATTATGTATCTGCATATCGGCAATGGCTGCATGCTGCGCCAGCGCGACATCAGTGCGATATACGATGCCGGCATTTTTCAGGGCGGCGACGATATCGCGCAGCAGAACTGCCGCGCCCTCGCCCCGCTGGGGCTGCGGGCGGCGACACTTGCTGCCAACGCGCGCATCAAGTCCGTCATCGTGACGGACAAACAGGTCTGGTATTCGGAGATATCCTCCCTGACTCTGCAGCGGCGCTGGCAGCAGCCCTGGCGCGAATAACGAAAGAACGATTTTCCTGGATGGGAATAGATTGGATGAGGAGATCAATATGGCAAACGAGAAAGAACAGCAATCCATCGACCTGACGCCGGCAGAACCGGCCGCTCCGGCCATGGATGAGTTCGAGGATAAGGACCTCGATACGACGGGCGTGGAGATCCATACGGATGAGTCCAGCGCCGAGGTATCCGCCGTCGAGGCCGATTACGGTGCTGATCAGATCCAGATTCTCGAGGGTCTGGAGGCCGTGCGCAAGCGTCCGGGCATGTACATCGGCTCCACGTCGGAGCGCGGCCTGCACCATCTGGTCTATGAGGTCGTCGACAACTCCATCGATGAAGCGCTCGCAGGCTATTGCGACCACATCGAGGTCACGATTCACGAGGATAACAGCATTACGGTCGTCGATAACGGCCGCGGCATCCCCGTGGATATGCATGAGAGCGGCAAGCCGGCCGTCGAGGTCGTCTTGACGGTGCTGCATGCGGGCGGCAAATTCGGCGGCGACGGCTACAAGGTCTCGGGCGGCCTGCACGGCGTCGGCGTCTCGGTCGTCAACGCCCTCGCGACGTCCATGGATGTGCAGGTCAAGCGCGATGGCAAGATCTACGCGATTTCCTTCAGCCGCGGCAAGACCATCAGCCCGTTGCACGTCGTCGGCGAGACGCAGGAGACGGGCACGAAGGTGCATTTCTGCCCGGATCCGGAGATTTTCACGGTCACGACCTACAGCTATGATACGCTGAAGCACCGCCTGCGCGAGCTGGCCTTCCTCAACCACGGCATTACGATCACGCTTACGGATGAGCGCGGCGAGCGCCAGAGCGAGACCTTCCATTTCGATGGCGGCATCAGCTCCTTCGTCGCCCACCTCAATCGCAAGAAAGAGGTCATCAATCCGGAGCCCATCTACTTCAACGGCGCCAAGGATGACACGCTCGTAGAGATCGCGCTGCAGTACAACGACAGCTACCAGGAGAATATCTATTCCTTCGTCAACAATATCAACACGGAGGAAGGCGGCACGCACCTCGCGGGCTTCAAGCTCGCCCTCACGCGCTGTGCCAACGACTTCGCGCGCAAGCAGAACATCCTCAAGGAAAAGGACGCCAACCTCACGGGTGAGGATGTGCGCGAGGGCCTCACGTGTGTCATCAGTCTGAAAATCCGCGAGCCGCAGTTCGAGGGTCAGACGAAGACGAAGCTCGGCAACTCCGAGGTGCGCGGTATCGTCGATTCCATCGTGACCGAGGGCCTCTCCGAGTACTTCGAGGAGAATCCGGCCATCACGAAGAAGATCATCGACAAGGCCATCATGGCTGCCCGTGCGCGTCAGGCCGCCCGCAAGGCCCGCGAGCTCACGCGCCGCAAGAATGCGCTGGAGGTCTCCAGCCTGCCCGGCAAGCTGGCCGACTGCTCCGTCAACGATCCGGACCAGTCTGAGATCTACCTCGTCGAGGGTGATTCCGCAGGCGGCTCGGCCAAGCAGGGCCGCGACCGCCGGTTCCAGGCCATCCTGCCGCTGCGCGGCAAGATCCTGAACGTAGAGAAGGCGCGTCTTGACAAGATTTTCGCCAACGCCGAGATCCGCACGATGATCACGGCCTTTGGCACGGGCATCAGCGAGGAATTCGACCTCGCGAAGCGCCGCTACGGCAAGATCATCATCATGACCGATGCCGATGTCGATGGCGCGCATATCCGCACGCTGCTGCTCACCTTCCTCTACCGTTACATGAAGCCCTTCATCGAGCACGGCCACGTCTACATTGCGCAGCCGCCTCTCTACCAGATCCGCAAGGGCAAGAAGCACTGGTATACCTATAGCGATGATGAGCTCGCGAGCAAGCTCGATGAGGTCGGCCGTGACGGCATCACGGTACAGCGCTACAAAGGTCTGGGCGAGATGAACCCGGAGCAGCTCTGGGAGACGACCATGGATCCCGAGCAGCGCACGATGCTGCGCGTGGACATGGAAGATGCCGAGGAAGCCGACGAGCTCTTCACCATCCTCATGGGCGACAAGGTTGACCCGCGCCGCCAGTTCATCGAGGAGAACGCGAAACTCGTGCGCAACCTCGATATCTGATTCTTCACAGACAAAAGACGTGTACGTCCGCTTGGGCGTACACGTTTCAGCTATCTTCCACCTGTTTTTGCTATGTTGGATTTATGGGATGTGGCAGTTCTGCCGGACGCATGATTGCCGCGCAAGGAGTGACGCCTCATGCTGGAGACCATTTTTGCCGGCTTTCTCACGCCGCCCTGGCTGGCAGCCTTTACGAGCATTATCCTGCTTGACCTCATGCTCTCGGGCGATAACGCCATCATGATCGCGCTGGCCAGCCGCAACCTGCCGCCTCACCACCGCTCGCGGGCCATCATCATCGGCGGCATCGGCGCGGTGCTCATCCGCATCGCCTGCACGCTGTTTGCGACGGGGCTGCTGGCGACGCCGGGGCTGCGGGCACTGGGCGGCGCGGCCCTGATCGTCATCGCGGTCAACCTCATCGCGGAGAACCACGGTGCGGGCGGACAGCAGAAGGATGCGGATCAGCCGAAGACGCTTGGCGCCGCCGTGCGCACGATCCTTGTCGCGGACTTCATCATGAGCATGGATAATATCCTCAGCCTCGCGGGCGTTGCGAATACGATGCCCGAGGGGAAATGGGGGCTCATCATCTGCGGCCTCTTGATCTCGATCCCCATCGTGCTCTTCGGTGCGCAGATCTTCCTGCTCATCATGCTGAAGCTCCCCGTGCTCATCTATTTCGGCGCGGGCATTCTCGGCTATACGGCTGTGCAGCTCATCGTGGAGGATAGACTCGTGGGCAGCTATTTCGCCCCTTTCACCCTGCCGCTGGAGATCCTGAGTATCCTTGCCATCTGGGGCATCGGCTGGTATCGCGGCAAAAGGCGGGCGATAAAATAAGGTATCATGCAGGGCATGGCTTTTGCCTTTGTCCTTGTTTGTTTTTCGTAATTTACTGGGAGGTATTGCTATGAATACGGTAAAAACGGCTGTACTGATGGCCCTCCTGATGGGCATCATGGTCGCCATCGGCGGCGCTTTCGGCGGCTCGTCCGGCGCGACCATCATGCTCGTCATCGCCATCGGCATGAATTTCTTTTCCTACTGGTACAGCGCCCCGATGGTGCTGAAGGCTTACAACGCGCGCGAGGTTACGCGCGAGGATGCGCCGAACCTCTACGGTCTCGTGGAGCAGCTCGCGGCCAATGCGGGCCTGCCCATGCCGAAGGTCTGCATCACGGAGGCCGCAGAGCCGAACGCCTTTGCGACGGGACGCAACCCTTCGCACGCGGCGGTCGTCGTCACGACGGGCATCATGCAGGCCCTCGACTACAACGAGCTCAGTGGTGTGCTCGCGCATGAGCTCTCGCATGTGAAGCACCGCGACATCCTTATCTCTTCCATCGCCGCGACGTTCGCCACGGTCATCGGCTGGATTGCCAATATCGCGCAGTGGGCGGCCATCTTTGGCGGCCGCAGCGATGACGATGAGAACGGCGGCATCATCGGTCTGCTCGTCACGGTCATCGTCGCTCCCCTCGCCGCCTCCATCATCCAGCTCGCGATCTCGCGCTCGCGCGAGTACGACGCCGACAAGAGCGGCGGCGAGATCTGCGGCAATCCGAACTACCTCGCCGATGCGTTGGAGAAAATCGAGTACTACGCCCAAAACATGGATCGCCTGCCCGAGGCTACGCCCGCGACGGCGCACATGTTCATCATCAACCCCTTCGAGGGCTCGAAAAAGGCGCTCATGAACCTCTTCAGCACGCACCCCGCTACGGAGGACCGCATCGCCCGCCTGCGCATGCAGGCCCGCGAAATGGGCGTATAAGATTGCACCATATCACGTAGACACGCCAAGACGGCTGCCGCGATTTTTTCGTCGGCAGCCGCCTTTTGTTATGAAAAGTTTCT
>DEDT01000001.1:71213-71470 GCA_002350105.1 Selenomonadaceae bacterium UBA2897 | reverse complement strand
CCGGTTCCTACCTGGAAGACCTGCTGGATGACTGGCAGATGACCCCGGCCCAGTTCGCCCACAAACTGGGGAAACCCCTGGAAACCGTGGATCAGCTCCTGGCTGGAGAAATCCCGGTGGATCTGGAACTGGCCAGCAAACTGGAAGAAGCCACAGAAATCAGCGCCGCCGCCTGGCTGAATCTCCAGTTCATGTTCGACGAAAAGGTGGAGGCGCATAAGAAGGGGTAAACAGGGGGGTGTGAACTTTTTTCACAC
>DEDT01000001.1:60300-71114 GCA_002350105.1 Selenomonadaceae bacterium UBA2897 | reverse complement strand
CCGGGCCTGCCGCCCCTACGGATCCGTGCCTAATTACCTGACCACCTATGGCCAATGACCGGGGGGGAATTTTCCCCCCTCTTTTTATTTGCACAATCCTGTCCGCTCATCCCGCTTTTCTTCACTTTTACTTTTTCGTTGACAGCACAATAAAATCATACTAAAATAATAATATTTCGTATACGTTTTCCCTGTTAGATGAAGAAATGCCGCCTGTCTTATGGAATGCTGTGCTCTGGAAAACGATGGACAGCGCCTGTATGGATGGACGGCCCTTTGTATGTTAAGGAGGCAAACCCATGAAAAACAAATGGAAATTTTTACCCCTGCTGCTGGTCGGTCTGATGCTTCTGGGGGGCTGCGGTTCTCAGAGCGGGGAAAAAGCCCAGTCCGGGAAGAAAACCATTGTGGCGGCTACGGAAGGCACCATGAAGGGAATCGCCTATATGGACAAGGACAACAAACTGACCGGATATGAAGTGGAAGTGCTGAAAGCCGCTGCCGCCAAGGCCGGCTATGACATCCAGTTCCAGACCACGGAATTTGCCAGCATTTTCGCCGGCATTGATTCCGGCCGGTATCAGATCGGGTTCGGGAGCATCTCCAAGACGCCCATCCGGGAAAAGAAATACAGTTTCACCAAGGTGACCCATTACTATGAACCGGCAGTTTTTGCCTTCCCCAAAGGATTTCTCCAGAAGCATCCGGTGAACCACGTGGAAGATCTGGGGGGCCTGCGGACCTACCTGAACCCCACCAAGGGAAACGCCTGGCAGCAGTATGTGGAAGCCTTCAACGCAAAATATCCGGACAAGCCCATCCAGGTAACCTATTCCGATGAAGGCTGGGCGGCTTATTACCGTCGGCTCAATTCCGATGACGGCATCGATGTGCTGAAAACCAACGAAACCCGTCTGTACATGCTCAGCAAAGAATACGGATACCAGTTCGACTTCGTGGTGCTGCCCCAGGCCGAAATGGACAAGGTGGGGAAACTGACCAATCCCAATACGTATTTTGTCTTCCCCAAAACGGAAGAAGGCGCCAAAATGGCAGCTGACTTCGACAAGGCCATTGCTGAACTCCAAAAGGATGGTACCTTGAGCAAACTGTCCAAAGAATTCCTGGGGAACGATTATTCCAGCCAGGAAAACTATGAAAAAGCCCACGCCAAAAAATGACTTGGCTCTGAGAAAGAAAGAGATGGAAAATGCCGAAACTTTTTGATCCCCAGATTGTCTGGGAAGGGATACCGGCTCTTTTGCCCTACCTTCCCATCACCATGGAAATCGTCCTGGTGTCCGCCTTTTTTGCACTGGTCCTGGGGTTTGCCATTGCCCTGGTGAAAGTGCGCCGGGTACCGGTTCTCCAGAATCTGGCCACCTTGTATGTATCCTATATGCGGGGAACGCCTCTTTTGGTCCAGCTGTATATCGCCTTCTACGGGGTGCCCATCCTGCTGGAATACATGAACCGGTCCATCGGGACCCATTATTCCATCAACAGCATCTCCGGGATGTTCTTCGTGATTATCGCCTTTTCTCTCAACGAAGCGGCTTATTCCAGTGAAACCATCCGGGCGGCTCTCCAGGCGGTGGACAAGGGACAGGTGGAAGCCGGCTATTCCATCGGTCTGTCCACTCTCCAAGTGTTCCGGTACATTATTTTGCCGGAATCCCTGAAAATCGCCCTGCCATCCCTTGGCAACATTTTCATCGGCCTGCTGAAAGGGACTTCCCTGGCTTTTGTGTGTGCTGTGGTGGAAATGACGGCGGCCAGCCGGCTCATTGCCGGACGGAACCTGCGTTTCTTTGAAAAGTACGTGTCCCTGTCTCTGATTTACTGGGCCCTGTCCCTGATTTCGGAACGGATTTTTGCCTTCCTGGAAAAACGGCTGCGGAAAAGCGACGCCGTCATCCGGAAGAACGAGAAGCTGGCGCAGGCGGAAGCCGGGAAAGACTGATGGGGGAAACGAATATGGCAGAGAAAAAGATCCTGCTGCAGCTGCAGCATCTGAACAAATATTTTGGCAAGCAGCATATCCTGAAAGATGTGGACCTGACCGTCCATGAAAATGAAGTGGTTTCCATCATCGGACCTTCCGGGGCCGGGAAATCCACTCTGCTCCGGTGTGTCAACTACCTGGAAAAACCGGAAAGCGGGTCCTATGCTTTCGACGAGGTCACCTTTGATGCGGCTCATGTGAAAAAACGGGACATCTGCTATATGCGCCAGAATACCGCCATGGTGTTCCAGCAGTTCAATCTGTTCCCGCACATGACGGTGATGGAGAACCTGTTGGAGGCACCGCTGCATGTGAAGAAACAGCCGCGCGAGGAAATCCAGCCCTATGCGGAGCAGCTGCTCGCGAAGGTCGGCCTCGCCGACCGCGCGGACTACTATCCCTCGCAACTCTCGGGCGGTCAGCAGCAGCGCGTGGCCATCGCCCGCGCACTCTGTATGCATCCGGATATCATGCTCTTCGATGAGCCGACCTCGGCGCTCGACCCGGAACTCACGGGCGAGGTGTTGCGCACGATGCGCGAGCTCGCGGCGGAGCACATGACCATGGTCGTCGTCACCCATGAGATGGCCTTTGCACGTGAGGCCGCGAGTCATGTGATGTTCATGGCGGACGGCAACATCGTGGAGCAGGGTGAGCCGAAGGCGTTTTTCGCCCATCCGCAGGAGGAGCGCACGCGCGCCTTTTTGCAGAATATGCTTTGAGAATTTTATCTGAAACCATCATCGGCGCATGGCAGGTGATGGTTTTTTCGTTTGGCCATTTTCTCTTATGACCTTGCTATTTTCAGTCCAACAGGCGATAATATAGGATAGAGTGTCTGAATGGAGGAACCGGATGGTTAACGTAAATGATTTTGGACGCATCACGAAAGGGAAATGGTACTATCTTTGCTGCCTGTTGCTGCTCGCAGTCTGCCTGCTGCCCTGCCTGAGGGCAGATGCCGCGGATTCGGACTTTGGCGACCGCGTCGATGGCATGGCGGAGATTCAGGGCCTGCGTATGAGCAATACCGAGGATAAGACGCGCATCGTTATCGACGCAGACCAGGCTGTTACCTATAAGAAGTTCGCGCTTAGGCAGCCGGACCGGGAGGTCGTGGATATCCCCAATGCCTGGCTCTCGCCGAAACTGAAGCGGGAATATACGCCGAAGAGCCATTATGTCAGCAAGATCCGCATCGCGCAATTCGATAAGACGACGGTGCGCCTCGTGGTGGAGCATAAAGTCGGCGCGGACAATATCAAGGTGTTCAGCCTGCGCGGCGGCAAGACGCCCATGCGCATCGTGCTGGACTTCGGCAATCTTGCACCGGACAGCAGCCAGGCGAAGATCGCCCTGCCCGATGTCAAGCCGGCGCCGAAGCCTCAGGCTAAGCCGGTGCCCAAACCACAGGCTAAACCGCAGCCAAAACCGGTGAAGCCGGCACAGCCAGCGAAACCGGCGCAGCCGTCAAAACCAGCACAGACGACCAAACCGGCGCAGCCGGCCAAACCCGCAGCGCAGCCTGAACCGCAGCAGCCGGCTTCAACGCTGCCGGCACAGGAGGCCGCGCAAAATGGTGACGGAGATAAGACGGATGATGATATCCGCGCGATGGTCAGCCTGGAGGGTCGCAAGATCACGATCGATCCCGGTCATGGCGGCAACGATTCCGGGGCCATCGGGCCGACGGGCATCATGGAGAAGAACCTCACGATGCGCATCAGCAATGAGCTGCGCCGCCTGCTCGTGGCACAGGGGGCCACGGTCTACATGACGCGCACGACGGATACAGAGGTCTCGCCAAAGCATGCGGCGGCCTCGGATATCGAGGAGTTGCAGGCTCGCTGCGATGTGGCGAATGAGGCACATTCGGATATCTTCGTCTGCATCCATATGGATTCGTTCACGGGGCCGGCGGCGCGCGGTACGACGGGATATTATTACGCGCTGGGATCGCAGCAGTCCCGCGATCTGGCCGACAAGATTCGTCAGGGCGTCATCGATCAGCTCGGCACGCAGAGCCGCGGCACGCAGAGCTGCAATTTCTACGTGCTGAAGCATACGGATATGCCGGCGACGCTCGTGGAAGTGGCTTTCGTCTCCAATCCGGATGAGGAACAGCTGCTCAACAGCGAAGCGGGCATCCGCAAGGCGGCCCAGGGCATTGCCGATGGCATCGCCGATTATTTCGGCTAAGGAAACGCTGATTAATTGAGCTGGTCCAGATTGTCGTAGATTTTTTGTTTGGGCTAGGAAGTGGCTCGAAGGCATAGCGGTGCTATGTCGAGAGCCACTGACGACGACCAGGCGAAAAAGATGCGGCAAGATGGGCTGGCGATTTAATCAGCGTTTCCCTAAGTCGGTGAGTCAATATAAAGAAAAGCAGGCGTACGTCAGGTACGCCTGTTGTATGTTAAGATATCATATAGTTGGTAAGAACGATTACAAGAAAGGATTTTTATACATGAGCAAGAAGGACGAGCCACAGGATATGGCCGCACAGTGGGAGCAGGCGGCGGCAGACTATGCGGCTGAACGCCATAAGAGCCTGCTGCGCCACAAGGTGCCGGCAGAGCGCACGCTGGAGAAGTCACTGCTCGCGCTGACGAAGGTGGAGCTCGCCGATATCTGTGCGAACCTGAACCTGCATGGCATGAGTTCCCTGCGCAAGGCGGAACTGGCCGCCTTGCTGGTGCCTGAGGTGCAGCGCTTTGCGAAAATCTGGTGCTCGACGATGGTGCAGGAGCAGTACGACTTCCTGCAGCGCCTGAGCCGCGAAGGCCTCGTAACGGCGGCGAACGCGCAGGAGGATATGCGGCTTGATTCCCTGCTGGCCACGGGCCTCGTCGGCTGCGGCGGCAAGGACGAACAGGTCGTCTGGTACCTGCCGCAGGAGATTCAGGCACTTATTGCACAGCAAAAGGATTTGCCAACTGTCGTGCAGCAGAATACGGAGATCGCGCGCCTTGCCCATGGCCTGCTCTTTTACTTCGGCTTCCTGCCCTATGAGGAGCTTTTCTACCGTCTGGCGCCGCATCTGGAGCACGGCACGGAGGTGCAGATTCCGCAGGTCGTGAGCGTACTGATGAACGTGGCCAGCTGGGGCGAAGACATTGAGGTCGATTCTGACGGAGCCAGCCTCTACGCGGTGGATGAGGTGGATGATCTGCTCTATGAACTGGGCTCGCGGGAGACCCTGGCCTGGGCGGTGCCGAGCCGGCAGCAGCTCTGGGAAGCCGGCAGCGGGGATTATGAGGTTCAGGGACCGTTCGCCCAGCCCGTGCGCCGCTTCCTGCAGGGATGCGGGATGCAGGAACGGCAGATTGACGAAATCCTGCTGCTGCTCTACATGGAAATCCAGAATGGTGGGACGCTGCAGGATGGTATAGACACCCTGCAGCATGAAAACAAGCTCCAGCTGACGCGGGAGCAGTGGAAATTGCTGCTGCCCATCCTCGTGACCTACAACAACACGATGCCGCAGTGGATGCTCAAGGGACATGCTCCCGATGAGCTCAGTAAGGTGCGCCATGCGGGAAAGATTATCCCCTTTGGCCAGCATGTGCAGAAGGTGGGACGCAATGATCCCTGCCCCTGCGGCAGCGGCAAGAAGTACAAGAATTGCTGCCTGCGCAAGGATGAACTCTGAGGACAGCCTGTATGAAACAGACACATAGTTATGGGGAGAAGGTCGGCCAGTTCGTGGCTGTCCTCCTGCCTATTTTTATTACCCAGCTTTCGCTGATCGCCACGGGCTTTTGCAATACGGTCATGGCGGGTCATATCAGCGAGATGGACCTGGCCGGCGTCGCCGTGGGCGTGAACATTTTCATGCCGTTCTTCGGCGCCACGCTGGGCATCATCTCGGGCCTGACGCCGATTATCGCGCAGTATTACGGCGCGGGGAAAAGTCAGGCCATCCGCTATACGGTGCAGCAGGGCTTTTACTGGGCTCTTGGTCTTGCCGTGCTGTTCCTGGCCATTGGCTATGCCGACATGCCTGTCCTGCTGCCATATCTTGACCTGGAGCCGCATGTGGCTTACATCACGAGCCATTATCTCATGGCCGTATCCTGCGGCATCGTGCCGATTTTCCTCGCGGCGGTCGTGCGCAACTTCATCGACGCGCACGGCTATACGCGCCTGACCATGGGCATCACCATGTGTACGGTGCCCGTGAATATCGCGCTGAATTACATCTTCATGTACGGCAAGTTCGGCATGCCGGCCTTTGGCGGCATCGGTGCGGGTATCGGCTCAGCGCTGGCCTTTACGCTGAATCTCGTACTGAATGTGACCGTGGCACTGACGCTGCATCCCTTCCGGGACTATCATATCTTCCGTAATCTGCCCAGGCCGCGTTTCAGGGCCTGGCGGCGCCATCTGGGCGTCGGCGTGCCCATCGGTGCGACGATGTTCACGGAGCAGAGCATCTTCGGTGCGGTCGGTCTCTTCATGACGACATATGGCACAGCTGTCGTGGCTGCGCATCAGGCCGCGATGAATTTCACGACGATCGTCTACATGATTCCGCTCTCCATCAGCATGGCGCTGACCATTCTCGTGGGTTATGAAGTGGGCGCGCGGCGCATGCGCGATGCGCGGCAGTACATCCGCCTCGGTCGTGTGCTCTCGCTCGTCTTCGTGAGTGCGATTGCGCTGCCACTCACCCGTCATCAGGCCTGGCTGGCGAGCCTCTACGCCTCAGCGCCGGAACTGCAGTCGCTCATCTGCACCTTCCTCGTCTACGTGATTTTCATGCAGATGAGTGACTGCATCAACGCGCCGCTGCAGGGCGCGCTGCGCGGCTACAAGGATGTGCGGGTCACGTTCTGGCTGGCCGTCGTCTCGAACTGGGTCGTGGGCCTGCCTCTTGGCTGGGTCATGGCGCAGTATGGCGGCATGGGGCCGTACGGCTACTGGATCGGCCTCATCGGCGGTATCCTCGTCGGCGGCATCTTCCTCATGTTCCGCCTGCGCCGGGTTGAGAAGAAATTTGATGCCATAGTATGACAAAAGGAGTATTTATGGTACAGGAAAAGAAACAGACGGATTTATTCATCAAAAAACTGTGTTTCTGGCCGCATCTCTCGACGCCCGAGAAAACGCTGCTCAACAACAATACGCGTACTGTCCATTACGAGCAGGGGATGCAGGTGCATCAGGGCACGCTCGACTGCATCGGCGTACTCTTCGTGAAGCGTGGGCAGCTGCGTGTCTACACCCTTTCCGAGGATGGGCGCGATGTGACGCTCTACCGCCTTTTCGCAGGTGATGTGGCCATCCTCTCGGCCTCCTGCGTGCTCGAGGCCGTGACTTTCCCCGTGAACATCGATGCGGAGGAGGACACGGAGGTGCTGCGCATCGACGCGCCTACTTTCAGACGGCTGGCGGAGAACAACATTTACGTGCGCTGTTATGGCTACGAGACGGCGGCGGGCCGCCTCTCAGAGATGCTGTGGCAGATGCAGCAGATTCTGTTCCTCTCCGCAGATAAGCGCCTCGCCATCTTTCTGTTGCAGGAGAGTGAAAAGACGCAGAGCGATACGATTCGCCTCACGCACGAGCAGATTGCCCGCTATATGGGCAGTGCGCGCGAGGTCGTGAGCCGCCTCATGAAGTATTTCAGTCAGGAAGGCCTGGTGAAGACGGGGCGCGGGCAGCTGCAGCTGCTGGACAAGGCGGGCCTGAAGCGCCTGGCCGGACAGGATTGACACGAAAAATTCTACTTTTATATAACACAAAGAGGCTGCGCAATGCGCAGCCTCTCTATGTTATCTTCGTTAGCTAAGGCAGACGTCTTATTTAGCCATCGCGTTGACCTTACGGGCCAGACGGGACTTTTTGCGGCTGGCAGCGTTTTTGTGGTACACATGGCTGGCAGCGGCCTGATCGATCGTCTTGCATGCAACTGTAAGGAGGGATTTCGCTTCATCAGCGTTTCCAGCCTCAACAGCATCGAGGACGCGGCGGGAAGCCGTGCGGACACGGGATTTCTCAGCAGCATTCTTGGCATGGCGCTTAGCGTCGGATTTTACACTCAGGATAGATGCTTTGATATTCGGCAAGTAACTCACCCCCTTGTTTTTATCAGTACCATAGTATTCTAGCATGGGCGCCGCGAAAAAGCAACTCCCTCTCCGCATTTCTTTGTGGATTTCTTGCAGGCGCTGCGGCGGGAATGGTATAATGGGAGCACGTGAATTTGCAAAACAGGTTGAAAATATATGTTGGAAGGAAAATAAGCGTGGATAAAAAACATATCCGTAACTTTTCGATTATCGCCCATATTGACCACGGCAAGTCGACGATTGCTGACCGGCTCATCGAGCTCACAGGCACGCTCACGAAGCGCGAGATGGAGGATCAGGTGCTCGACAGCATGGATATCGAGCGCGAGCGCGGCATCACGATCAAGTCGCAGACCGTGCGCCTCGATTACAAGGCCAGTGACGGTGAGGAGTATGAGCTGAACCTCATCGACACGCCGGGGCATGTCGACTTCACCTATGAGGTTTCGCGCAGCCTCGCGGCCTGCGAGGGTGCTTTGCTCGTCGTCGATGCGACGCAGGGCGTGGAGGCGCAGACGCTCGCGAACGTCTACATGGCGCTGGAGAACGATCTCGAGATTATCCCGGTCATCAACAAGATCGACCTGCCGAGCGCGGATGTGGAGCGCACGAAAAAGGAAATCGAGGACGCCATCGGCCTCGATACCTCGAATGCCGTGCTCTGCTCGGGCAAGACGGGCGAGGGTGTGCCCGATATCCTCGAGGCCGTCGTGGACTGGATTCCCGCGCCCGAGGGCGACGAGGAGGCACCGTTGCAGGCCCTGATCTTCGACTCCTATTTTGATTCCTATAAAGGTGTGATCGCACATATCCGCGTGAAGCAGGGCCATATCAAAAAGGGCATGAAGCTCAGGATGATGGCCACGGGCAAGGAGTTCGAGGTCACGGATGTAGGCTGCTTCAAGCCGCGTCCCGTGGACGTGGGCCAGCTCGACAACGGCGAAGTCGGCTTCGTTGCGGGCTCGCTGAAGGATGTGCGCGACGTGCGCGTCGGCGACACGATTACCTCCGTGCTCAAGCCGGCGGCCGAGCCGCTGCCCGGCTACCGCGGCGTGACGCCCATGGTCTACTGCGGTCTCTACCCCGTGGAGAGCGCCGATTACGACAACCTCAAGGACGCGCTGGAGAAGCTGCAGATCAACGACGCGGCGCTCGTGTTCGAGCCTGAGACCTCCGTGGCGCTGGGCTTCGGCTTCCGCTGTGGCTTTCTAGGCCTGTTGCACATGGACGTCGTGCAGGAGCGTCTGGAGCGCGAGTATCACCTGAAGCTCATCATGACGGCGCCGACCGTTATCTACCACGTGTTCAAGACCAATGGCGAGATGCTGGAGGTCAGCAACCCGTCTGAGCTGCCGCCCGCGACGGAGATCGAGCACATGGAGGAGCCCTACGTCAAGGCCACGGTCATCGTGCCGAATGATTACGTGGGTGCGGTCATGGAGATTTCGCAGGACAAGCGCGGTGAGTTCAAGACCATGAACTATATCGACGAGAACCGCGTGACCATCGAGTACCACATCCCGCTGAACGAAATCATCTTCGACTATTTTGACCGCCTGAAATCGGCTACGCGCGGCTACGCGTCCCTTGACTATGCTTTGGCGGACTACCAGACCTCACAGCTCGTGAAGATCGACGTGCTCTTAAACGGCGACCCCGTCGATGCCCTCTCGACCATCGTACACAAAGACCGCGCGGTATCCCGCGGGCGGGCGCTCGTCTCGAAGCTCAAGGAAATCATCCCGCAGCAGATGTTCGAGATCCCGATTCAGGCCGCGATCGGCTCGAAGGTCATCGCGCGCGAGAACGTGCGTGCTCACCGCAAGGACGTGCTCGCGAAGTGCTACGGCGGCGATATCTCGCGTAAGCGCAAGCTGCTGGAGAAGCAGAAGGAAGGCAAGAAGCGCATGAAGGCCGTGGGCAGCGTGGAGATCCCGCAGGAAGCCTTCATGGCCGTGCTGAAAATCGACTGAGGAAAGTATCATGCAATGGGGCGTATATATTCATATTCCCTTCTGTCGGCAGAAATGTTTCTATTGTGATTTTCCCTCCTGGGCAGGCAGGGAAAAGTACATGGAAGCCTATATCGGAGCCCTGTGCCGGGAAATCCGGCAGCAGGGTTCTCTTTATGTGCGGCAGTGGGGGTGGCCGTCAACCATCTACATCGGCGGCGGCACGCCGAGCGTGCTGCCCGAGGAATTACTGGAGCAGATGCTGCAACAGGCTAGGGACATTTTTGGTCATGTGGCGGAGTTCACTATGGAGTGTAATCCGGGCACGGTCGATGCGGCAAAGCTCACTTTGCTGCATCGCTATGGCGTGAACCGTCTCTCCTTCGGCGTGCAGTCCTTCGACGACCGCCTGCTCAGGGCCATTGGCCGCATCCATACGGCGGCGCAGGCCGCAGAGGCCATCGCATTGGCGCGGGCGTCGGGCTTTACGAATGTGAGCCTCGACCTCATGTATGGCCTGCCGGGCCAGAGCCTTGCCGACCTGCAGGCGAGCGTGGCGCAGGCGCTATCGCTGCAGCCGGAGCACATCTCCATCTACGGTCTGCAACTGGAGGAGGGGACAGCATTCGCGAAGATGCAGGAGCTGGGCAAGCTGCATCTGCCGGGCGACGAGCTCACGGAGCAGATGTATGACTACATGACGCAAGAGCTCCCCGCGCACGGCTATGCGCGCTACGAAATCTCGAATTTCGCTCGCCACGGCTTTGCGAGCCGTCACAACCT
>DEDT01000001.1:59705-60283 GCA_002350105.1 Selenomonadaceae bacterium UBA2897 | reverse complement strand
CCCTACCTCGGCCTCGGCGCGGCCGCGCACTCGTATCTTGAGCACCAGCGCTGGCAGAACACGGCGGATATCGCCGCCTACATCGCCCAGGTGGAGGCGGGGGCGTCGCCGCGCACCATGGAGGAGGCCGCGACGCGGGAGATTGCCATGGAGGAGTTCGCCTTTCTCGCGCTGCGCACGGCCACAGGCATCAGCCGTGCCCGCTTTCAGCAGCGCTTCGGCGTGTGCCTCGACAGCATCTACGGTGCGGTTATCGGGGAACTGGTGCGGCAGGGGGCGCTCGTCAGCGAGGGGGACTGTGTGCACCTCACGGCGCGCGGTGCGAAGTACGGCAACCTGGTCTTTGAGAAATTTTTATTGACGAACTGACTTTTTGACCAATTTAGGTGTTGACTTTTTGCTTTATTAGGGGTACACTCTTAATAGATTCAAGGTTAGCACTCAACCTCATAGAGTGCTAACAGGCAGCGAGGAGGTGGCAGCATGGCAGAGGAGGAGCTGGACAACCGCAAGCAGCTGGTGCTCAAGGCCATCATCGATGACTACATCGAGTCGGCGGAGCCGGTCGGCTCCCGCAC
>DEDT01000001.1:0-59678 GCA_002350105.1 Selenomonadaceae bacterium UBA2897 | reverse complement strand
CCGGCCACCATCCGCAACGAGATGGCCGACCTCGAAATGCTCGGCTACCTGCGGCAGCTGCACACCTCCTCGGGCCGCGTCCCCTCATCGAAGGGCTATCGCTTCTACGTCGATGGCCTGATTCCACCGAAGCCGGTGAGCGATGAGGAGAAGGTGCTCATCGATCGGTGGTATCGCACCCGCGTCAAACGCATCGACGAAGTTTTCGTCGAGACCGCGAAGATTATCTCCGAGGTCACGAAGAATGTCGCCCTGGTGCTCGCACCGCAGATGACACATGCCGCGTTCCGCTGTCTGCAGTTCCTGCCCCTCGATGACCATCGCGTAATCACGGTGCTCATGACGGACGCCGGCTTCATCGAGAACAAGATCGTCGAGATGCCGGACGGTGCGACCTTCGCGGATTTCCAGCGCATGGCGCAGGTCATCAACCACAATCTGGCAGGGCATACGCTGAGCTCCATCGAGCCGCCACAGCTCAAGCAGATTGAGGATGAGATTGCGGATACGCCGCTCTACGAATCGGCGCTGGAGATCATCCACCGCGCACTGGATTCCGGTAAGCGGGAGCGTCTCTATCTTGGCGGTACGACGCAGCTGCTCGCGCAGCCGGAGTTCCACGATGTCGAGAAGGTCAAGGAAACCCTGCTGGTGCTGGAGGAAGAGTCCCTGATGAAGGATGTCCTCCATGCGCACATGGGCGAAGGCCTCGAGGTCACCATCGGCCAGGAGAATGAGGACAGCCATTTTCAGGACAGCAGCATCATTACCGCCACCTACCATCTGGACGGTGAGCTGCTGGGAACCATCGCGGTGCTCGGTCCGACCCGCATGGAGTACGCCAAGGCCATGAGCCTGCTGGAGTACATGAACAAGAATCTCACCGAAGTCGTCAAGCGCTATCATTGGTAGAGGAAGGCGCCTGACCACAGATATTTTGAAAGAGGTGAAGGCATTGCCAGCATACGAGAAAGACGAGCTGAAGAAGAAGGACGAGCAGAAGCTGGAGGAAATGCAGGAGGAAATCAAGGACGCGGCCAATGAGGCCGCGGCTGAGACGGATGCGGCAGAGACTCAGGCAGAAGGTTCAGAGAATGCAGCACAGGATGCCCAGGCTGAAGCACCGGAAGATGATGCGGCCAAGGCCGAAAAGCTGCAGCAGGCCCTCGACGAGGCGAAGCAGCAGGCCCTGCGCCTGCAGGCGGATTTCGCGAACTTCCGCAAGCGTTCCAATAAGGAGCGCGAGGAGCTCTCGAACGTGATCACGCAGGATATCCTCAAGGATATGCTGCCGATTCTCGACAATTTCGAGCGCGCCATGGCGGCGGAGACGAAGGACGTCGAGGCGTTCCAGAAGGGCGTGGAGATGATTTTTACGCAGTTCCAGGAAACGCTGAAGAAAGATGGCCTCGAGTACATCGAGACGGCGGGCAAGAAGTTCGACCCGAATTTCCATCAGGCCGTCATGCGCGTGCAGAACCCTGATCTCGAGGATGATGCGATCGCCCAGGAGCTCCAGAAGGGTTACATGGTCAAGGGCCGCGTCATCCGACCGAGCATGGTGCAGGTCGTTGCAAATTAGTTTCGTTTACCCGTGGGAGCCGCAGGCTGAGTCCTGCGGGAACGGCTGCGACTCCCTTTTCCGCGATATATGACATTTCAGATGCAAAGCATTTAGGAGGATATCAGCATGTCTAAGGTAATTGGTATTGACTTAGGTACCACGAACTCCGTTGTGTCCGTGATGGAAGGCGGCGAGCCGACTGTCATCACGAATCCGGAGGGCAGCCGCATCACCCCGTCCGTTGTCGGTTTCACGAAGGATGGCCAGCGCCTCATCGGCCAGCTGGCAAAACGCCAGGCCGTCTCGAACCCGGACCGCACGATCAAGTCCATCAAGCGCCATATGGGCGAGAAGGACTACAAGGTCACGATCGATGGCAAGAGCTATACGCCGCCTGAGATCTCCGCAATGATCCTGCAGAAACTGAAGGCAGATGCCGAGGCTTATCTCGGTGAGTCCGTGAGCCAGGCCGTCATTACGGTGCCGGCTTACTTCAACGACAGTCAGCGCCAGGCCACGAAGGACGCCGGCAAGATCGCAGGCCTCGATGTCCTGCGTATCGTCAACGAGCCGACGGCGGCAGCCCTCGCCTATGGCCTCGATAAGGATGACGATGAGACCATCCTCGTATTCGACCTCGGCGGCGGCACGTTCGATGTCTCCATCCTGGAGCTCTCCGAGGGTACGTTCGAAGTGCAGGCCACGAATGGCGATACGCACCTCGGCGGCGATGACTTCGACCAGAAGATCATGGATTGGATGGTCGAGGAGTTCAAGAAAGAGAACGGTATCGACCTTTCGCAGGATAAGATGAGCGCCCAGCGCCTCATCGAGGCCGCTGAGAAGGCGAAGATCGAGCTCTCCAGCATGACGCAGACGAACATCAACCTGCCGTTCATCACGGCGGATGCCACGGGCCCGAAACATCTGGACCTCACGCTCTCCCGCCAGAAGTTCAACGAACTGACCGCTGACCTCGTCGAGCGCACGATGGATCCGGTTCGCAAGGCTATGGCTGATGCAGACCTCTCGGGCGACGATATCGACAAGATCATCCTCGTCGGTGGTTCCTCCCGTATCCCGGCCGTGCAGGACGCCATCCGCAATATCCTGCACAAAGAGCCGTCCAAGGGCGTCAACCCGGATGAGTGCGTTTCCGTCGGTGCGGCTATCCAGGGCGGCGTGCTCGTCGGTGAAGTCAAGGATGTCCTGCTCCTCGATGTTACGCCGCTGTCCCTCGGCATTGAGACGCTGGGCGGTGTCTGCACAAAGATCATCGAGCGCAACACGACGATCCCGACGCACAAGAGCCAGGTATTCTCCACGGCGGCCGATAACCAGCCGTCCGTCGATATCCACGTGCTGCAGGGCGAGCGCGAGATGGCTGCCGGCAACAAGACGCTGGGCCGCTTCGAGCTCTCCGATATCCCGCCAGCGCCGCGCGGAGTGCCTAAGATCGAGGTTTCCTTCGATATCGATGCCAACGGTATCGTGCACGTATCCGCTAAGGATCTTGGCACGGGCAAAGAGCAGAAGATCACGATTCAGTCCGACAGCGGCATGAGCAAAGAGGATATCGACCGCATGGTCAAGGAAGCCAAGGCACATGAGGCTGAGGATAAGAAGCAGAAGGAAGCCGTCGATGCTAAGAACATGGGCGAGAACCTCGTCTATCAGGCAGAGAAGGCCGTCAAGGACTTCGGCGACAAGGCCGACAGCGCGAAGGTCTCCGCGGTCAACGACGCGATTGCCAAGCTGAAGGATGCCCTTAAGGGCGGCGACACCGAGGCCATCAAGAAGGCTACGGAAGCCCTGCAGAAGCCGCTCTATGAGCTGAGCGCGCAGGCCTATCAGCAGGCTGGCCCGCAGGCCGGTGCCCAGGGCGCAGCTGGTGCGCAGCAGCAGGCTGGCGGTGCGTCCGAGCAAAAGAAGGACGATGACAACGTCGTCGATGCCGAGTACACGGACGTCAAGGACGACAAGAAATAAGCCGTCTTAACACAGTAACTACGTTGGGAGTTGGGACCCAGTTCCCAGCTCCCAACATTATTATGAGGATGGTGCAACGTGAGCGAGAAACGCGATTATTATGAGGTCCTGGGCGTCGACCGGAGTGCCGACGACAAGACTATCAAGAAAGCCTATAAGCGTCTGGCCCGCAAATATCATCCGGACCTCAATCCGGATGACCCGAAAGGCGCCGAAGCGAAGTTCAAGGAAGTCAACGAAGCCTACGATGTGCTGAAAGACCCGCAGAAACGTGCCCGCTACGACCAGCTGGGCATGGATGCCTTCAACAGCATGGGCAGCGGCGGCGGTGGCGGCTTCCAGGACTTCGGCGGTTTTGGCGGCTTCGGCGGTGCCGGCGGCATGGACGATATCTTTGACATGTTCTTCGGCGGTGGCGGCCGCAGCCGAAGAAGTGCCGGTCCGCAGCCGGAGCGCGGTGCAGACTTGCGCTATGACCTCGAGCTGACTTTTGAGGAAGCGGCCTTCGGCAAGAAGACGGTGTTGAAGGTGCCGCGCACGGAGGAGTGCCCGGACTGCCATGGTTCGGGTGCGGCCGCAGGCTCTCATGCGGAGAAATGCCCGGAGTGCGGTGGTACGGGCCAGAAGCAGACGGTGCATAATACACCGTTTGGCCGTATGGTCAATGCCACGACCTGCAGCCGCTGTCACGGCACAGGCCAGGTCATCAAGAATCCCTGCCATAAGTGCCACGGCTCCGGTCAGGTGCGCATCCAGGACGAGATCAGCGTCAATATTCCAAAGGGCGTCGATCAGGGTCAGCGCGTGCGCGTGAGCGGCAAGGGCAATGCCGGCAAGAATGGCGGTGGCAGTGGCGATCTCTACGTATACATCTTCATCAAGCCGCACAAGTTGTTCCAGCGCCAGGGGAACGATGTCATTATCGAGGTGCCGATCAGCTTCGTGCAGGCCGCCCTCGGGGCGACGGTGGAGGTGCCGACTATCGACGGCAAGGTCGATCTGAAGATCGCACCGGGCACGCAGCCCGGTACGGTGCTGCGCATCCGCAACCACGGCATCCCGTTCCTGCGCGGCAGCGGCCGCGGCAATGAGCTCGTGAAGGTCAAGGTGCTGACGCCGCAGAAACTCTCCAGCAAGCAGAAGGAACTCCTGCAGCAGTTCGATGACTCCTGCAGCGGCCGGGAGAACCCCGAGCAGAAGAGCTGGCTCGACAAGATGAAGGAATTCATCAAGGGCTATGGTGATTAAGAACTAAGTTCAGAATAGACTGAAAATGCTTTTCCGTATGCGATCATGCGGGAAAGCATTTTTGCTAATAGGGGGAAATTATGTCACATAACAAGCAAGGCATTCCAGTGGGGCAGCAAGCAGAAAAAGCAGGGAACAACGGTGCGGCTCAGACAGTCGCAGATCGTGCAGATAAAACTGCAGGGGCGCATTGCGAGGGCTTCCCGCCCAGCGTGGACGCGGACTGCCGCGTGCTGGTTCTCGGTTCCATGCCCAGCGTGCGCTCGCTGGCGGCGCAGCAGTACTACGCGCATCCGCAGAATCGCTTCTGGCCCCTGATGACGCAGCTGCTGACAGGGGAAAAGCAGCCGTCCGCAGATTATGCGGCGCGTTTGCAGATGCTCCGCGCGCATCATATCGCGCTTTGGGATGCCATCGCCACGTGTGAACGGCAGGGGAGTCTCGATACGGCGATTCACGCCGAGGTGGGAAATGACTTCACGCAATTTTTGCAATCGTACCCGAAGATTCATACGATTCTATGCAATGGCACGAAAGCCTATCAATGTTTCTGCCGCTACAACAAGCCCCTGCTCACGCGCCCGGACCTCAACATCCGCCAGATGCCATCCACGAGCCCGGCCAATGCCCGCTGGCGTCTGCCTATGCTGCTGGAGACTTGGGGCGAAGCATTGCGGCAGGAGATTTCTTTTCCCTCCTGCGACAACATATGTTAAAATAAGAGTAAATCGTAGCAAGGAAAGGCGGTAAGCGTATGCTGCAGGGTGAGGAAAGAAACAAGGTCGATCGGATTTTGGGGAGGTTTTCTGGATGGGAGGCATCACGAATCCGCTGCTGCAGCAAATCAGCGCGACTGACAAAGAATACGCCGAAGGCATGGACAAGCTGCTGACAATGCTGCAGTGATTGTATATATGCCTGCTATGACGTGATAACTGCAATTTTTTGCTTGCATCTGCAAGCAAAAAACACTATCATGAACATAAAGGAGCGTGAGTGTTATGGCTAATACATCTGCAATTTATGCCCGTATTGATACGGGGCTCAAGGAGCACGCCGAGGATATCCTCGCACAGTTAGGTATTACGCCGTCCAGTGCGATTCAGATGCTGTATCGGCAGATTGTGCTCAGGAATGGTATACCGTTTGATCTTCATCTGCCTCGGCAAAAACCGACAGCCATCGGCGGCATGACGCGTGAGCAGCTGGATGCAGAGCTGATGCAAGGCGTGAAATCCCTGCAGGGCGGCAAGAGATATACGATGGATGAAGTCGATGCGGCTCTGCACAAGGAGTTCGGCATATGAGCGATGAGTATGCAGTGGTTTACGCCCCCAGGGCACTGGATGACTTACGGGAGATTTATGCGTATATTGCCTTTGAGCTCCAGGCACCAGATGCTGCCAGGGGACAGGTGAACCGCATTCGTCATGTAATTCACTCCTTGGATACATTGCCTGGCAGGTACGAAGTTGTGGACTGGGAGCCATGGCACAGCCAGGGGATGCATAAAGTCCCTGTCGATAACTTTGTCGTTTACTATACGGTGGATGATGAAACGACCGTGACGGTAATCCGAATCTTTTATGGTGGTCGTGACGTCGAAGGTATTATCAAGACACAAGAGAAATAGTACGTTCGAACATCGCTGTAGCCAAAATTAGGAGACAATTTGGAAGGGAAAAATCTCAGTCGTACTTTTGATACGGTAGATGAGATGTGGGAGGACTTGAAGGCTTAAAGTCCGCTATTCGAATTAATTTTAATCTGGAAAGGAGCGAGGCCCGTGAAGTGGGCGGAGGTCAGTGTCGTGGTGGCGCGCGAGGCGCAGGATATCGTCGCGCAGATTTTTGACCAGCTGGGAGCGCAGGGGGTCAGCATCGAGGACCCGCAGGAAGTGAATGCCTGTATCGATGAGGGGCTGTGGGACTTCGCGGATATCCCGCGCGTGCCCGACGGGAAAAACGTGAAGGTATTGGCGTGGCTGCCGCATGATGAACAGCTGGATTACCGGCTGGAGCGCCTGGGCGTGCGACTGAAAAAGATGCAGGAAGTCGACGGCCTGGAGAACGGCCCATGCACCGTCGGCTGGCGCACCGTGCAGGATGAGGATTGGGCTGATGAGTGGAAGCGGTATTTCCATGTGGATAAGGTCGGCGAGCATCTCGTGATCCAGCCGAGCTGGGAGGAGTATACGGCGCAGCCGGACGACATCGTGCTGCGGCTCGACCCGGGCGCGGCCTTCGGCACGGGCACGCATCCGACCACGGCCATGTGCCTGCGGGCGCTGGAGAGGCTGATTCGTCCGGCTATGCGCGTGTTCGATGTGGGCACGGGCTCGGGCGTGCTGGCCATTGCGGCCGCGAAGCTCGGTGCGGGCGAGGTCGTGGCGGCCGACTACGACAGCACGGCCGTGCATGTGGCGGCAGAGAACCTGCAGGAAAACGACGTCGAGGCAAAGACCATGGTCAGCGACTTGCTGCAGGCCTTCGATGACAAGGCGGACCTCGTGATCGCGAATATCATCGCCGATATCGTTATCCGCCTGTTCACGGAGCTCGATGCGCATCTGGCACCGGGGGGCACGCTGCTGGCCTCGGGCATCATCGATGAGCGCGAGGCGGACGTGCGCGAGGCGGCGGAGGCCAACGGCTTCACGGTCGTAGAGGCCATGCACGATAAAGGCTGGACCGCGATGCTGGTGAAACGGAGCAGTGAGGCATGAGAAGACTGTTTTACCGCGGCCTGCTCGCGGATACCATCGAGATTACGGGCAGCGATGCGCACCATCTCATGCACGTGATGCGTGCGAAGCCGGGCGACGAGATGGTTGTCGTCGATGATGCGGGACAGACGGCGCGTATGGCGATGACGGCTTTCACGGCGGAGACGGTCACGATGCAGCTCATGGAGCATCTGGACGCGAATACGGAGCCGCCGATTGATATTACCCTCGCCCAGTGCCTGCTCAAGGGCGACAAGATGGAGTTCGTCGTGCAGAAGGCCGTGGAGCTCGGCGCGGCCAGGGTCGTGCCACTTAAAAGCCAGAACTGCGTCGTGCGCTACGAGGCGAAGAAAGCCGCGCAGAGACAGCAGCGTTGGCAGAAAATTGCCGATGAGGCCTGCAAGCAGTGCGGCCGCACGAGCCTCATCGAGGTCGCGGCGCTTATGGATATCGAAAAATATATTGCGCAGTTGCCGGAAAATGCATGCCTGCTCTTTTGCTATGAAAACGAAACGCAGCAGGGCATCAAGGCCACACTGCGCGAGGCGGCAGCCAGGGGCGTGCACGATTTCGTGGTGCTCATTGGCCCTGAGGGCGGCTTCAGCCTCGCGGAGGCGGAGGCCACCCTCAGGGCGGGCGGTCACAGCGTGACGCTCGGGCCGCGCATCCTGCGGGCGGAGACGGCGGCCGTGGCCGCGCTCACGGTGGTGCAGTACGAGAACGGAGATTTAGGTGGGTATACCTGATATTAGGAGGAGAATAATTTGCCAAGTGTTGCTTTGACTACGCTGGGCTGCAAGGTCAATCAGTTCGAGACGGAGTCGATGGAGGGCCTGTTCAAGCAGGCGGGCTACGAAATCAAGCCCTTTGAGGAGAAAGCGGACGTCTACGTCATCAATACCTGCTCGGTCACGAGCATGGGCGATCGCAAATCGCGCCAGATCGTGCGCCGCGCCCGGCACGAGAATCCGCAGGCCATCATCGCGGTCTGCGGCTGCTACGCACAGGTGGCGCCGGAGGCGATCAAGGCCATCGAGGGCGTGCGCGTGATTCTCGGCACGAAGGAGCGCGCGAATATCGTGGATTTCGTCGAGGCGGCGCGGCGTGAGGACGGCCTGGTCGTGGACGAGGTGGGCGACATCATGCAGGCGCATACCTTCGAGGACATTCCGCTCTACGATATGCCGCAGCGCACGCGCGCTTTCCTGAAGATCGAGGATGGCTGCGAGAATTTCTGCTCCTATTGCATCATCCCCTATGCACGCGGCCCCGTGAAGTCGCGCCAGCCGGAGGCTGTGCGCCGTGAGGCGGAGAAACTCGTGGCGGCGGGCTTCAAGGAAATCGTGCTCACGGGCATTCACCTCGGTGCCTATGGCCGCGATCTTGCGGAGGATGTGCACCTCGTGGATGCCTGCCGTGAGGTACTGGCCGTGAAGGGGCTCCGGCGCTTGCGCCTCGGCTCGCTGGAGTCACTGGAGCTTTCGCCAGAGCTCTTCGCGCTGATTCGCGAGGACGAGCGCTTCTGTCCGCATCTGCACCTGCCGCTGCAGGCGGGCTCGGATGAAATCCTGCATGCCATGAATCGCCATTACGATACGGCGGAGTTCGCGCGCCTCATCGCAAACGTGGAGCGCGAGGTGCCAGGGCTAGCGGTCTCGACGGATATCATCGTGGGCTTCCCCGGCGAGACGGAGGAGCTGTTCCAGCAGAGTCTGGATTTTGTAGCGAAAATGAATTTTGCGCGCATGCACGTCTTCCCCTATTCGCGACGCACGGGGACGCCCGCGGCGAAGCGCACGGATCAGGTGCCGGAGCCTGTGAAGAAGGAGCGTGTGCACCGCATGCAGGCGTTGGCCACGCGCAAGACAGCAGAGTTCCATAAAATGTTCCTCGGCCGTGAGATGGACGTGCTCTTCGAGACGAACCATGAGGGCATCACGGACGGTCTCACGAACAACTACGTGCGCGTCTATACGGACATGCCGGTCACGAGCGGTGAGATTTACCGCGTAAAAATGGAAAAACTTTATAAAGATGGCATCTGGGGGCAGGTAATTCCTGATTGATGGCGAATAAAGTAAAGGTCAGAGTTAGGAAAACGCAGATCCTGCGTTTCCTTCCCCCTCTGAACAACGGTTAAAGGAGGTGTTTTCAATGGCAGATTGTATTTTCTGCAAGATTGTGCAGAAAGAGATTCCCTCGCAGCTCGTCTATGAGGATGAGCAGTGCGTGGCCTTCAAGGACTTGGAGCCGCAGGCTCCCGTGCACGTTCTCGTTATCCCGAAGAAGCATGTCGAGAGTCTGCTGGCCCTGACGGACGCGGATCGGGATCTCGTGGCGCATATCCTCGTGGACGTCGTGCCGCAGCTGGCGAAAAAGCTGGGCGTGGCAGAAAAGGGCTTCCGTGTGGTGGCCAATACCGGCGAGGAAGGCGGCCAGAGTGTCAAGCATCTGCATTTCCATCTCCTGGGAGGACGTTCGATGCAGTGGCCACCGGGCTAAATCTTGTTGACATGGCTATACCGCTGCGGTATAATGTTGTGGTGTAGTTATGAAACACAACTCCCAAAACAGTGGAGGGGGGGAAGAAATAGATGGCAAACGAGATCAAAGTTGGTAAAAACGAATCGATCGACAGTGCTCTCCGTCGCTTCAAGCGCATGTCCCAGAAAGCCGGTACGCTGGCTGAGGTACGCAAGCGTGAGCATTACGAGAAACCGAGCGTTCGCCGCAAGAAAAAGTCTGAGGCAGCTCGTAAACGCAAGTTCAGAGGCTGATAAAGCTTGAATTTAGCAGGGCGCCTGCGAGTCGTGAGATTCGCAGGTGTCTTTTTGCATGGAGGAGGAAATAGAATGTCCATCAAGGAACAATTGACGGCAGATATGAAAGATGCTATGAAGGCACATGAGAAACTGCGCCTCTCCGTCATCCGCTCGGCTCGCGGTGCCGTGCGCCAGGCCGAGATCGATGGCGGTCATACAGAGCTCGATGATCAGGGCGTCATCGCCGTGCTCAGCAAGGAAGTCAAGATGCGACGCGATTCGCTGGAGGAGTTTCAGAAGGCGGGCCGTCAGGATCTCGTCGACCAGACGCAGGCCGAGCTCGACGTGCTCATGCATTACCTGCCGAAGCAGCTTTCGGAGGCTGAGGTCAAGTCGCTCGTCGAGGAGGCCGTGAAGGCAACTGGTGCACAGACGATGAAAGATATGGGAAAGGTCATGGGTGCACTTATGCCGAAGGTCAAAGGTCGTGCCGATGGCAAGATGGTCAATACGCTCGTGCGCAGTCTGTTGCATTAACTTGGTTTATGGGGAGAGCTCGTCGCGGATGGGCTCTTTTTTCGTGGGTGCATCATACGGTATCGTATATACCCTGTACTTTTTTCATATAAGTATGTGAAATCTTTAGAACCCAATGGATTTTTCGTACCAAGCAAGGTAAAATGATTTATAATAGGGTAAGTAAATGAAGGACTATGTCTTGGGGAGGTTTCACGATGAACTGGCTGAGCAATATCCGCATGGCTTATAAGATATTATGTCTGGCGCTGGTAGCGGCTGTCGGCCTGATTGCGGTATCCATTACGGGCTTTTCGTCGCTGCAGCAGGCGCAGCGTAACGTCGAGCAGGTGGTCAATGTCTACCTGCCTGCACGGCAGTATCTGTCGGACGATGAGCTGAATATGCGCAAGATCCAGTCTGCGATGCTGGAGGCCATTGCTACTTCGGATTCGTCGCGTCACATGAAGATGCATAACGATATCGAGGGAAAGTATAAAGAAGATTACGGCACTGCCTGGCAGAGCTATAAGGATCTGCTCGGCAATCGGCCGGAGACCCAGGCGCTGATTCAGCAGACGGAGGCGGATTGGGAAAAGTATCACCAGACGTCCTTGCAGGTCGTCAATCTGACCGTTAAGGGACAGATTGCAGAAGCCAGCAAAATGTATGGTGACCAGGGCATCAAGACGCTGAATGCACTGAAGAATGACCTGGCGGACCTCAAAGCGCACTGCGAACAGGCGGCCAATGCCACGAGCGCGTCCAACGACGCTGCGGCCTCGCGTTCCAAGACGGTCATGGTGTTGATTTCACTGGCGGCCTTCATCATTTTGCTGCTGGCGACCGGCTACATTACGCGGGAGATCACGGGCCAGATGGCCAGCATGGTGAGCTCTTGTGAAGCCATGAAGGAGGGCGACTTCCGCGACAGCGGCGACGGCAAGGGACGCCAGCGCGGCGATGAGTTCGGCAAAGTGTGGCGCGCGCTCGTCGGCGTACGCGCACGCATCGGCGAACTCATGGGGACGTTCCACGAGAGCGCCCAGCAGCTGGCCGCAGCCTCGGAGGAGCTCACGGCAACCTCGGAGCAGTCGGCCAATGATGTCGAGAAAATGGCGGCCTCCATGGAGACGACGGCGGCGGCCATCACGCAGCAGCAGGCGTCGGTGTCCGAGAGTACGCAGTCCATGGGACAGGTAGCTGAGCGCATCAATCACATCCAGCAGAATGCGGACCAGGTGGCGCATAATTCCCGCGAGGCCGTGTCCCGTGCCGATGGCGGCAATCAGGCCGTCGACAAGGCCGTGCAGCAGATGAAGGGTGTCGAGGATACCGTGCGCACGTCGGCGGATATCGTGGGCAAGCTGGGAGAACGTTCGCAGGAGATCGGCCAGATCGTCGATACGATTACGGGCATCGCCGATCAGACGAACCTGCTGGCGCTGAATGCGGCTATCGAGGCCGCACGCGCAGGAGAGGCCGGACGCGGGTTTGCGGTCGTGGCCGATGAGGTGCGCAAGCTGGCTGAGGCTTCGCAGGAGTCAGCCGGCCGCATCTCGAGCCTCATCCAGAGTATTCAGCAGGATACGACGGCGGCCGTGGACTCCATGCAGGCCGGGCACACTCAGGTAGCGGAGGGGGCGAAGTCCGTCGAGGGCTTGAAGGCGAACTTCCGCGAGATCGTGGATCTGGTCGAGCACACTTCTGCGCAGATGCAGGAGATTGCGGCTTCGATTGCCGGCGTGTCTGAGGATTCGGCGGCCATGGAGCGCAATATCGGTGAGCTTGACCAGAGCAGCCAGCAGATTGCCGAAGATATGGAGGGCGTCGCCAATTCGACGGCCGAGCGCAAGGCCTCGGCGCGGGAGATTGCCAAGGCCAGCAATGCACTGGCGCAGCAGGCGCAGAAGATGCAGGAGGCCCTGATGGTATTCAAGGTTTGAGCAGCCGGCAGACAGTTCCATACATATGCGAGAGATTGTTCTGTAGAACAGTCTCTTTTTTTGCAGGGATTTGCCGTCTGCATATGGAATAAATAATATAGGAGATACGAAAGGAGGCGGGAGCTATGGATATGGTAACGCTGCCAGTGGTGCAGACACTGCTGCTCGCCATCATGTTCCTGGCCTTGTTTGTGGAGATCAAGACCGGTGGCATGGGTGGTGGCATCATGCTGGGCATCGTGGCCGCAGGCGTGTTCTGGGGCAGCCGCTACGTCGAAGGCCTCGTGGATCTCTATCAGATCGCGATTTTCCTCGTGGGCATCCTCTGCATTATTGTCGAGATGCTGCTGCCGACGGTCGGCCTGCTCGCGGGTGTGGGCGTGGCGGCACTGCTCTACAGCCTGCTGCTGGCGCTCGGCGGGGATGTCGATGCCATGACGGCACTGGGGGCGGCGCTCATATTGGCCGTGGTCATCTTTGTCCTCATTGTGAAAAAACTGCCATCCAGCCGCCTGTGGCATAAAGTCGTCCTGCATGACCGCTCGACGAGCCAGCGCGGCTTCGTGAGTGCGGAGACGCGCAGAGAGCTCATCGGCCGGGAGGGTACGGTGCTCACGGAGCTGCGTCCTGCGGGCTCCGTGCAGCTGGGTGAGCAGGTCGTCGACGTGGTTTCTGAGGGTGCCTTTGTGGCGAAGGGTGAGCGTGTCAAAGTCATCGCCGTTAACGGTGCCCGCGTCGTCGTCCGCCGCTGTGCCCCTTAGCATAGTTGATTTCCCTGTTAGCGCAGCTGACTGAAGGGGTCTCGTTGCGCTGGACGCATCATGATTCAGGAGGTAAATTATGGGTTCTTTACTTGGTTCCGGTTTCTTTCTCGTCCTCGTCATCGCGGCGGTGATGATTTTCCTGCACTTCGTGCCGCTGGGACTCTGGATTTCAGCGCTGGCCGCCGATGTGCGCGTGAGCATCATCACGCTCGTCGGCATGCGCATGCGCCGCGTGCCACCCGCGAAGATCATCCTGCCGCTCATCAAGGCGAACAAGGCGGGGCTCGATGTACAGGTCAACCAACTGGAGGCACATTACCTCGCGGGCGGCAACGTCGATAAGGTCGTGGATGCCCTGATCGCCGCGCACCGTGCGCAGATTCCCCTGTCCTTCGAACGTTCGGCCGCCATCGACCTCGCTGGCCGCGATGTGCTCGAGGCCGTGCAGATGAGCGTCAATCCGAAGGTTATCGAGACGCCGATTGTCTCGGCTGTGGCCATGAACGGCATCGAGCTGAAGATCAAGGCGCGTGTCACCGTGCGTGCCAACATCGACCGCCTCGTGGGCGGCGCAGGTGAGCCGACGATTATCGCGCGTGTCGGCGAGGGCATCGTCACGACGGTCGGTTCGGCGTCCAGCCACAATGACGTGCTCGCGAATCCGGATGATATCTCGAAGACGGTGCTCGGCAAAGGCCTAGACGCAGGCACGGCCTTCGAGATCCTTTCCATCGATATTGCGGATGTCGATGTGGGCCGCAACATCGGCGCGCAGCTGCAGACCGACCAGGCCGAGGCCGACAAGCGCATCGCCCAGGCCAAGGCCGAGGAGCGCCGCGCGATGGCTGTAGCTAAAGAACAGGAGATGAAAGCCTATACGCAGGAGATGGAGGCCAAGGTCGTCGAGGCGCAGTCCGAAGTACCGCATGCGATGGCGCAGGCCCTGCGCGAGGGCAAGCTCGGCGTCATGGATTACTATAACCTGAACAACGTGCAGGCCGATACCGACATGCGGCAGGCCATCAGCCAGGCGGGCGGCAGTGGCAAGCTGCAGCCGACGCAGCCAGCGAAGTAAGGAGGCAGCGCCATGGGCGATTTTATCGTCTTCCTCATTTTCGCTGCGCTCGTCTATCTGCTGGACAAAGTCGACAACAAGCGCAAGCCGGTGCCAAAGCGGCAGGGCAAACCCAGGCGGCAAGGTGGCAACCGACAGCAGTCGGTTCCGCCCGAACGTACGCCGCAGGTGCAGTTACCGCCACCGACGCCTGAGCCGTGGCCGGAGCAGCAGCGCCGGACACCGGATGTACTGCCGCAGCAGCCGCAGGTCGTCTGGGATATTCCTGCCCCTATCCCTCCGGAAGAGCGGGAGGTCTACCGCGAACCGGGCACGGTGGAACAGGCAGCGGCAGAAGCCGTGCAGGAAGAGATGGCCGACGAAGTGCGTACGGCTGCCTATGAGGCAGAGCGCGCTGCGGAGGAAGAAGTAATCCGCGAGCAGGAGACGGTGACTTATGAAGAGCAGGCTAAACTGCCGGGCAAAGTGCAAGCGGTACCGCCGCTGCGGCTCACGCCGGAGACGGCTCTGCAGGCAATGGCCCTGACGGCAGTGCTGGCGCCACCCGTCTCCCGCAGGCCACGTCTTTACCGTCGCCGGGAACGTATGTGATGATATCGTTCATTTTGTGAACAAAGAATCATGACAAAAGCGGCAAGATGTTGTAAAATAGAAGAATGTGTAATGCAATTTTGGCTGGTTTTCTGCCGGGTAGCAATAGAAAGAATTTTGTAGGTGATCATTGTGGCAAACCCCATGTTTGATGTGATAAAAGGTGATCTGGCGCAACTGGAGGAACATCTTCTGCAGGCTGTGACGGCACCAGAGCCCGATATCACGGAGATCGGCAGTCATCTGATTACCTCGGGAGGCAAACGCATCCGTCCGGCACTCTGCCTGCTGGCTGCACATGGTGGGCCGAAGTTTGAGCTCGCGCGTGTAATGCCCCTGGCGGCAGCACTGGAGCTCATTCATACGGCCTCCCTCGTGCATGATGACGTCATCGATGCGGCGGATACGCGGCGCGGTGCGGCGACGGTCAATGCCCGCTGGAACAATCAGGTCGCGATCCTTTCGGGCGATTTTGTCTTTGCCCGTGCCTTCGCGATGGTGGCGGAGCAGGGATACGGCAAGTCTGTACTCAAGGGCCTGGCTGATCTTGTGGGTAACCTGAGCATAGGGGAGATTATTCAGGATCGCAATGTCTATAAGGCTTCGCGTGATGTGGCAGACTACTATGCCCGCATCAAGAAGAAGACGGCGGATTTTCTTGAGACCTGCTGTGCGCTTGGCGCGGAGGTCGGCGGCATGACGCAGGAAGAGGTCGCCCGGCTCGCAGACTATGGCCACGCCATCGGCATGGCGTTTCAGATTACGGATGATCTCCTCGATATCCTCGAGACGGAGGAGCAGACGGGCAAGCCGGCAGGCAACGATATCCGACAGGGTATCCTCACGCTGCCGGTCATCCGTGCGATGGAGGTCAGCCCCGATGCGGAGGAGCTGGCTTCTATTGTCACGAATCCGGAAATGACGCCGGAGATGGCGGAGCGTGCGCTGGCCATCGTGCGTGCGACGGATGGCGTCGATGTGGCCAGGGATAAGGCGGATGAATATCTGGCCACTGCCAAGGCAAGCCTGCCTGCAGCCCTGCCATCAGATATCCGCGAGGCTTTTGAGCTGGTAGCGGATTTCATCGGCGAACGTAATTTTTAAATTACCCCCTGCCGTATCGTGCAATACCAATTTTGCATGATATCATTGCTGATATTTATGAGGGAGAAAATATGTTCGGTATCAGTTTTTCTGAGGTATTGCTCATCGTCATTGTGGGCCTTATCGTGTTCGGCCCCGGCAAGCTGCCGGAGGTAGCGCGCACGATTGGCAAGGGCATGCGCGAGTTCCGCCGCGCCTCGGCCGCATTGCAGCAGGCCATCAACGAGCCGGTGGAGACGGCGGCCAAAGTGGCGACGCAGCCACATGAGACTCAGCCGCAACCCGCACAGACGGCATCGACGCAGCCAGCTGCACAGCCTGCCGCTGCCCCCGCGCAGCCGACTGCTGCATCCACAGCCCAACCCGCTGTGACGGCTCAGTCAGTCCCACATCAGCCGGCACCATCCGATACGCCGACACAGGCCGCCGCGTACCAGCCGCCAACGCAGGAGAGCGTAAAGGCGGAGCTGGCGGCGCAGCAGGACAAGGTGCAGGAGACGCCAAAACAGGTATAAAAGGAGAAAAGGAGGGCAGTCAGGGTATTTCATCTGGCTGCCCTCTTCTTGAAAATACTTAACTTGATAAAAGCTTTTAGCGACTTTTATAGCATTTGATAAGCGCAGTTTATCGCGCTTGTGTCAGATGTTATTGAGATTTTTCGCTAAAGCCTGTATAATGATGCCATGTATTGTTTACGTTGATTTTAGGAGGAAATAAGCATGCATTTCGGTGTACCAGAACTCGTACTGATCCTGATTATCGGCCTGGTCGTATTTGGTCCGGGCAAGCTGCCGGGCGTCGGCAAGGCTCTTGGTCAGAGCATCCGTGAATTCAAGAGCGCGAATAAGGACGATGATAAGAAGGACAACATGGTCAACGTCACGGAGCAGCCGAAGGAGCTGGCCGACAAGACGGCAGACAAGAAATAAGCGCGGTGAGAGTGATTCATGTCGGAAGAAGTTAAAAAGGAGTCTCAGGTACCGGCACAGGTAGAGACGGCACCGGTGGAGTTCGAGGAATTCGATGAGACACCGGCCTCGCAGGAGGAGCAGACGGATGACGGCAGCATGTCGCTGACCGCTCATCTGGCAGAACTGCGCAGCCGCCTGATCAAGAGCCTGCTGGCAGTAGGCGTCGGCAGCTGCGTGAGCTACTATTTTATCGACGATATCATGCATTGCCTCACGCTGCCGGTTGGCAAGCTCTACTTTATGCATCCGTCGGAGGCCTTTTTCACCTACCTGAAAGTCGCGTTGGTATGTGGCTTTCTCCTGGCTTTGCCGGTGATTTTCTACCATATCTGGCGGTTCTTCCTGCCGGCGCTGACGCACAGGGAGCGCATGGTCGTGGGCATCGTGGTGCCAGCATCGGTCATCCTGTTTTTCTGCGGCCTGGCCTTTGCCTTTTTCCTTGTACTGCCCGTTGGCTTGCAGTTCCTTATGGGCTACGGCAACGGGGATTTACAGGCGATGTTCTCCGTCGATAAGTATTTCGACTTCATCATCTGTTTTATGCTGCCCTTTGGCGCGGTCTTTGAGCTGCCGCTGATCATTACGGTACTCGGCAAGCTGGGTATCATCACGTCGGCCTTCCTCGGCAAGTACATGCGCATCGTCATCTTCGTTTCTTTCATCATTGGCGCTGCGCTTACGCCGCCCGATGTGTTCACGCAGACAATGGTGGCCTTGCCCATGATTGCCCTCTATGGCGTGGGCTATCTGATCGTCAAGTATATCTTAAGGAAATAACCGGGAGGTAACACTGTGGCCTATAAAGATTTGCGCGAGTTCATAACGGCGCTGGAGCAGCGCGGCCTGCTCAGGCGCATCCAGACGGAAGTAGATCCGGAGCTCGAGATCACGGAGATCACGGATCGCGTCTCGAAGCTGAAGGGCAGCAAGAACGTGGCCCTGCTCTTCGAGAACGTCAAGGGCTCGAAGATGCCCGTGCTTATGAATGCATTCGGCAGCTACGAGCGCATGGCTATGGCACTCGGCGTGGAGAAACTTGACGATGTGGCCGACGAATTGCGCGAGCTCCTGAAGCTGCCGTATCTCACGATGAAGAACAAGATGAGCGTGATTTCGCTCATCCCGAAGCTCAAGAACGCGGTAAACTTCCCGAAGTACGTGAAGAATGCGCCCTGCCAGGAGGTCGTGGAGACAGAGCATCCGAATCTCGACGAAATCCCCATCCTCAAGTGCTGGCCGGACGATGGCGGCCCCTTCGTGACACTGCCCCTGACCTTCACGAATAACCCGCGTACGGGCAAGCGCAACGTGGGCATGTACCGCCTGCAGAAGTACGACAGCCAGACCACGGGCATGCATTGGCACATTCATAAGAACGGCGCCGAGAATTACCGCGATACGGCGGCCATGGGCGGCGACCGCATCGAGTGCGCCGTGGCCATTGGCACGGATCCCGTCGTGACCTACGCGGCGACGGCACCGCTGCCGCGCGATGTGGATGAGATGGTTTTCGCAGGGTTCCTGCGCCACAAGCCGGTGGAGCTCGTGCAGTGCAAGACCGTCGATATCCAGGTGCCAGCCACGGCCGAGATTATCCTCGAAGGCTACGTGCTCGTGGGCGAGTCACGCCGCGAAGGGCCATTTGGCGACCATACGGGCTACTATTCGCTGGCCGATGACTATCCCGTGTTCCATATCACGGCCATTACGCACCGTAAGGATGCCATTTACAGTGCGACGGTCGTGGGCAAGCCGCCCATGGAGGACTGCTACCTCGCCAAGGCGACGGAGCGCATCTTCCTGCCGCTGCTGCAGCAGATGTTGCCGGAAATCATCGACATCAATATGCCGCTGGAGGGCGTGTTCCACGATTGCTGCATTGTCTCCATCAAGAAGTCCTATCCGATGCAGGCACGCAAGGTCATGCATGCGCTCTGGGGTATGGGCCAGATGATGAACGTCAAGATGATCATCGTCGTGGACGCCCATGTCGATGTGCAGGATATCAGCGAGGTTGCCTGGCGCGTGTTCAACAACATTGACGCCGATCAGGACCTCGAAATCGTACACGGGCCGCTGGATGTGCTCGACCATTCTTCGCCCATGGCGAAGTGGGGGGCGAAGCTCGGCATCGACGCCACGAAGACGTGGCCCGAGGAGGGTCACAGCCGCGAGTGGCCGGACGAGATCCGCATGAGCGAGGAAATCCGCCGCCGCGTGGACGCCAAGTGGCAGGAGCTTGGATTGGATTGAGTTTTGAGAGTTGGGAGTTGAGAGTTGTGAGTGACGCAGCCGACTCCCAATTTTTCTATATGGAGGGGATTGTTTGATTGATATCAAGGCGCACATCAATAACGTAGCGTTGCATCATACGATTTTTGACTTGCCGTTTGGCCTGATGGCGGCGTTTCTCGCAGCGGGGGGGCATCCGCGGTTTTGGGACATCATCTGGGTAGCTGTAGCAATTACGGCGGGGCGTGCGGCGGCCATGGCTATGGACAATCTGGCCGACCTGAAATACGACAGCCAGCAGCCGCGCATGGCCTATCGCGCCATGGTTGCGGGGCGTATCAGCAAGCGCGAGGCGAAGATCTTTATCGTTCTTTGCCTCCTGCTCATGGTGGTCGCCGTGCTGCAGCTGCAGCCAATCTGCATTTACCTGCTGCCTGTGGCGGCCATTCCCTGTCTGGTCTATCCGTACATGAAGCGCGTGACGGGTTGGGTGCACCTTTGCCTCGGCCTCGCGATTGCCATGGCCCCGGCTGGTGGCTGGGTTGGCGTGACAGGTGAGGTCACGGCACCCCTCATTGTGCTCTGCCTCGCGGTGGCGCTGTGGATTGGCGCGTTCGATGCGATGTATGGGGCGCAGGATGAGGAATTCGACCGCAGTCAGGGCCTGCATTCTCTCGCCGTGTCCTATGGCGCGGTAGGAGCCTTCCGCATATCGAAGGTTCTCCATGTGCTTTGCATCGGCTGTTTCGCCACAGTGGGGGTTATGCTGGGACTCGGCTGGTTCTACTACGTCGGCGTAGCCATTGCGGCGCTCACGCTCATCTACCAGCATCATATCGTGAGTCCTACGGATTTCAGCCGGGTGACGCAGATGTACTTTATGCGTAACGGGATCGTGTCCATCGCGATTTTCCTTTGCACCTGGCTGAGTTTTTACCTTTAATCCGTGTTACCTTAAATCCCATCTATGTTGACGTTATGGAGGGTTGCTTATGTCGGCTAAAATTTTATCCGGTAAGGTGTTCGCGCAGCAGATCAAGGAGGCTGCGGTAGCAAAGGCCAAAGAGATTGAGGCGCAATATGGCGTGAAGCCCGGCCTCGCCGTCGTGCTCGTGGGCGACGATCCCGCATCGCAGGTCTATGTGCGCAACAAGGACAAGGCCTGTGCGCAGGTCGGCCTGCATTCGGAGGTCGTGAACCTGCCCGCCACGACGACGCGGGAAGAATTGCTGGCGACCATCGACCGCCTGAATGCGGATCCATCCATCCATGGCCTGCTTGTACAGCTGCCGCTGCCGGAGGGGCTGCGCGGCTGTGAGAAAGAGGTTATCAACCGCATCGACCCGGCGAAGGATGTGGATGGCTTCCATCCCATCAACGTGGGCCGTCTCGTGACGGGTGAGCCGGGGCTCGTGTCCTGCACACCGGCCGGCTGCCTGCGCATGCTGGAGCTCGCGGGTATCCCCATCGACGGCAAGCGTGCCGTGGTCGTGGGGCGCAGCAACATCGTAGGCAAGCCCATGGCGAGCCTGCTCATGTCCCGCAATGCCACGGTGACGGTATGCCACAGTCATACCCGGGATCTTGCGGCCATCACGCGCGAGGCTGATATCCTCGTGGCAGCCATCGGCAAGCCGAAGTTCATCACGGCGGACATGGTGAAGCCGGGCGCGACGGTTATCGATGTGGGCATCAACCGCGTCGCGCCGCACAAGCTCGTGGGCGATGTGGATTTCGACGCCGTGAGCGAGGTGGCGGGGGCTATTACGCCCGTGCCGGGCGGCGTGGGGCTGCTGACTGTCGCGATGCTCATGGCGAACGTCGTGCAGGCGGCAGAGCAGCAGCTGGCACATAAGTAAGCTTTGTGCGGGTAAGCTCCGCACTTGCTATATAGTATTTCTGGCGTTGTTTTGAGGAGAGAAAGCCAACATGAAAACTGATGTAGAAATCGCACAGGAAGCAGAGATGCAGCATATCCGTGACATTGCGGCGAAGCTGGGCCTGACGGAGGACGACCTGGAGCTCTACGGCAAGTACAAGGCCAAGGTTACGCTCGATACCTGGCAGCGCGTCAGGGAACGCCCGAACGGCAAGCTCATTCTTGTGACGGCCATCAACCCGACGCCGGCCGGCGAGGGTAAGACGACGACGAGCGTAGGCCTCGCCGATGCGCTGCACCGCCAGGGCAAGAAGACGGCCGTAGCACTGCGCGAGCCATCCCTCGGCCCCTGCTTCGGCCTCAAGGGCGGTGCGGCCGGCGGCGGTTATGCCCAGGTCGTGCCGATGGAGGACATCAACCTGCATTTCACGGGGGATTTCCATGCCATCACGACGGCGCACAACCTGCTGGCGGCCGTCATTGACAACCACATCCAGCAGGGCAATGCGCTCGACATCGATGTGCGCCGCATCACCTGGAAGCGCGTGCTCGACCTCAACGACCGCGCCCTGCGTCATGTCATCGTCGGCCTCGGCGGCAAAGCCCACGGTACGCCGCGCGAGACGGGCTTTGATATCACGGTGGCCTCGGAGATGATGGCTATCCTCTGCCTCGCGGATGGCCTCGAGGATATGAAAAAGCGCCTCGGTGAGATCATCGTGGCCTATACGCGCGATGGCCGTGCTGTGCGCGCGGACGAGCTCGGTGTCACGGGCGCGCTCACGCTGCTGTTCAAAGACGCCATCAAACCGAACCTCGTGCAGACGCTGGAGGGCACGCCGGCCTTTATCCACGGCGGCCCCTTCGCGAACATCGCGCATGGCTGCAACAGCATCATGGCCACGAAGTTCGCGCTGAAGCTCGCGGATTACGTGGTGACGGAGGCAGGCTTCGGCGCAGACCTCGGTGCGGAGAAATTCCTCGATATCAAGTGCCGTTTTGCAGGCTTCCATCCCGACGCTGTGGTTATCGTGGCTACGGTGCGCGCGCTGAAGATGCACGGCGGCCTCGATAAGAAGGAGCTCACGCAGGTCGATATGGCGGCGCTGGAGAAGGGCCTTGCGAACCTCGAGAAGCACATCGAGAATATCCAGGCTTTCGGCCTGCCGGCCGTCGTGGCCATCAACGCCTTCCCGACAGATACGCCGGAGGAACTGGCCTTTGTCGAGAAGAAGTGCAAGGAGCATGGCGTCGAAGTGGCGCTCTCCGAAGTCTGGGCCAAGGGCGGCGAAGGCGGTCTCGCGCTCGCGGATAAGGTCGAGGAAGCCATTCATAAGCCAAACCATTTCCACGTGCTCTACGACGTGAACGACACGATCCCGCAGAAGATCGAGACCATCGCGAAAACCGTCTATGGCGCGGATGGTGTGGACTTCACGGGCCCGGCACAGAAGCAGCTCAAAGAGATCGAAGATCTGGGCCTCGACAAGATGCCGGTCTGCATGGCCAAGACGCAATACTCTCTCTCGGACGATGCGACGAAACTTGGCCGGCCGACGGGCTTCCGCATCACGGTCAAGGAGCTGCGTCTCTCCGCTGGCGCAGGGTTCATCGTCGCCCTCACGGGCAACATCCTCACGATGCCCGGCCTGCCGAAACATCCGGCGGCCGAGAATATGGACATCGACGAGCAAGGCAGGATCACGGGCCTGTTCTAAGGCACTGGTCGCAGCCGGTTGTGGCAAATTTTATACCGTTTTGGGGCATAAGCATACCTGCAAGGGCGCTTATGCCCTTTTTATCCTCTCCTTTGTTTCGTGGCAAGCTTTACATAAAGTTAACACAAAACCGGTAGGCAGCGCGGATTGTACCATGTATACTGGATATACAAGAAGCGAACAAGACGGCAAAACGGGAGGACCAGCTTATGTTCAGCATTAGCAACAAGCACGAAGAATTCTATGATTACCTGATGCAGAATGCCGAGGTATTCCATCAGGAGGCGGGGATTTCGCTGGCCGCCATGACCGATCTCAATAATCTGGGCCAGCATCTGAAGGATGCGGCGGCGCTGGAGAATCAGGCAGATAAGACGAACAAGGAGATTATACGCAAGCTGGCCATCACGTTCATCACGCCGATTGACCGCGAGGACTTTTACCATCTTTCCAGTCAGCTGAAGTTCTGCATCGACCATTTGCACGGCACGATCCGTCGTCTGGAGAATTACCATATCAAGGAGGCCAATCCGGCTGCTATCGAGGTTATGCAGATTCTCGTGGATATGGCGACGGAGATGAAGGACCTTTTCGGCAAGCTGAAGTCGATCAGCAGGAACGAGGTCGTACTCATCGAGGGCGCGGAACAGCTCGGCACGCAGGAGCGCAAGATCGACCATCTCTACCGCGCGGAGATCTCCCGTCTCTTCGATGGTTCGCAGGAGCTCTTCGACGTAATTCGCTGGAAGGATATCATGGATACGCTGGAGAACACCTCCGATGAGGTGGAGGGACTCGCGAATATCATTAAAGAGGTGACGATGAAGTATGCCTGATATGTCACTCATTATCGTCGTCGTGGTATTGGCGCTGACCTTCGACTTCATCAATGGCTTTCACGATACGGCCAACGCGATCGCGACCTGCGTCTCGACGCGGGCCATCCGCCCGGGCATCGCCATCATCGGCACGGCCATCCTGAATTTCATCGGTGCGATGATCTCCACCGGTGTCGCCAAGACCATTGGCGGCGACATCGTGATGAGTCCGGATCGCATCAATGAGATGGTCATCATCGCCGGGCTCATCGGCGCGATTATCTGGAACCTTTTGACCTGGTGGTTCGGCATGCCGTCGAGCTCGTCCCATGCGCTGATCGGCGGCATGATCGGTGCCATCATCATCTCGGCCGGTGTGGCGGCGCTGAATGACTGGGGCATCATCAAGATTGTGCTCTCGCTTATCCTGTCGCCGGTTGCCGCCCTTACGGTTGGCTACATCATCATGCAGATCATCTTCTGTATCTGCCATTCCTTCAAGCCAGCGAAGGTCAACCTCACGGCGAATCGCCTGCAGATTTTCTCGGCAGCGCTCATGGCCTTCTCTCATGGCTCGAATGATGCGCAGAAGTCCATGGGCATCATCACGCTGGCCCTCGTATCGGGAGGCGTCATCGGCACGATGGAAGTGCCGACCGTAGTGAAAATCCTTTGTGCCGCGGCCATGGCCTTCGGCACGAGCGTCGGCGGCTGGAAGATTATCCGCACCGTCGGCGGCCGCATCTTCAAGATGCATCCGATTCACGGCTTTGCGGCCGATCTGAATTCCGCCGTCGTCATCCTCTCAGCCACGCTGCTGCATCTGCCGGTCTCCACGACGCATGTCGTCTCTGGCTCCATCATGGGCGTCGGCGCGGCTCAGCGCGTCAAGGCGGTGCACTGGGATGTCGCGCGCTCCATGGTCGTGGCCTGGGTGATGACGATTCCCTGTACGGCCATGATGGGAGCGCTCAGCTACCTCGTCATCACGGCGATTTTTGGCGGTGCGCTTTAAGCGATTGGTTCAGGCACTCAGCTGCGGCTGGGTGTTTTTTTGCCCTGAAATCCTACATATAAATAATGTAAATGATATCATGATTTTGCTTAATTGCGCTAACTTGCATTTTTCGGGCAAACACCGTAAAATAGGGTTTGTGTCTGAAACAGAGGGAGAACAGAGCGGAGGTAACGCGATGCAACGAGTTTCGGTAGAACTGGTTCCACGGGATGAAGCAACGCTGCGTGAGGCCCTGGCCCTGGCGCAGCAGTATCAGGAGCAGATTGATGTCATCAACATCCCCGATCTTTTACGCCTGCCCCTGCGCAGCTGGGAGGGCGCGGCCATCGCGCAGGAGCAATTCCCGCAAGTCATGCCGCATATCCGCGCCATGGATATCGACCTCGACGCGGAGCTGCCGATGAAGGCGTACCTGCGTGAGCACAACATCCGCGAGGTGCTGGTCATCCAGGGCGATCCGCCTCAGGACATGAGCCACGTCGTCTACCCGACGACGAGCACGGATGTCATTCGCAAGTTCCACGACGAAATGCCAGAGGTAAAGGTATACGCAGGCATCGATCAGTACCGCAGCTCGATGGCGGAGGAGCGCTATCGCATCCGCCGCAAGGTGCAGGCCGGGGCCGCGGGGTTCTTCACGCAGCCGTTTTACGATCTGCGCTTCCTCGAGATGTACGCAGACATGCTGGATGGACTGGAGGTCTACTGGGGCGTCTCGCCCGTGATGACGCAGCGCTCACAGAGCTATTGGGAGCGTAAAAACCATGTCGTTTTTCCACGCAGTTTCGAGCCTACGCTCGATTGGAGCGTGGAACTCACACGCGAGGTTATGGCCTTTGCAGACAAGAACGATGCCAGCCTCTATGTCATGCCCATCAAGACGAATCTGGCAGCGTATCTGGCGGGGATTTTTGCTTAGTTGCAGCCGCGCGGAGGGAACTTCATAGAGCAGGCTCGTCCTGCTCTGCTTTGTTTTTAGGAGAGTGTAGCTATGTTTAAGATTTTGGCGAAAAAAGAGTTATCGCCCAATGTCTATGCGATGACGATTGAAGCGCCACGGGTGGCCCGCAAGGCGCAGCCGGGCCAGTTCATCATCCTGCGCATCGACGAGGAAGGCGAGCGCATTCCGCTGACGATTGCGGACTTTGACCGTGAAAAGGGCACGATTCTGCTCGTGTTCCAGACCATCGGTGCCTCGACCATGGAACTCGCAGCCATGAACGCGGGCGACAGCCTGCTGGACTTCGTGGGCCCACTGGGCCAGCCGTCGGTCATCAAAAAGATGGAGGGTACGGTCGTCGTCGTGGGCGGCGGCATCGGCGTGGCACCGACCTATCCCATCGCACGTGCGATGAAAGAGGCTGGCAACAAGGTCATTGCAATCATGGGCGCCAAGACGAAGGATATCCTCATCATGGAGGACATGATGAAGCAGGTCACGGACGAAATCCTCGTGACGACGGATGACGGCTCGCGTGGCATCAAGGGTTTCGTGACCTATGCCGTGCAGGCGCTCGTCGACCGCGGCGAGAAGATCNNCGCAGATTACGGCTATCGGGCCCTGCATCATGATGAAGAGCGTGGCCGATGCGACGCGCGACCTCGGCATCAGGACCATCGTGAGCCTGAACCCGATCATGGTCGATGGCACGGGCATGTGCGGCGGCTGCCGCGTGACCGTGGGGGGCGAGACGAAGTTTGCCTGCGTCGATGGTCCGGAGTTCGATGGGCATCAGGTTGACTTCAAGGGCCTCATGAGCCGCCAGCGGATGTATCGCGACCTCGAGGCTGAGGAGAAAGATCACGTCTGCCGCATCGGTCTGGGGAGGAAATAAATATGGCTTTGTCACTCAAAAAACACGAAATGCCGGTACAGGACCCTGCAGTCCGTGCGCATAACTTCGACGAAGTAGCGCTGGGCTACGACGAGGAAACGGCGGTGGCCGAGGCGAACCGCTGCCTGCAGTGCAAGAAACCGATGTGCCGCCAGGGCTGCCCGGTGAGCATTGATATTCCGGCGTTCATTGCGAAGATCAAGGAGCGCGACTTCGCGGGCGCGCTCGCGAAGATCAAGGAGGCCAACGGCCTGCCGGCCATCTGCGGCCGCGTCTGCCCGCAGGAGACGCAGTGCGAGCAGCGCTGCATCCTCGGCAAGAAGGGCGAGCCCGTGGCCATCGGCCGCCTGGAGCGCTTCGTGGCGGACTATGGTCTCGCACATCACGAGGAGGTTCAGCCCGTCAAGGCTGCGGTGGACGCGCAGAAAGTGGCGGTCATCGGTGCCGGCCCGTCCGGTCTCTCCTGCGCGGGCGATCTTGCGAAGAAAGGTTATAAAGTTACGATTTTTGAGGCCCTGCACAAGGCGGGCGGCGTGCTTTCTTATGGCATTCCGGAGTTCCGTCTGCCGAAAGAGAAGGTTGTGCAGCAGGAAATCGCGAACATCGAAAAGCTCGGCGTGAACATCGAGCTCGACTCGGTGGCCGGTCGTCTCTTCACGGTCGACGAGCTCATGCAGGATGAGGGCTTCGACGCCGTTTTCATCGGCACGGGTGCGGGCCTGCCGCGTTTCCAGAACATCCCGGGTGAGAGCCTGAGCGGCGTCTACTCGGCCAACGAGTTCCTTACACGCTGCAATCTCATGCAGGCTTATGACTTCCCGAACCATGCGACGCCAATCAAGGTCGGCAAGCACGTGGCGGTCGTGGGCGGCGGCAACGTGGCCATGGATGCCGCGCGCACGGCGCTGCGCCTCGGCGCGGAAAAGGTCACTATCGTCTACCGCCGCAGTGAGGCCGAGCTCCCCGCACGCCTGGAGGAAATTGGCCATGCGAAGGAGGAGGGCATTGCCTTCCAGTTCCTCACGAATCCCGTGGAGGTGCTCGGCGATGAGAATGGCTGGGTGAGCGGCCTGCGCTGCATCCGCATGGAGCTCGGCGAGCCCGACGCTTCGGGCCGCCGCCGCCCCATCCCCATCGAGGGCTCGGAGTTCGAGCTGCCCATGGAGACGGTGATCATTGCGATTGGCACGGGCGCGAACCCGATTATCGCGCATACGACCGAGGGCCTCGCGACGACGAAGCGCGGCTACATCGAGGCGGATGAGGAGACGGGAAAGACCTCGAAAGAGGGCGTCTTCGCGGGCGGCGATATCGTGACGGGGGCGGCCACGGTCATCCTCGCTATGGGCGCGGGCCGTAAGGCTGCCGCCGCCATCGACAGCTATTTGCAGCAGAAGCGTGCCCAGGCATGATGAACTTCGCTGCGATCGACTTCGAGACGGCCACGAGTGCGCGCAATTCCGCCTGCAGCGTGGCCGTGGTCGAGGTGAAGGACGGGCAGCTCTTTGATAGCTACTATACGCTGATTCAGCCGCCCGGCAACCGCTATAACTATTTCAATACGCAGATCCATGGCATCACGCGGGAGGATACGACCACGGCACCGGACTTCGCGGCCATCTGGCCGGAGCTGGAGTCGCATCTGCGGGACCGCATCGTCGTCGCGCATAATGCGCGTTTCGATATGGGCGTGCTGCGCGCCTGCCTGCAGGATGCGCAGCTGCCCCTGCCGCATTTCGCCTATGCCGATACGGTGACAATCTCGCGCCGTGCCTGGCCGGACCTCGTGAATCACAAGCTCGATACGGTGGGGGCATTCCTGCACATCGATTTCCAGCATCACAATGCGCTGGACGATGCGCGCACCTGTGCCGCTATCCCCGTCTATGCGGGGCGCGAACTGGCCGTGGATGATTTCCGCCGCCTCGCAGAGCGTTTGAGTTTTCGCATTATACCATTTGGTTCGCGCAAGGGAGGCATACCCCGATGATTCTTGTGAGTGCCTGCCTGCTGGGGCACAAAGTCAAATACAATGGCAGGGACGATAATACGCAGGAACTCCTGTTGCAGTACAATGAGCGGGGGCATTTCCTCGCCGTCTGTCCGGAGTGCTTCGCGATGCTGCCCGTGCCGCGGCCAAAGATGGAGATTCAGCAGGGCACGGGTCGCCAGGTCATCGCGGGCAAGGCGAAAGTCGCGGACATCAACGGCATGGATACGACGGCCTATATGCTCACGGGTGCCGACAAGGTGCTGAAGATCGCCGAGGCTTATCATGCCCACGTGGCCATTCTCAAGGAGAGCAGCCCTTCCTGCGGGGTACACCGTATCTACGATGGCCACTTCAGCGGCACGAAAGTGAAGGGCAGCGGCGTCACTACAGCCCTGTTGCAGAAGCACGGCTTCACGGTCTATTCGGAAAAAGACCTCACGCCGGCTTTGCTGGACAAGCTGCTGGCAGCAGATAAATGATTCTGTGTAAAATAACGGACAAATGTCGCATTTCTTTTTAGAAATGCGATTTTTTTTTGTCGATTTTTCTGAGAATAATAAAAAAATCCGATAAATATACGTATCTTCACTTGTATTTCATTTTTCCCTGTGGTATACTGGCATCAGTTCCATAAAGGAACAAAATAATTAACGCCTGAATAAGCGGCTAAAGGAAACAGGGAAACTTTGGCTGGGAATGAGGGCAGAAGAGAGTTTTTAGGGGGATAAAGACATGAAAAAATCTATGGTAGCCGCTCTGACCGCAGCTATGGTCATGGGTGCAGTAAGCACGACGTTCGCCGCTGCGAACCCGTTCAGCGATGTACCGGCTGGCCATTGGGCCTACGATGCGGTGAGCCAGCTCGCACAGGATGGCATCGTCGACGGCTATGGTGACCAGACGTTCCAGGGCGACAAGAACATCACGCGTTACGAGATGGCACAGATGGTCGCCAAGGCTATGGCAAAGGCAAACTCCGGTGCCAAGGTCAGCGGTGCAGACAAGGCCGCTCTCGACAAGCTGGCTGCTGAGTTCTCCGATGAGCTCAACAATCTCGGCGTGCGTGTAGCCAACCTCGAGAAGAACGCTGACAAAGTTGCATGGCATGGCACGGCTGAGTACACGTTCAACCACTACATCAACAAGGACAGCAAAGAAGATGTATTCGACAGCCGCAACAACCTGCTGCTTCGCCTGCTGCCGGATGCAGAGGTCAACCAGAATTGGCATGTGAAGGCTCGTCTCGATGCCAACACGAAGCTCGATGAGGATAGCAGCGCGAACGCAGAGGATAACGGCAATGTAGCCCTGAAGCGTGTCTGGGCTGAAGGTCATTATGGCCAGATGCGCTACATGGCTGGTAAGTATGAGTTCCCGGATCCGGACACGATTACCGATACCGTGCTCTCCGGTGTTGAGGTAGGTTACCTGCCGGCACAGGGCTGGAACGCACAGGTTGGTGCTGGCCGTTTCAACCTTGGCGATCATTATACGAGCACGAAGGATACGGCAGCAGATACGCAGTATCTGCATGTCGGGTACAACCAGGGCAAGTTCAGCGCTGCTGGTGCATATTATCACCTCGGGGCTGATCATATGGATAACTACTTCCAGGCTGGCAGCTATGCCAAGGGCACTACGGATGATGCGAACATCTGGACGGGCAAGGGCAGCTATCAGTTCGACAAGAACTGGGGCCTGAAAGGCTTCTATGCGGAGAACACCGAGGCTGACTACTATCAGAAGGCTGGCTCTGTGGAACTCAACTATAAGGGTTCGCAGCTCCAGAATGCCGGTACGTATGGCGTGTGGGTTGCCTACCGTCATTTCGGCCGCAATGCGTTTGTCAGCAGCCCATGGGATGTTATCAACCTGGATCGCAACGGCGAGAAAGGCTGGGAGCTCGGCGGCAACTTCGTACCGTTTAAGAACACGATCGTTACGCTGCGTTATGGCGATGGCGAGTATCTCGACACGGGCAAGGACGTACACAACATGTTCGGCCGCGTGAACTTCCTGTTCTGATAACAGTAGATAAGATACGCTTTTTACGCAGAGGCTCTCTGGCTTTATGGCTGGAGAGCCTTTTTGTTGTTCCTCTAAAAAAATTTACAAAAAGTACTTGCAATCATGGCTGCGATACCGTATAATATCATTTGTTGACACGAAAGTGTCGCAGAGGTTATTCCTCGATAGCTCAGCCGGTAGAGCACCTGACTGTTAATCAGGCTGTCGCAGGTTCGAATCCTGCTCGAGGAGCCATGGCGCCATCGTCAAGTGGTTAAGACACCGCCCTTTCACGGCGGGTTCATGGGTTCGAATCCCATTGGCGTCACCAATCGGGCGATTAGCTCAGCTGGGAGAGCGCTTGCCTTACAAGCAAGATGTCAGCAGTTCGATCCTGTTATCGCCCACCATATGTACATACCAGACCGCCTTCAGGCGGTCTTTTTTGTATTCAGTGAACAGGCGCGCGAATGGTGAAGATACATTGCACACCCCTGCGGCAAGTGGTACAATATAATAGCTATCGTTGTAACGTATAGCGAATACAGGGAAAGAAGGTTGAGCCTTTTTGGAGCAGCTTTTACACGCTATGCATGCCTGGATGGCGGATTATATGCGCTCGTATCATACCGATGATGCCGAGGTCATGCAGGGTATCCGCATCAAGGAAGTGCATACGGGCTATGTGACGAAAATTGCCGTGGAGCTCGCCAGACATCTGGGGCTTTCTGCGCACGACGTGCAGCTCGCGGAGATCATGGGCCTGTTCCATGATGTGGGGCGCTTTCGTCAGTACAGTCTCTATAAGACCTTCAACGATGCGCAATCGGAGGACCATGCGGATCTCGGACTGAAGGTGCTCGCAGAGCTGCCGCTCATGCAGCAGCTGGCGCCCGAGGATGATGCGCTCGTGCGCTTCGCGATTGGCAACCACAATAAAAAGGAAATCGCGCCCACGGAGGATAGGCGGGCCATACTCTTCGCCAGGATCCTGCGCGATGCGGACAAGCTCGACATCTACCGCGTGCTCGCACCTTTCATCGCGCCGGAGCACGCCGATGAGGCACCGAAGTTCATTAAGCAGACTACGGAGCAGAACGTCAGCGCGAAGTTCGTGACGGACTTCGCGGCGGGCAGGCAGGCGGACTACCGCCAGCTGAAGACGCAGGGCGATCGCAAGATCGTGCGCCTCATGTGGGTCTATGACATCAACTTCAGCTGGACACTGCAGCGCATCGTCGACCGCGGCTATGTGGATCTCATTATCCGCTATTTGCCGCCTCAGCCGGAGCTGCAGCCGGGCCTCGAGCGCCTGCAGGCATATATCAGGGAAAAACTGGCGACGCCGGATACGGCAGCGCTTTAACCGCTACTATAGTATAGAAGGGTAGGAATTACCATGGCAGACACGACGCAGCAGTCGACCAACTTCATCACGAATTTCATTGACGAGGACCTCAAGCAGGGCAAATACCCTGACGGTATTCACACGCGTTTCCCGCCTGAGCCGAACGGCTATCTGCACGTCGGCCATGCGAAATCGATTTGCCTGAACTTTGGCCTCGCGGAGAAATATCACGGCCTCTGCAACCTGCGCCTCGACGATACGAATCCCTCCAAGGAGGATACGGAGTACGTCGATTCCATTCAGGAAGATATCAAATGGCTGGGCTTCAGCTGGGGCAACCGCAAGTTCTATGCCTCGGATTATTTCGACCAGCTCTACGATTTCGCCGTGAAGCTCATCGAGAAGGGGCTCGCCTATGTGGACGACCTCTCCGCGGAGGAGATCAAGGCCTACCGCGGTACGCTGACGGAGCCCGGTAAGGAGAGCCCCTGCCGTAACCGCAGCGTTGAGGAGAATCTCGACCTCTTTGCCCGTATGAAGGCCGGCGAGTTCGCCGATGGCGAGAAGGTGCTGCGCGCGAAGATCGACATGGCTTCGCCGAACATCGTCATGCGTGACCCGGTCATCTACCGCATTGCGCATGTCGCTCATCACCGCACGGGCGACAAGTGGTGCATCTATCCGATGTATGACTTCGCGCATCCGCTCTCCGATGCCATCGAGGGTATCACGCATTCCATCTGTACGCTGGAGTTCGAGATTCATCGCCCGTTCTATGACTGGCTGCTCGACTCGCTGGATTTCGATCCGATGACGCGCCCGCGCCAGATCGAGTTCGCGCGCCTGAATCTCACGGATACGGTCACGAGCAAGCGCAAGTTGCGCCAGCTTGTGGAGGAGCACTATGTGAGCGGCTGGGATGACCCGCGCATGCCAACCATTTGCGGCCTGCGCCGCCGCGGCTATACGCCGGCTGCCATCCGCAATTTCTGCGAGGAAATCGGCGTGGCGAAGGCGGACAGCCTCGTGGATGTTGCGATGCTGGAGCACTGCGTGCGTGAGGACCTCAACGAGCATGCCGATCGCGTAATGGCTGTGCTGCATCCGCTGAAGGTCGTGATTACGAACTACCCTGAGGACAAGCAGGAGTGGCTGCTCGCGGACAATAACCCGATGCACGGCGGCAGCCGCTACGTACCGTTTTCCCGCGAGCTCTGGATTGATCGCGACGACTTCATGGAGGAAGCGCCGAAGAAGTTCTTCCGTCTGAAGCCGAACGGCGAGGTACGTCTGAAGCACGCCTATATCATCAAGTGCGAGGAAGTCGTGAAAGATGCCGATGGCAACATCACGGAGCTCCGTTGCACGGCCGATATGGACTCGAAGACGGGCGGCGCGACGGCTGGCCGCAAGATCAAGGGCACGATTCAGTGGGTCGCGGCGAAGACCGCGCTCGACGCCGAGGTGCGCCTCTACGATAAGTTGCTGGAGACGGACGAGGACGGCAACGTGCCGAGCGATTTCCTCGCGGCGCTGAACAAGGACTCGCTGCAGGTCATCGAGGATGCGAAGGTCGAGCCGTCGCTGCAGCTGACGGCGGCGGGCACGCACTATCAGTTCCTGCGCATCGGCTACTTCGTCGTCGACCCGGATACGACGCCGGACCACCTCGTGTTCAACCGCGTCGTGGGTCTGCGCGACAGCTGGGCCAAGGCACAGAAGAAATAAAGCATAAAAATTTCATCATGAGAGAAGGCAGATCGCATGTCGAAGATTCCCAAGAATCGCAGTGACAAGGAAATGCTGGCCGGCTGGGTCGAGGATACGAGTATCGAAGACCAGTTCCTGAAGGCCGAAAAAAAGGCCCGGCAGGCCAAGCCGAAGCAGGCCGATGACTATGCGCCACCCGCGGAGTTCCGCCAGGCGGGTTTCCATCCGGCACTGATGCAGGAGCTCGGCAAGCAGCTCTTGCAACTGCGCCTGCAGCTCGCGCAGAAGGGCGCGACGCATTTCACTTATACGATCAAACGCGAAGGCGAGAACATTGTCATCAAGCCGCAGTATCAGCTTTGAGCTGACAGCCCGGTGAAGAAGGAGAAGGGGATTCTATGCTAAGCAGTACGACTGTGGCCGTCGTCATCTTTGTCGCGGCTTATGCACTGATCATTTCCGAAAAAGTGCATCGTACCATTGTCGGTATCGTCGGTGCCATGCTGATGATTTTCTGCGGGATACTCGATCAGCAGACCGCCATCAGCCATATCGATTTCAATACGCTGGGCCTGCTCATCGGTATGATGTGCATCGTCAACATCACGAGTGAGACGGGACTCTTTAATTTCCTTGCCATCTGGTCGGCCAAGAAGGTAAAGGCCAGGCCGATTGCTCTGCTGGTGGCCCTCTCGGCCCTCACCATGGTCTGCTCGGCCCTGCTCGATAACGTGACGACCGTGCTCCTGACCGTGCCCATCACCTTCAGTATCACGGCACAGCTGAAAGTCGATGTGAAGCCCTATCTGATTTCGCAGATTCTGGCTTCAAATATCGGCGGCACGGCCACGCTCATCGGCGACCCGCCGAATATCATGATCGGCAGCGCCGTGGGCCTGAACTTCATGGACTTCATCTGGAACCTCACGGGCATCGCCATCGTGATCTTCATCGTGACGGAGCTCATCCTCATCGCGATTTATGGCAAGGAGCTCAAATCCTCGCCGGAACTGCAGGCGAAGATCATGCGCCTCAACGCGAAGAGCCAGATTGCCAATCCGACGTTGCTCAAAAAGTGCCTGACCGTGATTTTCCTTACAATCAGCCTGTTTGTTTTGCACGACAAGCTGGGGCTGCAGACGGCCACAGCGGCCCTTTTGGGCGCGGGTGTGCTGCTGCTCATCACCTACACGCGCAATGAGACGATGATTGCGAAAGTCCTCTCCAAGGTGGAGTGGACGGCCATCTTCTTCTTTGCGGGCCTGTTTGTGCTCGTCGGCGCGCTCGTCGAGACGGGTGTCATCAAGGACCTCGCGGCGGCGGGCATCGCGCTTACGCACGGCAGCACGGAGGCCACGGCCATGCTCATCCTCTGGATGAGTGCCTTTGCCTCAGCCTTCATCGATAATATCCCGTTCGTGGCCACGCTGATTCCACTGATTCAGGACATGGGCGCGATGGGCCTGCAGAACCTCGATCCGCTCTGGTGGTCGCTCTCACTCGGCGCATGCCTAGGCGGCAACGGCACGCTTATCGGTGCCAGCGCCAACGTCGTCGTGGCCTCCATGGCCGCACAACGCGGTAAGCAGATTTCGTTCCTCGGTTTCATGAAGCTGGCTTTCCCGCTCATGCTGCTGAGCATTGCGATTTCGAGCGTCTACGTCTGGCTGCGCTACCTCTGAGAATTTGTGGATAACTGACCGGACGATAAATTAACCACAAAAAACCTCGCTTCCGTTGTGGATAGCGAGGTTTTTCTGTGTATAACCGGCTTTGGCGCTGCCTTTTACTTGTTCAGGCGGCTGAGAATCGTGCGGGCCACGTAGACGCCACTGGCGCCGGCCTGGGAGAGGCCGCGCGTGACACCGGCGCCGTCGCCGATGGCGAAGAGATTCTTGTGCGCCGTCTCCAGCTCTTTCGTGAGTACAACGCGGGAACTGTAGAATTTCACTTCGACGCCGTAGAGCAGCGTGTCATCGTTGGCCATGCCCGGTGCGATGTGGTCGAGGGCGCGGATCATTTCGATGATGTTGTCGAGGTGGCGTTTCGGCAGCACGAGGGAGAGGTCGCCCGGCGTCGCCGCGAGGGTCGGGCGCGTGAAGCTGTGGCTCAGGCGGTGCGCATTCGTGCGACGGCCCTTGATGAGGTCGCCGTAGCGCTGCACGATGATACCGCCGCCGAGCATGTTCGAGAACGATGCGATGCGCTTGCCATACTGATGCGGGGACTTGAAGGGCTCGGTGAAGCGGTTCGAGACCAGCAGCGCGAAGTTCGTGTTTTTGCTCTGCAGTTTCGGGTCGCTGTAGGAGTGGCCATTGACGGTCACGATGCCGTCCGTGTTCTCCATGACGACGTGGCCGTGCGGGTTCATGCAGAATGTGCGCACAAGATCGCCGTAGCCCTTGGTACGGTAGACGAGCTTGGCCTCGTAGACCTGGCTCGTGATATCGTTCCAGACCTCGTCCGGCACCTCGACGCGCACGCCGACGTCGACGCGGTTGTTCTCCTGCTCCAGCCCGATGCGGTCGCACTCGTTGCTGAACCACTCGGCCCCGGCGCGGCCCGGTGCGACGATGAGGTAGTCGGCGGCGATTTTTTCGCCGCCTTCGAGCTCGATGGCGTTATCCTCGCCCTCCACGTCGATGTGAGCGACGGGGCACTCGAAGCGGAACTCGATTTTATCTTTTAAATATTCGTAGGTTGCCTTGAGCATCTGAAGATTGTTCTCCGTGCCGAGGTGACGTACGCTGGCGGCCAGCAGATGCAGGTCGTAGGCGAGGGCGCGCTTGCCGATGTCGGAGCCTTTCGTCGTGAAGACCTTCGCGGGGGCGCCATGCTTCATGTTGATCTTGTCGACGTAGTTGATAAGATCCATGACCTCACTATCGGGCAGGTATTCATTGAGCCAGCCGCCGAATTGCGTTGTGAAATTATACTTGCCATCGGAGAAGGCACCGGCACCGCCGAAGCCGCGCATGATGCTGCAGGGCTTGCAGCCGATGCAGCTCTCAACCTTACCCGTTGAAATCGGGCAGACGCGATGGTAGATATCCTTGCCGCTTTCGCAGATGAGGATTTTGAGGTCCGGGCGCTTTTCGATGAGCTCGTATCCCGCGAAGACACCGGCCGGGCCGCCGCCCACAATGGCTACATCATATTTCTGCATAATCGTTTCCTCCATATATAGACACACGAAAAGAGCGCAGTTTACGGTTCTTGCCGCGTGACTGCGTGGGTTTCGCTCCTGCCAAACCTTACGCATTATACACGAAAAGGTCGCGCTTGGCAAGGTCTTTTTATCATTTCGTGTACTATAACGAAATATATATAGCTTCTATGCAGATTTATGTTGCCAAAGTGGGGCTGTATCGTCTATAATATAATCTATGTTGTAAAGGATATCCTCTGTTCATTGACAGAGGGTATATTGCACACGACATAGGTAGAAACAAAGGAGAGAACGCTTGTGACCAATGATTTAGTGGTTATCAATATGTTTGTGCTCTATATCGGGCTGATGATGGCGATCGGTGTCTACTACTATCGCCGCACGCGCAATATGAGCGATTATTTCCTCGGCAATCGCAAATTGGGCGCCTGGGTCACATCCATGAGCGCGGAAGCTTCGGATATGAGTGGCTGGATGCTCATGGGCGTGCCGGGTATGGCCTACCTCGCGGGCCTGAATGCGGGCTGGATCGCCGTGGGTATCTGCCTCGGCACCTGGGCGAACTGGCATTTTGTCGCCGCACGTCTGCGCCGTTATACGGAGCTCGCGCAGAACGCGCTGACGCTGCCGGAGTTTCTGCAGAATCGCTTCGAAGACCACAGCGGCATCCTGCGCATCGTGCCGGCCATTTTCATTCTCATTTTCTTTATCATCTACACGTCTTCGGGCTTCGTCTCTGCCGGACGTCTCTTCGAGACGGTCTTCGGCATCCCCTACCAGTATGCGATTTTCATCGGTGCTGGCTCCGTTGTCTTCTACACGCTGGTTGGCGGCTTCCTCGCCGTCTCACGCACGGACTTCATCCAGGGCGTGATGATGTTCTTCGCCATCCTCGTCGTGCCCATTACGGCCGCGATGGAGCTGGGCGGCTTCGGCCACGTGGTGACGCAACTGGAGCAGGTTCAGGCCTCGCTTTTGCAGCCGCTCACGAAGCCAGACGGCACGATGATGGGCGCCATCGAGCTCATCTCGCTGCTGGCCTGGGGCATCGGCTATTTCGGCCAGCCACATATTCTCGTGCGCTTCATGGCCGTGCGCAGCACGCAGGAAATCAAGCAGGCGACGCGCATCGCGATGTCCTGGGTCATCCTCTCCATGATCGCGGCCGTGGCCGTTGGCATGGTCGGCCGTGTATACTTGCAGACGCCGTTGGAGGGTACGGCCTCGGAGACGGTTTTCCTCGTGCTCACGAACACGATGTTCCCGCCGGTGCTCGCGGGCCTCATCCTTTCGGCCGTGCTCGCGGCCATCATGAGTACGGCTTCCTCGCAGCTGCTGGTGGCGGCCTCGGCCTTCGCGCAGGATTTCTACCGCACGCTGCTGCATAAGCAGGCAGAGCAGGTGGAGCTCGTCTGGATTTCCCGCGCCTCGGTGCTCGTCATCGCCTCGCTGGCCATCTTCATCGGCCTCAATCCGAACAGCTTCATCCTCGACATGGTGTCCTATGCCTGGGCTGGCTTCGGCGCGGCCTTCGGCCCCGCCATCCTCATGAGCCTGTTCTGGCGCCGCACGACGCGTAACGGCGTCGTCGCCGGCATCATCACGGGCGGTCTCACCGTGCTCATCTGGAAGCAGTTCGCCTGGCTTGGCCTCTACGAAATCGTCCCCGGCTTCGCCTTTGGCCTCCTCGCCATCTGGCTCGTCAGCCTCCTGGACAAAGCGCCATCAGCCTCCATTACCGAAACTTTCGATGCCGTAGGCAGGAGTCATATTTAAGGAAACGCTGATTAAATCCATTATTCATGTATGCCTGTATACAATCTACGTGGATATTGACAGGAGCATATGGGTATACTATAATCTAACCACCAGCAAGAGGCAATGGAGCCCCATAGGACGAAGCACAGGTGCTTGGTTCTGTGGGGCTTTTGTATTTCTCCCCGGCCTCGGCGCTGGTAGTCTGTCAAAGCTGAATATAAGGAGAAGGAGCGCGAGTTCCCGGCTCCCGTTTGGACAAAGGCGTCCGCTGCAGGTTTTATTATTTTGTCTGCGCGGGCGCCTTTTGTATTCAGCCGGAATTATTTTTTTCATCAGGGATTTGTTCTTCTATATGTGAAAGGATTGAGTGCAATGATTGATTCAGGCGATACCGCATGGGTGCTTATCAGTGCCGCCCTGGTCTTTATCATGACCCCGGGCCTGGCATTCTTCTACGGCGGCATGGTCCGCAGTAAGAACGTGCTGACCACGATTATGCAGAGCTTTTTTATCGTAGCGATGATCTCAGTGGAGTGGGTTATCCTCGGCTATGCCATGACCTTCGGTACAGATATCAACGGTTTCATCGGTGCCCTCGATAAAATCGGCCTGGCTGGCGTTGGCATGAACGTCCTGGAAGGCGGTACGATTCCGGAGCTGGCTTTCGTGGCCTTCCAGTGCATGTTCGCCGTCATCACGCCGGCATTGATCACCGGTGCTTTCGCTGAGCGCATGAAGTTCGCCGGCTTCGCCCTGTTCATCCTGTTCTGGGCCATCCTCATCTACAACCCGATGGCTCACTGGGTCTGGGGCGGCGGCTTCCTCGCCCAGCTCGGCGCGCTCGACTTCGCAGGCGGCCTCGTCATTCACATCCTTTCTGGTGTGTCCGGCCTGACGCTTTGCATCCTGCTCGGCAAGCGCCGCGGCTATGGCAAGACGGCTATCCTGCCGCATAACGTGCCGATGATCGTCCTCGGTGCTACGCTGCTGTGGTTCGGCTGGTTCGGCTTCAATGCCGGCAGCGCCCTCGGTGCCAATGCCCTCGCTGCCAATGCCTTTGTTGTGACGCAGGCTGCTGCCGCAGCCGCAACGGTTTCCTGGGTTCTCGTTGAGTGGAAGATCAATGGCAAGCCGACCCTCATGGGCGCGGCTTCCGGCTGCATCGCCGGCCTCGTCGCCATTACGCCGGCTGCCGGCTTCGTTGCCCCGATGCCTGGCGTCATCATCGGCCTGCTGGCTGGTGTCATCTGCTACTTCGCTGTCTCCGTACTCAAAGTCAAGCTTGGTTACGATGATTCGCTCGATGCCTTTGGTATCCACGGTATTGGCGGTACCTGGGGCTCCATCGCTACGGGCCTCTGGGCCACGACGGCCATCAACCCGGACGGTGCCGACGGCCTCTTCTACGGCGATACGCATCTGCTCTTTGCACAGTGTGTCTCCGTGGTCGTAGCCTATGCACTGGGTATTATCGGCTCCTATATCCTCTATCAGATTGTCAACCATATCACGCCGATGCGTGCCGATGAGGCGGAGGAGATCTCCGGTCTCGATATCGTGGAGCATGGCGAGCGCGGCTATGCCCGTTCCGTGCTCACGGGCAGCCCCTATGAAGGAGTTTTGGACGCCTCTGGCGAAATGTTAGCTGATACCGTATTGCATGCCACGCCAGAGAAAGGTTGATGAGTATTATGGCGCTAACCAAGATTGAAATCATTACCCGCTCCAGCAAACTGGATGAGCTGAAGGACGCCCTGAACAGTATCGGCGTCCTCGGCATGACCGTGAGCCAGGTCTTTGGCTGCGGCTTGCAGAAAGGCCATCAGGAAGTCTACCGTGGCCGCACCTACGATATCAACCTCGTGCCGAAAATCAAGGTCGAGACCATCGTCTGCGATGTGCCGGTGGAGAAGGTGCTGGAGACGGCGCAGAAGGTGCTGCGCACGGGTCAGTTCGGCGATGGCAAAATCTTCGTCACGGAGCTCAAGGATGCCGTGCGTATCCGCACGGGCCAGCGCGGTGATGAGGCCATCCGCGATATTCCGGGTGAAGTTCCCGAACGTTAATCGCTTCCCTTTGTTTTTCAAGATCTGCCTTCCCTATGACAGGGGGGGGCAGGTTTTTTTGCGTTCGGCGTTATGGCTGTCGGGAATTAGAATTGTAGAAAAATTTTCTTATCCGGCAGGGATTTTTTACCTGCATAGCGAAACGTAAAAGAAGGTGAAATTAGTGCATCGCTTATGGCGTGTGCTTGTGGATAGAATGAGAGAAGCAGGTGAGCATTTGTGGAAAAAGTCAAAGTGATGATCGTTGATGATTCCAAAATCAGTCGCACAATGTTGAAGGGCAGTTTAGCGAAAACCAATTTCGAAGTGGTTGCCATGGCCAAGAATGCGGCGGAAGCCGTGAAATTCTATCAGGAGTTCAGTCCGGCCGTGGTGACGATGGATATGAATCTGCCGGATGCCGATGGTATCGAGTGCAGCCAGCGCATCCACGACATCGACCCCGAGGCCAAGATCGTGATGATCAGTGCGATGAAGGATGCCAGCCTCGTCGCACGCGGCCGCGATGCAGGCATCTCGGCCTTCCTGCAGAAGCCGGTCAATACGAATGACCTTATTGACACCTTGATGATTCTCTGTCAAAATAGAGCAGGAAAAGTTGCCGTACTGCGTGAGTCCTATGCCAAGCCGTTCCAGCGTGCTTTGCAACAGGGGCTCTTCAGCCTTGTGGGCGTACACAGCGAGATTTCGCTGGAGCTGGAGGACCGCCGTTTCCTCGATGTAAGTGGCATTGCGGTCATCATCGGCCTCACGGGCTATCCCGTGGGTCGTGCCATCGTCTTCATGAGCAATGAGACGATGAAGAAGTTCTGCATGATCATGCTGGATAAGGATAGTCTCGACGACGTGACGGATGAGGAGGCCAGTGACTCCGTAGAGGAGGCGGCCAACATCATCGTGGGCCGCGGCGTATCCAACATCAATGATGTTTTCAAGGATAAGGAGATCCGCATCACGCCGCCGGGTACGATTTGCGGCACGGATATCCGTATTGCCAGCCCGAAATTGACGACTTTCCGCATCACGGCCAAGACGCGTATTGGTGATATCAACATGAATATTGGTTTTGCGGAAGGAGAATGATAGTATGGATGCAAAGTTAGTCAATCCTTTCGTTGATGCTTTTACCACGGTACTGCCGCAGATGGGGTTCCCACAGCCGCAGCGTACGAACGTGTCTGTGCGCGATGGCCATGCCGTTGGCCTCGGCGTGTCAGTTATCGTAGGCTTTACGAAGCAGCTGCGCGGCAATGTCGTCTATAATATGACAGAGGACACCGCGAAGTACATCGCCTCGACGATGATGATGGGCATGCCGGTGCCGGAATTTGATGCGATGGCTCAGAGTGCTATCTCGGAGATGAGCAATATGCTCACGGCCAATGCGGCCACGAATCTCGCGGGCATGGGGCTGGAGGTCGATATCTCCACGCCGTCGCTCTCCATCGGCCAGGGGTTTCAGGTGAAGATCAGCGATGGGAAATATCTGACGGTGGAGATGGATATTGGCGGTCACGCCGTAGAAATCGATATTGCCGTAGAACAGAATTAAGCTTTTGCCTTGGGAATAGAGCAATAGCCAATGCCGGTGGGGGATCGGTGGCTTCTGTTCAGGGATATACAGGTTAGGGGAAGCTGGTGCGTGCATACACACTGGCTTTCTTTTGGGAGGTTTAGGCGTATGCAACTAAATAGCTTAAAAACGAAGTTTTTAGCTGGTTTCCTGCCTTTGTTTGTCGGTAGTTTTGCCGTTTTTTTCGCCATCAGCTACTATATGTCGAGCTCAGCCCTGTTCCGCGATGCGGATGAGCTATCGATGCAGATCGGCCAGACGGCAGCGGCAGACATCGAGAAGGAATTTCAGAAATCCGAGATGTATATCGAGGAACTGTCGTATAACCAGGCCATCATCGGCGGCGATCACGCACAGCGCCTGGCAGCACTTCGGCAGTTGCAGGAACGGTCTAACCATGCGTTTGCCATGGTGGCTTATATGGATCTGGATGGCCAGGCCTACAATGAAAAAGACAAGGCCATGGACCGCGCTTCGCGCGAGTATTTTAAATCCGTGAAAGCTACGGGCAAGCCGTTTATGACAGGACCGTCTGTTTCGGGATCGAACGGTAAGCTCATTACGATTATCTGCTATCCGGTCAAGGACGCGTCGGGGAAACTCGTTGGCATGGTTTATGGCACAAAGGAGCTCGATGCGATCTCCGATATCGTCGGCCAGATTAAGTATATGGAGACGGGGCGCGTCTTCATTGCCGATCAGAGCGGCATCACGATTGCCTATGCGCAGCTCCCCGACACCGTGGGCAAGATGGATCTGACGAAGACGCAGCAGGAAAACGAGGTCATCGATCAGGCATTGGTCGATGGGTTCGGTCGTGCCCTGCAGGAGGATCGGCAGGTTCAATCGGACTACAAGACATCGCAGGGCGTTGACTCCGTGGCCGTGATGACGCCGATTCATCTGGCGAACCGTACGTGGGTAGCCGTATCGGTGGCACCGAAGGCAGAGGTTCGCGCCGACGCCAACCGGCTGGTCAAGGTCATGACGATTGTCGGCCTGATCATGATCATCGGCATTGCGGTTGCCATCTGGATCATTGCTAAAATTATGTGCGATCCTGTTGTGAGCCTGCGTGATGAGTGTAATTTGCTGGCGCAAGGGGATTTGCGGCACAGGGATACGGTCATTGAGCGCAACGATGAGCTTGGCGACCTGTCCCGGGGCTTTGCGGCCATGCGCGGTACGATCCGCAATCTGATCAAGGATATCGCGCAGCATTCGCAGAAGCTGTCGGCTTCGGCAGAGGAGCTGACGGCGGCAGCACATCAGACGGCTGAGGCATCGAACCAGACGGCGCAGACCATGGTCGAGATGTCCGAGGGCATCAATAACCAGTCCACGGTCGCGGATCAGGTCGATACGACGGCACAGGATATGGCGGCGGCGACGCAGGGCGCGGCGGATAATGCGAACGCACTCGTCGCCGTGACGAACATGACCGTAGAGAGCGTCCAGACGGGCCGGAATTCCATCCGTGATGTCGTCGACGCCATGGATAAGATCAGCGCGAGCACGGAGACGGTCAAGGCTGTCGTCGACAAGCTGGACAAGAACTCCGAGAAGATCGGCGAGATCGTCAATATGATCTCCGGCATCGCGGAGCAGACGAACCTGCTGGCACTCAATGCCGCGATCGAGGCGGCACGAGCGGGCGAGGCCGGCCGCGGCTTTGCCGTCGTGGCGGATGAGGTGCGCAAGCTGGCCGAAGAGAGCGCGAACTCGACGCAGCAGATCGCCGAACTCGTGACGACGATCCAGACGGATATGCGCGATGCAGTCACGGCCAGCGAGGCCAGTGTCAGCAGCGTGCAGGACAGCCGTGACTCGGTCAAGCAGGCCGATGGCATATTCGAGTCCATCCGCGTGGCAGTCGAGGCACTGGCAGGCGGGATCCGCGAGGTCTCGGACCTCATGACGAAGATCGCCGCCAACAGCCAGAATATGCAGAAGGCCATGAGCAGCATCCGCGAGATCAGTGACCAGAATGCCAAGCACGCCCAGACGGTCTCGGCTACGACGGAAGAGCAGTCGGCCTCTGGCGAAGAGGTTGCCGCCTCCACGCGCACGCTGGCTGAGCAGGCAAGTGATCTGGCTGGCGAAGTAAAGAAATTCAAAGTATAAGTTGTTTTCCTACGGGGGAGGCATCGCCGTTTGGCGGTGCCTCTTTCTTATGGGAGTTGCAGCAAAATTTTTATTGGCAAATATGGCGGGATTCGCTATAATATAAAACAGTATGATTTTTTTGCAGGAGGCGCTGATTTTGGCAGATATGCATCGTGTCATTGTAAAGGTCAAGGGGTCCCAGCAGGGGCCGGATGGCATACGCGATACCATCGACATGCAGGCTGAGGGCAGACATTATTACAAGAATGGTCTGCACTATGTGCTCTACGACGACGATAGCGTCGATGAGAAGCAGACGGCCGCGACGGTGCTGAAAATTGGCCCCGACCAGTTGACGCTGCTGCGCCACGGCGTCGTGAATCAGCGCCAGGAATTCACGCTGGATCATGAGAGCCACAGCCAGTATCAGACGCCGTTTGGCGCGCTGGAGCTGGCATGCTATACGCATAAGCTGAAGATTGACTATGGTACGGTGAGCGGCACGGTGGACGTAGGCTATGACCTGTCCGTACAGGGAGCGCATCAGAGCGAGAATACCCTGCACATTGAGATTGCCAGCGCACCGGAAGATATTCATCGCTTGAATTAAAGGGAGGAAACTTTCTTGGAGATTAAAGAAACACTGGCGGCGGCCATCAAGGCGGCGGCAGAGGCGGCCGTGGCCGAGGGCGTATTCCCGGCGGGCGAGCTGCCCAGGGTGGAGCTGTCGGTACCGCCGCAGAAGGAGTACGGCGACTTCGCCACGAACTTCGCCATGCAGTCGGCACGCGTCTTCCATCAGAATCCGCGCAAGATTGCCGAGGAGCTCGCGAAGCGCATTCAGGGCGACTGGCTCGACCACACGCAGGTTGCGGGTCCGGGCTTCCTGAACTTTTATCTGCAGGGCGATGTGCTCTACGATAATTTCGCGCAGATCTTTGCGGCGGGGGAGGCCTACGGCCAGCTGACGAAAAAAGATGGGCCGAAGATTCAGGTGGAGTACGTGAGCGCTAACCCGACGGGGCCGCTGCATGTCGGCCATGGCCGCGGCGCGGCAGCCGGCTCTGCGCTGGTGAACCTGTTGCGGGCAGCGGGCTATCCCGTCGAGAGCGAGTACTATATCAACGATGCCGGCAACCAGATGAACATCCTCGCGCAGTCTGTGAATGCGCGCTATCTGGAGCTGCTGGGGCAGGAGACGGAGTTCCCGGAGAACGGCTACCATGGTGAGGATATTAAGGTCACGGCGCAGCGCATCATCGATAAGGATGGCGATAAGTACCTGAAGATGGAGGAGCAGGAGCGCCTGGAAATCTTCAAGGATCTCGCCTACCATGAGAAACTCGCGATCCTCAAGGAGGATCTCGCGAAGTTCAATGTAACGATCGATAACTGGTTCAGCGAGCGCACGCTGCATCCGGATGCGGTCAAAAAGGCTGTGGAAATCCTGCAGGATAACGGCAACATCTATGAGAAAGACGGCGCCCTTTGGCTGAAATCCACGGCCTATGGCGATGACAAGGATCGCGTGGTCATCCGCGATAACGGCGTGCCGACGTACCTCGCCGCGGATATCGCCTACCACCATAATAAGTACGAGCGCGGGTTCGGCCGTATCATCAATATCTGGGGCGCGGATCATCACGGCTACATCGCGCGCGTCAAGGCGGCGATGCAGGCACTCGGCCATGATCCGGAGAAACTCACGGTCCTGCTGCTGCAGATGGTAGCACTCTACCGCGATGGTGAGCTCGTCAAGATGTCGAAGCGTACGGGTCAGAGCGTGACACTCAACGAGCTCATTGAGGAAGTCGGTACGGACGCTGCGCGTTACTTCTTCCTCATGCGTTCTCTCGACAGCCAGCTGGACTTCGATCTCGACCTCGCGAAGAAGAAGTCGAACGATAACCCGGTCTACTACATCCAGTACGCGCACGCACGTATTTGCAGCATCTTCCGTCAGGCCGATGAGGCAGGGCTGAAGCTCGGCGACAAGCCACAGCTCGGCCTGCTGAAAGAGGAAGCGGAGATAGAGCTCATCAAGAAAATCGAAGAGTATCCCGAAGTCATCGAGCGTGCGGCCCGAGACTATGCGCCGCAGCAGATCGCGCGCTATAGCTACGACCTCGCGGCCCTGTTCCATAGTTTCTACAACAAATGCCGCATCATGGGCGTCGGTGACGCGCTCGGCGAGGCCCGTCTGGCCCTCGTGCAGGTGACGGCGCACGTCATCCGCCATGCCCTGGGCATCCTCGGGGTCTCGGCACCGGAACATATGTAATCATTGCAGATTGAAGGGAGAAAGTTTCATGGATTTCGTCAACAGCTCGGAAGTCGATATTGCCTACTACATTCTGTCGCAGGCGGGCAAGACCATCTATTACAAAGATTTGGTGCTCGAGGTCATCGATAAGAAGCATAAGCCGGTGCAGAACTTATCGGCCGCCATTTCGGAAGTCTACACGCTGATTAACATGGATAGCCGTTTCCACTATGAGGGCGAAGGCAAATGGGGCCTCACGGAGTGGAACCCGCCCGAGGTGAAGCGCACGCATGCCGGTACGCGCCGCAAGACCGTGAGCAAGGCTGCGGCCAAGGCCAGCAGCGACCGCAAGAAGAAGCTGGAGAGCATTCAGGAATAACCTTGACACCGTCCCCGGGCAGGGGGTAATATATTCTTCATGTGTGTGGTGGGGACGCCTTCGGGCGTTCCCGGAGAAACAGGAGGCAGTTCCATGGCAAAGTATATTTTCGTTACCGGTGGTGTGGTTTCGTCCCTGGGCAAGGGCATCACGGCCGCTTCCCTCGGACGTCTGCTCAAGAGCCGCGGCATCAAGGTGACGATCCAGAAGTTCGATCCGTACATCAACATCGATCCGGGCACGATGAGCCCTTACCAGCACGGCGAGGTATTCGTCACGGACGATGGTGCGGAGACGGACCTCGATCTCGGCCATTATGAGCGTTTCATCGATATCAACCTCACGAAGAATTCCAATATCACGACGGGCAAGGTCTACTCCTCTGTCATCGGCAAGGAGCGCCGCGGCGAGTACCTCGGCTCGACGGTACAGGTCATCCCGCATATCACGAACGAGATCAAGCAGAAGGTCTATGACGTAGGCAAGGCGGATGGCGCAGATGTCGTCATCACGGAGATCGGCGGCACGGTCGGCGATATCGAGAGCCAGCCGTTTCTCGAGGCCATCCGTCAGGTCAAAAAGGAAGTCGGCCCGCGCGATACGCTCTATATCCATGTCACGCTGCTGCCGTATATCTCGGCTGCCGGCGAGCTCAAGACGAAGCCGACGCAGCACAGCGTCAAGGAGCTGCGTGCCATCGGTATCCAGCCGGATATCCTCGTTTGCCGCACGGAGAAACCCATCTCCAAGGACATGAAGGAAAAGATCGCGATGTTCTGCGATGTGCAGCCGGAGGCTGTCATCGAGAACCGCACGGCCTCGACGATCTACGAGGTGCCCCTGATGATGCAGAAAGAGGGCCTTGACAAGATCGCTCTGCAGAAGCTGAACATGGACTATGGCCCGGCCGATATGTCCGATTGGGAGAAGATGGTCTACAAGATCCAGCATCCGTCCAAGAAGGTCAAGGTCGCGGTCGTTGGCAAGTACGTCGAACTGCCCGATGCCTATATCTCCGTGACCGAGGCCCTGCACCACGGCGGTATCGCCAATGATGCGCAGGTCAAGATTCACTGGGTCAACGCAGAGGAAATCGAGGATCCGGAGACGGACCTCGACGAGGTCTTCGTGGGCTGCAAGGGGATCCTCGTACCGGGGGGCTTCGGCGATCGCGGCATCGAGGGCAAGATCAAGGCCATCCAGTACGCACGCGAGCATAAGCTGCCGTTCCTTGGCCTCTGCCTCGGCATGCAGTGCGCGGTCATCGAGTTCGCGCGCCACGTCTGCGGCATGACGGATGCGAACAGCTCCGAGTTCGACGAGGAGACGAAGCATCCGGTCATCGACCTCATGGAGTCGCAGCAGGGCGTGGAGAACAAGGGGGGCACGATGCGTCTTGGCTCCTACCCCTGCAAGCTTGCGCTGGATACGCATTCCTATGCAGCCTATGGCACGACGGACATTGCTGAGCGCCATCGCCATCGCTATGAGTTCAACAACCAGTACCGCGAGGCCATGACCTCGAAGGGCCTTGTCATCGCGGGTACGCTTCCGGATGACAGCCTCGTCGAGATGATCGAGGTCAAGGATCACCCCTGGTTTGTGGGCACGCAGGCGCATCCAGAGCTGAAATCCCGCCCGAACAACCCACATCCGTTGTTCCGCGATTTCGTGAAGGCCGCCTTGCAGCAGCAGTAATTAGTATATTTTCCCCGAGAGGACCGTTGGTTGAGACGGTCCTCTTTTTTATGCGTGTTTTAATCTGTAATTAGCAGGAATATAGCCTATAGCGGCGAAATAGGTCAGTAGAAAATGTTCAAAAGCAACAAGAGGAGCAGCGAAGAAAAGAGAAGGACGGAATAAAGGAAGGGGGGACGGTTATGCTGATCGATACGGTGTGCGCTGCGGCTTTCTATTGTCCAGCCTGCGGCAAGGTTCAGCTGCAGGATATCCGCCTGTTTGGCGGCGGCTCTGACCACAGCCTGCATTGCGAAAACTGCGGCCACGAGCTCGCGCACTACGACCTGCAGCCCAAGGGGATTGTGCTATATATGCCCTGCAGTGTCTGCGGAGGTACGACAGAGCAGCATTTCTCCTGGCGGCAGCTGCGGCACACCCGTTTTTTAAAGCTCTACTGTCAGAACGATCATTTCGAGTTGGGCTATCTCGGCAAATGGCAGGCCATTGCGGAGTTTCTGGATTTCAATGCTGCAGAGTATGATGCCCTGCATCCGGAGGAGGGCGAGCAGCAGCTCGCACGCCAGCAGCTGCTGCTCGCGGCCATGAACCGCCTGCATGACCTCGTTGCAGCGGGGGGGCTGAGCTGTGCATGCGGCAGCCACGCGCTGTCGGGGGGCATTTTAGGCGATAGCATCCTCCTGGAGTGCCAGAGCTGTGGCAGCAGCTGCAGCCTGCCCATGGCTTCGGCGGCGGATCTGCGCCAGCTCACGCCGAACTGCCTGCGTCACGTTGCCTGGCAGCCGGGAACGTTGCTTGACGTACCGGGAAAATAGGAATAAGATAGATATGGTTTTACAACAACAGCAAAGACAAAGGGACTATCGGTGCCTGTGTGCACTGACGGTCCCCTTTTGGCGTTTATCTTGCGCCTGAGAAGATAGTTTGGAGAGAGAATTACATGGATTCATTATTTGCAGCGTTGCGACAGGATGGGCAGGTACGTCGGCTGCAGTCAGTGCTGGCGGGCGAGCCGGCGCAGACGCTGGCGTATGGCCTGGGCGGAGCTTTTAAGCATGCGGTGCTCGCGGCCAGCCTGCCTGCAGGCGAACCGGTGGTGGTGCTCGTGCATGACCTACCCGCGCTAAACAGCTGGCGCGAGAACCTGCAGAGCCTGCTGCCGGACGTGCCGGTGCTGGAGCTGCCGGAGCTCGATGTGCTGGCCGTGCAGGCCGCGGTGGGGAGCATGGACCGCGCGGCGCGCCGCATGGAGATCCTGGGCCGCCTCGTGCGTCAGGAGCCCGTCATCGTGCTCGCCACGGCAGACGCGGCCGTGCAGAAAGGCATGAGTCGTCAGGATTTCGAGCGTCTCTCCCTGACCGTGCGCACGGGGGATGTCCTGGAGCGTGGTCAGCTGCTGCAGCGTCTCGTGCAGCTCGGCTATGAGTCGGCCGATGAAGTGGAGACGAAAGGACAGTTCAACGCGCGCGGCGGTATCGTCGATATCTATCCCATCAATAATGAGTGCCCCGTGCGCCTCGAGTTCTTCGACGATGAAATCGACTCCTTGCGTGAGTTTGATGTGGACACGAAGCGCTCCATCCGCAATATCGGCGATGTGGTCGTCATGCCGCTCGCGCGCACGGATGCGGCGGGTAAGCCCGAGGTCTTTCTTAGCTACCTCGGCGAACATAGTACCATCGTCTTCGATGAACCCATTCGCCTGCGCGAGGCCATCCGCTCGGCAGTTAAGGAGAATCCGGAGCTTAAGGCGAAGACCTTTTCCTGGGATGATTTGTTGGCCGTGGCTACAGGCCATCAGGTCATCTATACGGCGCTGATGCTGCAGCAGATTCACGGTGCGGATCCGGATACGACCGTGAGCTTCACGGCCACGAACATGACGCCATTCCAACGCCAGATGGATTTGCTGGAGAACGAGGCCGAGCGCTGGCTGGAGAATAAGCAGCGCGTGCTGCTGCTGCTCGGTACGAAGGAGAAGGCAGATCAGCTGCGTGAGCTCATGGCCCGGCATCGTCTGCCGGCACTCGTGCAGCCTGAGGGCACGGAGCTGCGGGATAACTGCCTCAACATCCAGCTGGGCAAACTTAGCGCAGGCTTCGAGATGGGCGCCGACCGTCTCGTCGTCGTAACGGAGCAGGATATCTTCGGCCATCAGAAGCGTCGTACGGCGTCGCGCGCGCCGAAGGGCGAGCGTATCGCGCATTTCCGCGAGATCAGGCCGGGCGACTACGTCGTGCACGTCAACCACGGTATCGGCAAGTACCTCGGTGTGGAGACGCTCGATGTCGGCGGCATTCATAAGGATTATCTGCATATCAAGTATGGCGGCGACGACAAGCTCTACGTGCCTACGGACCAGGTGCAGCTGCTGCAGAAGTATATCGGCACGGAGGGCGAAGTGCCGCGCCTGCACCGCATGGGTGGCACGGAGTGGATCAAGGCCAAGGCGCGTGCGAAGAAGTCTGTCGAGGACATCGCGAAGAAGCTCATCGCCATCTACGCCAAGCGCAAGCAGGCCCGGGGCTATGCCTTTTCGCCCGACGACAGCTCGCAGCGCGAATTCGAGGATGCTTTCCCCTATCAGGAGACGGATGACCAACTGCGTGCCATTGCGGAAATCAAGGCGGACATGGAAAAGGAAAAGCCTATGGATCGCCTGCTCTGCGGTGACGTGGGCTTCGGCAAGACGGAAGTCGCGATTCGCGCGGCCTACAAGGCGGCCATGGACGGCAAGCAGGTGGCCGTGCTCGTGCCGACGACTGTGCTCGCGATGCAGCACTATCAGACCTTCACGGCGCGTTTTCACGATTTCCCACCCAAGGTGGACGTGCTCTGCCGCTTCCGCACGGCGAAGGAGCAGAAGGCGACACTGGAAAATGTCGCGGCAGGCAAAGTCGATATCCTCATCGGCACGCATGCCATCCTCAACCAGCACCGCGTGAAGTTCAAGGAACTTGGCCTGCTCATCGTCGACGAGGAACAGCGCTTCGGCGTGAAGCAGAAGGACAAGATCCGCAGCCTCGCGGCGGGCATCGATGTGCTGACGCTCTCTGCCACGCCGATTCCGCGCACGCTGCATATGTCGCTCGTCGGCGCGCGTGATATGAGCATCATCGAGACGCCGCCGGCCGAGCGCTTCCCCGTGCAGACCTACGTCGTGGAGAACAACGACGGCATCATGGCCAACGCAGTCCGGCGCGAGATCAAGCGCGGCGGCCAGGTCTTCTTTATCTACAACCGCGTCGATACCATCGAGCGCATGTACGAGCATCTGCAGGCCATCGTGCCGGAAGCGCGCATCCGCGTGGCACACGGCCAGATGCCGGAGGAAGTGCTGGAGCGCGTGATGATGGATTTCTACGAGGGCAAGGCCGATGTTCTGCTCGCCACGTCCATCGTGGAGAATGGCCTCGATGTCGCCAACGCGAACACGATTATCGTCTATAACGCCGACCACTTCGGCCTTTCACAGCTCTATCAGATGCGCGGTCGCGTGGGCCGTTCCCATCACATGGCCTTTGCCTACTTCGTCTATCAGGCGGACAAGGTGCTCACAGAGACGGCGGAGAAGCGCCTGCAGGCCATGAAGGAGTTCGCGGAGCTTGGTGCGGGTTTTAAAATTGCCATGCGCGATCTCGAAATCCGCGGTGCGGGCAATCTGCTGGGCTCCCAGCAGCACGGTCACATCGCGAGCGTCGGCTTCGAGATGTACTGCAAGCTGCTGGAAGAGGCCGTGGAGAAACTGCAGAAAGGCGAACAGCCCGAGACGGAGGAGCGGCCGGATCCGCTCATCAACCTGCATGCCGAGGCCTATATTGACGGCGGCTATATCGACGACGCCATGCACAAGATCGAGATTTACCAGCGCATCGCCGCGATCCGCACGAATCAGGAAGTGCGCGAGCTCTTAGACGAGCTCATCGACCGCTTCGGCGAGCCGACGAAGCCCGTCATGCGTCTGTTGTCCATCGCCCGCATCAAGAATTATGCGCGTGATCTTTGGCTGAAATCCGTCTCGGAGCAGCCGCAGGCGCTCGACTTCTCGCTCTGCGAGGGGCACAAGCTGCCCGTGCAGGCGCTCGTGCGCCTCGATAAGGTATTCGGCCGCCGCATGCAGGCGCTCGGGGGTAAGGGTTACCGTTTTACTCTCGGCGCGAAGGAAAAGGAGAACATCACGAATTGCGCAACCTATATCCTTATGATCATGGCCGGGGATGAGGAGGCGCTGGAGAAAGCCGGGCTGCATGGCGAGCAGCAGAAGGAGGCAGTATAATGGCGAATTTGACTGTGGTGGGCCTCGGCCCGGGGCGCGCAGGCCTCATCACCCGCGAAGCATGGCAGCTGATGCAGGGGGCAGAGCGCTTGATCCTGCGCACGAAAATTCATCCGACCGTGGCCGCGCTCGATGAGGCGGGGATGGCCTATGAGACCTTCGATAGCTGGTACGAAAGCGCTGAGGATTTTGCGCAGCTTTATCAGTCCATTGCGGATAAGCTGCTGCAAGAGGCGGAGCGGGGCGATATCGTCTATGCTGTGCCGGGCAGCCCGCTGGTGGCGGAACGAACCGTTGTGTTGCTGCGCGAGCTCGCGCCACAGCATCCGGAGGTCGGGCTCACGATTCTGCCTGGCATGAGCTTTGTCGAGGTCATGTATACGACGCTGGGTATCGATCCCGTCGAGGGATTGACGATTCTTGACGCAGGCGATGCGCAGATCCTGTCTGCCGCGCCGGCGCTGAGCCTGATCATCACGCAGATATGGAACCGCGGCATTGCCTCAGATACGAAGCTCGCGCTCATGGAACTCTACGGCGACGAGTACGAGGTCGTCTATGTGCACAACCTCGCGATGCCCGACGAGTCCCTGCGCCGCATCCCGCTCTATGAGCTCGACCGCCAGCACGATATCGATTACCTGACGACGCTCTACGTGCCGCGGAAAGGTTAAATTTGGTGCAAATGTGGCTTAATTCCGCCTTTTTGTGCGCTTTTTTTGCGAAAGACCTTGATTTTTACAGGGTTTTCTGCTAAATTTTGATAAGCAGGCAGTTGCCACCGCCCTCGGTGCATGGGAGCGGACTGCCGACAAAGATTTATCTTTTAAGGAGGCTACGGTTGTGAATAAAACTGAATTGGTAGCTAACGTGGCAGACAAGACTGGCACGACGAAGAGAGAGGCCGAGAAGGCTGTTAACGCTGTGTTCGCTGCTCTGCAGCAGGCGATGGTCGAGGGCGACAAGGTTCAGCTCATCGGCTTCGGCACGTTCGAGGTGAAAGAGCGCGCAGCCCGTACGGGCCGCAACCCGCGTTCGGGTGCAACGATCGAGATCCCGGCGTCCAAGAACCCTGTGTTCAAGGCTGGCAAGGCTCTGAAAGATGCTGTCAACGCCTAAGCTTTATTGGATACTGGAAAAAGGCCGGGCTTCCGCAGGACGGAAGCCCGGTTTTATACTGCCTTGTTTTTGCCAGGGTGAAAACAAGGCAGTGAAAGGGGAAAGACAGATGGCGGCAAAGGAAGCGGCGGAAGTCGTCCTGATCTCGGGCGGCACCTCGGGCATCGGCCAGGCAACGGCACAGCAGTTGCTCGCGCGCGGCGCGAGGGTCATGCTCATGGGGAGAAGTGAAGAGCGGGGCCGCAAGGCGCTGATGGAGCTGGACGCCGGAGAGCGGGCGGCTTTCGTGGCGGGCGATGTGCGCCATCCGACGGACTGCCAGCGGGCCGTCCATGAGACGCTCGCGCGTTTCGGCCGTCTCACGGGGCTCGTCTGCTCGGCGGGCATCTACGTCGAAGGCGCGCTTGAGGACCTGCGGCCCGAGGTGCTCGATACGGTGCTCGATATCAACGTCAAGGGCACGATGTACCTCTGTCAGGCGGCGCTGCCCGCACTGAAACAGGCGAAGGGCAGTATCGTCAACGTGGCCTCCGATGCGGGCGTGCACGGCAATTATTTCTGCACGGCCTATTGTGCGAGCAAAGGCGCCGTCGTGCTCTTCACGCGTGCGCTGGCATTGGAAGTGGCGCATGAGGGCGTGCGCGTGAATGCCATCGCGCCGGGCGACATAATGACGCCGCTCACGCGCGGTCAGCTGCAGGCATCACCGGATCCGGAGGCCGCGTTGCAGGAAATGGCTTCGGTCTATCCTTTGGGACGCATCGGTACGCCGGAGGAGGCAGCTGCTGTCATCGCTTTCCTGCTTTCGGCGCAGGCGGGCTTCGTTACGGGAGCTGTTTGGCGGATTGATGGTGGTCTCACGGCCTGAAATGTGATAAAATGATTGTTATGGATTACGTAAAGCGCCCGGGGAGGGTATGAATCTATGCAGGGAAAGCGTATCCTCATCCTGACGGCGTCGATTGGCTCGGGCCACATCAAGGCCGCCGAGGCCGTGGCCGCGGAGCTCCGCCGTCAGCAGCCCGACGTCGGGCTCACGATGATTGATTTCATGAGCCGGAAGATTTCCATTCTGCACTGGCTGATGAAAAAAATTTATCTCGTTATGCTGGCGCTGATCCCGAATATCTACGACCTCTGCTACAAGGCTTCTGGTGGTGCTTCGGGCGGCACGCTCGTGCAAAAGGCCTTTGCCTGCGTGATGCTGCCGGCCATGCGCCGGCTGGTAAAAAAGTATCGGCCGGACGCCGTGGTCTGCACGCATCCTTTTCCCGAGGGGGCAGCGGCGCTTTGCAAGCGCTGGTGCGGAGCGGACTTTCAGCTGTCCGTCGTGATGACGGACTACTCGCTGCATCAGATCTGGCTGTACCGTGGCGTGGAGCAGTACTTCATGGCGCTGCCCACCATGGCCGGGGGTATGGTGGCACGCGGCTTTGAGCGCCAGCGGCTTTTCGTGACGGGGATTCCCGTGGCGTCGTCGCTCACGAGGCTGCCTGGCCAGCAGCGGGCGCGCGCGCAGCTGCAGCTACCGCTGGATCAGCCGGTTGTGTTGCTCATGGGCGGTGGCCTCGGGCTCGGAGGAATCGCGAGGACCTTGCAGGAGCTGGAACAGCTGCCGGGCAGGCTCACGTTGCTCGTAGTGGCGGGGCGCAACAAGCGCCTCTGTGCGCAGGCGCAGGAGCTGGCGGCTCGATCGGCGCACACGGTGCGCGTCTGGGGGTATACCGATGAGGCGCAGCTCCTGATGCGGGCAGCCGATCTCGTCATCACGAAGCCAGGGGCGCTCACGATGAGCGAGGCTTTCGTGCTGGGATTGCCGATGCTGCTTCACGACCCCATTCCCGGGCCGGAGACCGAGAACGCCATTTACGCGACGCGTCACGGGGCGGCCGTCTGGCTGCATCCCGGCGAGCGCATCGCCCCGGCGGTGCAGGAGCTCCTGGGACATGCACGCTCGCAGCAGATGCGCCGCAGCGCGCTCGCCTGTGCCCGGCCAGAGGCTGCAGAGGCTATTGCACGGCAAGTGCTGGCGGGAATGAAATTATAAATAAAAAATGTATTAACGAGCACTGCACAGCAGGAGTTTTCCGGTTGTGCGCGGAAATTATTATCCATGTTAGCGATGGGTTTGACGGTACTTATACCGTGCTGAGATGGTGAAGACGATGAGTGTGACGAAGTTAAAATCCGTATACCTCTGCCCGAAATGTGGCGGGATTTTGCGTTACGAGGAAGGCGGCGCTGTATCGGTACGCGAGGGGCGTGTCGATATGTCGACGACGCTGCCCAAATATATCTGCGATAACTGCGGCATTTATTATCAGGAGCTATTGCGTTCCGGTTTCTTTGATGAGTTCCCCCTGCCAAGAGAAGAACGGGAAGAGAAAAAGCCCCAGCATAAATTGTTGCGCACGGGCGATATCGAGCCGATGGAACTGCACAAGGATGCCAACGGCCAATGTGTCTGCCCGCGTTGCGGCGAGCTGATGGACTTTGTCGAGGGGCAGCCCGTGCACATCGTAGACGGCAAGCCGGATATGGAGAACGTCAAGGATCATTTCCGCTGCCCGCATTGCGATTCCGTCTATCGGCGCATTGCGACGACGGATTATTTCCAGTGGTCGGAGAAATGAAGCAGGTTATTTGAGCAAGGACAGGAGGGGACAAGCGGATGCAAGAAACGCGAAGGCAGAGACGCGTCCATAAGGGGCGGCTCAACTGGTTCAGCGTGCTCCTGCTGCTCATTATCATCTATTTTTCCAGTATTTTCATTTCGCAGCAGACACACCTGCACCAGCTGGCAGAGGATCAGGTGGCGGCCGAGGCGAGACTGGCTTCGGCCAAGGCAGAAAATGAACAGCTGCGGCAGGAAAAGGAGAATCTGGGCAAGCTCGATTATATCGAGAAACTCGCGCGCGAGGAGCTGGGTATGACACGCCGCGATGAGCTGCCCTACAGTGCGGGCGGAAGCGCCGTGAAGTAAATGTGTATACCTTGACACCCCTGACAGGGCGAGGGTATAATAGGGCGTGTATTGACAAGCAGGCGTTAAGGAGGAAGTATTAATTTGTCCATTGAAGTTGGCAGTGTTGTGGAAGGCACGGTCACGGGCATCACGAATTTCGGTGCCTTTGTCGAGCTGCCCGAGGGTAAGACAGGACTCATCCACATCTCAGAGGTCGCAGACGAATATGTCAGGGATGTGCATGATTTCCTGCAGGAGGACCAGAAGATTCAGGTCAAGGTCCTGAGCATCGATGCGAAGGGCAAGATTGGCCTCTCCATCAAGGCACTGCAGACGAAGAAAGCCGAGGCCGGGGCGGCTGGTGGGCATGGCGGTTTTCATGCTCCGCGCGCATCACGTGGCGGACATGATTTCCATCGTGGCGGCCGACCGACGAATGCGGCGTTCGAGGATAAATTATCGCGCTTCCTCAAGGACAGCGATGCCCGCCTGACGGATCTGCGCCGCAAGACGGATTCCAAGCGTGGTGGCCGCGGTTCGCGGCGCGGCTGAGCAAAACAGCATCATCTGAGCACTCGTTGAGAGTGCTTTTTCTATTTCAGGCAGAATTTATCCGGGAGTGGTTTTATGGGGATGGCCGGTTTTGTGCAGCAGGTAGTAAAATTCGCCCGGCGCGAGGGCCTGCTCCGGGAGGGGATGGGTATCGTCGTAGCCTGCTCGGGAGGGCCCGATTCGCTGGCGCTGGCCGAGGTGCTGCATGTGCTCACGCCGCGCTACCAGCTGCGGCTCTGTGTGGCGCATTTCGAGCACGGCATACGCGGCGCGGCCTCTCTCGCCGATGCACAGTTCGTCAGGGAATACTGCGGGCGGCGTCAGCTGCCCTGCGTCGTCGAGGCGGCTGACGTCCCGCATGTGGCGGAGCAGGCGGGGCAGTCGCTGGAGACGATGGGGCGCGAGTTGCGTTATGCCTTTCTGGAGCGGGTGCGCAAGGAGAAGGGGCTGGACGTCATCGCGACGGCGCATCATGCGGATGATCAGGCGGAGACCGTGCTCATGCATCTCTTGCGCGGGGCGGGACTCACGGGGCTGGCGGGCATTCGCCCCAGACGCGGTTGTATCATCCGTCCTTTCCTCGGCGTGACCAAGGCGCAGATTCGCGCCTATCTCGCCACGTGCGGCCTCGTGCCGCACGAAGATGCGACGAATGAGACGCCGGACTGCCTGCGCAACCGCGTGCGTCTGGAGCTGTTGCCACTGTTGCGCGCGCGGTATAATCCGCGCATCACGCAGGCACTGGGCCAGCTCGCCGTGCTGGCTGCTGACGCGCAGGAGAGTATGGCATCCGACCTGCCGCCCGTGCATTTGCCTATCGCCCGCAGCGTGCTGATCACCCTGTCCGCCGCGCGTCAGCGCCTGCTCATCAGGGCTTGCTGGCGCGAGGCGACGGGACTTTTGACGGACCTGCCCTTTTCCGCCGTGGAACGGGTGCGGCAGATGGTCCTGCAGGGCGCGGGCAGCCAGGAACAGCTGCCCCATCACTGGCTGGCTGTCTTGCGCCGGGGGCAGTTAACCTTACAAAAAAGAACCTCTGATGCGACAGAGCATTGACAGAGTTTGCCGAATCGATTAAGCTATAAGATAACCGATAATTTAAGCTGGGGATAAGACTATGCCCCAGTACCGTCCGGAGAGGCATTTTGCCAGCTTTCCGGAAATAAGAAAAGAGAGGCATCACCATGGTAAGTCAGGATATGAATCAGGACATCGAGAAAGTTGTCTATACCCAGGAACAGCTGCAGGCGCGCATCGCGGAGCTGGGCGCGCAGATCACGGAGGACTATAAGGACTGCAAGGAAGAAATCTTCTGCGTCGGTATCCTGAAGGGCGCGGTGATGTTCTATACGGATCTGCTGCGCCAGATCAAGCTGCCAGTCAATTTCGATTTCATGATTGCCTCCAGCTATGGCAACGGTACTTCGACGAGCGGCGAGGTGAAGATCCTCAAGGATCTCGATTATGACATCGAGGGCAAGCACCTGCTCGTCATCGAGGATATCATTGATTCGGGCACGACGATGTGCTACCTGAAGAAGTATTTTGCAGCGCGCAAGCCGAAATCCGTGAAGCTTGCGGCCCTGCTCTCCAAGCCATCCCGCCGTACGGCTGATGTGGATATCGACTACTGCGGCTATATCGTGCCGGATGAGTTCCTCGTCGGCTATGGCCTCGACTATGCGGAGAAGTACCGCAACCTGCCTTATATCGGTGTGCTGAAGCCGGAAGTCTACCAGAACGACTAAGGAGCACCTCAGGCCGTAAGGAGGTTTAAGGATTGAACAAGTTTCTGCGTAATGTAGGTTTTTACCTGCTGATCATTCTCGTGGCGATTTCTTTAATCGATTATTTCTCCACGAAGAACACCACGAAGAATGAAATCGAGTATTCGAACTTCCTGCAGCAGGTGGATGAAGGACAGGTCAGCCGCGTCGTCAT
>DEDT01000059.1:18264-110360 GCA_002350105.1 Selenomonadaceae bacterium UBA2897 | reverse complement strand
GCGACTTGTATTATGATACACGCCTTTGCCCTATTTGTCAACAGAGGAAATGAAAAAAAAATCGAAAAATCATCATGACCCTCTCCGGCCCTTTGGGCCACCTCTCCCAAGGGGAGAGGCACGCTTACGCTAGCTATGCTTCGGCAGAAACTACGTCTTCCTCTTTCAAGTACCAACCTAAAAGAGTGCAGCCGCCCCGCAGAGACAGCTGCACTCATATCCTTTTCTTACTCCGGCATCATGATAATATTCACGGGCAGATTCGAAGCTCCTGGGGGCGAGAATTCAAACTCTACATCATCATCGGCGTCATAGGTGCCGAGATCAGCGAGCTCGGCGGTCTTGGTCAGGATGCATACGCCAGCCTCGCGTGCCTTCTGCACGTTGTCCGGCTCAGGGGGCGTCTGGTCGCCAAAAAAAGTCCTGCCGAACGGTGTCTGCAACATATCACGCCGCCCGCCGTGCAGCGAGACCGTCACCGCACCGGCGTAGACACCACCCAGGGGACAGAGATAGTAATGCACCTTGCCACTGCCCGGAGCCACAGGAATCCTGATGCGGTAATTGATACCGTAATTGCCGAAGTTCGTGGTCTGGCTGCCATCCGTACTGTCCTTGCCCGTGCGGTATTTGTCGTAGATATTGTCAGCCAGCGGGAAGTAGACAATGCCGTCCGTGCGCGGATCATAAGCTTTTTCGCTCGTCAGCACGCGATCCATCTGCGTAAAGGTGCCGCGCAGGCGCATTTCATCCTTAGGCTGAACCCCGGCATGCTGCATAAAGAGGAACGGATCCTCATCGGCCGGATACATGATGACCGAGACACGCAGAGGCTTGTCCGTGTAGAAATCGTAGACACCCGCGATAAGCTGGCCCGGCGTCAGTACCATCTCGTTCATCGTATTATCGAGCAGACGCTTGCTGTTTTTAGCCATATAGAGGTGGCCCGTCGCCGGCTGGCCGTAGTACATGATCTGCGAGGCCTTGCCCACGGCGAGGTAGTCATCATTCGGCAGGCCGTAGCCGCCGCGCGTGACCCGCACGGCCGTGAATCCATCGGCGATACTCTCCAGCACCACGGCAACTTTTTTATCCGTATCCTGTTGATTCAGATGATAATAAAGCACCCGGGCATCGCCCTGCACGACATCCTGATAGAGGATGCCATCCTCTGTCACATACTCCGGGCTGTCGGAAAAGAGCAGCGTGCCGCCTTCATCCCTGGCTACGGTGGGCCAAAGATGCATCATACGTGAGGGGAAGCGCTTGCGCGGCGACTCTGCTGGTTCCGACTGCGCTGCCGGCCCGGCAACAGGCTGTGCGGACCGTGCCGTATCCTGCCCTTCTGTATTCTGCTGTTCCGTGAGAACCTTCGTATTTTCCCTGGGCGTTTCTTCCTGTGTTTTGACCGTCGTATGCGAATTCGTGTCCGTATGGTGACGTTGTGCCGATACCACACCCGTAGCGAGCAGGGTAAAGCCCGTCAACGCGAGCGCAAGAAGCTTGCCTTTAATTGTCATTTGCCTGGATTACTCCTTATATCTTATGCTGATGCCAATGTAATTTCGTCATGATTTCACCCTTCAGCAGGCGCAGGCGGAACTCCGTCAGGCCGAAGCGCGGGTGAGCGACATTGATGCGCTGCAGTTCGTAGGGATTCGTGTCCGGTTGGTTCAGCCCCGCATCCCCCGTCACGGCTGTCTGATAGCCCGCCTCCCGGACGCGCTGGGCGATAGCCTCATCGTAAGCGCCATTCGGATAGGAAAAGGACACGACGGCCTGCAGGCCGTACATCTCCATGAGCTGTCTGGAAAGGCGCAACTGCCTTTCCTGCTCCTCCGGTGCCAGTGTCGTCAGCGGCAGGTGATCTGCCGTATGACCGCCAATCTCGATGCCGCGGCGCTGCATATCCTGCAGCTGCGCCCAGGTCAGGTAGCGGTCGAGTCCCACGTCGTTCGTGACCACATAGACCGTCGCGCACATGCCGCGTTGCTCCAGTTCTGGCAGCAGTACCGTGTAGTTGTCCTCATAGCCATCGTCAAAGGTCAGGATGACGGGCTTCGCGGGCAGGGTATATTCCCCTTGCCGCGCCGCCAGATAGTCGCGCATCGTGATAGTAGTATACCCTGCTGCCTGCAGATAATCAAGCTGCGCCGCCAAATCGGCCTGCGGCACGATGTAGGGCAGTTCGTCCGGCAATGCGTCGTCACCGGTCATATGGTACTCCAACACGGGCACGCCCCGCACCGGCGACCAGATGAGCCAGCACACAAAAAGCAGCAGCGCGCCCAGGCACGCTGCCAGAATACGACCTGTTTTTTTTCGCATCAAATACGGTCTCCCCTCATTCCTGTGTCCTTTCCTGCCGCAGTTCCTCCGCCAGCGCATGCAGCTTGCGGAAGCGATGGTTGAGTCCCGGCTTGCTGAGATGCAACGTGGCCGCGAGCTCGCTGAGGCTGGCCTCCGGGTGTTCGAGCCTGCCCGCCGCCGTCTCGTGCAGGAGCTCCGGCAGCCCCGCATAACGTCCCGCCGCCTGCAGCAGGCGGATATCAGCCAGCTGGCGGCCCGCCGCATCCACGGCTTTCTGCAGGTTCGCCGTCTCGCAGTTCACAATACGGTTGACCTGCGCGCGCACTTCCTTGACGTTGCGCGCCACTTCGAATGCCTCCACGGCCTTGTCCGCCTCCAGCATGCCGAGGAAATCCACGATGGCATCGCCCTCCTTGAGGTAGACGACATAACCGTCCTTGCGCTCCGTCACGCCCACGGGGAACTGCATGCGATGCAGCAGCTGGTAGAGAAGCTGGCTGAAGGCATAGTTGCCCGTCACCATCTCCAGATGATAGCTGGCCTCCGGCCGGTTCACACTGCCACCGCCGAGAAAGGCCCCGCGCAGGTAAGCAGCCTGGCAGCAGCTCTTGCGCAGGATGGGCCAGTCGCTCTCCACATTGAGGCTGCCCTCATGCAGAAAGCCAAGCTGTGTCAAAAGCTCCGTGCCCATGGGCGAAGGTGCCACGCGCAGCTGGTAGCTGCTGAGCTTGTTCAGCTGGCGCGAGCGGCTCACGGTGATCTCCGTATGCAGGCCGGCGTGCTGGCTCTTTAGCAGCTGCAGCGTCTTGCGCGCCACTGCCGCATTCTTCGAAATAAAGGTCAGGCCAAACGTATGCTGCCGCCCGAAGCTCACCGTCGCGCCCATGCGCAGGAGCGCCGCCAGCTCTGCGCGGCGGTCGCATGGCTGCTCATAGGTGAGATGGGCGAGTTCATTCTTGACCTCCGAGGCAAACGATGGCATAGTTTCTTCTCCCTTAGCCCAGCTGGCTCTGCACCTGCAATACGAGCTGCATGACTGCGTTGCAGAGCTTATCCGGATCGTGGCGAATCACGTCTTCCTCGTTGATGATATCCGCCTTGACGAAGCCGATGCCCAACGCATTGATTTCATCCTCATCAACAATCACGGGGTATGCCCCTTTCGCGGCATAAGCCGTGCACATTTCATCAGAGATGGGGTGACTGTTCACCAGCATGAAATCGATGACACCCTTGCCCGCATGGTCGATGATGGCTTTCGCGTGCATGGAGGCCGTATAGCCGTCCGTCTCGCCCGGCTGCGTCATCACGTTGCAGATGTAGATCTTCACCGCATGACTGCGGCGCACGACATCGGCGATGCCATCGACGAGCAGGTTCGGCATGATGCTCGTGTAGAGCGAGCCCGGGCCGAGGATGATCACATCCGCCTTCGAGAGCGCATCGAGCGCCGACTGCACGGGGTGCACATGCTCGGGGAAGAGGCGCACGCGATGGATGCATTTATGTGCCTCGGGGATGTGGGACTCGCCTTCGACGATGGTGCCGTCCTCCATGATCGCATCGAGGCGCACGTGCTCTTCCGAAGCAGGCAGCACGTTGCCCTTGACCGCGAGAACCTTGGACGACTCCTTGAGCGCTTTCTCCACGTTGCCCGTGACCTCGGTCATGGCCGCGATGAAGAGGTTGCCGAAGCTGTGTCCCGCGAGCTCGCTCTCACCCTTGAAGCGGTACTGGAACAGCTTTTCCATCAAAGGCTCGGTGTCGGCGAGGGCCACGAGGCAATTGCGGAGGTCGCCCGGCGGAATGATGCCGAGGTCCTGGCGCAGACGCCCCGAGGAGCCGCCATCGTCCGCCACGGTCACGACGGCCGTGACGTTCGACGTGGCCTCCTTGATGCCACGCAGCAGCACAGAGAGACCGTGACCGCCGCCGATGACCGCAATCGTCGGGCCTTTGCCCAACTTGCGCTTTTCATAGATAATATCCACAAGCCGCTCCGAGTTATCGGGCAGCAGCACCGTGATCAGCGAGCGGATGACGAAGCGCATGGCCACGAGCATGAGGAGGAGGCCGATGGCCACGACCGCAATACCCACGAGCGTGGTAAAGGTGTAGTTATACGTGCCTTTCCACAGGTAGACGATGCGGAAGATATTTTCCTCGATGACATCGAGAAACTTGTAGTTGAATACGAGCGCGAGGCCCAGGCTCACCAGCATCACGCCGGCCGAGAACAGCAGCAGCCAGCGCTTGAAGCGCATGCCGGGGTAGAGCCATTTCAAAAGATGCATGGCTCAGCACTCCTCCCTGACATGTTCCTGCACATCGTTCTTCATGAGGTCGCGGTGCTCCAGCTGCGTCGGATAGCCGCGGTTCACCAACAGGTCAAAGACATGCTTTGCGACAAAGACGCTGCGGTGCATGCCGCCCGTGCAGCCGATGGCGATGACGAGCTGGCTCTTGCCTTCTTTGATGTACTGCGGCACGAGGAAGTCGATGAGGCTATCGAGGCGGTTCAGGAATTCCTGCGTGACCGGCCATTTCGCGATGTACTCCGCCACCTCCGGCACGGTCCCGGACTTGTGGCGCATGGACTCGATATAGAAGGGATTCGGCAGGAAGCGCACGTCAAGCACGAGATCCGCATCCAGCGGCATACCGAACTTGAAGCCAAAGGAGAGCACGTTAATATTCATCTGCTCACCTTCGGACGTGCCGAAGAGGCGGTGAATCTTATCGCGCAGGTCTACCTTGCGCAGCTCGGAAGTATCGACGATATAGGTCGCCTTGGCGCGCACCGGCGCGAGCAGATCACGCTCCTTGGCGATGCCCTCGGAAATACGCGAAGCCGGTGCCATGGGATGGCGGCGGCGCGTCTCCTTGTAGCGACGGATGATCACGGGATCCGAGGCGTCCATGAAGAGCATCTCATAGGGCAGGTCGTCGCGATCCATCTCATCGAGCACCTGCACGAACGTATCGAAGAACTCCCGGCTGCGTGTATCGACGACGAGCACGACCTTGCCCACATGACCGCCCGCATGACGGCAAAGCTCCACGAATTTCGGGATAAAGATCGGCGGCAGGTTGTCGATGACGAAATAGCCGAGATCCTCCATATAGCGGCAGGCCTGCGTCTTGCCCCCTCCCGACATGCCCGTTACGATGACCAGACGGAAATCCTTCTCTTTTTCCTCGGCAATCACGGGGTCTTTTGCATTCTCCTGCATAGCTTCTGCCTCCTTAAAAGCCGCTTCCGCTGCGAAAACGACTGAGCTTTTATTGCAATACCAAGTCTTCGATGGCGACGGCGATGCCGTCCTCATCGTTTGACGGCGCATGATATGTCGCGAGTGCCCTGGCCGCATCGAGGCCATTGGCGGGCACGACCGCCGTACCGGCGTAGCGCAGCATCGCGAGGTCGTTGTCGCCGTCGCCGCAGGCCATGACCTCCTCCGGCTGGAGCCCCATGCGCTGCGCCAGCCAGCTGAGTCCGAGAGCCTTGTCCACATCGGGCGCCGTGAGGTCGGCGCTGTTGCCCGTATTCTGCTGGGCGACGATATGCTGAGGGAACATCTGCTCGATGACCTGCGTCTTCTCGCCCACGCGGCCCGTGAGGTCACGCAGCACGCACTGCAGCACATCGCAGGTATAGTCGGGGTAATGTTCCCCCACGGCGACGACGGGCAGATCCTTGACCGTGCGGTAGGCGTAGAAATAATCTTCATCGTAATGGTCCACGAAGATATCGTTGCCGATGTACCAGTTCACATACCAGCCCTGGCGCTGGCAGTACTGCAGCAGCCGCCGCACCACCGCCGGTGGCAAATGGCGCGCAAAGAGCGGCTCACTGGCACCGACTTCCTCCACGACACCGCCGTTGCAGCAGATGAGTGGCGCATTGGCCCCGATCTGCCGACCGAAGATCTCTGCTCCCTTGAACATGCGCCCCGTCGCAATCGTCACGCCCACGCCTTTCGCCTGCGCAGCCTTGAGGGCCGCCAGCGTGCGCGGCGTGACAACCTTGTCGGAGTTCAGCAGCGTACCATCTAAATCCAGCGCAATAAGTTTAATCGCCATTCCCGATCACCCATTTATCGATTGCCTGCGCGACGCCATCCGCCTCGCACATACTGGTCTCGTACTCACATGCGGCCTTGACGGCGGGCACGGCATTGCCCATCGCAACCGCGTGTCCAGCAGCCTGCAGCATCGGCAGGTCGTTCTCCGCATCACCGATAGCCATGACCTCGCTGATATCTACGCCGAGTACCTCCGCGAGCTTCACGAGGGCCGTGGCCTTAGTCACGCCCGGCATCAGGAGCTCCGCGTAACAGGCATTCGAGCGCACGGCATTCAGCGTGCCACCGAAATGCTCGCGCAGGATGGCCGTGCGCGCATCCGTCTCCTCACTGCCCGAGGTGATGGATAGCATCTTGCAAACGCCCTCCGTATGGGCGAGCAGGCCATCCCAGCCCACGGCATGCCCCTTGATCTGCTGCTCAGCCTCGTAGCCGCGCGACTGTGGGCACTCCTCCACGTAGTAGAGTTCGTCGTTGCTGTAGAGCTGCACATACCAGCCCTGCGCGCGGCAGAACCGGGCGACCTCTCGCACCGTTTCCTGTGGCAGGCAGCTCTGGTACAGCACCTCACCCGAAACGCGCTTGATCAGCGCGCCATTGTAGGTGATGATGGGCACATCGACGCCCAGCTGCTGCGCGACCGGCATCGCCGCGCGGAACATACGCCCCGTCGCAATCGTCACCGTCACACCTGCACGCACCGCCCGCTGCACCGCCGCCACGTTGCCGTGGGATACCGGCGAGCCGCTGCGCAGCAGCGTGCCATCTAGATCCGTCACGAAAAGTTTAATCGCCATACTGCTCTCCTTTGCTTTTCATACTCCTATACATTTTAGCACACGTGATGCTATAATGGTACAGGATAAAATTATCATGCTCACGTAAGGAAAGATCATATGCTGAAATTAAAACATATTACGCTGAAAAAAGCCTTGCTGCTGTTCGGCCTGCTCTGCATGCTGGTCGGCGTATTCGGGCTATCGTATACCTGGCAGATCGACCATCGCACGGCGGACAGCCTCTCCTCCTACTGCCGCATCGACTTCCAAAGCTCCCATACAGAGGAAGGCAATCTCGAAGGTGCCACCCTCACCATCTGGGACTACCGCTACGACGGCAGCAAGCTGCGCCCCGAGGCCATCCTCTACACCGACGGCAGTGCCTGGGAAATGAAGGCGGCCGTCAAACAGACCCCCGCGGGCGAGCCGGGCAATCCCGGCCTGAAGAACGAAAATAAGCTCTTCGTCGAGCTCCCCCGCGCGAGCCTGCCCGCCATCACCAAAGCGGACGAAGTCCGCTTCCGCTTCTACTACGACAACGGCCAGACCATCGACCTGCCGCTCAATGCGCCAGATCTGCAATATTGGAAAGACCAGCTGCAATAACATGTCATTTATCCCACACCAAAGAGAGCCTGCTGCATAAGTTCACCATTCCTTATGCAGCAGGCTCTCTTTTCCTATCTCGTTATTACCAGCGCGTCATGAGCAACCGGTAATCAGAGCTTTAGCTATTCACTTCAACATGTGCCAGCGCCTTTTGAAAAAATTGCTGGCGACGTTCTTCTACGATGAGCTTGGCCTGCGCCGTACGATCCATCTGATGGCGCGTGAAGCGTCCATATCGTCCGATCAGGATGAAATAGAGGGCAATGCCCAGCAGGGAGATGACGCCCGCAGCGATGTAGACGAATTCAAAGCCCATACTCGGGACGAAACTGCCCAGCGTATAAGGGCCAACGCCAATGCCGAAATCGAGGAAGAAGAAATACGTGCTCGTAGCAATACCCACCTGATGAAGTGGCGCGCAGTGCACGGCGAGCGCATGGCAGGATGCCGTGATCGTACCGTATCCATAGCCCAGGAACAAGGCGCCGATGATCATGCCGGCATCGCCCGTAGCCGTGGCGATAAAGCCCATCGCAACGGCCATGCAAAGCAGAGCCGGATAGACCGCCACGTTGCCGCCATAGTTATCGAGCAGATAGCCCGTAAACGGACGGCTGATGACCGAAGTGGCCGCGAAGAACAGGAAGAAACCCGTAGCGCCGAGACCCGTGATCCCGATCGCATGCGTATACGCACCGAGGAAGCTGAGCACGGTGGAGTAGCAAACGCCGCCCATGAGTGCAATCGTCGAAATGCCCATCGCTTTCCAGCTGAAGAACCGATCGAACGAGATTTTTTTCAGGTCGGCACGCTCCTGCGGCAAAATCGTGCGCTCCGGCGTACGGATGAACATACTCAGCAGGAAAATCGCCAAAGCAGCAGCGCCACAGATGACGAGCGCCGTATCAAAACTGTCGCTGGCCGTCAGGGTCATCGCGAGAAACGGGCCCACAGCCGAAGCCACCGTCACGCCCAACGTGAAATAGCCGATGCCCGTACCCATACGCTGGAGCGGTATGAGCGCAGCCACCACCGTGCTGGCCGCCGTGGACGTCATGCCGAACGACATGCCATGAACGAGACGCACCAGCAGGAACACGCCCAGACTGGGGGCCAGCTTATAGCCGGCAATCAAGAGGAAAAAAAGCGCGGTACCGATGAGGAACATCCGCCTGCGGCCGACGAAATCGATAAAACGCCCCGCCGGGATACGGGCGATCAAGGCACCGACGATAAAGATACCCGACGCCAGCCCTGCCATACTGATGGAGGTCTGCCACATTTTGATCGCATAGGCCGTAGACCAAAGCATCAGCAGGAAGTGCACACTATAGACGAGGAAATTCACACCAATATCAAAAATATAGTCCCGCGACCACAAGGGGCGCTTATCCTGTGACACAGGCACAGCCTTCGCATTAGTCATGGCAAAGCGCCCCCTTTCCTGAAGCCGTATGGATGGACAACACAGCAGGCTCCTCTGCCGCCTGCTGACAGTAGGCGGCAGGATTGAGCTCACGTTCCAACGCCTGCGCATCCTCTGGATGAATGCCGCCCAGGAGACAAAGCTCGCGCAAATCGGCATGATCCATAGTTTTGATTTGCATCATCATTCTACCTCCCTACCCATATCGTAACCGGATGATCTCAGTTCTTCCCTGAACTGTGCCTTTATTCTAAGGCCAGCCTGTTACTTTGTCGAATTGTTCTATTGGATAAAATCTATGCATATCCTGCATAGGGCATCATGATGCATGCGGGGAATAACGCCCCAAAATAAGGTGTTCTCAGCATGGTTCTATGTTAAGCCAAACAAAAAGTACATGTGATCTATGCACAGAACGCATGTACTTTCCGTTCAAAAATGAAAAAACGTACCCATAGGCACAAAGAAAGGCCGTTGCATAAGCGATACCTCACGTATGCAACGGCCTTTTTCCGTTATTTTCAGATTGATGTTATTTCTCCACATACACGCGCGGCACACGCGGGGAGATGAGGCAGGGGAGCTCGTAGTTGATCGTGTCAAGCCAGCCGGCTGCCTCGTCGACGGTGAGCGTCGGCGAGCCCCAGAGCGTCGCGACGTCGCCGACAGCAACATCCGGGATGTCCGTCACATCGACCATCACCTGATCCATGCAGACGCGCCCCGCAATCGGCGCGCGCTGGCCGCGGATTTCGACACAGCCTTTGGCACCGTAGGCGCGGATATAGCCGTCCGCATAGCCGATGGGGAGCGTCGCGATACGGCTCTCGCGCTCAGCTACGAACGTACGACCATAGCCGATGCTCTCGCCCGGATGCACCGTCTTCAGAAACACGACCTGTGCCTGGAGCTTCATCGCAGGACGCAGATCGATGGGTTGTGTGACCTCGTCCGACGGCCACAGGCCGTACTGGATGATACCCGCGCGCACCATATCGTAATGCGCCTCAGGGATCTCGAGAATAGCCGCCGACTCCGCGATATGGCGAATCTTCAGCGTGACGCCAGCCGCCTCCACGGCCTTGATGGCCTGCTCGAATTTCGCAAGCTGCATCTTCGTATAGGCTTTATCCCTTCTATCCGCCATCGCGAAATGCGAGAACATGCCCTCGATCTCGATACCCGGCAGCTGCTTCACCGCCGCCGCGAGCACACCGATCTCCTCGGGGCGCACGCCGATGCGGCCCATGCCCGTCTCGACCTTGAGGTGCACCTTGCAAACCTTATGCCGGCGCACGGCCTCCTCAGACAGAGCCTGCGCGAGTTCGAGCTGACACACGACCTGCGTCACATCGTAATCGACGACCGCCCCGGCATCCTCCGGGCGCACAACGCCCAGAAGCAGGATCGGCGTCGTAAAACCAGCCTGCCGCAACTCAATGGCCTCGGAGACCGTCGCCACCGCGAGATACGCCGCACCGCACTCGACAGCCACGCGCGCCACGGGGATCGCGCCATGCCCATAGGCATCCGCCTTCACCACCGCGCAGAGCTTCGCCCCGCCGCGGATATTCCGCTTGATCGCCTCATAATTCGCTCTTATCGCCCCAAGGTCAACTTCCGCCCAGGCCGCCCGATTCGGCATACAACCGCCCCTTTTCGTAAAATCAACGTTACTTCAGATATTCTACTACGCTATCAACAGGGATTCAAGATAAAAAGGAAAGAGTATCATTGGGCAACTCCTGATAACACAAAAACCGCGGGTCACTACTCCGCGGTTTGCATGACAACCTACTTATCTTTTGTCACCAATATTATACAACAATTCTTGCAAGGTAGTCAAGCTTTCTGCTATACTAGACACGTTGCGGTACACCGCCGAAAGGAGGTGTTTAGCATGAAAAACCTACTTATCTTATATCTTGTGTCTGTTGCGGCAGGCGTGACCTGTCACCTCGTCTGCAAGTGGCTAGACAGATACACATTCCGTAACTAGCCCAAAACCGCGAGAGACTCACTACCTCGGAGCGGTACCACCTGCTGCAGCAGGTGGTTTTTTTATAACAAAAGGGAGCCTCCGCATAAGCGGAAGCTCCCCGTAAAGACTGTGATAAAACTTTCTGCTGCTTTAAGGAAGTCAAGCTCGCCTGGCGGCGACTTGACTAAGCGATTCGCACGCTTTTGCGCGTAAGCAGGAATATGGAAGTCAAGCTCGCCTGCGGCGACTTGACTAAGCGACCCGCACACTTTTGCGCGTCGCTGCGCTCCTTAAAAAGTGGCTCTCTGCTTAAAAAGCGGCTCTCTGCTTATCAGAAGAAGAAGTTCACGCGGCCCCAGATCTTGTCGACATCGGTATCGCCAGCGAGCGTCTTGCCCTTGGCATAGCGAGCCTGTGCGACCACGTTCTTGAACGGCGCATAGTTGGCACCGATCTCCCAGGCCTTCCAGCCTGCATCCACAGCATCGAACGTGCTGAAAGCAGCTGCGTTCTCGCCGAGATGACGGTAAGCGAGCCAAGCGCCCCACGTACCGGCGTTCTTGCGATCTGCGCCTTTGTAATCATACTCGACGCTGGCAGCCTTCTCATAGGCATCCGCATCGTGGTTCTCTGCATAGAAGCCCTGCAGAGCGTTGTTCTGGTCAAACGTGTAGGAGCCCTTCAGCAGCCAGATATCCGCCTGATCCGTCGTGCCGCTCTTCTTGTAGGCACTCCAGCCATCGAAGTAATCGCTCAGGGACTTGGACTGCAGCTCATGGAAGTCTGCACCGGCCGTCAGTTTGCCCATCGTATAGCCAACGCCATAGTACTGATAGTCAGCTACATCCGTGGCATTATCCTCGCTGTTGTTGTTGCGGCCAGCTGCTGCGACAACGTTCCAAGCGCCCTTGTTGTAGGACAGTTCTGCACCGGAGAACTGCGTATCGAAGATGCTGTCATCGTCGATCGGAGCGAATTTACCGAACTTACCCGTGAAAGCACCGTAGTTACCCTGTGCCCAAACACGCTTCAGGTCAACCTTGCCGTCAGCGCCCGTATCCGTAGCGAGGTTGGAGTTCGCATCGAGACGTGCGTTCACATGCCAATTGTTGTTGATCTCAGCGCTCGGCTCGAGGCGGAACAGGACGTTGTTCACGTTGCCAGCCTTATCCGCAGCGCCGGACTGATGATCCTGATGCGGACGGGCAACCGTGTACTCAGCCGTGCCGTTCCATTTTACCTGGTCAGCGTTCTTCTCGAGGTTGGCAACGCGGACGCCGAGGTTGTTCAGCTCATCGTGGAACTCAGCAGCCAGCTTGTCGAGGGCTGCCTTGTCAGCCGCGTTGGCATTGGCACCATTGTTCGTCTTGGCCATTGCCTTGGCGACCATCTGAGCCATCTCGTAACGCGTGATGTTCTTGTCACCCTGGAACGTGTTGTCGCCATAACCATCGATGACACCATCCTGTGCCAGCTGAGCCACAGCATCATATGCCCAGTGGCCTGCCGGTACATCGGAGAACGGGTTCGACGCAGCGAACGTCGTGCTGGCAGCACCGACAACGAGTGCAGCCGTCAGAGCGGATACGATTGTCTTTTTCATAGAACAATTCCTCCCAATCTTCCGGAAGCAAAGCCAACCCAGGCACCCCCTGTGCCCTCCGGCTCTGCTCCCCACAATCAAAATTTTCTCTGGTCGGGGAATGCGCATCCGTCTGCTGGCTAGTGTCCATGTTTCCTGTCCACGGCGGAAGCACTTCCTTTGACCACGCTTATGGTAGCACCAGTTTTCCAAAATAGCAAGCATTCAAAAATTATTCTTTACCGTGTCAACCATGTAATTTTCTAAGAATTGTATACAAAAAGTCAGGTATGGGACTGTTTCCAGTACCGTCATACCTGACTTTTGCCTCTTCCCGTTTCTCAGCGGGAACTAAGAAAAATTTTATTGAAAAAAGTTTTCAATAAGGGTCTAAAATCCTCAGAATTTGAACTCTACACGGCCGAAGAGTTTCTCCGCATCTTTGCCATTGCCGAGCTTCTCACCGTTGAAATACTTCACACTGGCTACCGTGTTCTTGGCGAGCGTATAGTTCGTGCCGACCTCCCAGCCTTTCGTACCGGCCCAGGCGCCGTCGTAGGACGGATCGAGGGCTACGTTCTGGCCGAGATGACGATAGGCCGTGTAGACACCCCAGGTGCCCTTGTTCGCAGGCTGCGCGCCCTTGTAGGCGAGCTCTACGCTGCCGGCCTTCTCGAAGCTGTCTGCCTCCGTGTTCTCGGCATAGGTGCCGCCGAGGGCGACGTTCTTGTCAAAGGTATACTTGCCGTTGACCGCCCAGATATTGGCCTCATCAGACGTGCCGCTATCCTTATAGCCTGCATAGTTCTTGAAGTTATCGCTCGTAAGGTGATGGTAGCTTGCGCCAGCGCTCAGCTTGCCGAGGCCATACTGCAGGCCGATGCTCGCCATATCCGCCGTATCGTTGCTGCCGTCTGGTGCATAGGTGTTCGTTACCTGCGCATTGTTCGTATCATCCTGCAGGTCATAGCGGCCGCCCTGCAGCGTGACTTTGAGATCCTTGCCCGTCGTGACGCTCGCACCGGAGATCTCATCATCGAAGAGCAGGTCGTTGTCGATCTGCATCGGCAATTTGCCGAGTTTGACGTTCGTCAGGCCATACTGGCCGTCCGCATAGACGCGTTTCAGTGATACATCCGTATCCTGCTGGCTGTCGCCGCTGTCCTTCGACATATCCGTGGAGGCATCGAGGCGGGCATTCACATGCCAGTGATCGTTGATCTCCGCGCTCGGCTCGAGACGCAGCAGCAGCTCGTCGTCGTTGACTTTATCCTTCGCCGCGCTCTTGTCACGCTGGCTCGTGTAGGTATAGCGGGCCTCACCGTTCCATTTTACCTTGTCCGCATTGCGCTCGAGGTTCGAGACGCGGACACCGAGGCTGTCGAGCTCATCGTGGAACTCTGCAGCGAGCTTGTCGATCGCAGCCTTGTCTGCCGCACTCACATTGCCCGTGTTCGCCTTGGCCATCGCCTTGGCGACCATCTGAGCCATCTCATAGCGCGTAATGTTCTTGTCACCCTGGAACGTGCTGTCGCCGTAGCCATCGATCACGCCATCCTGCGCCAGCTGGGCGACGGCATCGTATGCCCAGTGTCCCTGCGGCACATCCGTGAACGGATTCGTGGCGGCGAACGTCGTGCTGGCAGCGCCAACAACCAGAGCAGCGGTCAGTGCAGAAATAACAGTCTTTTTCATGATAATCTCCTCCTTGCACTCGGATGAGTGCCTTCGCAACTGGACACCCTCAGTCACGCTTCGTGTGCCAGCCCCCTCAAGGAGGGGGCCAAGCGGCTGTCCTTAATGGTTGATCTTCATGTTCCTGCGGGAGGAGGCTGATTCAGCTGCTGGCCTGAGTGGCCTTGTTTCCTCAGGTGCTTTCTTTTGTGCCCCTTCCCTTGGAACATCTTCATTATATTACTTGACTTAGTCAATTACAATTACGCCGCCATTACCTTTCACTTGCGGTTATCTTAAATAGATGACCAACTCAACTAATTGCATCTTAAAGGAGTTATCAGCGATGGCTAAAGAAGTGGAAAAAGCCCTGGAAAAGGCCGTATTTCACTGAAAGGAAGGTGGAAAACAAGGGTGAGGCGCGATGGCTGCCAGCTGCTTTTCAGGGTAGCGGCAGAGATATAGGACTAAAAATTAAAGTAAAAAACCCCTCTGCATAGACAACGGGAGCCACCGCAAATGCGGTGGCTCCCGTTAATCTCGTAGAGGGGAAAGGAGGTCTTAGAAGAAGAAGGACAGACGGCCCATGAGCTTGGATGCGTCTTTGCCGCCGTTCAGCTTCTCGCCATCGAAGTACTTCACATAGGCAACCGTGTTCTTGAAGAGAGCGTAGTCAGCGCCGATCTCCCAGCCCTTCGTGCCCTTCATCGCTGCATAGTTCAGCGTGTTCGGGTTGAAGGAGACATTCTCACCGAGGTGACGATAGGCAACATAAGCGCCCCACGTACCAACATTGGCTTTCTTGGCACCCTTGTAGTCGAACTCAACCGTGCCGGACTTGTCATAGGAGTCTGCCTTCGTGTTCTGCGCATACTCGCCGCCGAGAGCCGTGTTGGCATCAAAACGATAGTACGCATTGCCAGACCAAACCTGTGCCTTATCCGTGGACGCATCATCACTATAAGAACGCGTCTTGAAGGAATCGCTGTTCAGGCCATTGAAGGCACCGCCGATAGAGAGCTTGCCTACTGCCAGCTGTGCGCCGAGACCGTAGACATCAGCCGCTGCATCGGTGCTATCTTTGACCTTGCTCCAACGACCGCCAAGAGCCGTAACCTTCAGCTTGTTGCCCGTCGTCACGCTGGCACCAGAGAACTCACCATCGAACAGCATGTTCGTGTTGAAGACCGTCGGAATCTTACCAGCATCGATCTTCGTCTTGCCATAAACGCCTTCAGCATAGACACGCTTCAGCGTAGCTTTATCCTTATCTTTCTCACCAGCATCCGTGTTCAGATTCGTATCGGCATCGATACGAGCCTTTACATGCCAGTTGCTGTTGATTTCAGCGGACGGATCCAGACGGAATTTCACCGGATAGCTGTTCGTCATATGCTTGCCTTCTTCACGAACGCTGTTGGCCTGCATACGCATCTCGCCGTTCCATTTCACCTGGTCAGCATTGCGCTCGAGGTTGGCAACGCGGACGCCGAGGTTGTTCAGCTCATCGGAGAACTCAGCCTGCAGCTTGGCAACGAGAGCCTTGTCGGCAGCGCTGACGTTGCCATTGTTCGTCTTGGCCATAGCCTTCGCGACCATCTGCGCCATCTCATAACGCGTGATGTTCTTGTCGCCCTGGAACGTCGTGTCGCCATAGCCCTCGACAACGCCATCCTGTGCGAGCTGTGCAACAGCATCATAAGCCCAATGGCCAGCCGGTACATCGGAGAACGGATTAGCAGCAGCGAACGTCGTGCTGGCTGCGCCCACGACCAAAGCGGCCGTCAGAGCGGATACGAGAGTCTTTTTCATAAAGAAACTCCTCCTTTATATAGATACAAATAATATTGTATTCTCAAAAGGTACGGAGCATATCCTCATGAGTGTCCATGTTTCCTCAGTCTCAACGCTCAACCTTTTGATTGAGTCAATCATAGCATCTATTTCTTCAAAATTCAACTGCGATAACGGTTAATTTCAGCTAAAATCCAAAATTTAATGACCGACTCAACGATTTTTCGTAAAAACAAAAGAACAATTTATTCATTTCCTTCTATATAATAGGAAGAAATATGCGTATTGATATACATCCGAACAAAAAAAGAGCCCCGCTTACGCGGGACCCTGATCTGGCTAAAACAGCCTGGGAACCATCGATCAGAAGTAGAAGCTCAGACGGCCGAACAGCATGTTCGCATCTTTATCCGTCTTCAAATCCTTGCCGCCAAAGTAGGAAGCCCAAGCCTTGACGTTTTTGAACGGTGCATAAGTACCGCCGACTTCCCAGCCTTTGACGTTGCTTTTGTCACGGATCGGATCAAACGTCGGTGCTACCGAAGCATTCTCACCGAGATGACGGTAGGCTACATAAGCGCCCCAGCTGCCGGCATTAGCCTTGTCTGCGCCTTTATAGTCCAGTTCTACGCTGCCGGACTTGTTATAGGCATCTGCTTTCGAGTTCTCTGCATAAGAACCAAGGAGAGCAACGTTCTTGTCGAACGTATAGTGAGCACCGCCCGTCAGAATGGATGCTTTGTCCTCTTTCTTGGCCTTGTCATAACCTTCAGCGGTCTTGAACGTATCCGCCTTGAAGTAATAGTAGCCAGCACCGAGATGCAGCTTACCGACCCCTGCGCCGAGATCGAGCGAAGCGGCGTCAGCAGCCTCGCTCTTGCTCCAGCCACCCATCGCCTGGCTCAGGTTGAAGCGGCCGCCGGAGACCGTTGCCGTAACCTGCTTGCCAAACGTGACCTGCGCACCGGAGAAATCCGCATCGAGGATCAGGCCTTCATCCGCATCGGAGAAATACGGCATCTTGCCAGCCTTCAGCGTATAGTTCGGATAGGAACCAACAGCATAGACCTCTTTCAGTTTTGCCTCAGCCGTATCATCGTTGTTGGGATGGATATCCGCATCCAGTTTAGCCTTGACGTTCCAATTGTTGTTGACCTCAGCCGTCGGGAGCAGGCGGAAGCGCGTCTTGTAGCTATTCGACATATGCTGGCCTTCCTCGCGGTCGCTGTAGGCCAGGTTACGCATCTCGCCGTTCCACTTTACCTTGTCAGCGTTTTTCTCGAGGTTTGCCACGCGGACACCGAGGTTGTTCAGCTCGTCGGAGAACTCAGCCGCCAGCTTATCTACCATAGCCTTGTCTGCACTGCTCACAGAGCCCGTATTTGCCTTGGCCATAGCCTTCGCGACCATCTGCGCCATCTCATAGCGCGTGATGTTCTTGTCGCCCTGGAACGTATTGTCGCCATAGCCCTCGATGACGCCATCCTGAGCGAGCTGTGCTACCGCATCATAAGCCCAATGGCCAGCCGGTACATCGGAGAACGGGTTTGCCGCAGCAAACGTCGTGCTGGCAGCGCCCACAACCAGCGCAGCCGTCAGAGCAGATACGAGAGTCTTTTTCATAAAGAAACTCCTCCTTCAACCATAGAAAGAAACTATACACTCTCACCGGCCATACTGTATGTACACGAGTTTCCATGTTTCCTCAGTCTCCAGCTCATGGCCAAATGATTAGTGCTATCATATCATTTTTGTTGAACGATTTCAAGAGAAAATTCCCCTTTCCGTTAGGTATACATGAAGCATTCAAAGAACAGCAACCAATGAAAGTAAATCAATAAAAAGAAAGTTTCTATTAATAGATAGAAAGAAAAAAGGCCGCACCCCAAAAGGTACAGCCTGTGCAAAACATGATGAACTTTTAGTCTGCGTAGAATTACCAAACAAACTTCAGGCGGCCGAACAGGATGTTCTCGTCCTTGTCCGTCAACAGGCTCTTGCCCACCGTATAGGAAGCATACGCGGTGACATTCTTCATCGGAGCGTAAGAACCGCCGAAGGAATAGCCCTTCATATCCTCCCACATATCATCGTACGTTGGAGAGAAGGAGGCATTGGAGCCGAGGTGCCGATAAGCCACGAAAGCGCCCCAAGAACCAGCATTAGCAGCAGAAGCCCCCTTATAATCGAGCTCCACGCTACCAGTTTTCTCGTAGGCATCAGCCTTCGAGTTCTCGCCGTAATAGCCCGCGAGGGACGTGTTCTTGTCAAACGCATAGCGACCGCCGAGTGTCCAAATGCCAGCCTTATCTTCCTTATGTTTTTTATCATAACCTCTGAAGTACGCAAAATCAGCACTCTTGAAATAATGATACGCAACGCCCGCATTCAGCTTACCGAAAGAATCCATGAGCTGCAAGGAAGCATAATCAGCTACGTCGTTCCGACCGAGTGCAGCTTTAGCGTCGCCAGCATTACCCCGATCAGCATCGCTGCCACACGTAACCTCATAACCATCAGCCGTCATGTCCTGACGACCAGCACTGACAACTGCCTTCAGTTTGTTGCCGAAGAAAAGTTGCGTACCAGAGAACTGACCATCCATGATCAGACCTTCATCGCTCTCGGAGTATAACGGCATTTTACCAAAGTCACCACGGAAGCCGGGGTATTGTGCCTCAGCGTAGGTATAGCTGAGCTTCATATTTGTAGTCGTATCAGCTTTTGGATCCCATACGCCTTGCAAACGAGCCATCACTTTCCAATGGTCATTGATTTCAGCCGTGGGGTACAGACGGTAGAGCACGTGATTGAATTTCGTGTCATTGGCGCGATTCTCATAACGGTTCGACCAATAATCATAACGCATCTGACCCGTCATTTTTACCTTGTCGGCATTTTTCTCGAGGTTTGCCACACGCACGCCGAGATTGTTCAGTTCATCGGAGAACTCGGCCTTCAGCTTCTCCACAAGCGCCTGGTCGGCTCCGCTCACCTTGCTCGTGTTGCTCTTGGCCATGGCCTTGGCGACCATCTGTGCCATCTCATAGCGCGTGATATTTTTATCGCCCTGGAACGTGTTATCGCCATAGCCGTCAATGACACCATCCTGCGCGAGCTGTGCTACCGCATCATAGGCCCAATGGCCGGACGGTACATCGGAAAACGGGTTCGCTGCCGCGAACGTCGTGCTGGCTGCACCCACAACCAGCGCGGTTGTCAGGGCGGATACTAGAGACTTCTTCATATAGGAACTCCTCCTAAAAATAATACGGGAATACGACCAGTTCGCCATAGGAGGGAGATTTACAAGTTTACATGTTTCCTTGTTTTGAAGTCCTCCCACAACGAACACGTTTAGTAGAATAACATGCTTTGAACAAAGAGTCAGCCCTTTACGGACGATTCTTTACATGTATACTGAATAACGAACAACCAGCCCGCAAAAACTGTAACGCTTTCACAGGCTGGTGCATAGGCGGAGATTCCGCAATATGATATAATAAAAGGACATTCAGGCCCCGGGTGACGCGACGACCGCCCGGACCATCTTCTCGAACTTGGGGCGCGGCAACATCACAAGATGGCCGCAGCCACAGCATTTCAGACGGAAATCCATGCCAGTACGCAGGATTTCCCAGTCATGGCTGCCGCAGGGGTGCGGCTTCTTCAGCCGCACGACTTCGCCGACCTGATAGTTATGTTTTTCCATGAGAATCTCCTTTCCACGAGGTGCCAAGATGAAAGTTGCCGTTCTGCAAATGCCGGTGCTGGCGGGCGAGCCCGCACGCAACCTGGCCACGATGTACCGCCTGACCTCGCAGGCCTGCGAGGCGCGTCCCGACGTGCTGCTGCTACCTGAGATGTGGCGGCTTGGCTTCTACCCGCAGCCCATCCACGACTACGCCGACCCCGACGGCATGGAGTCGCGCCGTGCGCTCGCCCGCCTCGCCCGCGAGCACCAGGTGAACATCGTCGGCGGCACCGTCGCCATCGCCATCGGTAAGCAGGTCTTCAACACCTGTTATGTCTTTGACCGCGACGGCACGCAACTCACGACCTACCACAAAACGCATCTGTTCTCTCTGTCCGATGAAGACAAATATTTCACCGCAGGAGAAAAATTCATCACATTCACGCTGGACGGCGTAAAATGCGGCGTGCTCGTCTGCTACGACATCCGCTTCCCCGAGGCCGCCCGCTATCTCGCGCTGCAGGATATCCAGGTGCTCTTCGTACCCGCCGAATGGCCAGCGAGCCGCCTCATCCATTGGCAGACGCTCCTGCGCGCCCGCGCCATCGAGAATCAGATCTTCGTCGTGGCCTGCAACGCCTGTGGCACGCTGCCGAACGGCCAACCGCTGGCAGGGAACTCTGCCGTCATCGATCCCTGGGGCGAAATCCTCGCCAGCGCCGGCGAGGAGGAACAGATCCTGCAGGCCAACCTCCGCCTCATGCTGCGTGCCCAGATCCGCCAGACCCTCGATGTCTACCACGACCGGCGGCCGGAACTGTACGGACAGAAAAAGTCTTAACGGAATCAACAAAATTTTATGGCGAGAACCCCTTCAGCCGCTTACTGGCCGAAGGGGTTTCTTCATGGGATATGCTTTTGTACCAGCGCCAGCAGGCTGCCGCCCGTGTAGCGGACGCCCTTTACACCCGCATTGGCAGCACAAGCCATGTCGCCCTCACTGTCGCCGACGAAATAGCACTGGCTCTTATCGAGATCGTACTGCGCGCATAGATCCTCCACCATGCCCGGCTGAGGTTTGCGGCAATGGCAGGCCTGGCGATACTCCGGCAACGCCGCCTCAGGATGGTGTGGGCAATAGCGCATGCCATCGAGGTGGGCACCGAGCTTCGCGAGCTCAGCGTTCATCCAGTCGTAGACTTTCACCACATCGGATTCAGGATAGTATCCGCGCGCCACGCCGCTCTGGTTCGTCACGAGGAAGGCCAGATAACCGCGCTCATTCACGTATTGAATGGCCTCTTTGGCGCCGGGGATCCAGACGAAATCCTCGGGGCGGTGCAGGTAGTGGATATCGACATTCAGCGTGCCATCCCGGTCGAAGAAAACCGCCTTATTTGCCATACTGGAAGTACCCGCCCGCATTCAGGAAGTCCACGTATTCCTTCACGGCATCGGCCATCTCATGGAAGCCCTCGTCGTAGCCCGCGGCCAGCAGATGGGCGGGGTCGGACTCCGTGAAGCTCTGGTATTTGCCCTTGAGAATCTCCGGGAACTCGCGATACTCGATGCGGCCCTTACCCATGGAGTCGATGACGGCCTGCGCGGCCTCGTTGTAGCTATGCGCGTGACCCGTACCGCAGTTGTAGATACCCGAGGGGCCATTGTTCTCCCAGAACCAGAGGTTGACGTTCACGACGTCCTTGACGTAGACGAAGTCACGGCGCTGGCCGCCATCCTCGTAGCCATCCGTACCCGTGAAGAGCTTGCAAACGCCCGTCTCGTTGATCTGGTTGTAGAGCTGCAGGAAAATGGATGCCATCTTGCCCTTATGGAACTCCTGCGGACCGTAGACGTTGAAATAGCGCGTGCCAACGATCTGGCTCTTGGCCTCGGGGATGACCTGACGCACATAGCGGTCAAAGGCGAGCTTCGAGAACGCATACGGATTCAGCGCATCTTCACACTCGTCGCCCTCACGGAAGCCATTCTTGCCCGAGCCGTAGGTCGAGGCCGAAGAGGCATAGAGGAACGGGATGCGATGCTGCAGGCAGAAGTGCAGCACGGCCTTGGAGTACTCATAGTTCACGTGCATCATGAAATTCACGTCGTACTCCATCGTATCGGAGCAGGCACCCTCGTGGAAAACGCCATCGACATCGGCACCGTCGAAGTCATCTTCCTCGATGGATTTGAGGAAATCGTCCTTGTGCTGGTAGTCGATGAACTGCAGGCCGCGCAGGTTTTTGTAGTTTTGGCCATCCTTCAGGTCATCGACGATAAGGATATCCGTGCGGCCGCGGCGATTCAGTTCCTTGACGAGATTGCTGCCGATGAAGCCGGCGCCGCCAGTGACGATAATCATGTTGATTCCTCCCGGTTAAACCAGCGCCTGCAGGGGCTGCTGCAGACACACCATGTTGATACAGAACGATATAACACCCTTATTTTAGCACATCCAGCAGTTCTTCGCGACTCACGGCGTAGGTGCCGAGCTTCGCGACGACAACGCTGGCCGCCAGATTCGCCATGTAGGCGCCCGCCACGGGGTTCAGGCCACCCGCCAGCGCCATGGCAAAGACCGCGATGACCGTATCGCCCGCACCCGAGACATCGAAGACCTCCTGCGCCTTCGTCGGGATATGGATACTCTGCTGGTCGTTAACAAAGGAAAGGCCTTCCTCGGAGCGCGTGGCCACGATATTCGCGAGCTTGTACTTGCGCATGACGTAATGCGCAGCCCGCTCCACGGCCGTATCCTCGTTGGCAATCGGCTCCAGCAGTACCTGGTTGATCTCCTTGAGGTTCGGCGTGATGTAATCCGCGTGCGCATACTTTGTCCAGTTCATGCCCTTCGGGTCGATGACGACGGGCACGCCATGCGCATGAGCGGCCTTGATGAGCAGCTGGCTGGTCTCCTCCGTCAGCGTACCCTTGCCGTAGTCGGAGAGCACAAGACAGTCGAGGCTTTCGTTAAGCTTTTGGTTCACGTAGTTGCGCAGGCGGTCGGCATAGGGGCCTGACACATCGTGCGCATCCTCGAAATCGAGGCGCAGCATCTGCTGATGGCCGCCCATGATGCGCATCTTCGTCGTCGTGGGGCGATCCGTGGTGATAAGGCCCTTGTAGTCGATACCACGCGCCGTGAACTTGTCCATGAGGCTTTGGCAGTGATAGTCCTCGCCCACGAAGCCCGCGATGCTCGTCTGGCAGCCGAGGAGCGCGAGGTTGTGCGCAACGTTCGCCGCGCCGCCCAGCGTCTCCTTCGAACCCGTCACATGCGTGATGGGCACCGGGGCCTCTGGCGAAATGCGCGTGACCTCACCGTAGTAGTATTTATCCAGCATGACATCGCCGACGACGAGAATCTTGCAGCGCGCCGTGCGCGTGGCGGTGAAATCGTAGAGTTTCTGCTTATCGATTGGCTGTTCCATGATCCTTTGCTCCTTATTGCACGTCTACAACACGGCATTGATACTCGCCATAGTGCGGCGGCAGCTCGCAGGCGGGCTGGCCTTCATACTTTGCCAACAGTTCATCCACATAGTGCATGACCGTTTCCGGCGTAATTTTCTTCATGCAGGCCAGATTGTCCTCACCCGCGCGCGGGCAAGTATGCTGGCCGCAGGGATGGCAGGGCTCCGGTGCGCGGATGAGCACATCCTTCGCATCGTAGGGATAGAATCCCGGCACCGGGCTCGCGCCGAACATCGTCACGACGGGCACATTCATCGCCACGCCGATGTGCATCGGCCCCGAATCCGTCGTGAGGAAAAGGCAACAGCGCCGCAAAAGTCCCGCAAGCACCGCGAGATTCACACGCCCCGTGAAGATATGCAGCTGCCCGCTATCCTTCGCCTGCATCTGCGCGATGCAGGCATCGACCATTTCGCGGTCCATGGGGCCACCGAAAAACGCGATGTGATAGCCGCGCGCGATGAGTTGGTCGGCGCACTGCGCGAAATACTTATCCAGCCAGCGCTTCGTCGGCCAGCTCGCGCCAATGTTGAACGCGATGACCTTGTCCTCCGGCGCAAATTCCGTCTCCCAGAGTTGCTCCGCCTCCGCTTCACGCGCCACCGGCAGCCACATTTCGAGGCCACCGTCGTCGATTTTCTCCACGCCCACAGCCTGCTGCAGCACCTCCAGATGCGCCGTGACCTGATGCTTCCACCCCGGCACATAACGAAAAGGCGGGAAAAGCTGCCACGGCCCATGGCCGATATGATGCGCCACAGAGGGATTCTGCATGACCCTATCGAACCACAGCGAGAAAAAGGGCTTGCTGTAGCCAACGATGCGCTTTGCCCCCGAAAAGGCCGCAATGGCCGAAGCGCGCTCGTTGCGATGCAGGTTGATCACCAAATCGAAATGCCGGGGGCGGATTTCACGACGGATATAACGCCAAAGCCCCGCAATGCCGTTGTCCCTGCCATGCTTCTCGATGAGCAGGCATTCGTCGATGTGCTTGTTTTCCTCCACCAGCTCGCGCAGGCCCTTGTCCGTAAGCATCGTAATGCGCGCCTGCGGATAGTTCGTGCGCAGCGTGCGCAGCACCGGCGTCACGAGCATGAGATCGCCGATATGCATCATGTTGATGACGAGGATATTCTGATAATTTTGCAACGTTATCTCTCCGCAATCGTTAAACGTTTCCTGACCGCCGCGACCAGTTCGACAGGCGTAATCCGCGCAATACAGTTCACGGCAGGACACTTTCCCTTGCAGTTGCAAGGCACGCAGGGCAAATCCGCACAAAGGGCACAGTCACGCGCATTCACCGGCCCCCAAACCAACGGGGACATCGGCCCATATACCACGACGGACGGGCAATGCACAGCCTGCGCAATATGCGCGGGTCCCGTATCCGTCGCAACGAGCAGGACTGCCCCCTGCAGGAACGCAGCCAATTCTGGCAAGGTCAGCCTCCCCGCGAGGACCTGCGAGGCAGGTATCGCACAGGCTGCAGCCATATCCTGCAAAGCCGCCTTCTGATTTGGCCCGCCGATAACGAACAGCTGATAATCAGCCCTCAGCGCTTCGCTGACGGCCTGCAACTGTGCGGTTTGCAAAGCTTTTTTCGGGGAATTGCCCAAAGGACACAGTACGACGTATGGGCGCACTGCCAGCTGCGGCAACTTCTGCTGCACGGAGGCAGCGACCTCCGGCGGCACCCGCAGCTGCAGGCTGGTATCCTCACTCGGGGGAATACGCAGGCACTGCAGGATTTCCAGATGATTCAGCCGCTCATGCTTAAGCCCCTGCCGCATATGCGATTGCACATGAGTAAGAAACCGCCCCGCATGCTGGGCATCATAGCCCGCCCGCACGACATCGCCAATGAACGCCAGATCGATGACCAGGATATTCTTAAAGCCCTGCATGTCACTGTTCCCCTGCCTGCTGCAGCGGTAATTGCGTCCCCTGCATGAGCAGCCACCAGGAGAGCGTACGCTGACGGGAAAGCACGGCGGTGAGCTTCGCGCGTTCGGCATCGAAATCCGGCTCGCCAGTAAACTGCGGCAGAGGCTCCAGCGCATTGCCCTCGATGCTGCCGATTACGCTGTTCGTAAGCCACGTCGAGCTGTTGAACGCAGCCCCCTGTGGTGCGTCCGGCTCCGTCATGGGCGGCACGAGCGTATGATAGACATATCCTGCAGGCGCGATGAGCTCGATGAGCGTCGCCGCAATAGCGGGCTGGCTGCCCACGGCACCGGCGGGCAGCGTCGCAACCGTCACGCCATCGCCATAGATAACACAGGGGATGCTCTGATGCTCGTAGAGCGTCGGTGTCGGCCCCGGATCCGTGCGCACAGCATGGTCACCCGTGATGACGAAAAGACTGTCCGGATATGCTTGCTGCACTTCATGGACAAACCTCGTCACGACCTGATCCATGTACCAGTAATGGCCGAGTTCCTTCGCCAACGCAGCCGGATCCCTGGCATTGGGAATGAGCTCGCGCACCTTTTGCTCCATCTTTGCCATATCGAGCCCCTCCGCCGCGAGATCGATGTTGTAGGGCGGATGATTCGATGTCGTCATGATGAGGTGCACGGTCGGCGGCTCATCGGACAGATGCGTGACGAGGGCCTGAAAGAGATTCTTATCGTTCGTGCCCCAGGTATTCGTCTTTGGCGCACCATAATCCGGATAGCCATAGAAATGATCGAATCCCTGTGCCAGCGCCATGCGGCGAAGATTGTCCCAATCCGGCGCACCGCCGTACCAGAAATCCACCTGATAGCCCAGCGCACGAAACTGCTCCGCCAGCGCCGTGGGATACGGCTCCTTGTAGCTGCGCGGCTGATAATTCGGCCGCGCGCCGGCATCAACGAGTCCTGTGACTACGCCGCAGATGGCCGCCGAGGTGAACTCACCCGTCGGCATGAAATACGGCGTACTCCAGCCCGCCGCAGCCAGTGACTTGATGCCATCCGCCACGTGCAGATCGTCATACTGCGGCAACATCGGCCACTGTGCCCAGGATTCACCCAGCACGATGAAGATATGCTTTGGCCTGGCGATACGCGCACCCGCAGCCTGCCGCGCCAGATACGGCGTCAGGTCATCTCCCTTTGCCGTCTGCCCGCCAGGCAATTGTGCGGCATAGGCGCGCACATGCGCCTTATCCACGCCCGCAATCATGCCGCCCTGCATCTTTTTCTCGATGGCACGCACGCGGTAGAGTGCCTGGATGTCGTCGAGAATGCACTCATTGAGGAAGTTATCCCCCGTCACGGCCGCATTCTCCCAGTTGATGCCCGTCGCATAATTAAAACCGCCGCCGAAGCGCACAAAGACTGTGAAAAAAGCCAGTCCCACTACCAACAGCGCGGTAAACGCCGCCTGCCTGCCCCGCGAAGCCAGCTGCGGCAGCGGCCAGGTCCCACGTCGCAGGAGCAGGGCCCGCAAGACATACCAACAGCCTGCCGTAAGGCCGATGGCCAGCGCCAGTCGCCAGGGCAGGCCATACTCCTGCATCATCGTCCAGAAAAGTGCCGTACGATCATCATGCCAGCCCTGCATAACCTGCATGCCATAGGTCTGACCGAATTCCGCATAGTACGGGAAGCGCGCCATGAAAAGCACCGCCAGCACGAAGGAAATCAGCGTCCCCCAGATGAGGCGCAGACGCCGCAGCTGCAGGCGCGGTACAATGAGCTCCGGCAACGTCGTCGTAACAAAGGAGAGCAGCATGACGCCGCCTGCCCCCTTCAGCGAGAGGCGCAAGCCCGTCCAGTTCGCCTGCCCGATGGCCGCCCAGCCCGTGCCGGATGCGATATACTGATGCTCCAGCCCCATGAAAAGCACACGGTAAAAACAGAGCAGGAACAACACAAACGTGAAGAGCTTCAGATCACGCTGGATATTGTCATAAAAACGAGATAAACGCATGATATACTCCTGCGGAAATCAGCTCATTCCTACGCCCAGCCTCAGTCTCAAATGACGCATCAGGGGTAGCAGGCATGAGTACAAGCTGCGGACAGTAAGAACACGACTCTCACAAGAAAGCCTGCAATTTCCCGCTGACCTGCGCCGTGGTGATGGCCGCGAGGCAGTCCAGCTTCTTCGGGCAGGCGCGCTGCCAGCAAGCGCGGCAGGGGCCGTCCACCTCTATGGCGTGCTCCTGCTGGCCGTAGGGGCCGTTGCGGTTCGCGTCCGTCGGGCCCATGAGCATGATTGTCGGCGTCCGTACCCCGGCCGCGAGGTGCACGGGGCCCGTATCGCCGCCCACGACGGCTCGCGCCTGCTGCATAATATACGTGAGCTGCGGGAAGGTCGTGCGGCCCACGAGATTCACCGGCGGCACCTCCATGAGCCGGGCGATGCGTGTCGCCCGTTGCTCATCGACGGGGCCGCCGCCCACGAGCACGGGGATGAGCTGCTGCTGATAGAGCCAGTCGCAGAGCGCGGCGAACTTATCCTCCGGCCAACGCTTATTCGGCCAGTTCGCGCCCACGGCGAGCACGACGTACGGCCTGTTCATGGACACGTGCGCCTGCTCAAAGAGGGCGCGGGCAATGCGCTGCTCGCGCTCCGGCACCTGCAGGGGAAACTTCACCTCGTCCACGCGACAGCCGATGGCGCGCGCCACATCAAGATAACGTTCCACGATATGCCCCTGCGCGTGCGGGCCGATGACGGGGCGCGAAACCTTGTCGCTGAGCTCACGCATATTGCACATGCCGAGCTTCACGGGTGCTTTGGCCAGATACGCGATGGCCGCCGACTTGAAGAGGCCCTGCAAGTCCAGCACGGCATCATATGACTCCTGCTGCAATTCCTTTTTGAAGGGACCGATATGCTGCAGAAATCCGCCCAGCGACTTGAAATCTTTTTTGTGAAAAACGATAATCCGGTCCACGCAGGGATTCATGGCCAGCAGGTCATAGGCTGGAGGCTCCACAACCCAGGTGATTTTCGCCTCGGGATAGGTCTCTTTGATGGCATAGCTCACCGGCAGCGCATGAATGACGTCGCCGATGGCGCTGAGCTTCACGATGAGGACATTTTTTATGTCTTTGAGCATCATTTCATCCCTTTGATTTTCTCGATAACATTCGTCGTCGAGCGGCCTGCAACCATCTGCACGAATTCCACGCGGCCGCCGTAACTCTGCACGATCTTCGCCTCGGGCAGAGTCTCGAGCGTATAGTCGCCGCCCTTCACATAGACGTCCGGCTTCACCTTCGCGATGAGCTGCTCCGCCGTCGGTTCATCGAAGATTACGACATAATCCACCGACTGGAGGCCACCCACGACCTCTGCACGGTCCTGCTCGTTGTTGATAGGCCGCTCCGGCCCCTTGAGGCGGCGCACGGAAGCATCGCTGTTCAGCCCCAGCACAAGGCAATCACCAAAGGAGCGGGCCTTGGCGAGATAGCGCACATGCCCGGCGTGCAAGATATCGAAGCAGCCATTGGTGAAGACCACCTTCTTGCCGCCAGCACGCAGGACCTGGCAGAAAAACTCTATGTCCTTATTTGAGATCAACATGATTTACGTTTCCCCATTCATAATACTTTTTAGAGTTGAGAGTTGGGAGTTACGGCTGCCTCCATCTCAACTCTCAACTCCCAACTCCCAGCTCTTTTATAGCCTCGCTCTCAATTCTTGGGCCGAAACTGTGGCAGTGCCGAGCTTGCGCACGGCGATGCCGCTGGCGATGTTGGAGAGCTCTGCGGCCCGGGCGGGAGACGTACCAGCCGCAAGCGCGAGGATGACAGTCGAAACACAGGTATCGCCCGCACCCGAGACATCGAAGACCTCACTGCGGTCGGACACGGGGATATCGTGGACGCTGCCGTCCCTTTCCAGCAGGGACATCCCCAGCTCGCCGCGCGTCACGAGTACGCCATCCGCCTGCATCGCCGCCAGCAGCTCGCGCCCGGCCGCGTGGATGGCTGCCGTATCGGGCAGCGTCCGCCCCACGGCCGCCGCGAGCTCCGCATCGTTCTGCTTCACATAACCGATGCGCTGGAAACGGCGGATCTCGTAGCGCGAATCCACCATGCTCGGGATATCATGCTCGCGGCAGTAATCGATGAGCTGCGCCTGCAGGCGCGGCGTCACTGTACCCGCGCCGTAATCACTGATGACAACGCCCTCGATACCGGGCAGCAACGTCTCGATATAATCCTGAAGCTGCTGCTCCACCTCTTCATCGAGCGGTGCTTCACTCTGCTTATCGATGCGCACAATCTGCTGGCTCACCGTCGCGCGGCCGCCCGCAATAATGCGTGTCTTGGAGATCGTCGGCCGCGTCGCATCGCAGATCAGGCCATCCGTATGCGCACCATTCTTCGCCAGCGCCTGCTCGATGCCCGCTGCCGCATGGTCATCGCCCACGACACCTACGGCATAAACCTCACCCCCCAGCGTCGCGATGTTGTTCACGACATTGGCCGCGCCGCCCGCCACGATGCGCTCGCCCGCCTGCTGCAGTACGAGCACCGGGGCCTCGCGCGAAATGCGCGAAATGCGGCCATCGAGGTAGACATCCGCCACCATATCGCCAATTACGAGGATTTTACGCCCCTGAAAAGCGTCAATGATCCTGGTCAGATTTTCGCTCATCTATGCTCCCATCACCACGGCGTAAACTGCAACCGTACATTCCAGCTGTTGTCCATGGATTTATAACGCAGCACCAGCTCCGCACAATGCATGCTATGGTACCAATAATAATCGACGTGATTCCACTCACTATGGTCGAGGTCATAACGCGTACCCACGACCAGCCGGTTGTTATCATCGACACGGTAGCTGAATCCGCCTTCTGCCTTTTTGCTGAAATCATCCGTATCGTAGTTAAAGAGGGAATTCTCCTCGTTCTTCTTGCTGTAATGATAGCCCACATAGGCGGCCCAGCGCAGATCGATATCCCGCGTCAGCACCGCATCGAACCGCGCGCCATGCACATTCGAATCATCATAGGACTCGTGCGTCATATCATAGCCCGTGCCAAGATAGAGCGTATTGCGCGACCACTTGATCGGATCATACGAAAGGCGCACCCCACCATAAGTATGGGTACTATGCACGCCATCGCCATACCAGCGGCCATACTCCGTATCGAGGCCATAATGGAAATGGGAATGGCCGAGGCGATGATCAAAGCTCGTGACCCAGGACGGTTCCCTCTTGATCCAATGTTCGTCGCCATCCTCGAAATGACCGTAGGTAATGCCGCTCCGCAGCCCTGCATGCGCATAGGTGACATCGTAGTTCGAGCGCCAGCCATCCTTTTTCGTGACATGCAGATGCTCGTTTGCCTGCACGTGATTTCCCAAATCCTGGTCGAGATGCCACTTCAGCCACATACCATCGTCATCGTTGTAGCCGATGCGCGGGAAGGATGGCTGGCCGCCGTTCTGGCCCCCCAATTTATCATTCACATAGTGCTTTTTCTGCAGGATCTTCATGTGCTTCAGGTAGAAGCGCACGTTATCCATCTCCACGCGTTCGTTCGGGTAAAGCACGATCTTGCTAGCCGCCAGGTGATAGTCCGGGCTCTTGGCGCTGCAACGTGTCTCCGTGCCATCATAGACCACGATATGATCGGGATAGAACTCGAAGCGCTTGCCCGTAATGTAGTGGCTGCCCGCCTTGCCGATGGCCTGTCCCATCGTGCCCGTCTTAAGGCCATAGTTATAGTTCACATCATAGCCATCGAGCGTCACGCGCACCTCGCCTGGCGTCATCTGCAGGATATGCGCCTTTCCCGGCACCACAATCTGCTGCTTCTGGGTATTGCCCGAAACATCATCGGCCTGGAAGCGGTGCGCATCCATCTGCAGAATGTTCACCTTGCCCTTCGCCGAGAAATCGCCCGTACGCTCGTCATAGGTCAGCTCATCGCCCTCGAAGGCCACGGGCATCGTCTGCGTCTTATCCGTCTTATCGTACGGTCGCCGCAGATGCTTGCTCATGTTCTCTGCATCGGCCAGAAGCTGCTTCTGCTCTGCCGTCAGCTTCTGCTCCCGCGCCGAGCGGTGCTCATTCTCGATATAATCCAGCGCTTCCACGCCCGTATCCGAATCCGCATGATACGCCGCAGCCGCCGTCCCCGGCACGGCGAGCAAAGCCGCCAAAAGCCCCAGCGCCACCCGTGCGCCCAATCTATCCGTCATCAATCCTACTCCCTTGTATTTAAATACTATTATCTTTTATACTACCACAAGCACATGAAAATAAAAAGGCCGCCGCAGTACCAACTGCAACGACCCATATAACATAACGAACAAGCCCGCCTCTCCGCAGGAGACAGGGCGACCGCACCGCCGCGCTTTCACGCCTCTGCCTACTGCAGTGCACAACACAGGGGGGACATGGTGTCCCTTTTGTGCAGCGGAACACTGCAACCGGCGCAGCCGGCGGCCCTCCCCTCTCTATTGGCAGCGGGCTCTGCGAACGCCATACAGGGGAAACGGGGTTCCTTTTCCGTAGCGGAACACTGCAACCGGCGCAGCCGGCGGCCCTCCCTTCTCTATTGGTAACGGGCTCAATGAATACTCGGGCCGTTGCTTGCCGGCCCATTGTTTAAGCGATAGCAAACGCCCCAGCGGAGGGTCGTTTGTGGAGCGGAGGAAAAGGAACCCCGTTTCCCCCTGCCTCGTCCTTCGTACTCGAGCCTGCATTTTACTGCGCCAGCGTCGTCTCCACGCCGTAGAGCGTGCTATCCGCCTTTGTCTGCACGTACAGCTGCGTTCCCGCCGGCAGATCCACATCCTTGCCGTGCACAAACGCGCCACCTACGATACCGATCGGTCCGAGGATTGCGATGCCCGCCAGCGAAGCGCCGCCCGCCATAGCCAGCGACTTCATCTCCTTCCTGGCCTCTTCACCCGTGAACGTATCCACATACGTCCCGTCAATCGACTTCGTCTTGTGGAAATCCACGCTCACCTCGGCATTGCGGCCGAAGTTACGCGCCTGCTTCACCTTCGTCACGACGCCCTCACCCGGTGCGCCCTTCGCGAACACCAGCTTACCGTTCACGATGACATCCTGTGCCACCTTGTACTTGATGACATCCTGCTCCTTGAGCTGCTTGCTCCTGACCGGCGTCACCAGCTCGATCTTCACCAGCGTATTGGCCGGCACCTGCGCCTGCCCAATGGGCAGCTCCGCCGAACCGAATGACACCTTGCCGAGCTCCGCGATGCGGTACTGATACGTCCCCTCGCGCGTCGTGCCCTGCAGCTTCATCTCCATATCCGCCACGCGCTTATCCACGGACGCCATGCTCACCTCATGGTCGATGTTCCACTCGATGGCGTTGAGGTCCGTAAGCACGGACGGCTTGGTGCTGTTCGTATAGATTTCATTGTATAGGGCATCGACACGTGCCATCATGCTGCCCGTACGATGCGTACCATCATAATCTTTCTCCAACTTATTAATGCGGTCCACCAGCGCCCCTGTCTGCTCGACGCCATACGTATCCGTCTCAATGGCCGTGAGCTTCGCCTGCACCGTCTCCGGCGCTGCAAAGCCGATGGCCGTCGACGAAATCAGGAAAGCGGCACTGACCGCCACACTGCAAATCTGCTTGAACATGAAATTTCCTCCCCAACCATATAATTATCTGAATGCTATTGTACATCCGCGACTTGAAATACCGATGAAAAATTAACTATGCTGAACGCCCTTGGCCTTCTCGAACTGGCTGACTTTGCTTTCCTCCCGATGATACTGCGCGGGCTCGGGATGTATCATCACGTCGAAGGTACCGAACTCCCTGCGGATGTTCTCCTCCAGCTCATCGCAAATGGCATCGACTTGCGAAAGATGCATGTTGCCATCGAAGAGCACATGCACGTCGAGCAGCTTGTAGGAGCCCGACTTGCGCGTGCGCAGACAGTGCAAGCCGCGCACCTCGGGGCACTCGCGGATGATCTCGCTGATGCGCGCTTCTTCCTCCTCGGGCAGACTCTCATCGGTGAGCTCCCGCACGGACTCATGCACCATCTTCCAGCCAGCCCGAAAGATAATACCGGCCACGAAGACGGCGATGACCGGGTCAAGCCAGGCCCAGCCCGTCAGCTGCATGAGCACGAGGCCGCCCAGGACGCCTACCGATGTCCATATATCGGACTGCAGATGCAGGCCATCGGCCTCCAGCGCCTGCGAGCCCGTGAGCTTTGCCACATGGATCAGGCGACGCGATACGATGAGGTTAATGACAATGGAAATGGCCATGATACCAATGCCATACCCCAGCATATCCGGCACCTGGCTCTCACTGAACTTCTGCACCGCCTCGTAGACGATACCCAGTGCCGCGCCGACAATGAGCAACGCCTCCACAGCCGCCGAGAGGTTCTCATACTTGCCGTGGCCGTAGTCATGCTCCATATCCGGCGGCGTCACGGACTTCTGCACGGCCCAGAACGCAATCAGGGCGGCCACGAGGTCAACGCCGGAATGCAAAGCCTCCGAAATCAGGCTCACGGCACCGACCATAAAGCCGACGATCAGCTTCAGCAGCACCAACGTGGTGTTCGAGATAATCGACAACCAGGCTGTATGCTTTTTTAGTATATCATGTTCTGACATAGTGGACACCCCCAAAACGATATTTTTTTACAAAAAATATTTTATGCAGCTATGGACAAGCGGCACCTGGCAGATTATAATGAGGATGTCGAGAGATCGACATACTCAAAAGCACTTATATTTTTATTCGTTATGCTTTTGGCGCCTGTTCCTGCGGGCGTCTTTTTTTTGCCCCAAAAGCGCTTTCTTTGCAAGAAAGACTACGTACCGGAGGTATCTCCAGACGTAGTCTTTTTATTTGCAGGGTACTGCCTTATTTGCCCCGATACTGAAAAATGAAATCGACCATTTCCTTCATCGGCGAAGCAACGCCGTAGGGATGCGGCGTATCCGTGATCGGGCTGTTCTCCAGCTGTGCTTTCGTATCATATTGCTGCACCACAGAGGAGTAGAGCTGATACGTACGCTGCTGCCGGTCGAAGCGTGCCGCATAGATGTAGCGGCGGTTCTGGTTCGCCTTGATGACCGCAATGCGCGCATTGGCTATGTCATCGCTCTCGAAGGAAATCGAGGCCACATCAACATAGTAACCCGTCGCGCCATTCGCATCAACGAACTCCATATCCTCCTCGGCCAAACAGGCGGAGCTCAGCAGCATGAGCAATGATACCGTTAATACGATTATTCTTCGCCAAAGCATGACGCAAATCCTCCTCTATGCCCGCCACCAATCTCTCAATCTATACGCTATAGTGGCTTCGACTCCCCATTATAAGGACTTCGCGGAACAGCGTCAAGCGGGCCGCAGCATACGGATATCCGTATATCTCAGCAAATGCGTGGCACGAGGTTGCCGAGCGGCATATCGACAATGCGGATGCCGCCGATGCCCGTGCGCAGACCGACCTGTCCCGGTGCCTCCGCCGTCGTCTCGCCGATCACGCGCGCCTCACGGCCGTAGGGATTCTTGTGCATGGCCGTAAGCAGGTCCTCCGTCTGCTCCGGCGGTACGAAGGCGATGCACTTGCCCTCGTTCGCGAGGTACAGCGGGTCAAAGCCGAGGATATCGCAGACGCCTTGCACCTCGGGATGGATGGGGATTGCATCCTCCTCGATGAGCACGCCGCATTGCGATGCCTCCGCGATCTCATTGAGCACGGCTGCCACGCCGCCGCGTGTCGGATCGCGCAGCACTGCGATATCCGGAGCGGCCTTGAGCATGGCCTGGGTGAGGCTCGCGAGAGGCGCGCAGTCCGTATGGATGTAATCCGGCAGATCGAGGCCATGGCGCCCCGCCATAATGGCCGCCGCATGATCGCCGATGTAGCCGGAAAGCACGACCTGCATGCCCGGCTTTACGCTCTGCGGCGAAATGTGCGTGCCGGGAATGATGTCGCCAACGCCCGCCGTGTTGATGAAGATACCGTCGGCCTTGCCCTTCTCCACAACCTTCGTATCGCCCGTCACGATGCTGATGCCCGCGAGATCGGCCATCTCGCGCATCGTATGCGCAATCGTGCGCAGATCCTTGATGGGGAAACCTTCCTCGATGATCATGCCGCAGGTGATGTAGCGCGGCACCGCGCCCGTCATCGAAAGATCGTTGACCGTACCGCAGACCGCAAGCTTGCCGATATTGCCGCCCGCGAAGAAGAGTGGCTGCACCACGTAGGAGTCCGTGGTGAGCGCGATATGACCGCTCATGCCGAGCTGCGCACCATCGTGCAGCTCGTTCAGCAGCGGATTGCCGAATTCCGGCAGCAGCACCTTCTCCATGAGCTCGTGGCTCATCTTGCCGCCCGCACCATGGGCGAGCGTAACGACATCATTTGCCATACTGGAACCTCCCCTGACCATATTTATACCAGGCCGCGCAGACGCCCTCCACAGACACCATGCAGGGACCGACGGCATGCGTCGGCACGCAGGCCTTCGCGAAAAGCGGGCACTCCTTCGGCGTCACAATGCCGCGCAGCACTTCGCCGCAACGACAGCCCGGCTTGTTCTCGCCCATCGGGATGTCGAGGGGCAGCAGACGCTCGATATCGTAGGCCGCATAGGCCTCACGCATGCGCAAGCCCGAGAGAGGCACGATGCCCATGCCACGCCAGCCCGCATCTGCCGGCTCATAGACCTCGCTGGTTGCCTTTTGCGCCGCAGGACTGCCCTCAGGACGCACGACATCCTCGTACTCGTTCTCAATGCGCGCCTCCCCTTTCGTCGCCTGCTGAAGCAGGCGCACGATGGCACGCAGCAGCTGCAAGGGCTCGAAGCCCGCGACGACGCCAGGCTTATGGTACTCATCCACGAGGAACTGAAAGGCCCGCGTGCCCGTAATCACGGCCACATGGCCGGGCAGCAGGAAGCCATCCACCTTGACCTGTGGGTCGTGCAGCAGCGCGTACATGATGGGCGGCACTAGCTTCTGCGCCGAGAGCATGTAGACATTCGTGAGCCCCGCCTGCTTCGCCGCCAGCACCGTGGCCGCCGCCGTTGGTGCTGTCGTTTCGAAGCCCACGGCGAGGAAGATGACTTTCTTGTCGGGATTTTCCTTTGCCACCTGCAGTGTATCCAGCGGCGAATAGACGATGCGGATATCCGCACCCGATGCCTTTGCCTCCATGAGGCTGGACTTCGAGCCCGGCACCTTCAGCATATCACCGAAGGTCGTGATGATCGTATCGTCACGCAGCGCATAGGTAATGGCCTTGTCCATGTAGTCATCAGGCGTCACACAGACCGGGCAGCCCGGCCCCGAGACGAGCTCCACGTTCTCCGGTAGCAGCTGGCGCAGGCCGGCGCGGAAAATCGCCACCGTATGCGTGCCGCATACCTCCATGAAGCGGAAATGCTGATCCGCCCCGGCAGCAAGCCGCCGAATCTCCGCTACGAGCTCCTGCGCGAGTGCGCGTTCTTTTGCTTTATCTTCCACCGACGGTTTCCTCCAGACTCTCTACCGTGCGCGGTGCGCCGTGCATCTCCGCGAGCAGCGCATCCGTCTCATCGGCATCGCGCTCCGTCACGATCTGCATGGCAAAGCCCGCATGCACGAGCACGTAATCGCCGGGCTTCGCCTCCGGCAGAAGCATCATCGAGACGTCACGCGTGACGCCACTTATCTCCACCTTGCCGACCGCATCCTTGATCTCCAGTACCTTCGCTGGTACGGCTAAACACATATCTATCGCCTCCGTTATTTCACGGCCTTTACTTTACTGCTTCTTCGGGTACCGTCGTGTAGTCCATTTCGTCCGCATTCTCGCGTGGCACGGGGTCGATGCCCCAGGCTTTGAGTTGTGCGAGTGCCTCGTCCGCGACTTCGGGCAGCAGGGCCTTCATGCCGTCGCTGAGCTCCACACCGGCCTCGAGATCGTACGGCTGCGCTCCGATGACGACGACATCAGGGATCTTATGCCCCGTAACTGTGAGCAGCGCCAGCACATCCTGGATACCCACCTCATGCGCACTCAGCTTATCCTGAAAATGCTCCATGATAGCCTCGTTGTGCAAGCGGAATTTCGCGCCCGGCGCCGCATGACCGTTGATGGAATCGATGACGAGCAGTTTCTCTGTGCCCGTCACATACTGCGTAAGCTCGATGCCCAGCGTGCCGCCATCGACGAGCTGCACCGTGTCCGGCCAGTCGTAATGGCTCGCGAGGTATTCCATGACGCGCACGCCGAAACCTTCATCGCGCAAAATCACGTTCCCAACGCCGAGAATCGTCACCTCGGCGCGATGCAGCACATCGTCGAGGGACGAGACCCGCGCCGAACCGTTGCCAAATACATCTGCCATAGCATTCATAGCATTTTCCTCACTTACCCTGCTTGGCGCGCACGCGCAAGAGCAGCCAGTCACACCACGCATCGACACCCTGATCCTTCGTGCAGGAGACCTCGATGACCTTCATCCCCGGATGCAGCGTATCGATATCCTCCTCGGCACTCTTTAAATCAAAGTTACAGAACGGCACGAGATCAACTTTATTGAGCAGGGCAATGGCCGACTCCTTGAAAATCAGCGGGTACTTCATCGGCTTGTCGTCACCCTCGGTAATGGAAAGCACGACGCCCTTTTCATCCTCGCCCACCGCGAACTCCGCGGGACAGACGAGGTTACCTACGTTCTCCACGACGAGCAGATCGAGCTTGTCGAGGTCGAGCTGCGGTGCCGTCTGCTGGATCATCGCGGCATCGAGGTGACAGCCGCCCGCCGTGTTGATCTGGATGACCGGCACGCCGTGCTTCTCGATGCGCTCCGCATCCTTGCTCGTGAAGAGATCGCCCTCGATGACCGCCATGTTGACCTTGTCCTTCAGGCGTTCCATGGTCTTCTCCAGCACGGACGTCTTGCCCGCCCCCGGCGAACCCATGAGGTTGATGACATAGACGTTCTTTTCCTTGAACAGAGCCTGATTCTCGGCCGCGATGCGGTCGTTCTCGCCCAGGATATTCTTCATGACCTTGATTTCCATCAGTCTACCTCCAAATATTCTACCTGCATCTCGCGCCCCGACTCGAGCTTCAGCACGCCATCCTTACACTCCGGGCACCAGAAGTTATAGTGCTCGATATGGAAGGACTTGCCGCACTTCGTGCAACGCCCCATGAGCGGCGTCTGGCGAATCGCAAGCTCTGCTCCTTCGGCGATGGTGCCCTCGGCAATCATGCGGAAGCTGAACGTCAGCGATTCTTCCACGACGCCCGACATCTCGCCGATAATCAGGCCGATTTTCGTGATTTTCTGTGCGTGGTTCTTCTTCGCATAATCGAGCGCGATATCCATGACGCCCTCGGCAATCGACATTTCATGCATGGTGATACCTCTATTATACACCCTGTCCCCTAAGGGCAGGCTGTGACAAAAAAGACGCCTCTCCGCCATCATCGATAGCCGGAAAGGCGTCTTCTTTTACTATGCTATTCTGCGTATTACAGAGCGGCCTCGAGCTGGCGATCCGTGAATACCTTCAGGATATCCGTCAGCTTCGTCTTGGACGGATTGTAATCCACCGTCGTCTCGCCCTCATGCCAATGGATATGGACATAGAGCACGCCGGGCAGGCCCAGCAGGGTCTTCTCGACCGCTTTCGAAAGCTCTTCCGTATAACCCTTGACGAGGAACTGCAGACGCGTGTTGCCGTTCGTCTGGCCGCAGCCGCATTCTTTACACATCGTGAATCACTCCTATGGTTCTATGGTCAGTCTTGCTCAATCCCATTATACAGGCTCTGCCGCGATGCGGAAAGCCCCCATAGGGGATGTCACTTCGCGTTCGTCGGCGGCTCTACCTCGCAGGCATCCTTCGGCACATGCTCCAGGAACTTCACGCCGGAGAACATACTCGATGCCTCGCCCTCGGCCTCCATGAGGTCAGCGCGCAGCACCATGTAGACATGGCCGATGGCGAAGACGATGATGAGCCAGGCCACGATATGATGAACCCAGTGCGTCACCATCTCACCGCCGAGCAGCACATTCACCCAGCCGAAAAGCGTTCCGCCGATATTGCCGGGCTCCGTCATGTAGTACATCGCGAAGCCCGTGAGGATCTCGATGAGCACCATGACGTAGAGGCCCGCATATGAGCTGCGCGCCAGCGGGTTGCGCAGGAATGGCGCATGACTCGGCTTCAGCAGCATGTAATGCATGGCAACGTCGATGGTCTCACTGTAGAAATGGCCCTCCCAGACGCGCGGGAACAGGCGGTCGCCCTTGTTGATGATGAACCCGTAGATGCGCAGGATAAACGATGCGCAGAACAGGAACGCGAAAATAAAGTGGATATTTCTTACCCAGTCCATGGACATGGAAGTAAACGTCGGTTCGAGTGCCTGAATCGTGGCCGGCTTCGTAATCAGGATACCGGTGACGAACAGCACGACGATGGACAGGACCATGATCCAATGGAAAATCCGCAGGAACGGACTGAACAGGTAGTAGACTTTTCGTTTTTCCTCTTTCATTCTACTTTCCTTTCCCTCAGAGTCCTGAGTCCTTTACTTATCGGCCTTGTCAGCCTTATCTGCCATCTCGACATGCGTGCCGGAGTACGGGTCCGTCGTCAGCACACCGATCTGCTCGCCCTTGGCGTTGAACATATGCGTTGCGCAGGCCATGCACGGGTCGAAGGAGCGAATGACCTTGACGATCTCGAGCGGCTTGGACGGATCCTTGACCTGCGTCTCCATCATGGCCATCTCATAGGCGCCATGGCCCGCCTTGTCATCACGCGGGCAGGCATTCCAGGTCGTCGGCACGACGCACTGGTAGTTGTCCGTCTTGCCGTTTTTGATGACAATCCAGTGGGACAGACCGCCACGCGGTGCCTCGTAGAGGCCTACGCCCTTGGCCGTCTTCGGCCATGTGGACGGATCCCACTTCTCGGAGTTGGCGACCTTCGTATCGCCGGCCTTGATGTTCGCGATGAGCTTGTCGAAGAAGAACTTGTTGATCTCCGCATTCAGCTGGCAGTCGAGGCCACGGGCAGCCGTGCGGCCGACCATCGTCGGCAGCCAGACCTCCGGTGCGAGGTTCAGCACCTTCGAGACCGCATCGATCTGGTCGAGCATCATCTTCTCAGCCCAGGTCGGCTCGCCGAGCAGGCCCTTCTGTGCCTTCGTGTAGATGATGATGTAGCGGGCCAGAGGACCGACCTCAGCCAGCTTGCCATGCCATTTCGGCGTCTTCAGCCAGGAGTACTTGCCCTGCTCGTTGAGCTCCTGCCACTCCGTACCCGTACCCGTCTTCGGGCCCGTGTAGTTCGGCTTCGTCTCGCCATCCCACGGATGCAGTTCGTCGCTGTCGCTCTTCTGATACGAATACCAGGAGTGCTCGACGCTCTCAGTGAGCACGGACGAATCCGTCACGTCGTCGCCGTTGATTTCCGTGAACTTCGCATTGGCCACGCCCTGACCGAAGTTCTCAACCACACCGTTGCAGCGGATGAGCAGATTCTTGAAGAAGTCGCCGTTGCTCGTGCCGGAGAACGGCTCGATGGGATAGGAACCATAGGCGAGAACGCACTTCTTCGCCATGCCGCCGCCATCGACGCGGCCGGCCTTGACATAGGCCGTACCAATGGCCAGCAGGTCGGGGATATAGTAGTTATTGACCAGCGTGCGGCCCAGGTTGATGGCACGATCCACGATGTCGAGGCGGGCCGTGTTGACCGGCGCATTGCCATCGTTCAGCGAGATGGAGCACGGCATACCGCCGACAACATAATGCGGATGCGGGTTCTTGCCACCGAAGATGACGTGCGGCGTCACGAGCTCGCGCTGCTTGTCGAGCATCTCGAGGTAATGCGCCACGGCCATGAGGTGTACCTCAGGCGGCAGGAGCTTGTAGTCGGGGTGATCCCACCAGTTCGCCGAGAAGATGCCCAGCTGGCCGCTCTCGACGATAGCCTTGACCTTGCCCTGAATCTCAGCAAAGTACTGCGGCGTTGCCGCCGGGAATGCATGGTCGTAAGCCTCGGTGGAGGACACATCCGGCGCGCGGAACGGCAGCTTGTAGGTGTTCAGCACCGTGTTCTGCAGGTTCGCCGTGGCCACCGGATCAGCCGCGAGCGCCTCGACCGGGGATACCCAGTCCAGCGCATGCAGATGATAGAAATGCACGATATGATCCTGCACCGTCAGCGTTGCCGCCATGATGTTGCGGATATAGTTCGCGTTTTTCGGAATCGTGATGCCGAGGGCATCCTCGACCGCACGCAGGGAAGCCAGGGCATGCGCCGTCGTGCAGACGCCGCAGATACGCTGGATATAGGCCCAGGCGTCACGCGGGTCACGGTCCTTCATGACGAGCTCGAGGCCGCGCCAGGCCGTGCCGGAGGATACTGCATCGCTTACTTTGCCGCCCTCGTCGACCGTCGCCTCTACGCGGAGATGACCTTCGATACGAGTGACCGGATCTACTACGATATGTTGTGCCATTTATTCTTCACCTGACCCCTTCTCAGCCTGCTCGGCAGCAATACGTTTCTTCTTCTGCACGACGGATGCCGCCGCATGGCCGACGACGCCGACCGCCGTGACGGCCGCGAGGCCTGCGCCAATCGTATCGACATCCACGGCCGGACTGAACTGCGGCAGACGGCGCGACATCGGGCCCTCGTCCCAGAAATGCGCATTCGAGCAGCCGATGCACGGTGCACCGGACTGGATCGGATAGCTCATGCCCTGGAACCAGCGCATGTTGCCGCAGGAGTTGTAAGTCTCCGGGCCACGGCAGCCGAGCTTGTAGAGGCACCAGCCAGCCTTCGAGCCTTCGTCGTCGAAGTTCTCGGCAAACATGCCGGCATCGAAGAACGGACGGCGATAGCAGGTATCATGAATGCGATTGCCGTAGAACTGGCGCGGACGACCCTCGCTGTCGAGCGGCGGTACCGTACCAAAGAGTGCCACATGCATGACGACGCCCGTCATGACCTCCGGGATCGGCGGGCAGCCCGGTACGTTGACGACCGGCTTGGAGCCCGTGAAGTGCGCGATGCCCGAGGAGCCCGTCGGGTTCGGGCTGGCGGCCTGGATACCGCCGGAGACCGCACAGGTACCGTAGGCGATGATGGCCGCTGCGCCAGCCGCTGCCTTCTGCAGCAGATGCGTGAAGGTATGGCCGCCAGACATGCAGTAGACGCCGTTATCCTTCGTGCAGGCAGCACCCTCTACCGCGAGGATATACTGCCCCTTGTACTTCTGGATAACCTCATCGAGGTGCGCCTCGAAAGGTGCACCGCTGGCGGCGCTCAGCAGATGATCGTACTCGAGCGCGACCTCGTTCAGTACCACATCGGATGCGAGCGGTGCTGCCGAGCGGATGAAGGACTCATCACAGCCCGTGCACTCATGACCGTGAATCCAGACCACGACCGGCAGGGGCTTCTTCTCAGCCGCCTCAGCTACCTTGGCAACTTTGTCTGAGCTGAGTCCCATCATGGCCGTCAGAGCAGCGCAGCCTTTCAAGAAGCTGCGGCGGCTCATGCCTTTTCTGAGATATACATCCCACATGCTCTCCCGTTTATCCACGTTTTTACCTCCTCTTTCGTCCTCACGGACTTGCAATAGACGCCCCGGGCCTTTGCTCTACCATAAATAACCCATAATTCCGGTCCGAAATCGTCGTGGACAGTTGGTAAAGAAACCATTAGTAATAATTATACACTAATGTGCGTAAAATAGCTACCTATTATTTTACGCACATCCCTATCCCGTATCCTCCTACTGGGGATACAGATTGGTTTTTTATTCCTTTTCGCCATACCAAGAGCAAATTCCTGCTAAAGCGTAAAAATTTTTTATGGCAATCCCGACTATTTTCCTCTTGCAAAACAGTGTCGAAAGCGCTATAATAATTTTTGTCGTTAAGACATGGGGATGTAGCTCAGCTGGGAGAGCACCAGGTTCGCAATCTGGGGGTCGAGAGTTCAAGCCTCTTCATCTCCACCATATGAATATACGAAGGTTCCGAGGATTTCCTCGGAACCTTTTTTCCATATCCCATGATTGTATACTTATGACAATGCATAGACGGATGCTGTCTTTCTTTGTATAATGGAAAACGACAGGAATTATTTTATTGCGTGCATGTTTTACAAGGAAAGGGGCCTGTTACATGAATCTGTCCATCAAGATTTTCATCTCGCTCATCCTGGCGGTCATCGTCGGCGTGATTGCGGGGCCGGATTCGGTACCGTTCATCAAGTGGTGGATCGCACCGATCGGCACGATGTTCATCAACCTCATCAAGATGATGATCGTGCCCGTCGTCTTCACCTCGCTGATCGTCGGCATGACGAGCATCGGTGATACGAAGAAACTCGGCCGCATCGGCGTGAAGACCGTCGCGATCTATCTCGTGACGACGGCCATCGCCATCCTCATCGGTTTCGCCGTGGCCGGCTTCATCCATCCGGGGCTGGGCATGTCCCTGCCGACCGACGCCGCTGAGGTCAAAGTCAAGGAGGCACCGTCCATCATGCAGGTACTCGTCGCCATGATTCCGGCGAACCCGATTGCCTCCATGGCCAAGGCGGATATCCTGCCGACCATCGTCTTCTCGCTCTTCATCGGCGTCGGCATCATCCAGGTGGGCGGCCAGCGCGCGCAGACCATCATCAACTTCTTCGATGCCTGCGCCGAGGTCTGCTACAAGGTCATCGCGATGATCATGGCTTTTTCGCCCATCGGCGTGTTCTGCCTGCTGCTGCCCGTCGTCGCGGCCAACGGCCCGTCCGTGCTGCTGCCTCTGCTCGCCGTCATCGCCTGCATGGCCATCGGCTGCGTCATCCACGCCGTCGGCGTCTACTCCATGCTTGCCCGCGTCTGGGGCGGCCATACGCCGCTCGCCTTCTTCAAGGGCATGAGCGAGGCCATGCTGATCGCCTTCTCGACCTGCAGTTCTGCCGGTACCCTGCCCGTCAACATGAAGAACACGCAGGAAAAACTCGGTGTCTCGCGCGAGGTCACATCCTTCGTGCTGCCGCTGGGTGCGACGATCAACATGGATGGCACGGCCGTCTACATGGGCATCTGCTCGCTCTTCATCGCCAACGTCTTCGGCATCAACCTCGACTTTGGCCAAATGGCCATGATCGTGCTCACGGGTACGCTGGCCTCCATCGGCACGGCCGGTGTGCCGGGCGCAGGCCTCATCATGCTCGCCATGGTGCTGCAGTCCGTTGGCCTGCCGCTGGAGGGCCTCGCCCTCGTCGCCGGCATCGACCGTATCCTCGATATGTTCCGCACCTGCCTCAACATCACGGGCGACGCTGCCGTCGCCTGCGTGATCAACGATACGGAAAAGAAATATCAGCAGGCTGCCTGAATCAGCCTATAGCAAAACCCAAAACGGGGCGCTCACATTTGCGTATGCGAGCGCCCCGTTCTATTTATCCCTTATACTTCGTCCTGCAACGCATCGTAGCCTTCTTCTCCCGTGCGGATCTTCACGACGTTCTCGATATTGCTGACGAAGATCTTGCCATCGCCGTACTTGCCCGTGTGCAGGGCCTTCTTCGCCGCATCGATAACCTTGCGCGGCGGGATCTTGGATACGACGACCTCCACCTCGATCTTGGGCAGCAGGTTGGAGTCGATCTCCGGATTGTCGAACATCTGCCGATGTCCCTTCTCATGGCCATAGCCGAGGACGCGGCGCACGGTCATGCCCGTGATGCCGAGTGCCTCAAGTGCCTTTTTCAGGCCCTCGAACCGCGATTCGTCAGTGATGATGCGAATAGAGGTCAGTGTATATTCCGTGCTCATGGCAACGCTTCCTTTCTGCGTAAAAAGAACCTGATTCTACGAATCGGGGGCGATCACTATCCCTTACTCCAGCTGCGAGCGCTGGATTGCGGCGCTGCCCTCCTCACCGGTGCGTACGCGGACGACGTTGTCGATGTGCGAAAGGAGAATCTTGCCATCGCCGATATGTCCCGTGTAGAGCTCAACCTTCGCAGCTTCGACGAGGTCCCTGACCTGCTCTTCCTCGCAGATGACGAGCAGCAGGGTCTTCGGCAGGAGCTGCACCTCTTTGTTCTCCTCAACTTCGTATTCAAAGGTGCCCTTCTGGATGCCGCAGCCCAGTGCCTGAAAGGTCGTGACGCCCACGGCGCCAACCTGCGCAAGACGCTTGATCAGGCTGGGGACCTTGCTGCTGGCGGTGATGATTTCCATGCGGACTAAATGACTCATAGTGATTCCTCCTCAGTGGCCAGGAACGCCCTGGCCGTGGCGCGGATAAGATGCTCATTGGCAGCGAGGCTGAACAAGGTCAGGCCCGCAGGATACTCATGGTCGCGGCTGTTCTCGGGGATGGCCACGGCGGCGAGGTCGAGCAGATTGCAATGATTCGTGTAGAGCCCCATCTGGCTGTTCGTGGCCACAGGGTCTGCCGCCACCTCGGCCCGCGTGAAGGTGCCGCCCGCCGTGGGCAATACGAGCACGGCGTTCCCGAGCAGTGTCGCCGCATGACGGCGGTAAAGTGCCAGCTGATGCAAATCCTCGAAGAGCCGCGCCGCCGTGAGCTCCGGGCGGCCGCCGCTGCGCAGGATTTTCTCCGTCACAGGGAAGGTCGCGCCGGGGTGGCTCTCGACGAAAGGGCCGATGTCGGCCCAGCGCTCGGCCACATAGGCGCCATCGTAGAGCAGACGAGCCGCCGCCGAGAACTCCGCCGTGCTGACTTCCCGCACGGGCAGGCCGAGCGTGCGCAGGCGCGCCACGGCGTGCTGCCATTTCCTGCGGTAGCCCGCTGCCCAGTCGCCGTAGAAGGTCGGCTCCTCCGCAGGCAGCAGGATGACAGCCGGCAGCTGCTCCTTCTGCAACGGGATAGTCCGCGACCAGGCGCATGCTTCATCTACGCCGCGCGCCACCGCATCCACAGCCTCCGCCTCCGCGAGCGTATGCGCGAAGACCGTCACGCAGTCGAGACTGGCGCAGGCGGGCACGACGCCGCACGTCGACCAGCTGCCCACCGGCGGCTTATAGCCCACGAGCGTATTCAGCATCGCTGGCACGCGCCCCGACCCCGCCGTATCTGTGCCCAGCGCGAAGGCCGCCTGCCCCAGCGCCACGCTCACGGCGCTGCCGGAGCTGGAGCCGCCGCTGATGAGCTCGGGCTGCCAGGCATTATGCACCTCGCCGTAGGGCGAACGCGTGCCCACGAGACCCGTCGCGAACTGGTCGAGGTTCGTCTTGCCCACGGGAATAGCCCCTGCCGCGATGAGCTTTTGCACGACCGTGGCACTTTCCTTTGGCGTGTAGGCATAGGCCGGGCAGGCCGCCGTCGTCGGCACGCCCGCGAGGTCGATATTGTCCTTGATGGCAAAAGGGATGCCCCAAAGCGGATAAGCCGCGAAGTCCATGGGCGGCAATGCCGCCAGATACTTGCCGTAGACCGCCTCGCCGGGAGCCGTAATCCAGATCGGGTTATCCGCCGTCTCACGGGCACGTGCCGCAATGGCATTCAGCACTTCTGCGGGCGTGAAGTCTCCCTGCTTATAGCCCTGCTGCAGGGCCGGTATGGTCAGAATTTCGGGTATATTTTCCTGCATGTCATTTCCTCCCTGCTCAGGCGCGCACGCCCGCCAGCAGATCGCCCGCATTCACGGGACTGCCCGGCTCGACGAAGACGCGCGAGACCGTGCCCGCTTCACTGGCTTCGATGGGAATCTCCATCTTCATGCTTTCGAGGATGAAGAGCGTATCCCCGGCCTTGACCTGCTGTCCTGGCTCCACCTCGACCTTCCAGACGCTGCCCGGCACGTTGGCGCAGACACCGTCCTCGTCTGCTTTGAGCTCCACATCGTTCTTCGGTGGCTCCGGTGCCTCCGAGACGAAGGTATCGAGTCCCTGCTCATGCCAGCGTTGGCGCTCGGCGGCGAAGGCCGCTTCCTGATGTTCCTTGAACACCTTCGTACTGTCGGCAATCGATGCGAGGTACGCCTTGTATTTGCCCAGATTGAACGATGTCTCCTCGATGGTAATCTCATAATCGCCGCGCAGGAAGTCCTCGCGGTACTGCAGGATTTCCTCCGCCGTGCAGGGGAAGAAGCGGATCTGGTCAAAGAAATTCAGCAGCCAGGGCTTGCCCTCCGGGAACACCTTGGTCACCTGCAGCGGGTTCCACATCTGGATGGTGCGGCCGACGAACTGATAGCCGCCAGGGCCCTCCATGCCGTAGACGCAGAGATAAGCGCCGCCGATGCCCACGGCGTTCTCCGGCGTCCAGGGTCGGGCCGGATTGTACTTCGTCGTGACGAGGCGCTGACGCGGATCGACCGGCGTCGCCACAGGTGCGCCCAGATAGACATCGCCGAGTCCCAAAACGAGGTAATCCGCCTGGAAGACGATGTCGCGCACGTCACCCAACGACTTCAGGCCGTTGATGCGGCGGATGAACTCAGGGTTGCTCGGGCACCACGGCGCATCGGGGCGCGTCGTCTCCTGATAGCGGCGCGCCGCGAGCTGCGTCTGCGGGTCATCCCACGAAAGCGGCAGGTAGACCACGCGTGAGGGCACCGTGATGTCGTCGATATTGCCGAGGCTGCAGAGCAGCTTCCCGACTTCTCTGGCCACGGTCACGGCATCCGTCTGGTGGCAGTCGAAATGCACCTGCAAAGAGCGGATACCCGGCGTCATATCGATAAGCGGCAGCTTCGCCTCCTCCACGCGCTGCATGAGGATGTGCACGCGGAAGCGCAACGCAATGTCGAGCTTCATCTCGCCGAGCTCGACGAGGATGTTCTCCTCGCCATCGAGGCGGATGTCGTAGGGCACGCCATCGTGCTCCCCTGCGGCGAGCACCGCATCGGCCGCTGTGATCGCCGCCGGCTGTGGCAGACAGACCTCCGTGAAATCCAGCGCGATGTTGCGCTCCTGCGCCTCGCGCAGGGCTTTGGCCTGCGGCAGCGTGAGCAACTGAAAATGCACCTTATCGCCGGGATGAAGCTGACCGAGCTTCCACATCTCGCCCTTGGCGAGGGTCACGGGGCAGACGAAGCCGCCGAGGCTCGGGCCGTCGGGGCCTAAAAGGATGGACTGGTCGCCCGTGAGGTCAAGCGTGCCCACAGCGTAGGGGTTGTCGTGCAGGTTCGAGGGATGCAGGCCCGCCTCACCGCCATCCTCGCGCGTCCACTCCGGCACGGGGCCGTTGAGGCGCACGCCCGTGCGCGCGCTATCGTAGTTGACCGTGTATTCGGCCGTCGTGAGCGTGTGCAGGTATTCCGGTGCCAGGTATTCCTGCGTCGGCTGCGGACCGGGCAGCACGCCCAGCGTCCAATGATCGGTAATGGCCGGAGCATATGCCTCGGGGAATGTGCCACATTCCTCCGTGCAACAATGCTTCGCGAGCTGCAGCACATCGCCCGTGCGCAGCGCGCGGCCATTGTGCCCGCCGAATTTGCCGTCGACAAAGGTAGACGAGCTGCCCATGACCTGCGGCACCTGGATGCCACCCGCCACGAGCAGGTAGGCGCGCATACCCGCCCTGGCCGTACCCAATTTCAGCACGTTGCCCGCTACGGCGTTCACTACGCGGTAGGGCGGCACGGGCTCGCCGTCGAGCTTCGCCTGCATATCGGCACCCGTGAGGCAGAAGGTCACGGCCGTACGGAAGCGGTAGCTGCCGCCGCGCATGGTCATCTCGATGCCCGCCGCATCCGGGTCATTGCCGAGCAGGCTGTTGCCGATGCGGAAGCTGTAGTCATCCATGGCACCGCAGGGCGGCACGCCGACCGTCCAATAGCCGAGCATGCCTTTAGCGTCCTGCACCGTGCTCTGGATGCCGCCGTCGAGCACCTCCAGTGCCGGCTCCTCGGGGTGGAAACTGTCGAGCATCTTCGTGAAGAGCCTGCCCTGCTGGTAGTCCGCCGTGGCAAAAAGCGCGGCGAGATAGGCGATGTTCGTCGTGACGCCGTAGATCTTCGTCTCCGCCAGCACCTGCTGCATGGCCGCTACGGCCGCCTCACGCGAATCCTCATGCACGATGAGTTTCGCGAGCATGGGGTCGTAGAGCGTAGAGACCGTAATATGCGGCTTGAGCCACGTCTCGACACGTGCCCGCGGCGAGAAATGACAGTCATCGATGCGGCCGCTGCTGGGGCGGAAATTGTTCGAGCAGTCCTCGGCGTAGACGCGCACCTCGATGGCGTGCCCCTGCGGCTTGCCGACCTTGCTCGCAAGATCCGTAAGCTCGCCCGCGGCCTCGCGCACCATCCACTCCACGAGGTCGACGCCCATGACCTCCTCGGTGATGCCATGCTCGACCTGCAGGCGCGTATTGACCTCCAGGAAGTAGAACCCCTCCGTCGTTTCATCGTAGAGGAATTCCACCGTGCCCGCGCTGCGATAGGATGCCGCATGCGCGAGGCTCACGGCCGCCTGATACATCTTCTGCCGCGTGGCGTCGCTCAGATGCGGTGCCGGTGACTCCTCCACGACCTTCTGGCTGCGGCGCTGCACGGAGCAGTCGCGCTCGCCGATGGCCACGGCCTCACCCTGCGCGTTGCCGAAGATCTGCACTTCCACGTGCCGCGCCCGCGCCACGTATTTCTCGAGGAAGACGCCCGCGTCATTGAAGTTACTCTCCGCGAGGTGGCGCACGTTCTCGTAGTCGCGGCGCAGGTCATCCTCGCTCTGGCAGATGCGGATGCCGATGCCGCCACCGCCCGCCGTGCTCTTGAGCATGACGGGATAGCCGATGCGCCTGGCCTCCCGGCAGGCTTCCTCCAGCCCCGAGAGCAGACCCGTGCCCGGCAGCAGCGGCACGCCGGCCTTTTGCGCCAGCGCGCGCGCCGAATGCTTGAGGCCGAAGAGGTTGATCTGCGCCGACGTCGGGCCGATGAAGGTGATACCATTCTCCTCGCAGGCCCGTGCGAAGTCCGTGTTCTCGCTGAGGAAGCCGTAGCCCGGATGCACGGCTTCGGCGCCCGTCTTTTTGCAGGCCGCGATGATCTTGTCGATGACGAGGTACGTATCCTTCGCGGGGCCGTCACCGAGGCAGACGGCCTCATCAGCCTGGCTCACGTGCAGGCTGTCCCGGTCGGCCTGGGAGTAGACGGCGACACTGCCCACGTCCATGCGGCGCAGCGTGCGCTCGATGCGGGTCGCGATGGCCCCGCGGTTGGCTATCAAGACTTTTTTAAACATAATCGTTGCTCCTCTCAGGTCGACATAGTATCAGGCACTCAATCCCAGATCAGCAGGCGGATGGGCGTCGGGTTGTAGGCGTTGCAGGGGTTGTTGAGCTGTGGGCAGTTGCTGATGAGGATATAGACATCGGCGAGGGCCTGCATCTCGACGTAATTGCCCGGTGCCGAGACGCCATCGTCGAACTTCAGCCCGCCTTCCGGCGTGACCGGCACGTTCATGAAGAAGTTGATGTTCGGGGCGAGGTCGCGCTTCTTGATGCCGCTCTCCTCCTGATTCGCCAGCGCCAGCATGAAGTCGTCGCGGCAGCTCTGCATATAGCGTTTCTCGCGGGCGTAGCGCACTGTGTTGCTCTGCGAGGAGCAGGCGCCGCCCAGCGTATCGTGACGGCCCGTCTTGTCGGCCGTGATCTTCAGCAGCGGCTTGCCGGACTCGGCGCGCAGGATGCTGCCCGTGGTGAGGTAGATGTTCTTTTGTGCGACGATGGTCGGGATGGCACCGTAGTGGTCCTCCGTGTTGTGCGCATCGTAGAAGGTCGTATCGACGGCCTGGTTGCCCTCGAGGTCCACGATGCGAAAGGACTGGCCCTGCTTCAGCAGATGCAGCCAACCGAGTCCCGCGCCGATCGTCTCATCATAGATGGCATCTTCCGGCTTCAGGTTGCTTTCCTTTTCAATCAATCCGTATTTTGCTTTCATGGCGATATCCTCCTTCACGCTCGCTTATTTCAAACCCAGCAGATTGCAGTAATCCCAGGTGTTCTCAAAGGCACGGTAGTTCTCCTGACGATGCTGTACGCAGGGATCCATGAGATCTGTCGGCGGTGCCTCGTAGACATCCATCTGGATGGGTACGCTCGGATACTCCTTCGCGGGATCGAGCGGATTCGGCGTGTTCGAGGCGATGAAGAGCACATCCATCTCCGTACGCAGCGTGACCGTCGCGCCTTCCGGGCACCAGTCACTGTCGTAGTGCATGCTGCCATCCTCGTTGACATACACCTTGGAGAACAGGTTCACGCAGGGAACGAGATCGCGGGTAGAGAGACCGTTGCGCACGAGCTCGACCTTGAAGTTCTCATCGCCCGCCCGCAAGTAGTCGTTGCGGTTCTCCTGATAGGAGGTCTTGCCGTACTGCTCGTCCGTCCAGTCACGCGTCGTCCAGCCAGCGATGGAATCGTGCCAGCCGAGACTGTCCTGTACAATGCTCGCGAGCACGCGGCCGTTGTCGCTCATGAGCACGTTGCCCGCCGTGAGGTGGGCCGTGAACTGCGCCTTGAGCGTATCCGGCATGTTGTAACGCTCCGTGAGATCATGGAAATTATAGAGGAGCAACGAGAGATTCGCGTTGGGGCCCAGTGCCTTGAAATGCAGGTAGCGGTGGCGGCCGATGGGGCCGGACCATTTCTCGCCGGGGCGGAACTCTTTGGTAAACAACTTCTGCATAAAAAATGCCTCCCTTTTGGATTTTTGTACTTAGAATAACAACGCTCAGCTCATCGGCATCGTTTATCTGTACTATAATCCATCAGGGAGGTTCACACTATACACCGGAAGGGGGATTTATATCGCCTCGGCATCATCGAAGGTAGAGTCGTCTGCTACTTTCGGACACTGTCCGTGCATCAAAAGATGCAGGAGACGCGTGCGGCTGCGCACGTGCGTCTTGACGTAGAGATTATAGATATGCTTTTTCACCGTGGAAATGCTGATGACGAGGCGCTGACAGATCTCCTGATTGGAGAGGCCGTCGGCCACAAGCTCCAGCACCTCGCATTCCCGGCTCGTCAGATGATAGCGGCGCGCAAAGGCCTGCACGCGGCTGCCGGCATCGGGCTGCTGCAACGGCGCGCTGAGGTGGATGAGCATGTTCTCGATGTGTTTCTTCAATATATTGAGGATTTCGATGTCGCGCGCGGAGAAATTGCCCAGCTGCTGGCTGCGGAACAGGTTGAACACGGCGCAGACCTTGCCCTCGTGCTTGACGACGATGCCACAGCCGAAGGGGATGTCGGCCTGTCGCAGGAACTGCTGGTAGAACTCCGTCTTGCGGCGCATGGATTCCTCCACGATATCCGTATCGCGGTAGACGGCCGTATCCGACATCATCTCGCTGAAGTAATGCAGGTAGTCCTTGTCGTAGTAAATGTGGAGATACGCATCGATCTCGTGCTGGGACATGCCGAGGAAATAGCTGCTGTCCTCATCGATGCTCTCGCCGCGATGCAGCAGGAGGTAACCCTTCGTGTAGGGGATGAGCATGCGTGTCACGCGCAGCAGCTTCTGGGCGAGATCCGCGAGGTTCTCCTGCGCGTAGAGTTCCAGCAGCACGTTATTGATGGTCAGCCATTCCGTTTCTTTCAACATTTGCCTTGCCTCCATAAAAAGAAAAAGGCGCTATGCAGCGGTATGCTGCACAACGCCTTTGTTGCCATTCATTGTACGATTTTATGGTTTATGTCTTTCTTTTGTAAACCATTCTATCACGGCATGGAACAAAAGTCTATCAACTATCAAAATTTAATATCGGATAAAACGTAACCGAAAGTGCCCCTTTTCTGCTACTTACGCTCCAGGCCTGCTACCTTTATAGCAGAAAGAATGACCTTTTATCCCATTGTAAAATACAGTGGTTTACAGGATAATCTACACATACCGAATCACACCGCTATCTTGTCATGCAGGAAGGATGATCCCTATGCCCAAGAAAATCAGCCTGTTCGGTGCCGTCTCGACCGGCATCGGCATGATTATCGCGACGAGCTGCTTTATCCCGCTCGCCACCGGCGCCAGCACCGTCGGCGTGACCTTCATCATCGCACTCGTGCTCGCCTGCTTCATCAACATGACCTCCTCCGCCTCCATTGCGGAGCTGAATGCGCTCATGCCGAACCTCACCGGCGGTCTCGCGCAGTACACGCTCGTGGGGCTTGGCCCCTTCATCACCATCGTCACGATGATCGGCGGCTACCTCATCAGCAACGTCTTCGCGGCCCCGGCCGAGGGCATCATGTACGCCAACGTCATGACGAGCTTCTTCGGCGACGGGCTGCCGCCCGCCTTCTACAGCGTGACGCTCACCATGGCGCTCATCGCCATCAACCTGCGCGGCGTCACGATGTCCACGCGGCTGCAGATGATCATCGCGTCCTTCATGGTCGTATCGCTCTTCGCGCTGGGCCTCATCGGTGCGCTGGGTCTGGGCACGGGCGAGCAGGTGGAGCAGCCCGCCGTGCTTAGTGCGGGCATCGGCGACATCATGCCGCTGCTGACCACGGCCTTCTGGCTCTTCATCGGCTCGGAATTCATCGTGCCGCTGGGCAAGGATATGGAAAATCCGAAGCGCAACGTGCCGCTCGCCATGCTGCTCTCCCTCGGCATCATGTGCGTCGTGCAGTGCGTCATGGTGCTCGGCTTCGCGCGCTACACGCCCTGGGCGGAGGTCGGCGCGGCCGACTCGCCGCATCTGCTCTACGCCATGAACCTCCTCGGCACGCCGGGCCAGCTCTGGATGACCGTGGCCGCCCTCTTCGCGGCCGTGAGTACGCAGAACTCCATCATCTGCAGCGTAGCGGAAATCTGCTGCGGCATGGCCAAGATCCGCCTGCTGCCCGCCATCTTCCAGAAGAAGAACCGCCACGGCGCGCCCTATCTCAGCATCTGGCTCCTCGGTATCGCCACGATGCTCATCGAGGTCACGAACCTCAGCAGCGGTGAGGCCGTCACGTTCCTCATCCTCTGTACCTCCATTTTCTGGATGGTCACCTATATCGTCTGCCACCTCAACGTGCTCGTGCTGCGCCGCAAGATGGCCAGCGTACCGCGCAGCTTCCGGGTGCCGTTCTTCCCGCTGCTGCACGTCATCGGCATCGCCGGCACAGCCTACATGATCTACTACATCTCGACGGATCCGGCGCAGCGCACGCTGATCTTCGCGCTGACGCTCGCGCTCTTCGCCCTGATTGGTGCCTGGGCCGTCTACTGGATCCACTACCATCTCCACCTGCCCCTCTTCCGCCGCCTGCCCCTGACGCAGGTCATGGCGATGGAGAACCCGGCCTGGTACCTCTCGCGCCACCCGGAGAATCATGCCAAACCCGCGCAGAGCCTGAGCTAAAGGCCTGACGGAGATACGATTATTGCCGATAAAACGCAAAGAAACGGAGCGCTCGCAGCAAGAGATGCAAGTGCTCCGTTTTTACGGTCAAAATTTTACACTGACGGTCTCAATCCGTAACGGCGGCCTGTTCCTCAGCCCGCACCTCTTGCCGCTGCGTACGGCTGGAGAGGTAATTGGCCGCGAGGGAACCGGAGATGTTATGCCAGACGCTGAACACGGCACCCGGAATAGCGGCGGCGGCACCGAAGTGCTGCAGAGCCAGCGACGTAGCCAGGCCGGAGTTCTGCATGCCGACCTCGATGGAGATGGCTTTCATCTTGGCCATGTTGAGATGCATCGCCTTCGCCACGAGAAAGCCCAGGCCATAGCCGAGCAGATTGTGCAGCATGACGACCCCCATCACGAGCAGGCCCGTGGTCATGATGCGCTGGGCACTGACGGATACCACCGCACCGACGATCAGCACGATGGCTGTGACGGAGACCAGCGGCAAGACCTTGACGGCTTTCTGCACCTGCATGCCGAAGAAATGGTTGAGCACGATACCGGCGACGATCGGCAGGATGACGACTTGCAGGATGGAGAGCATCATGCCCGTGAACGGCACATCAATCCAGGCCCCGGCCAACCACCAGGTCAAAAGCGGCGTGACCACCGGCGCGAGCACCGTCGTCGTCATCGTCATGGAGACGGACAGTGGCACATCGCCTTTGGCGAGGTATGTCATGACATTCGAGGACGTGCCGCCGGGGCAGGTACCTACGAGGATGACGCCGGCGGCAAGGTCGGCCGGCAGGCTGAAGACGCGGCAAAGCAGGTATGCCAGCAGCGGCATGATCGTGAACTGGCAGACCGCGCCGAGCAGGACATCCTTCGGACGCTGGAACACCAGCTTGAAGTCGGACAATTTCATGGTCATGCCCATGCCGAACATGACGACGCCGAGCAAAATGGTCACCCAATGAGCGGCCCATTTAAACGTCCACGGCTGAAAGAGAGCTACGGCAGCAATAATAATTACGAAAACCGCCATATACTTAGAAACAAATGTGCTGCACTTTTCGAGAACTCTCAACATGAGATTCTCCTCCTTCCTTCGATGTATACAGAATTTTAAATCCGAAATTGTTTACAATACTACACCAGCCATTCGTAAATGTCAACAATTTTTGTAAAATTTATTTTCTGTATGTATCTTTAAAGAGGACAGAAGGATTCCTTTTCACCCATGTTTTGCCGTTGGCAGCACTTCGTTCATTGCTCCCGTGCGATAGCCCTGCAGGTCGACGGTCACATACTGATAGCCGAGCTCCCGGAACCGCGCCGTAAGCTCCGCGCGCAGCGCCGGATCCAGCAGGCGGCCGATGTCCGCCGGCGGCACCTCAATGCGCGCGATGGTGCCAGCGCCATGGTCGCGCACGCGGAACTGCGTAAAGCCCTGCGCCATGAGGTACTCCTCCGCCGCATTCACCCGCGCGAGACCCGCTGGCGTCAGCTGCTCGCCGTAGGGGAAACGCGAGGCGAGGCAGGCAAAGCTCGGCTTGTTCCAGGTCGGCAGGCCGAGGGCCTGCGAGAGGTCGCGGATATCCTGCTTGCGGAAGCCCGCATCGTGCAGCGGGCTCACGATCCCCAGTTCATGCAGGGCGCGGTGGCCGGGGCGGTAGTCGCCATCATCGTCGAGATTCGAGCCATCCACGACGTACGCGATCCCCCGCGCCTCTGCCAGTTCCTTCATGCGAGCGAACAAGGCGTGCTTGCAGTAGTAGCAGCGGTCGCTGGGATTCTCCTGCACGTGCGGCACCGTGAGGATGGGGAACGGCACCACCTCATGCGGGATATGCTGCGCCGCGCAGAAGGCCACGGCATCGTCCACGTCGCGCTGCGGCACGAAGTCCGACTGCGCCGTGAAAGCCTGCATCTCGCCCCCGAGCACTTCATGCGCCACATAGACCAAAAGCGTCGAATCGACGCCCGCCGAAAACGCCACGGCCACGCTGCCCAGTTCGCGCAGACGCTCCTGCAAAGCCTGATATTTTTTTTGCACGTCCTGATTCATGCCTGTCACCCCTATTGTATATTTATCTTATATGTTTTATTCAGTACATCCATATTAACGCAAAAACAGGGTATCGTCAACGGGCGATACCCTGTAAAATTCCGTGACATAAGTTTTATCCCCTGCGAAGCGTTGAACGGCAGGATTTTGCACCGCCACGGCGAAAAGGTACAACAGAAAGAAAACATGGCCGATGACGGGCAGCTGCCAGGGCAGCACATCCCCGACGGCCAATAGACAGGATGTGAGTGAAATGTTTGACTGGTACAAGCACGCCGATAAACTGGCGTATTTCTTCATCGCCGTAGCGATCTACCTGCTGCTGCGCGCCTTCACCATCGCGCATGTAGCGCCACTGACGAATGTCCTGCTCTACGTCTCCGTGGCCATCTCCCTGCTCGCGAGCAACGTGCCGAAGGTCATCGACATCCCGCTGCACTCCGTCTACGCCGTGCGCCGCGTCGAGATCTTCACCTTCGGCCTCGCCATCGTCTGCTTCATCGTCCTCTGCGTCCGCTACCTTCGCCTGCCGATATAGCAGATTGCCACGTTGCATAATCTTCCATAATTGGTCACACAGAACAATAGAATACAAAAATTGCAGGAGGTTACCGCATGGCTTTTGCGGTAGCCTCCTGCTTTTTAATACGCTGGAAGCCGAAATTCGTTTTCTTCCGTATCTCATCCCGCCTATCCGTGATTTTCCTTGAAATTTTCCACCTGATCCATGACCTGGCGGAAAACCTCTGGACTGTACTGCGGGGGATAGCCATTCTTGACGAGGCAAATCTTGATATCGAATTTGAGCTGGTCCCGCACGTTCTGGTTGTTGAGCCAGTCCGCAAAGGAAGATTTCATATCCACGATTTCCTTAATTTTCCTGGCCAGTGCCTGACACCTTTCGTTGATGGTGACGCCATTCTGCTTTTTATCTTCACCATACACAAAATTATAGGTATCGCGCATCTTGATGAGGATATCGTAAAACGCCTTTTCCTCGAATGTCAGGCCGAGCTTGCGGAAGCTGTTGCGATCAGCCTGCATATCCCGCATGATGTCCTTTGCCTGCGCCGTCGCCTCGGCGATGATGTCGGCAGCGGCCTGTTCCTGCGCGGCTCCAGCCTCCTCCTCAGACAGTTTCTTGCGCCGCTCGTGATACCTTTGAATCGTCTCCTCCAGCATCTCCTGATACTTGCGCGCAGCTACCTGATTCGTGCGCTGGTATTCCTTGATCTGGCGGCGCAGCATCTTGACGAGGGCTTCGAGGCGCGTGGCGGGCATCTTGATATCGGCCACAGCCTCGGTAAACTCCGGACCAAAGATATCCTCTTTCTCGCCCGGTGCCAGGATATTTTCTACCTTGCTATATTTCAGCGCCTCTGCGACCATATGCTCGACGTGGCGATTCATACTCTCTGTATCGAGCTCCGACTTGCCGCTCAATTTACGCACGAAACCAGCTACGGCAAAGAAACACTGTGCCAGTGCCATTTCCTGCTCACCCAGCCCGCCCGAAGGCTGGCAGACATCATAGGCAGCGCGCAGGCGCTTGACCATGGCCAGGAAATACGTTTTGAAGGAAACACGGGTCGTGCCTTTGCCGTCTTCGCGCTCCAGGGACAGCCGCCGCGTCTCCGTAAAGACATACTCCGCGGCGCGGGACAAGCATTGATAACGCAGGGCCGGGTCCGCATCCGGCTGCAAGAACACGGACAAGTCAAAATCGGTAAGGAGCCGCTGCAAAATCGCCAGCAATTCGCGGAAAATCTGCTCCGCCTGTGCCACATCATCCGGCGAAGGTGCGACCGAGCCAGTGCCACCGTAGACCTTGAGTGCCTGCCGCATGGCATCGCGGATACCGATATAGTCAATAATCATACCATACGACTTACCGGGATATTTGCGGTTCACGCGACTGATGGTCTGGATGAGCAAATGCTTTTCCAAGGGCTTGTCATTGTACAAGTAGGTAAGCGCAGGCACATCGAACCCCGTAATCCACATATCGACCACAATCGCGATACGGAAGTTGGAATGCTCCTGTTTGAACGCCGCCTCCAGCCTTTGGCTGCGCTGGTCGTTCTTCGTGCCACCCAGATAATCATACATCGCCTTTTTATCATTGCTACCCACGCTGGACACCATCGCAATGGTCGGCATCTCCACCAGCGTGCGCAGTTCCTCCTCGCTGGCTGTATAGTCCTCAGGCACGCGCCGCAGCGTGAACCACTCCGGATAGAGGGCCTGGAACTTTTCCAGCAGTGCGTAGGCAATCGGCCGCGAAGCGCAGGTAATCAGCGCTTTTTGCACGCGCTGGGGATCCGCAGCACAGGCTGCCAGATAATGGTCGTGAATATCGATAGCCAGCCGCTCCAAGCGCGAAGGTTCGCCGAGAATAATCTCCATGGAGCTCATGGCCTTCTTGCTGGCCTGCACATCCTCTGCCGAGGCTCCCTCCTCGCCGCAACGGCGATAGTATGCCTCAATCTCCTTGACCTTCTGCTCATCTAGCAGCACGCGCGCGATGCGTGGATGGTATTTGATGGGCACGGTGATGCCATCCGCTACGGCCTGATCCATCGTATAGCGCGCAATCTCCTCACCAAAGGTCTGATACGTCTCCGCTATCGGCGTACCGGTAAAGCCGACGAACGTCGCATGCGGCAGCGCCTCGCGCAGGACCTTGGCATAAGGTTTCGAGAGCATGGCCTTCATATTGGCATCGGCATCCTGGGAAAAGCGAATGGCCTTCGCGCGGGCCAGCTGCGTACGGTGTGCCTCATCCGAGAAACAGATAATATTCGCCCGCTCCGAGAGCAGGCCGAGCTTGTCCTCCTGCCGGTCGCAGAACTTCTGAATCGTCGTGATATAGAAGCCGCCACTCTCGCGGGCCTGCAACTCCTCCCGCAGCTCACGGCGCGTCAGCACGATACGCACCTCACCCAGCCCCAGGAACTCTTTGCTGCGGGTAAAGAGTTTTGCGCCCTGCTCCTGCAGCTCGTCACGGTCCACAATCAGGAGCACCGTGGGCGAACCCATGACCGGCACATCCGTGCAGCGCATGGCCAGCTGCCGCGCCAAAAAGGCCATCGCATAGGTCTTGCCGCAGCCTGTCGCGCCGAAGTAGGTACCACCCTTCCCCGACTGTGCCCTGACGGCCGTGACGATACTCGCCTTGAGCCGCCGCACGGCGAAAAACTGCGGATAGCGGCAGACAATCTCCCGCTCCTCATCGTCAAACGAGCTATCCGCAAAATAGATATAGTCGCGGAAAATCTCAAGGAACCTGTCCGGGGCAAAAACGCCTTGCACCATCGCAGCCAGTTCATCAAAGCCGCCCGTAGAGACTTTGTCCCCGTCATTCACCTGCCGCCAGGCATAGAAATGCTCATACGGCGTGCGCACCGTACCAAGGCGGGACTTCACGCCATCCGTGATACACGCGAGCGGCGTATAATGCAGCAGCTGCGGGATATCGCGCCAATAGCGCGTGACGATCTGCTCCCAGGCATCCACGATGCCCACAGCGTCATTGGCTGGATTCTTCAGTTCAAAAATGCAGACGGGGATACCATTCACATAGAGCAGAATATCGGGACGGCGCTCCCACTCCTTGCCATGATCGGTGTAGGTAATGGTCAGCTGGTTCACCACACGGAAGATATTCTGCGCAGGCCGCGCAAAGTCCATGAGCGTCACCTGCTGCGCCAGCCCCTGCTCGGGCTGAAAGGAAAAGCCATCCACGAGCCAGCCGTACACCCGATGGAGCGTAGCGAAGTCGCCGCCCGCATCGGCATAAAGGACCTGATCGCGCAGACGCTCGATATCCTGCACGGAGAAAGCCGGATACGTCTTGCGCAGGAACTGTTCCAAATCATCCACATAGATGACCTCGCGCTCCGAGGTGCGCGGCAGCTGCGAGCCTGCCAGGTACTGCCAACCAGGCTGCTCCAGCATGCTGATGAGCGCAGCTTCAAAGTCGTATTCGCAGAATCGTCCGTTATAATTCTTTAGCTTGCCCATACTCACACCTCCCCCAGCGCGCCCCGCACGAGCACGGGGCAGATATCCTGCAGCTGCTGCCGCAGCTCCGCCGCAATCCGCTGCCGCTCGATGTAACATTTATAAATGTCCGCAACAGCGCGTTGCACCTTTACCTCAGGCACAGGAATGCGTACATCACAAAGCTCCTGCCAGTCAAAGGTCTCCCGCGCCGAGCCCCATGAATGAAAGCGCGCATAGCGGTCGAACTCCGCACGGTGAAAAAACATCATCAGATATTCTGGTAAAAGGACTGCCTTGTCTGTAGAAAAAACCGTATAAATCGAGGAAACCAAGTATGGCTCATCACTATCATTGTATGCTATGGCGACTTTATCCCCTCGGCGCGAGGTATCTGCTACATAAACAAACTGACATGGTGCCAGTTCCTTATAGTTCGACAAACTAACGCCATCCATGTTAGCTTTCGTTTCAATCAAGGTTTTATTCGTCGAAATACCTCGTACCTGCGAGACCTCAAGTTGATGTACATTACGGACATCCGACGCCTGAATGTATGGGCCAATACGTTTTCCTGGCAAATCATGTCGCAGCTGGTCGATAAAGCCGTCACAGGTCAGCTTGAGGTCTTCCAGCCCCTGTTCGTAGGCCGCCAGATTGTCCTTTAATCCCTGATAAACCGCCACCGCCTGCCGCTGCTTCGCCAAGGGCGGCAAGGGGATAATCAGGGCACTCAGGTCATAGAAATTGAATTCCGGCCTTTGACTGCCAAAATTCCTAAAGGTCACTTCACGGCGAAACTCGGTGCGACGCAAATAAAGCAACAAATAAAGGGGATCGATATGCTCTTTTCCCATAGCATTGAGCCGAAAAATAATATACAGGTGCGAAACAATACACAGGCCAGCTTCACGATATGCGATAGAGCCTAAATCCAGCCGTGAGGGATTATATACGAAATCGCCGTGCTGAACTATTTTATACGGCTTCAAATTTACCCCAGTTACATTGCCCTTGGGCTCTGAAAATTCTCCCTTACTGTTCACACCGACAATCAAATCCGTACCGTACTGCTCTTGGCGGTTATTCTTTGTTGACTGCTCGATGTAATCGCCTAAACGGACCTTTCTCATACATCATCACCACTAGTCACGCCAATTCCATATCCTATCCCCTCAAACGCCGCGATGAGTTCCCGCTGGCTCTTTTGCTCGCGCGCCATGAGCGCGTGCATAGACTGCTGGATACGCTGCATTTCGGCCGCATAGTCCATCTCCAGGTCATGGTCGACGAACTCGATATAGTTCGAGGGGATGAGGCTCCAGTCGTGTGCCTTGATCTCCGCCAGGCTGACGCTGCGGTAGAGCTCGGGCTCCGCATAGCTATTGCCGTCCGTGCCTTTCTCCTGCCAGCGGTGATAGATGGCGGTTGCCCGCGCGATTTGCTCGCTGTCGAGCATGACCTTCTTCTTTTGCTCGCCCTTGACCGCATGCTCCCGCCACGTGCGCAGGTCGAGGAACAGCACCTCCCCATGACGGTCGCGCAGCTGGCGCCCATGGTAGTCACCGCCCCGTTTATTCTGGTTCAGGATCCAGAGCGTCACGCTGATATCCGTCGTGATGAAGAGATCCCGTGGCAGGATGACAATGGCTTCCACCTTGTCATGCTCCAGCAGCTTTTGCCGGATAGAGAGGGCATCGCTATCGTTAAGGGCACCGTTCGAGAGCAGGAATCCCGCCACGCCCGTCAGCGGTTTCAGATGGGAGAGGATATGCAGTACCCAGGCATAGTTCGCATTGCTCTGCGGCGGCACGCCGTAGTCGACCCAGCGTGCGTCGTTCGCGAGCCCTTCCTCCCACCAGTTCTTGAGATTGAACGGCGGATTCGCCATGATATAGTCGAAATACAGCCCTTTATGCAAGTCGTTTTTGAATGTGGAAATGCTCGCCTCGCCCAGATTGTTGCTGATGCCGCGCAGGGCCAGATTCATCTTGGCCAGGCGCAGGGTCGCCGCTTCCTTTTCCTGCCCGTACACGTTGATGCGGCGGATATCCCCCTTGCGCGCCTTGACGAGATCCGCACTCTGGATAAACATGCCGCCCGAGCCGCAGCACGGATCATAGAGCGTCCCGTCAAAGGGCTCAATCATCGCCGCGATCAGCTGCACCGCATCATGCGGCGTATAGAACTCGCCCTCCTCCTTCGTAGCGTTGACGGCAAACTCCTTGAGAAAATATTCGTAAACGCGTCCGATGAGGTCTTTTTCCTCACCGAACTTCTTATGGCTGATTTTATTGACCTCATCGACCAGCTGCTTGATATCGCTCGCGCCCAGTCCCCGCGAGGTAAACGTGCCTTCGTTGAAGCAGCCTCTGAGCCGCGCATCCGTCGTCGCGATGCTGTGCAAGGCCGCGTCCAGCGCCGTGTTCAGCTTTGGCGCCGGCGTGTTGATGATGGTCGACCAGCGTGCTTCCTTTTGCAAGTTATACGTGCCGTCCGTAAAGGAAGGGTCATCGAAAAATGCCGCATGAATCTCCGGTGCCTCAGGATCCAGCCCCTGCTTTCGCAGCTGCTCCGCCAGATTCGCCACGCCATCCTCGAACTTCTCCCCGATAAAGCGCAGGAATACCAGCGTCAGCATCAAATCGCGCTTCTCAAAGAACGAGCCCGAATTACTCGCCTTGCGCAAAATATCACGGCATTTGAACAACACCGCATCCAAATTCAGTGCCACTTCTTTTTTCTTCTTTGCCATAGTTCAAAAATATCCTCTTATGCGGTCCCCAACGACCATGTCTCTTACCATTCAAGCGACACCTGTACTGCCATTATGAATAAATCGGCACTCAACTGCCATATCGTGTGCCATATATACGATTCCATTTACAAAAATTCTCCATAAAATAAAAATTTCCTGCCTATATGTTCCTTAAAGGGTATCATACTTAGAAACAACCCTAAGCGGCAAAATGCTCGTTGACATTCGTATATACATTCGTATATACTAACCATAAGGAGGCGATGCAGTATGATCGCAAAGATATTTCGCAGCGGCAATAGCCAGGCTCTACGCATCCCTAAGGAATACCGCGTAGACGAATCCGAGGTCAATATTGAACAGGTTGGCAATGTGTATGTTATATCTCCCGTAGAGGACCCCTGGGCCGCACTCAAGGCCTCTTTAACCATGTTCCCCGATGATTTTATGGCGGACGGACGCAATCAGCCTAAAATGCCAAAAGATGAGGTGGAACCATTTGATTGAATATCTGCTGGATACCAATATCTGCATTTATGTCATCAATAACCGGAAACCTGAGGTCAGAAAAAAACTCTTCCAGATAAACCCGTCAAGTATAGCTGTTTCATCCGTCTGCTTATCGGAAATGCTATATGGAGCGGCTAAAAGCCACGCACCAGAAAAAGCGAGCAGAGCAGCAAAGCTGTTCTGCTCGAATTTCCAGACGTTGCCATTTGACAATGAAGATGCAGAAACATTTGGCCTGATTCGGGCTTACCTGGAAAGACGCGGGTGCCCTATTGGACCGTACGACATGCAAATTGCCGCACAGGCACTAACGAGGAATCTTATTCTTGTCACGAATAACGTCCGTGAATTCGAAAGGGTTCCCAATCTGAAAATCGAAAATTGGGTAAGCCTCGCATAACAGAGAGGAGGTATTTTTATGGGATTCTCGATTCGGTTGAATGAAGAAGAACGCATGCTGGCTGACAGCTATGCCAAATTGCATGCCATGTCCTTGGGCGAGGCGTTCAAACGGGCCTTGTTCGAAAAGATTGAGGACGAATATGATATCCGCGTGGCGGAGGAGGCCCACGCGGACTATGTGAAGAGCGGTAAAAAGAGCGAGCCCATCGAAAATCTCTGGCAGGAGCTGGATTTATGAGTTACCGCGTAGAGACTACCGCACGCTTTCGCAAGGAATTCAAGAAGCTCGACCGCTACACGCAAAAAATCCTGAAATCGTGGATGGAGAAACACCTGATTGGCTGCGAGGATCCGCGTGCAACGGGAAAAGGCCTGACGGCAAACCTCGCAGGCCTGTGGCGTTACCGCGTCGGCGACTATCGCCTCATCTGTGAAATCGAAGATGAGGAACTCGTCATCCTTACTCTGACGGTCGGACACCGTAGCGAAATTTATCGCAAAGAATAACACCTGCCAGTAACAAAAAAGGGGGCTGACGTACCGCGCATGGTGCGACAGCCCCTGTATATTTTTTACGCGTATATGATCACTTTGCCGCGGCGTCCCAGCCGACCTGGAGGGCCTGCATATTTTTCTCCACCGTTGCCGGTGGCACCCTGTGTGCCACCGCTTTTTTGATGGTCTCATACTCCACGATGCCCGTGAGGCGCACGAGGGCACCGAGGGCGACGATGTTCGTGAAGAGCTTGCGGCCGCACTGCTCCACGGCGAGCTGCGTGAAGGGGATGCGCACGACGTGGGGGAAGTCCGGCACCTCGGGCACGAGCTGCGTGTCGAGCACGAGCAAGCCCGCGGGATTCAGGTCGTGGTAGTATTTATCCGCCGCCTTCTGCGTCAGGGCGAGCACGAGGTCCGGCACCTGCACGTGCGGATGGTAGATGGGCGCGTCGTCGATGATGACCTCGGATTTCGAGGCACCGCCGCGCGCCTCCGGGCCGTAGGACTGCGACTGCACGGCCTCCTTGCCCTCGTCCACCGCCGCCTCGGCGAGGATGATGGCGGCGGTGATGACGCCCTGGCCGCCCGAGCCGGATAATCTCAGCTGCTTCCTCATTTTACCGCCTCCTCTGCGCGTGCGATGACCTCATCGTAGGCCGTGTCGTAGTCCGTGGCCGACGTGCTGCAGAAGCAGCCGATGGGGAACTTCTCGCCCTGTTTCTTCTCCTCTGGCAGCTTGTTCCAGGCCGCAAGCATGACCGCGTTGTCACGCATCCACTTCATCATATTGGCCGGACTGCCGAGCTTGTTGCGGCGGCCATAGGCCGTCGGGCACTGCACGAGCGCCTCGATGAAAGAAAAGCCTTTATTGCTGAGACCGTCCTTAATCATCTTGGTGAGATGCGGCACGTGGTAGGCCGTGGAGCGAGCCACGTAGGTCGCGCCCGCCGCCTCGGCCAGCTTGCATGCGTCGAAGGGACGGTCGACGGAGCCGTAGGGTGCCGTCGTAGCCTTCTTGCCCAGCGGCGTCATCGGCGAGGCCTGGCCGCCCGTCATACCGTAGATGTTATTGTTGAACAGCACGACCGTGAGGTCCACGTTGCGGCGGCAGCCATGGATGAAGTGGTTGCCACCGATGGCCGTGCAGTCGCCGTCGCCCGTAATCACGACGACGTTGAGCTCCGGCCGCGCGAGCTTAATGCCCGTCGCGAACGGGACGGCGCGGCCGTGCGCCGTGTGCAGCGTATCGAAATCCATGTAGCCCGATGCACGCGACGAACAGCCGATGCCCGAGACGATAACCGTGTTATCCTGCGTGAAACCTTCCTGTTGCCCGATGGCCTGCACGATGGCCTTCATCGCGATGCCATTGCCGCAGCCGGGGCACCAGAGGTGCGGCAGGCGGTTCTGACGAAAATACTTTTCGTAACTTCTCTCCATTATTTCTCCCCTCCTGCCAGCATGGCGTCGATGGCCTGCGTGAGATCCTGCGGCTCATAGGTGTGCATATCGTACTTGCCGCAGAAATGCACGGGGCAACGGCCCTCTGTAGCGCGCTCAACTTCGCCGACGAGCTGTCCGTAGTTCAGCTCGGCCACGAGCAGACCCTTGACCTTCGCGGCCACAGCCTGCACGGCTTTGTCCGCAAACGGCCAGATGGTGATGAGGCGCAGCAAACCGACCTTCTGGCCCTTCTTACGTGCCTGCGCCACCGCTTCATAGGCCGTGCGCGCGGCACCGCCGTAGGATACGACCGCGTACTCCGCATCGTCCATGAAGTACGACTCCGTGCGGATGATCTCATCGCTCACGCGCATGATCTTCTCGTGCAGGCGGCGAATCGAGTCAGCCGTCACCCTGGGGCTGCCGGAGGGGAAGCCCGTCTCATCGTGGATGAGACCCGTCACATGGATATGGTAGCCCTTGCCGAAGTCCGCGACGTTCGGCACGAGGTCCTCGTCCGGCGTGTAGGGCTCGTAACCCTCGGCGCGCGTGCATTTCGGCTGGCGGCGCGGATAGACCTCGACGTTCTCCGGCAACTCCACCTTTTCGCGCAGATGGCCCACGACCTCATCCATGAGCAGGATGACCGGCGTGCGGAAACGCTCGGAGAGATTCACCGCCTCCACCGTCATATCGTAGGTCTCGCGCACGCTCCACGGTGAAAGTGCGATCATTGGGTGATCGCCATGCGTGCCCCAGCGCGCCTGCATGACATCCCCCTGGGACGGCGAGGTCGGCTGGCCCGTCGAGGGACCCACGCGCTGCACATCCACGAGCACGCAGGGGATCTCCGCACAGGCCGCGAAGCCGATGAGCTCCTGCTTCAGCGAGAAGCCCGGGCCGGACGTCGCGTCCATAGCCTTCGCGCCCGCGAGGGACGCGCCGAGGATGGCGCCCATGCTCGCGATTTCATCCTCCATCTGCACGAACTTGCCGCCGTGCTGCGGCAGGAGTTTCGCCATGGTCTCGGCAATCTCCGTGGACGGCGTAATCGGGTAGCCCGCAAAGAAATTCACGCCCGCCGCAATGGCGCCCTCGGCGCAGGCCTCATTGCCCTGCATCAGTCTCGCCTTGCTCATACTGCCGCCTCCTTGACCTTATCCACGAAAATCGCATAATCCGGGCAGCGCATCTCACACTGGCCGCAAGCGATGCAGGCATCACCCTGCACGACCTTGACCTTGCCCAGCTCATCGATGGCCAGCACCTCTTTGGGGCAGAAAGCCACGCAGATGCCGCAACCCTTGCATCTCGCCATTTTGATGGTGAGTTCTGACTTCATAGCAGTCCCTCCAGCTTGATACACAAAGTATGCCATATTCTACATAGGAAATATACCTTAATGCGTATATTTTACATAATAGCAGAACATGGCATAAAAAGCTAGTGATTTTTGTAAATTGTTTTATGTATACACGAACAAATGTCCGCATAATCACCGTCAAGGATCAATGGTTCGCCATGCGGTAGATTTTTACCGCCGTGGCGCGATCCAGCGGATGGAAATTGCCCACCTTCTTCGTGCCGCCCGCAGAGAAGCTATCGGCCAGCCGGCCGAGCACGCGCTCATCCTGCACGCCGATGCCCAGCTCCGTGAAGCAGGTCGGCATGCCGAGCTCGCGGAAATAGGCGACGGTCGCCGCAATGCCCGCTTTGGCCTTCTCCTCCTCGCTGCCCTCGTGGATATCCCATACTGCCTCGGCATAATGTGCAAAGCGCGGCACATCATCCTGATAGACATACTCGGCCCACCAGCCCCACATCGTCGTCAGCGAATCGCCGTGCGTCACATCGAACCTCCCCGACAGCTCATGGCCGAGGCGATGGCAGGAGAAATCCTTGCAGCGGCCAAGCTCCGTGAAGTTGCAATGCGAGACGCTGCCGCACCACATGAGCTCGCTGCGCGCATCGTAGTTCGTAGGCTCCTTCACCGCCACGCGCAGCTGCGCGATGACGTTGCGCATCAGCGCCTCGGCCACCAGATCCGTAAAGGTATTGGCCGCCTTCACGGACGTGAAATAGCGCTCCAGCGTATGCATGAGGATATCACAGCTGCCCGCGATGAGCTGATGCTGCGGCACGCTGTAGGTGAGCTCGGGGTTGAGGAAAGCTACCACGGGGCGGTTCAGCGGCGTATTCAGGCCCTGCTTCTTGCCCGTATCCTCATTGGTGAGCACCGCCGAATCACTCGTCTCGCTGCCCGCCGCCGCCAGCGTCAGCACCACGCCGACCGGCATGGACTTCGTGAGCTTCGCGCGACCGCACCAGAAATCCCACACATCGATGCCCGGATTCGCCGCGCCATGCGCGATGCCCTTCGCCGAATCGATCACGCTGCCGCCGCCGATCGCGAGGATGAAATCGAGCTCATACTCATGCACCAGCCGCACGCCCTCGCGCACCAGCCCGACGCGCGGATTCGGCTTCACGCCGCCGATACTCGTGAACACCAGCCCCGCCGCCGTCAGCGCGCTCTCGATGTGCCCCAGCAGCCCCGATCGCACGACACTGCCGCCGCCGTACACGATGAGGATCTTCGTCGCCCCATACGCCTTCAGCTTCTCCGGCACCTGCTCCTCCGCGCCTTTGCCAAACACAATCTCCGTCGGACATTTAAACGTAAAACTCTGCATCGCGATTCCTCCTAAAAAATGCTATCTCCATCACTTGACTACGCGGCTTAGCGCCACGAGTACACGAGGTGGCGCGGGTGACCTGTTTGCGGAGCGAAGCACTAGTCGGCGCAGCCGACCGGCCCTCCCCTCTCTGTCGTCAACGGCTGAGTTGAATACTCGGGCCGTTGCTTGCCGGCCCAAAATTCAAGCGATGGCACACGCCCCTGCGGAGGGACGTTTGCGGAGCGGAGCAAACAGGCCACCCGCGCCACCGGATCCGCCTCGAACAAAATCCCTCTATTCAACTATTATATTAGCTATCGAACCTTAAGTTCCTCCTAGCTGTACATGCAAAACGACAGACTTGTAACACTGTAACATGAAATGTACACATGGGCTAGACTCTATCGCAGCATCCTGTTAGAATGAGATACTGTGACTTGTTACTAAAAAAGTACGAAAAAAAGAAAGGAGTCGATAACATGTCAACGAAACGCGCCGAGCTACTGATGCTCTTTGTTACATTTTGCTGGGGGTCATCCTACCTGTTCATGCAGGAAAACCTCAGTACCATCGGCCCCTGCTGGCTCCTGGTCTGGCGCTTCGGCATCGCCTTCGCGGCCGGTGCCCTGCTGCTGGGCCGCACGTGGCGCAAGGTGAATCGGGAGCTCCTGCGCGTCAGTGCCATCGTCGGTCTGCTGACCGCCATCTCCTTCATGGGCATGGTGCTCGGCCTCGAATACACGACGACCTCCAACGCGGGCTTCATGATGAGCACCATGGTCATCTTCATCCCCTTCGTCGAGCGCTTCGTCTACCACCGCGCCCTCTCCCGCAGCATCCTGGCCACCACGGCGACAGCCTGCCTCGGCATCGCCTGCCTCACGCTGCACGACGGTCTGCGGCTCAACCCCGGCGACCTGCTCTGCCTCGGTGCCGCCCTGCTGAACGCCATCCAGGTATCCTACACGAGCCGCCTGCTCGTGCGCATGGACCCCATCACGATCGGCGTACTGCAGTTCGGCTTCACCTCGCTCTTCGGCCTCGTGCCGGCCCTGCTCTTCGAGACGCCAGCCGCGCCAGTCGGTTTCATGGGCTGGTTCGGCATCCTCTACCTCGGCCTCATCTGCTCCGCCTTCGGTTTCACGGCCCAGTTCGTGGCCCAGAAGTACACGAGTGCCGAGCGCATCGGCATCCTCTTCTGCCTCGAGCCAGTCTTCGCGACCATGCTCGGCGTCATCGTCCTGCACGAGCCCTTCGGCCTCATGAACGCCGCCGGTGCCGCCCTCGTCCTCGCGAGCGTCGTTCTCTCCGGCCGCTCCGGCGAGAACGATACCCCTCAGGCGTTGCAGGAAAGCCAGGGCTGACGCCCTGCCGCGCCCCGATGGGCAAGCGGGTAATTGATATCAACCGCATAACATAGCAAAAGACTGTTGCCAGGCGCAGGATTTCCTGCGTCAGCGACAGTCTTTTATGATGCAATTATTCGGTTTTCACCTGCAGCCAGAGTTTGGTATACAGCTTGTCCGCCACCTCACCGAGGTACTGATACGTCTCCTGCCCACGGTATACCTCCGGCTCCGGGAAGGCGATGGCGATCTCATCGTCATCCATATCCTCCTCGACGAGCTCCTGCACGCCCGTATTCGGTGTCGAATAGCCGAGGGAATCGAAATTCATGGCCGCGATATCCGGACGGCTGAGGAAGTCGATGAACTTGTGCGCATTCTCAACATGGCGCGCGTTCTTCGGGATGACCCAGCCATCGATCCAGGCGTTCGTGCCCTCCTTCGGCGCCATGCAATAGCGCAGGTCGGGATTCGACTTCAGCAGGTTGATGGCCTCGCCCGAGAAGATGACACCGAGCGCCGCCTCACCCGAGCTGAGCTTGTCGCGGATATCGTCGACGCCATAGGCCTGCACCAGCGGTTTCTGCCGGATGAGCATATCCCGTGCCTCCGCAAGCTGCTGCGGATCCGTCGTATTCATGGAATAGCCGAGCAGGCGCAGCGGAATCATGAAGGCATCGCGCGCCGAATCCTGCATAAGGATTTCATTCTTATACTTCGGATCCCAGAGGATAGCCCAGCTGTCGACGGGTTCCTTGACGAGCTTCGTGTTGTACATGATGCCCACGAGGCCCCAGCAATAGGGAATCGCATAGCGGTTGCCCGGATCAAAGGCCTCTGCCTGCTGCAAGTAATCCTTGCCGATATACTCCTGCGTATTCGGCAGCTGGCTGTAGTCCAGCGGCTGCAGCAGGTCATTCTCTATGAGCTTCTGGATCATGTAGTCGGAGGGGCAGAGCACATCGTAGGCCTCGGCCTCCTCCTTGATGCGCGGGTACATGCTTTCGTTCGTATCGAACTCGTCAAGCACCACGTGGATGCCCGTCTCCTCTTCGAACTGCTCCATGACCTCTGGCGCGAGATAGTCGCCCCAGCTGTAGACGTAGACGACATCGTCGCCCTCCGCCTCATCGTCCTGATCACCGAACATATCACACCCCGCCGTGAGTGCCAGCCCCAGCGCGAGCAGCAGGCATAGCGGGATTTGCCAAAATTTCTTCATCATGCCTGCCCTCCCTGTCTGGCCATGCGGCCGCGATAGCGCCGCAGTACGCGAAAATTCAGCACGAGCAGCACCGTGAAGACGACGACCGCCGCAAAGAAGAGCGTGGAGAGCGCATACATCTCGGGATGGATGCCCAGCTTCAGCTCCGCGTAGATCTCCGTCGTCAGCGTGTCGATGCCCGCGCCCTTGGTGAAATAGGTCACGATAAAATCATCGGCCGACATCACGAAGGAGAGCAGGAAGGCCGCCACGATACCCGGCACGAGCTCGGGCAGTACGACCTTGCGGAACGCACAGAAAGGCGAGGCGCCGAGATCGAGCGCCGCCTCATAGCAGACGTCATCGAGCTCCAGCACCTGCGGCAGGATGCAAAGCATCGCATAGGGCAAGCAGATTACGATATGCGCGAGCAGGATTGTATCGTAGCCGAGACGCAGGCCCAGACCGAGGAAAAGCAGCATCAGCGAGATGCCCGTGACGATATCCGCGTTGAGCAATGGGATGTTCGCGACGCCATTAAAGAGCGTGCGCGTCCGCGTGCCCATGCGCCGCATCGCCACGGCCGTGAGCAGTGCCAGCAGCGTCGCACAGACCGCCGCCGTCACGCCGATGGTCAACGTATTCCCGAGCGCCGCGAGGATATCCTCGTTCTCAAAGAGCGCCGTATACCACTCCCACGTAAAGCCCGTCCAATGGCCGCGATAACGGCTCGCGTTGAAGGACTGGGCAACCAGCACGAAGATGGGTGCGTAGAGGAAGAGCATGATCAGCGCGAGATAGATTTTCCTGGTTTTCTGCATCAGACCCGCGCCTCCTTCCGCTCGTTATCCTCAGACGTGAAAAATTCCAGCAACATATTGAGGATGATGAAGATCATGAGTACCATGGAGAGTGCGCTGCCGAGCTGCCAGTCATAGGCCGCCGTGAATTCCTGCTCGATGATGTTGCCGATGAGCAGGACTTTGTTGCCGCCCAGCAGGGCGCTGATCACGAAGGTCGTGAGTGCGGGGATGAATACCATCGTGCAGCCGCTGATGATGCCCGCCCGCGTGAGCGGCAACATGACGTAGCGCAGCGTCTGCCAGTGGCTCGCACCAAGATCCCGCGCCGCCTCGATGACGCTCTTGTCGACCTTGCTCACCGAGACGAAGAGCGGCAGCACCATATAGGGCAAGAAATTGTAGACCATGCCGATGACGATGGCCGCCGGCGTATTCACCAGCTGCAATGTGGGCAGGCCGAGGGCCCCGAGGAACAGGTTCAGCACGCCGTTGCGCTCGAGGATGGTCTGCCAGGCCATGGTCGTGAGCAGGGAATTCATCCAAAGCGGCAACAGGAACAACAAAAAGATAATCATGCCGTTCTTCTGCCGATACTCCCGCAGGATCAGGCAGAGCGGATAGCCGAGCACGAGGCAGGCGAGCGTGCTCACGAGTGCCAGCAGCACCGAGAGGCCCAGCGCCTTGAGGTACTCCCACTGCACGGCCTCGCCGAGCACTGCCAGGGTAAAGGTCCCCACCTCATCCGTGAGCCCCGCATGGAGCACGAAGAACAGCGGCAGGACGACGAAGAGCACACCCCAAAGCACGAAGGGCACGCCGAACAAGCGGCGGATAGACCAGTCTTTATGCATCGCCAGCCGCCTCCTCATCTTCAGACGCCGGTTTGGCCATAATCTGGATGTTGTACGGAGGCAGGCGCACGCCCACCTCCTTGCCAGCCTCGTGCCCCGTGATGGTCTGCACGAGCCAGTCAAAGCCGCCTGCGGCAATCGTGATGTCGTAGACCGTACCCTTGAATACCACGGACTGGATGACGCCTCGGAAATCCCCTTCATCGGGGCTCACGATCTGGATATCCTCGGGCCGGATTTGCACATCCACCGGCACATTTTCGCCAAACCCCTTGTTGATGCAGGGTATGTCCTTACCCAACAGATGCACAAGCTCATCGTGCACCATGATACCATCGACGATGTTGCTGTCGCCGATGAAATCCGCCACGAAGGCGTTCTCCGGCTCGTTGTACACGCTCTCCGGCGTGCCGATCTGCTGAATCCAGCCCTGGTTCATGACCACGACCGTATCGGACATCGAGAGGGCTTCCTGCTGGTCATGCGTGACGAAGATAAAGGTGATGCCGAGCTCGCGCTTCAGCTTCACGAGCTCGCGCTGCATGCTCTGGCGCAGCTTGAGGTCGAGGGCCGAGAGCGGCTCATCGAGCAGCAGCACCTTCGGCTCGTTGACGACGGCGCGCGCAATCGCGATGCGCTGCTGCTGGCCCCCCGAGAGCTCCGTGACCCGCGCGTGCTCGTAGCCGTCGAGGTTCACGAGCTTCAACGCATATTGGATTTTGTCCTGGATATAGCTTCGGCTCTTGCCCTTGAGTTTCAGGCCAAAAGCGATATTCTCCGCCACATCCATATGGGCAAACAGCGAGTATTTCTGGAACACCGTGTTGACCTGACGCTTCTCCGGCGCGAGGCGCGTAATATCCTGCCCATCGAACCAGATCTTGCCCGCATCCGGCAGTTCAAAGCCGCCGATGAGGCGCAGCAGCGTCGTCTTGCCGCAGCCCGAAGGCCCCAGCAGGGTCACGAACTCATTCTCATGCACCGTAAGGTTCAAATCCTCGAGAATTTTGCGTCCCGCAAAACTCTTCTCAATATGCGCTAAACGCAGCAGTTCTTTTTCCATCTCTCATACCTTTCTCGCAACACAAATAAAACCGATTTTAACAAATCTATTATAGCGAAAAAAGGGTGCAGAAGGAATCCTTCCACACCTTTCTTAACAGAAAAATTTTGTATGCAAAAAGCCAGCTGCTATGCTATACTTTCTCATAAGAGCAGTTGATGCGTCAGCTCTCCCGCGAAGGGAGGTGATGCCATGAACTTCTTTGAGAAAGCTAGCCTTGCGCTGGCTCTTGCTCAAGTCGTAATTGGTATCCTTCAGTTGCTGAAGTAGGAATTCAGCACTGACTCGCCGGAAAGGAGTTGCTGACTGTCGGTCCGCTCAGCCCTTCAAGCATTTTAGTCGAGAGAGCTGACGCGCCCAAACATCAGCTGCTCGTTGCTTTTATTATAGCTTATCTGACCAGAAAAATCCACTTTATACAGCATAATTTAACACAGTGTCGCTGCCCGCCTCGACCTCACGGCCCGCACAGATGGGCTGCAGCTGGCGCACGCGGTCATAGTTCACGATGAGCACAGGCGAAATGAAATCGATGTGCTGTTTCTCCAACAGCTTGCGGTCGAGCTTGAGGATGGGCTCGCCCGCTTTTACCTTATCGCCCGTATGATGCAACGCCGTGATGCCTCGACCGTTCATGATGATCGTGTCGAGCCCCACATGCACGAGCACCTGCACACCCGTATCCGTCGTGATGGCAAAGGCATGCTTGGTATCGAAGAACAGCGTAATCTCACCGTCGCAGGGCGCGAGCACCGTATCGCCGGCCATCCTGATGGCCAGGCCGTCGCCCGTGAGCCGCTCCGCGAAGACCGGATCCGGCACCTTATCGAGGGCCATCGTCTCCCCCGAAACGGGAGCGATGATATGAAGAGCTTTTGTTTTTGTATCTGAGGTAATCATAGTCTCAACCAGCTTTCTTTTGCCGTGTGCGCTTCTTTTCTATTCTTTTTCTGCGCATATCGAATTATTCTTTATCTTTGTCGCTTACTGGTATTGTAGCACATCACTCCAGCCTGTGCAAAGGGGCAACCGGTTGCGTAAGTCAATTTTTTTGCAAAATTGTACAGGTAAACGTTTATCAATTTACTAATGTTCTTCATGGAAGGTTCGGCATGTTCTTGCTGACCGCCGTGTGGTGAATGATGTCCTCGACACGCAGATCGACGGCGAGTTCCTGCTTGAGCAGCGTCTCCGCGATATCGAACTCGCGCGGCTGGTCTTCCTCCACGCCACGCAGGAAGTGCTGCCAGGCCTTGCGCGTAATCTCCGTCGACTGCTGGCGCTGGCGGGCGAGGTACTGCGCACCAGGCGGTACTTCGACGTCGTCCAGCTTATCCTGCCGTTCCTGCAGCAACGGCAGCACCTGACCGCGCAGCAGCGTGGCAATGGCATCGCGCTGCAGGTTCGACCAATGCCCTGTCGTACTCTTCACCAGCGTGCGGAACTTCGCCTGCAACTGCTTCAAGCGCGGATTATAGGCATCGACGATGGGCTTGGTCGCCTCGATGTAGGATGCGATATCGCCGTTCTGCAGGGGGGCGATTTTATCGAGATAGTCGCGGTAGTTGCGGACGTAGACGACCTGCCAATGCCCATCCTGCGCCTGCTCCATGACGAGCTCCAGCGTGAAGCTCAGCTGCGTGTAGTCCTCAACGACCTGCAACGAGGCGACGGCCGTCTCGCCCTGCCGCTCCACGCCCGCCACGCGCACGAGCGAGGTATTCCGGATCTGCGAACGCTCCAGGAAACGTTCGTAGTCGATGCCGAGCTGGCGCCCCTGCAGGATATCCGTGCCATTTGGCAGGCTCCAGCGTCCGTCTGCGACGCGCTGGCGGATGGTTTCCGCCGTGCCGCCTGCCAGCTGCGGCTTGATGGTCACATAGAATTTCTCGAACATGATACGCGTCTGCGGTGTCAGCGACTGATCATAGGCAAAGAGATCCACGGTCAGGTCATCGTAGGCCTGATTCGTCAGCGTTGTGAGATTCACATAGTGCGCGAACGTCTCGGCATCCTGCTGTGCCACGGCCTGCTGAATCTGCTTCAGCGCATACTCCGGCGTGCGCCGGTAGAAGCCAAAGTACCAGATAAGCGTCCCCGCGAGACAGCCCAACACGAGCATGATGGCGAAGAAAATCCTCTTGCTGCGGCGATTGCGCTGCCGCAGCCGCCGCTCCCAGGTGTAGTCATCCATCATCGTGCGCTGCCTCCTCTTACTTGCTCATACTGGTTATTATACTATAGGGCCGCGTGCTATGGCAAAGGAAACCCGGCTATGATATGATAGAATTTATCAAAAAGAGGAAGGAGGCCGCACCATGAAATGGGTCAATCACGAAATCGTCACCGGCGTCGTCTGCTACAGCCTGAGCAGTGACCCGCTGCTCGCCATCGCGGGCATGGTCGGTGCCATCGTGCCAGACAAGATCGAGGGCAATCCCCGCAGTGGCAATTACTGGTCCTGGCGCGCGCGCCATCGCGGCTGGTCGCACTGGCCGCTCCTCTACCTGCTGCTCGCCCTGCTCATCGCACAGGGCACGCCGGATCTCCTGCATCCTGCGGACATCGCCATGCCGCACCTCGTATTCTGGGGTTGCGTGGGCGCGCTGCTGCACATCGCCGAGGACGCAGTCTGCGGCAAAGTGCCGCTGCTCACGCCCTGGGGCAAGCACGGCCTCCGGCTCTTCGCGGTCGGCTCCGTCACGGAGTACCTCTTCGCCATCGCCATCGTCTGCCTCTGCTGGCTGCTGCACCGCAGCTTTAGCGGCTGACCATTTCGGTCAGCCGTTTTATTTTATCGCTTTGCTATATTTCCTCGCACACAACATCGTGATATGCTAAAATAAAGGTAAACCACGGCAATAAATATTACAGCGAGGTATATGATGACAGTTCAGGCATTCACCAAGAAAAAAGCAGGCAAGTTTCTGCGCCTGCTGGCAGAAAAGTATCCCACTAAGGAAGCGGTCTACGAGAAACTCATCTACCTGCAATCGCAGCTCTCCCTGCCCAAAGGCATCGAGCACTTCATGAGCGACCTGCACGGCGAGTACGCTTCCTTCTTTCACATCCTCAACAACTGCTCCGGCGTCATCCGCGAGAAAGTTGACTACGTGTTCGGCGAGCGCCTCTCGCCCGAGGAAAAGGCCGAGTTCTGCACGCTCATCTACTACCCGGAGGAAAAGCTGGAGCAGATCAGGAATGAACGCCGCAACACGCCGGCCTGGTACCGCCGCAACCTCTCCCAGCTGTTGGAGCTCTCCAAGCTCATGAGCTTCAAGTATCCGGCCTCGAAAGTGAGCGGTTTCATCCCCCAGCGCTGCGCCGCCGTTATCGTCGAGCTCATGAATACGCGGCCCGAGGCGGACAACGCGCAGTTCATCTACCACCAGCGCCTGCTCAATACCATCGTACAGATTGACAGCGGCGCCGACTTCATCATCGCGTTCACCGTGCTCATCAAGCGCCTGGCCGTCGACCGCCTGCACATCGTCGGCGACTTCTTCGACCGCGGCAACCGCCCCGACGCCATATTGAACCTGCTGATGAAGCATCCCTCGGTGGACATCCAATGGGGCAATCACGACGTGCTCTGGATGGGCGCGGCTCTCGGCAGCGATGCCTGCATCGCCGCCGTCGTGCGCAACTCCCTGCGCTACAACAACACCGACGTACTCGAGCGCGGCTATGGCATCAGCCTGCGCCCGCTCTCCACCTTCGCCACGCACGTCTACCCGGATGAAGCCCCGATCAAGGCGGCCGAACGCACGATCACGATGATCATGTTCAAGCTGGAGGGCCAGCTCATCAGTCGCAACCCGGACTTCCACATGGACAGCCGCCGCCTGCTGCACAAGATCGATTTCCGCTCCATCTTCGCCGTGCTGGGCGACGGCAAGCGCTACGAGCTTGACAACGCCTATTTCCCCACCATCGACTACGCGGCAGAAGATCCCTATCAGCTCACCGAGGAAGAAAAAAACATCATCGACGACCTGCGCTCCTACTTCCTCGAGAGCGCCGTGCTGCACCGCCACGTAGACTACCTCTATCAGAAGGGCAGCCTCTACACCCGCTGCAACGGCAACCTGCTCTTCCACGGCTGCGTGCCCATGAACGAGGACGGCTCGTTCCGCACGATTCACTTTGGCGGCCAGGATTACAGCGGCCGCCAATGGTTCGATTTCTGCGAGCACATGGCGCGCGAAGCCTACCTGCACACGAGCCTGCCCGCGCTGGACTTCATGTACTTCCTCTGGTGCGCGCGCCTCTCGCCGCTCTCCGGCCGCGAATGCAAAACCTTCGAGCGCTCGCTCATCCCCGACGAGAGCACCTGGAAAGAGCCCTCCGACCCCTACTTCCGCTACATCAACGACCCTGAGGCCTGCGCCCGCGTGCTGCAGGAGTTCGGCCTCGACCCCCGGAAAGGCCACATCATCAATGGCCACGTCCCGGTCAAGGTCAAGAAGGGCGAGAGCCCGGTCAAGGCCGGCGGCAAAGCCATCATCATCGACGGCGGCTTCTGCAAGGCCTACCACAAGAAGACGGGCATCTCCGGCTACACGCTCATCTATAACTCCCGCGGCCTGCGCCTGCTGGAGCACCAGCACATCGCCGACGTCCGCGAAGCCCTGCGCGCCAACCACGACATCGAATCCGTCTCCGAGACGGTCGAACTCCAGGCCTTCCACACCACGGTCGGCGACACCGACGAGGGGCGCAAGATGCAGGACGAGATCACCGACCTCTATAACCTCCTCCTCGCCTACCAGAACGGCATCCTGAAACCAAGAGACTGAGCGTCCAACGGCAAATCGCACTATATTTTCATTGAATCGTACTTCAATGAAATATGATTCAATAAATTGATAACGATATAATAAAGGCCAGTACCGAAAATATTGCATCGGTACTGGCCTTTTGCGCGGAACAATGGCGCTTAGAATGCGGCGACTACGGCGCCTTTGTATTTCTCTTTGATGAAGTCTTTGATTGTCTGGCTCTTCAAAGCTTTGATGAGAGCCTGAATCTCCGGACGGTCGGCGTCACCATCGCGGACGGCGATGATGTTGACGTACGGAGAGGTGCTGTCCTCGATGAAGAGAGAATCCTTCGTCGGGTCGAGCTGCACCTGCATCGCGAAGTTGGAGTTAATGACGGCGGCATCGACGTCATCGAGCGTACGCGGTACCTGTGCGGCCTCTACCTCCTGGAACTGCAGGTGTTTCGGGTTCTCGACGATATCCTGCAGCGTGGCTTTTTCCGCTACGCCATCCTTGAGCTTCAACAGGCCGGCTTTCTCCAGCAGGAGCAGGCTGCGGCCTTCGTTCGTCGGGTCGTTTGGCACGCCGATCTTCGCGCCGTCTTTCAGGTCTTTCAGATCCTTGACCTTCTTGGAGTAGACGCCCATCGGCTCGATGTGGATGCCGGCGGCGCTGACGAGCTTGCAATCCTGATGCTCCGTGATGAAGTTATCGAGATACGGCTTGTGCTGGAAGTAGTTAGCGTCCAGCTCCTTGTCATTGAGCGCGAGGTTCGGCTGCACATAGTCGTTGAACTCGACAATCTCCAGCTTAATCCCCTCTTTCTCGAGCATGGGCTTGACCTGCTCGAGGATCTCGGCATGCGGCACGGCCGTGGCCCCCACCTTCAGCGTCTTGGCGCCCGAGCTGCTGGCACCACTCGATGAGGACGCGCCGTTGCTGCCGCCGCAGCCGGCAAAGGCCAGCGTGGCGATGAGCAGCGAAGCGATTAGTGCAAATACTTTCTTCATAGATAGACCTCCTTATAAAACCCTTCTCTATGGTTCACGCGGCGCGATGCCGCATAATCCTCCATAACAAGCTAAGGCAGCCGTTCCTTATTTCTTGTCCAGCGACTTCGCGAGGCGGTTGCCCGCGAACTGCACGAGCTGCACGAGCACGATGAGCACGACGACCGTCGCGAGCATCACGTCGGGACGGAAGCGCTGATAGCCATAGCGGATGGCCAGGTCGCCGAGACCGCCGCCGCCGATGGCACCGGCCATGGCCGACTCGCCGACGAGGCTGATGATGACCGTCGTGAGCTGGGCCACGATGCTCGCGCGCGACTCCGGCAGCAGCACGTGCCAGATGATCTGCAGCGGCGTCGCGCCCATGGACTCTGCAGCCTCGACAAGGCCGTAGGGGACTTCCTTCAGGCTCGTCTCCACCTGGCGGCCAATGAACGGCACAGCGGCGATAACGAGCGGTACCATGGCCGCCGTCGTGCCGATAGCCGTGCCCACGAGCAGGCGCGTCAACGGGATAATGGCCACCATGAGGATGATGAACGGGATGGAGCGGATGGCATTGACCACCGCACCCACGCTCTTGTTGAGCGCCGCATTCTCGAGGATCTGGCCTTTGCCCGTCGTGTGCAGCAGCACACCGAGCGGCACGCCGATGAGCGTTGCCACGAGCATGGAGACCACAACCATGTAGATGGTCTGCCCGAGTGCGGGCAGCAGGAGATCAAGCAGGCTGGCGGACATAGCCGATCACCTCCTTCTGCAGATCGCGGCTGCCCAGGTACTGCAGCGCCTCGTCGATGCGGGCCTGCTCACCGCTGATGCCGATGATCAGGCGGCCGAAGGGCACGTTCTGGATTTCATTCACATCGCCAAAAAGGATGGAGATGGCGAGCTCTGGGAACTTCTTGATGGTATCGGCGATCACGGGTTCGTCCGCGTTCTCACCGATAAAGGTCAGGCGCAGCAGCAGGCTCGTGTCCGGTGCCGGCTCCGGCAGGATCTCCACCTGACGGAACGCCGCGGGCAGGTCGTTGCTGAGCACGACGCTCACGAATTCCTTCGTGATGTCCTGCTGCGGGTGCATGAAGACATCGAGCACGGAGCCCTGCTCCGCGATGACGCCATTCGCGATGACCGCAACCTTGTTGCAGATTTCCTTGATGACACCCATCTCGTGCGTGATGATGACGACCGTGAGGTGCATCTTCTGATTGATGTCGCGGATGAGTTCGAGGATAGCCTTCGTCGTCTGCGGGTCGAGGGCACTCGTGGCCTCATCGCAGAGCAGGATCTTCGGCTCGCTGGCCAGCGCACGCGCGATACCCACACGCTGCTTCTGGCCGCCGGAGAGCTGGGAGGGATACTGCTGCGCCTTGTTCGCGAGGCCGACGAGCTCGAGTAGCGACTCCACCTTCGCCCTGATGTCCGCCTCCTTGCGCCCCGCGAGGCGCAGCGGGAAAGCCACGTTATCGTAGACCGTCGCTGAGGAGAGCAGGTTGAAATGCTGGAATATCATGCCGATATCCTTGCGCGCCTCGCGCAGCTCCTTTTCGCTCAGGGCCAGCATATCCTGCCCGTCGATGAGCACCTGCCCCGCCGTGGGGCGCTCCAGCAGATTGATGCAACGGATGAGCGTCGACTTGCCCGCACCGGACAGGCCGATAATGCCATAGATTTCGCCGGTATCAATGGTCAGATCGATGCCCTTCAGCGCATGCACAGGCCCCGCCGGGCTGGCATAAGTTTTCTCGATATGAGAAAGCTGGATCATGAACCGTTCACTTCCTTGTCGTCTTAACACATATAAATTCTATATGTTTTGCATAGTATCACATTGCTAAACGTTTGTCAATGCTATTTTACAACAGGTTTACACTTTTTGTCCATATTTGCGCAACAGAAAAGCCTGCGGCGCAAACGCCCAGGCTTTCTTGCAAAGACCCCTTCAGTCTCGCTACGCGAGCCAGCTCCCCCAACGGGGGGAGCCACGCCGCTGCGCGGCTATGCACGTCAATCACCGATATAACACAACGTGCCTCTCCCCGTGGGGAGAGGTGCCCCACAGGGGGCAGAAAGGTTCTCCCTCTTTCTCCTCCCATCAAAGCTTGAATCGGCTGACCTCGTTCTGCAGTTCCGTCGCCATCTCGGCCAGGCTCTTGCTGGCGTTGGCAATCTCCTGCACAGAGGCGGACTGCTCCTCAGTGGCGGCGGAGACGGTCTCCGACTCCTGCGCCGCCTTGGTGCTCGTAGCCGTGATCGTATCGACATGGCCGACGATGTCCTGGCCAGCCGCCGCCATGCCCTCGATGGCCTGGCTGATCTGCTGCACCTGCTGCGAGACCTCTTCGACGATCTCGATGATACGGCGGAAGGACTCGCCCATCGCCATGATCTTCTGTGTACCGACCTTGACCTCTTCGCTGCCCTGCTGCATGCCGGCTACGGCGTTCTCCGTATCCTGGCGTGTAGCCGTGATGAGCTCCGTGATCTTGTGCGCAGCCTCCTGGCTCGACTCGGCCAGCTTGCGCACCTCCTCGGCGACCACGGCGAAGCCGCGGCCCTGCTCGCCGGCACGCGCGGCCTCGATGGCGGCATTCAGTGCCAGCAGGTTCGTCTGGTCTGCGATGCCGGAGATCGTATCGACGATCTCGCCGATCTCCTGCGAGCGCTCACCGAGCGCCGTGACCACCTTCGTGGACTCCGTCGTGGACTGCTCGATGTGCTTGATCTGCACGATGGCCTCGTCGAGGACCTTGCCGCCATCGCGGGCGATATCGGCGGCCTGCTTGCCATGTGCTGCCGCATCGCTGGCGGACTTCGCCGTCGTCTGGATCGTATCGTTCAGCTCGGATACCGCATGCTTCGTGCCCTCGACGGCCTGCAGCTGCTCAGACGTGCCCTGCGCCACATTCACGATACTGTCCGCGATCTGGTTCGAGGCCTGGGCGGACTGATCCGTCGTCGCGTTGAGCTCCTCCGAGGAGGCCGCAAGCGTCTGGCTGCTGTCGTGAACCTTCTTGACGGTCTGCGCGATACTATGGCGCATGTCGACCATCGCATGAGAGAGACGGCCCAGCTCGTTGTTGGCCGTGACCTCATTCGGGCGATCGCGCAGGTCGTTCTCTGCCATGAGGTGCATCTCAGACATCATGAGCGACAATGGCTTCATGATGCGGTTCACGATGAAGAGCACCGCGATGGAGATGAGTATGATGAGCACGAGTGAGATGCCCGCCATAATCTTCAGCGTATTCCCTACCGGCGCGAAGATTTCATCCTGATCGGCCACCGTGGCGAGGCCCCAGCCGGCGATCTTGATGGGCGCATAAAAGGCGATCTTGTCCTGCCCATCCGTATCCTTGAACTTCACCGAGCCCGTCTCGCCCGAGAGCATTTTGTCACCGAGAGCCTTGATCTCCGGGTTCGCATTTTCCGTGATTTTGGCCTTCATGACATCATCCTGATTCGGGCTGACGAGGAAGGTACCATCCTCCGCCACGAGCAGGCTGTAGCCATGCTCGCCCAGTTTGAAGTCGTTGACCTTCTGCATAAGAGCCTCGAGGTTCACGGCGGCGAGAATCATGCCGACCGTCTTCCCCTCATTGCTCTTTACCAGAGAAATGCTGTTGAAAATCACCTTGCCCGAGGCCTGCGAGATGACCGGCGTGCTGAAGAAAGACTCGTGCTGGCCTGTCATCGTCTCCTTGTACCAGGCTTTATCCTTGTTATGCATCTCCTTGAAACCGCCCGCAGTCCAGCCGTAAAGATTGCCCGAGCCATCGAACGGGCCCCAGCTCACGCTGTCATACGTGCCCGGATAGATCTTCTCCATGAGCGTATAGCGGTACTCGATGTTCCGGTTCAGCATCTCGACATTCATGTTGCGCGCACCGAAGTTATCCGCTGCAAGGCGTGTCTCGAGGCGCCGCTTGTCGAGCCAGTTGTTGATGCTGTCACTCATCTCAGACACGACCTGTGTCGTGTCCCGCGTGATCTGCTCCTCGAATGTCGTGCCGACATACCTGAACGTCACGCCCGCCATGATGAGCAGGCCCACGATGACGATGGGCAGCACATACATGAGGATCTCGGTCTTGACGCTGCGCGCCCTGCCGAGTCCCGATACCTTGTCCTCCAAAGCCATATCCATATCCATTTCCCTCCTTAAGCAATGCGGCCTTAGTAAAAACCGATGAACCCCACAATCCATCTCACCGCCTATTTGCTTTTTGAGCATATATTTCCACATCCACTCACGCAATACCTGCCAGATACAAAAAAAATCTTGATGACCGCCGCCACGCGCTTTGTAAGTAGTGCGACAATTCGCGATATTTTTTATATATAGTCTTTATATGTAAGCATTTACAAAATAAAAATAAATGATATACTGAGAGCCGTAAAGAGTTGAACAGCAAAGAAAAGCATTGGGGCGAGGCGCCCCGGAAAGAGAGAGTCAATAATGAGCAACATGAAACATTCCACGCGTAAACCACTGATCTTTGGCATGGTACTGGCCCTGGTCATCATCGGGTCGCTGTCCGTAGCGTTCTCCCGCCCGGCCGTGATGAACGGCGTACTCGCCGCCAATATGACGACGCCGTACGTACCGCAGGCCAGCCAGTTCACGGGCGTCGATGAGACGGCTGATCATTTCCTCGTACACTACAACCAAGGTATGGGCGCCGACATCGACTACAACGTCACGGTGAACAAGGACACGCAGCGCGTCGACAGCATGACCGTGCAGTACAACAAGAACGCCGCCGGCCAGAGCGCCACGCTGAACGACCAGCAGATCCGCACGCAGATCGCCCACATGGCCCCGGCCGCTGAGATCGAGAGCGTAGAACTCGCGAGCGACGAGCGCGGCTCGTTCTACAACGTCACATACCGCAACAACGGCACGCAGGTCGATGCCCAGCTCAGCGCCGAGACGGGCAACGTCATGACCAAGACGATCCATTACAATAAGTAAAACTCCGTATCGGAAAATACATAATCCGTTGCAATCCTATGTTGCTCTTGCACGACACACACGATTGTGTTAAACTATAAGCAACGAGGAACATTAAACAAGCAAAAGCCCCTAGGAGCTGTAACCTAGGGGCTTTTGTGTGCTAGCTGTAAATAGCTTAAAAGATAACTGCCCCAGGCCTTTTCGGCCTAGGGCAGTTTATGTTATGGTTCCAAACTCAATTATGGATATCGTTGGCGATGGCGCCGGCGGGAAGGCCGTGAGCTTTTTCGATAGCGGCCTCTTCTGCCTTGACCTGGTCAACAAGGGAATGCTCCGTCGCCTCGGCTTTCATGCGCTTTTTCTCCGTGGGGGCTACCCAGGTGCGCAGGGCTTTTTTACGCGCTTCGCGTTTCTGCTTCGGCGAAAGTGCCCAGTAGTTGCCGTCGCCGTCGTTATACTGTGCAGGCTCCCAGTCACCGTAGGACGGATTCGGCAGCGCGATGTATTTCATGCCGAACTTATCCTTGTTCGCATCGATGATCGCGTTGCGCATCGTCTGCTTTTTATGGTACGTGCCGAGCGGCAGGTCGCCCGCGTTATCGCCGAGGTAGACGACGACGTCGTACTTCGCCTCGATGGCATCATAGCGCGGCTGCTTGTCGCTCGTCGTCGTCTTGAACACCATGTGCTCCTTGTCAATCTGCGGGAAGCCGAGCTGCTTCATGTTGCGCGCCGATCCCTCATACTGCGTGTCCATGCTGCGGTTCGTCACGTAGAAAATCTGCACGCCGAGCTTGTCCACTGCTTGCAGGAAGTCCGTCGCACCCGGCATCGCGAGGGCCTCGCCCGCCGCGCACCACTCGTTCCACGTCTTCGTGCTGTACGCGCTATCCGTGTCGATGAGGCCCGCCTCAAACGCGCTGTTGTCGAGCACCGTCTCATCCGCATCGAGCACGATCGCGAGCGGCTTCGCGCCCTGCTTGTGCTGCGCCACAGCCTGCTTCACCTGCCAGAGCGCCACATTGTACGCCTGATAGCAGAGCTCACGGTACTCCGCCGAGTTCTGCATCCAGCCCACGGCCATCATGAGCTCATCATTGAGATCCTGCTGCGTGAACGCCGCCTCCGCCGGAGCCTGCGCCATAGGCGCCCCGACAAAAGAAACACACAAAGCCGCCGCCACGAGCATCTGTTTCTTCCGCGTCAGCCAAACCATCTTCATCAAAAATCCCCCTGACCTGTAACTAAATCCTTATTACTACGTATCGTATACCCCATATTATACCGTTTCCCCACGAGCCATAAAAGGGACGCGTGTCCCCTTTCGCGAGTTAATTTCTGCTTGCGCAGAGCGCGAACTCTGACTCTAACGCATCATACTCACGTTTTAGCTCCGGATTCTGCAACTGTTCCTGCACAAACTTCTCATAATCTGTCAACACAGTCACGCTTCACTCCTCCTGTCGATAATCACTAACTGAGAAATCGACGATATAATATTTCTTGTTATAACCGAGGCTGTAATTTCTCTACTGAGAACCTTATGCAATAACATGCGTGGTTGCACTAAGGCCTTCAAATCAAGCAATTTGTGGAAACCGACTAGATGATAAAAATGCTCAGGCAAGAATATGAACTTAATGCGTATCTGCTCCTGTCTATAGGCTGCCACAATATGGTAATCCCTGTGCAACAAGGGCTTATATAAAACCGCAGCCTCATACAATGCATCCATCCAACTATCCCCCATACATGACAAAAGGCAACGCCACACGGACGCTGCCTCTTATCATGTGCTTTTCTCTTTGGCAGAACAACCTCCGCCTAGCCGTGATATGGCTCAACACGAACCTCGCAAAACCTCGCTGGCTACATCCACGGCGATGAACCCCAACTCAAACGGTTAGGAACGGATTGGCTACCGCTCCTTGCACTATTATTCTAGCATGTCCAGAGACAGAATGCAACTGTTTTCTTATATCATTTTCTATCATATATGTTAAAAAACGCAGCAAGTCGGTAGTTCACCGAGGTGCTGCGTGTTTTTGGTTCTATTTTATTCCAGGGGTTAGGGATATTTTCCTTGCGCTATGGGCTTATTTGCCTACGTTGGTGTAGGTCGTGGTCTCGTCATTGACGACTTTCTTGCCGCAGTATTTCATGACAGCGCGGAAGAACGTGGCGCTGCGGTTAGCGCGGGCGAGGGCCTCGTCGTGCGTGAGCTCGCGGTTCTCGGCGCGGAGTTTCTGGCCGAGCTCGTAGGACTCGTTGGCGATCTTCAGCATCTCATCGATGAGCTGGTCCTCGGTGTCGAAGTGCATGCTGTCGTCGACCGTCATCTCTTTCGCGATGAGGCGGGCGCCGTCATCATCCCATTTCACCTCGCTGTGGTTCAGCGTCTGATCCACATTCAGATGATGTTTCTTGTTGAAATCATCGTAGACGCTCATGTGCAGCGGCTGGGAAAGGTCGCCGATGTAGTGGCCAAGGATGGCGTAGTTGTAGTCGTCGAAACGGCCCATCTCCGTCCAGGCCTTGCTCTTGCGCGTCGCGTTGACGATGCCGCCGAGGATCCAGCCGTCCGGCGCATCATCGCGGGACTGGCCGATGAGCTCGAGCTGCTCCTCCACGTCCTTGCGCGTGGGCGGCTTCGATGCGTCAAAGAAGTGGCCCTGGCCGTCGGTCTTGCGCAGCTTGTTGATGGCGGAGACCGTCTTCGACACGTCCGGCGCGCAGGCGTTCTGATAGCTGCGCAGGCCCGCCGTGCGCTCGATGGCCATATGCGTCTGATCCGTCCAGGCGAGAGCCGTGGTCGGCGCAAAGGTCAGCGCGCCAAAGCTCGCGAGCATGGCCGGGATAATCATCAACTTGGATTTACGCGTGATTTTCATGTTGTCCTCCTGTGGGGAAATAGTCTGAAAACTTTACGTTTAAATACACGGCCCGCGGAATGCGAGCCGTATATTACAAAACCTATTCTATGGGGTAATTATTTGAATTTATAGGAGATAGACGCCACAACGATATTGCTCATATGGCCCTTACCTTCCGTAAATTTACCCATACCTTTATCCTTCATGCGACCATAGCAGATATCAGCCGACATCCCCTTCTTGAATACATAGCCATAATTCAAGCGTACGCCCTTACGGTTATCATAGAACGTGTTGTTATGCACGACCGTACCAGCAGGAGCAACATCCTGATATCTGATTGAGAACGCATGCGTGCCTACCTTTTGCAACGGCAAGCCAGAGCCAAAATCATTCGTCGGGCCGGTATACAACTCAACGAACCAAGCCTTACGCTGGGAACTATCCTTGCTTAAGGTTGCTTTCTGGGCTGCCGTGGAATATGCCGAATGATAGGCCGGGTTGCTTGTATGGTTATACGCATATTCGCCAACGAGAGTAAAGGCTTTAGCTTTAGCTTTTACGCCGAAGTCCGTAACATTATCTTTGCCACCTTTACGGGTATTATCTTCGTGGTACAACTGCGTAGCCGTGAATTGGATATTCTTTAACGGGCTAAATGCAGCCTGCGCGCCTAGTACACGCTGACCACCTTTGCGATCGCCCCAGAAAAATTTGATATTGTTCGGATCGTACCAGTTGCCAAGATCAATCTGTACGCCCGTCTGGTTACCCGTAGCATTATAGACCATGCTTTGGCCGAGCGTCATGCCGCGCTTACCCAGCAAATACGTCGTGCTACTGACTTTATCTTTAAAGGTGAAATACGCCTGATCAAAATACGTCTGATTATTCTGGTAGTTATAATAATCAGCATACTGATCATAACCGCTATGCACACGCGCATAAGCCGTCGTATTGCGGTCAACATTGTAGGTAAAATACAGACGCGTGTAATGGTTCCAGCCGTTCATAGCATTCTTGGAAGAATTATTATAGTAGTTATAATCCGGATCATGATAATAGCTCATGACACCTTCCAAACGCAGACGGAAGTTGTCGCTAATCTCTGCGCTGGCCGTGTTCGTGTTCATGAGCTGCACGCCGCCCGTGATGCCCATCATGAGGGCCAGGGTCAGCGAAAGTTTTGCTGACTTTTTCATGTATTTTCTCTCCTATCTTTTCTCTGACTAACATCTTTGGGGTAGGTAGTCAAGTTCACATGGACACCCCCAGTCGCCTTACGGCGACAGCCCCCTCTGCGGAGGGGGCCAAGGGGTGGCTCTCCTATCCCTTGGTAATGTGGAAGGTCTTACTTTTCCTTCCTATTATATAATGACCTTATTTTGCGGCTTTGGCTTGTTTGTCCTGCGCGCTTTTGGTTGGGACCCATTTCTTCAGGGCCTTGTTGCGCGCCTGGCTCTTCTGCTCCGGCGTGAGCTTCCAGTAGTCACCGCTGGTCTTGCCGTCGCGGTAGAGACCCGGCTCCCAGTCGCCGTAGGTCGGGTTCGGGAGGACGATGAACTTGTGACCGAATTCGCTCTGATGCTGGTCGACGATGGCGTTGCGCTCGTTCTGCATCTTGTGGTACGTGCCGATCGGCAGGTCGCCGGCGTTGTCGCCCATGAAGACCACGACGTCGTAGTCTTTCATGATGGCATCATAGCGCGGCTGCTTGTTGCTCGTGTCCGTCTTGAACATGAGGTGCTTTGCATCCACCTGCGGGAAGCCAATGGCCTTCATGTTCTTCGCGCTGCCTTCGAGCTGCGTCTTCGCGCTGCGGTTCGTGACGTAGAAGATGTCGACGCCCAGCTTGTCTACAGCCTGCAGGTACTCCGTGGCGCCAGGCATGGCCGTAGCCTGTGCGGCTGCACACCACTCGTCCCAGGTTGCGTTGCTGTAGGCATTGTTCGTGCCGATCAGGCCGGCCTCGAATGCGCTGTTATCCACGACCGTCTCATCGCAGTCGAGCACGATCGCCAGCGGCTTGTCGCCCTTCTTGTGGTGAGCGACGGCGGCCTTGACTTGATCGAGTGCCGCGTTGTAGGCCTGATAGCACAGCTCGCGATACTCCGCGGAGTTCTGGAACCATGCGACGGCCATCGTCAGCTCGTTATTGAGGTCTTTCTGCGTGTACGCCTCGGCCGCATAGGTGGTCTGCACCGGTGCCGCGAGGATCGATACACTCAGGGCGGCAGCTGCAACGAGCGCCTTCCGTTTGCTCAGGAAATTCAGTTTCATGATCTTTCCCCTTCCCAAAATATAACGTTCGTCATAATCGGGAAATAAATTATCATCCGTTCACAGGAACAATTCATCACGCATTCTGACAAGCCGGTACTGCGTATTCGCCCGGGCCAGTGTCCATGTTTCCTGTCCGCCTTTACCGTCCGTCAGGACATATGTCCGACTGTTTCTTGTGAGTTTTCTGAATATTTACTTCTCCTTGATGACAGGAAAAGTATAACAAAATTCGTACCAGTAAGAAAAGGACGCATGACCCTTAATTGTACACCTTTGTTGACTATTTTCACAGATTTTTCATATAGTTAACCAATTCAACGAATTTTAGGCAGGATTACCACCTGAAATTTCGCTTTTTGACCAATAAATAAAACATAAAAAGGACATACTTCCCTATAAAGCAGAAGTATGCCCCTGTGTGACAGTTTTATTATTTTGTCTTGTTTTTGGCCTTACTTGATGACGTTCCAGTTGTGGTCGCAGGTCGGGGTGATCGTGCCCTTGTCCTGGATGTACTTCATGAGGATACTGCGCACCTGGCCGTCGTCGCCCATCTGCTTGATGGAGTTGAATACGACCTCGGGGCGCTTGTCACCCGTGTAGCCCATGGCTGCCATGTAGCCGCCGCCACCGTTCATGCGGTAGTCGTTGATGGCCATGGTGAAGCTGTCCGTATCCTTGACATCTTTACCCTGATACTGGAGCTTCGTGATCTTGTGGCCGGACGGCTTGGTCGTGTCGATGGTGTAGTCCACGCCCTGGATCATATCGTAGTTGTAGTCCGGTTGCACACCGTAGTGGTCGGCCGCGAACTCCATGTACTTGCGCAGCTCGGCGCCCGTGATGCGGATGCCATAGAGATAGTTCTCATAGATGTAGAGGCCCGCGATCTCCTGACGCGTGACGGGGCCCTTGGCGATGCTCTGCGCCGGGTTGAACGATGCGCAAGCCGAGAGCTGCGTGCCAGCGACTTCGCGCTGTACGTTGTTCACGAAGTCCACGATGGCGGAATCCTGATGGTTCGACTCCTGCCCGCTGAACTCGCCCGTGGACTGGCCGATGATGCCCTGCAGGTAGTTCAGGGTCTTGTCGTGCCATTTCTGGACACCCTTGACGATCTTCGGATCGTCTGCGACGCCCTTGACGGAGATGGCCTGCGTCGTGGCCTTCTCGACCTTCCACTTGCCATCGACTTTCTTCAGCGTGAGCACGCTCTTGCCGACGAACTTGCCGTCCTTGCCACTCTCGACGATGGGCACGCCGTTGATGACGGAGTCCGGATAGGTCGTGCCATCCGGACCTTTGATGCCCTTCGCGTTGTCGATGACGACATGGTTATGCGCACAGATGAGCAGGTCGAGCTCCGGGCAGTTCTGCGCGAGGTTCACGACCTGGTTCTCCGCCGCATCGCGGCCCGGGCGCTCCACGCCGGAGTGCGTGACGCCGATGATGAGATCGACGCCCTGCGCCTTGAGCTCCTTGATGCACTGCTGCATGACGGGGATCTGGTCGACGAAGTGCACACCCGCATAGTGGGACTTCGCCTCGAAGTTCGGGATGGCCGGCGTGACTTCGCCGATGATGCCGACGCGCACCTTCTCGCCGTCGATTTTCACCGTCTTGATGATGTACGGCTTCACCGCCGACCAGGTCTTGCCCGTCTTGTCGTCGATGACGTTCGCGGCGAGCACCGTGCTGCCCTTGATGGCCTTCTTCAGGTAGTCGAGGCCGAAGTTGTACTCGTGGTTGCCCGTGACGATGGCATCGTAGCCGATGGTCTTGAACGCATCGAACATCGGATGCGTCTGCCACTCCTGCGGATGCTGCACCATATAGGTATCGAGCGGCGTGCCCTGCAGGATATCGCCCGCATCGATGA
>DEDT01000059.1:13101-18210 GCA_002350105.1 Selenomonadaceae bacterium UBA2897 | reverse complement strand
GCCGGTTTCGCCGTGAAATAGTTCCAGCCGATCACGCTGCCGTGCACATCGGAGGTCGAATAGACCGTGAGGTCACCGGCAAAAGCCGTGCCAGTCGTGATCGCGGCCGTCAGGGCAGCCAGTGCAAAGGTACGAAGCGTCTTCTTCATCTGCATGAGAAAAACCTCTTTTCTGTTAATGTGTAAATTTTCGCACAATTTATGCTCAAGCAAAAGGGAACCAAATGGTTCCCTTTTCTGCTCATGGCCTAAAAGCCAAGGCGTCAAAACGCCATCAGAACTGCCACTCGATACGGCCGAACAGCTCTTTGTAATCTTTATCGTTCATGAGGGTCTTGCCCGTGACACCCTTCAGCCAGATGTAGGTGTGGGACATGATGTTGCCGAGGTAGCTCAGCTCCCAGCCCTTCGTGCCGGCATCCAGCGTGTACGTCGGCGTCGGGCCTACGTTCTGGCCGACATGACGGTACGCGAGAGCCATGCCCCACTGGCCTTTGTTCTTCGTGTCGAAGTTCTCGAAATCCTTGTAGCCGAGCACGATGCTGCCGGACTTGTCGTAGGCATCTGCCTTGAAGTTCTGGCCATAGTTGCCCTGCAGCGCGATGTTCTTGTCGAAGTGGTACGTGCCTTTGGCCGTCCAGGTCTGCATCTGATCCTCGTTCGTGCTGCCATTCTTGTAACCCGGCAGGAAACCGAAGTCGTTGCTCTTCAGATAATGGTACGCCGTGCCAGCATTCAGTTTACCGAGCCAGCCCGTGAAGCCGATCGCCGCGTAGTCTGCGCTGCTGTCTGCCTTTGCGCCAGCCAGACCATGCGCATACTTATAGTACTGGTTGCCGCTGCCGTTCAGGTTGAAGCGGCCGGCGTTGATCGTAGCCTTCACTTTGTTGCCGAACTGTGCCTGCGCACCGGAGAACTGCGTATCGAACATGATATCCATATCGATCGTCACCGGCATACGGCCAAAGCGGAACATGCTGTTGCCATAGACACCCTCAGCCCAGAGGCGCTTCAGGCCAACCGTGCCCTGCGTATCCGTGTTGAGTGCACCATAGGCATCCAGACGAGCCTTGACGTTCCAGTGGTCATTGACCTCGGCCTTCGGCTCGAGACGGAACGTCGTAGCATAGTAGTTATCTTTCGTATCCTTGGCACCCTTCGAGCTCGTCTTGGTGCCATTCGGATAGATGTCAACCGGTGCGAGATCATACCGCACGCTGCCAGCATCATAACGAGCCATGCCGTGCCACTGCACTTTGTCAGCATTTTTCTCGAGGCGGGCTACGCGGACGCCAAGGTTATTGAGCTCATCGGAGAACTCAGCTGCCAGCTTGTCCACGAGTGCCTTGTCTGCGCCCTTGACAGCCGACGTGTTCATCTTGGCCATTGCCTTCGCGACCATCTGCGCCATCTCATAGCGCGTGATGTTCTTGTCGCCCTGGAACGTGTTGTCGCCATAGCCGTCGATGACGCCATCCTGCGCGAGCTGTGCTACCGCGTCATAGGCCCAGTGGCCTGCCGGTACATCCGAAAACGGATTGGATGCAGCGAACGTCGTGCCAGCCGTCCCCATAACGATGGCACCCGTCAGAGCTGCGAGCATCATTTTTTTCATTGTCACATTTCCCTTCCTTAAACCTAATACAACATCATAAATAATTTTGAACAAATCGGATTATACCATTATTTTCTTTCATCAACAAGGGGCGTGTGTCTCTTTTTTGTCCATCAATCATGGACTGTCCATGGCAAGTGGGCAAAATTTGTTCCGTCAAATGTACTTCGTGCCCTGCATGTGTAGGCGGTGAAAGCTCTCCCAAATCTATTGCCCGCCTGCCCGCCACGCACTATAATAAAGCTTGTAAGGGAGATGGACATCCCCGTACCAATCCCTTGCCGGGCAATGAGCCTGTTTGTCCTATTTTCTTTTTTATGGAACCCCTATTTATTCCCCTATTCCCTAAAAATTTTCCCAAATTTCACGGGCGTTCCCCAACGTCCCCTCGCCGGCTGTGCCGGCTATTTTTTTGCAAAAAATAACCGTCCGGCACTAGGCCAGACGGAGGAAAAATGCTATAATATAGACAGAAAAGGAGCTACACCATCACAGTGCGGTTCCCAACAGGAAAGTTTAACGAAGTAAACCGCCGAAGTTGGTCGCTGCCGGCGGTTTTCTTCTACTCATTTAACTTCGAAGAAGCAGAATCATCAGGATCAGAAATATGAAAAAATCGTATTCAGTCATGATGATCACCCCCTAACATGGGTTAGGGGAACCGCCCTGTGTACTTGCTAGGCATAGCACCTTTCCAAGACACATTTTAGCATATCCGACTGTATGTGTCTCCGGAAAAAAAGACGTCTCTGTGATTGCACAGAGACGTCTTTTTTTCGGAGATGTCACGCAGTAACGATAATACGTGACGTAAATTGATATCTTTCCTACCACCCTTAGTATAGCACAAGAAATGATGCTATGCTATATTTTCCTTTAGTTGAGCAGCATGACAGCCTGGTGCTCAGCGAGGTTCAGGGCGAGTTCACCGTTCTGGACGGTGTAGGTCTTGCCCGTGAGCTGGTCTTTGAAGGTCGTGCCGTCTTTGGCGTTCACCGGGAATGCGAAGTCGCCGGCTTTGTCGTTGTTCATGGCCACGACACCGATCTTGCCGGAGCCGTCGACGGCCGTGCGCTGGTAGGCGTAGAGGCTGCCGGAGGCTTTCAGCGTGGCGAGGTCACCGAGGGCGAAGACATTCTTGTTGTTGTTGCGGACTGCGATGACCTTCTTGTAGAAGTTCTGCAGGTCCTTGTCCTCCTTGCCCCACGGGAACGTGCGGCGGCAGTCCGGATCTTTGCCACCGAACTGGCCGGCTTCATCGCCGTAGTAGATGGTCGGCATGCCCGGATAGCCGAGCTCGAATACCGCTGCCATCTTCAGGCGCGCCTTGCCGAGCTCATAGTCGAAGTCTTTCTTCGACGGCGTCATGAGGCTGTCCTTGCCACCGCCGTAGATGTAGATGGCGCGGGCCGTATCATGGCTGTCGACGATGTTCATGAGGTCGTAGAGGGCCTCTTTCGGGTAGTTCTGCTGCAGCTGCACGAGCACGTCGTCCGTGTCCTCAGCCTTGCCGCCCATGACGTAGTGCATGACGGAGTCGGAGAGCTTGTAGTTCATGACGGAGTCGAACGTGTCGCCCGTGAAGAACTGCGAGCCATCCTGCCAAATCTCGCCGAGCAGCAGCGGCTCGTCGCCGTTCTGCGTCTTGATGGATTTGACCTCTTTACGCACATTGGCCCAGAATCCCGGCGGCACCTCCTTGGCGACGTCGAGACGCCAGCCGGAGAGGCCGTAGTCGAACCACTTCATGATGACGCCCTTCTCGCCGTCCCTGCCGTAGAGCAGATAATCACCGAGGTCAGTCTTGGTCGTCTTGGCATCGTAGCCCGGGAAGTCCTTGTCGCGGAACGGCGCCAGGCTGGAGAAGCCCTGCCAGCTATGGTAGTCGTATTTCGGCCCCATCTCGTCGCTGGCCTTGCGGTTGTAGACGTCGAACCAGTTTTCCCAATGCCACGGGCTGAATACCTGGCCCTCGGCCTCGAGCTGTTTCTTCGCCTCGACCTTGGCCTGTGCCTCGGTCAGGTGCTTCGTGTTCATGAGGTCGTAGATACGGCTCCAATACTCGTAGGCACCGACCGTCTTGTACTTGCCATAGCGGTCGAAATAGATGGAGTCGTCGCCGATGTGGTTGTACACGCCATCCATGATGAGGTGCATGCCGCGTTTCTTCATCTCGGCCGCGAGGTTCGAGAGGTCTTTGAAGTTGCCGAGGAACGGATCGACCGTGCCGTAGTCACGCGCATCATAGCGGTGGTTGGAGGACGCGCCGTAAATCGGGTTGACGTAGATGGCCGTCACGCCGAGGCCCTGCAGGTAGTCGAGTTTCTTCTGGATACCCGCGAGGTCGCCGCCGTAGAAGTCGTTGCAATCCCATTTATCGCCATCGGCCGGGTTGTTGGAGTTCGCCGGCGGCGTTGCCCAGCTGCGGTGCTGGACCGGCTGCGGGCCGCGCGCCGTGGTGCGGGCGTTGTTGTTGCTCTTGTCGCCGTCAAAGAAGCGATCCGGGAAAATCTGGTAGCAGACGGCTTCCTTGGCCCACGCCGGCGTTGCATAGCCTTTCTTATAGCAGGTCAGCTGGAAATACTTCGTGCCGCGCAGCTTGAGCTCGCCCGTGCCGCCCGTCTTGGTATCGTCGCCGTATTCCTTGGTGTCGTTGAGCAGGAATTTATAGCCGTAGACGCCGTAGGTCTGCGGGGTCACCGTGGCCTGCCAGAAGTCCGTGCCGCCCTGGGAGGCGACCTTGGTCATGGCGATCATCGTCGTCGTGCCGCTGTCGTAGTCGGGGTTGTACTCATCGCCGCCCTTGGCGGTCATGGCCGCCTTGGTGAGGATGACTTTCGCATTCTGCACGTCACCGGCCGCCGTCTGCAGTTTCAGCGTGACGGGCGTGCCCTCAGCGACGGCGCCCCATGGGCTGCGCATGTTCTTGTCCCAGCTGTCGTGTTTCACCTTGTCAGCATGGATGCTGCCGTCGTCGGCGATGATGCGTTTATGGTCGGCATCATAGTAGAACGCAACATTGCCGTTCTTGGCGATGTGGATGGCCTGGCTGACAGCGGGCTGACCAGCCTGCTGGATGGTCGCCGTGTAGTCGCCGGCGTTGACCTGGCCGCTCGTCTGATAGAGGTTGGAGAGCATGAGGTCGTACATGGTGCCGTCTTTTATCCCTGGCACGCCGCTGAGTACCGGCAGCTGCTCTTTCGCGAGCATCTTGTAGCTGTGGCTGTCGGCGATGCGGTGCGTCTTGTCGTTGTAGTAGAATGTGACGGTCTCGGGCTTGTCGAGGGTCATCGCAACGTTGGCGCCATCGGCGATGCCGTTCAGGCCGTAGTTCTCGGCCCAGCTGCCGTTGATGGCGATTTTGTAGTTGTAGGTGCCAGCGGGCATGTTCTTGATGGTGAATTCATAGAAACCGTTGCCGACGTCCTTCATCTTCGTGGCCATGTCGGAGGGTGCCCATTTAGCACCCGCGCCGCCGAGGGGCTGGAGGTCGCC
>DEDT01000059.1:0-12957 GCA_002350105.1 Selenomonadaceae bacterium UBA2897 | reverse complement strand
TTGCCGCCGTTCGGCTGGCCGTCCTTGCCGTAGTTGACGTCCCAGGAGCCGCCGAGGGCGACTTTGAAGTCATAGTTGCCTTTGGGGAGTTTGCCGGTGAAGACGCGATGGCCTTTGCCATCGGGTTTCATGAGGGTTTTCGCGTCGGAGGGGTCCCACTCTTTGCCCGCACCGAGCTCATCCTGCAGGGAACCGACGAGTACGACGTCGGTCGGCTGAAGGGCGCCAGCTGATGCTTTCGCTACTTGTGCAGCGGCGCCATCCTTAGGGTTTGCAGCGGCAGCGCCTCCTGCAACCTTGACCGTAGTCTCGTGCGTGGTGCTGTCGTAGATGAAGGTGACCTCCGAGTCTTTGGCGAGCGAGAGTTTCATGTTCGCGCCGTCGCGGGCACCGTCAGCACCGTAGTTCTCGCCCCAGCTGCCGCCGATGGCGATTTTGTATTCGTAGTTGCCTTTCGGGAGTTTGCCCGTGTATTCGTAGGTGTCGCCTTTTTTCGTCATGATGGTTTTCGGGTCAGCAGGTGCCCAGTCGGTGCCAGCGCCGAATTTCGTCTGCACCGTGCCGACGAGGACGACGTCCTCCGCCCCGACGCTGGCCGCCTGCGCGACCGAGGCCGAGATGCAGGTCGGCAGCACGTCCGCCGGTGCCACATACGGAGCAAAAACCATGCCAAATGCCAACGACATGCCCACCGCACGCCGCAAAGCCTGTTTGCGAGTCATAAAGATATACCTCCTTAAGAGTTGTGGATAAACGAGAATTTAGTACCCCATAACGCGCCGCAGGGAGGGAAACTGCTGGAGCAAGATCTCTCCCTGAAACGCGCCGCAGGGAGGGGGATGCTGACGCTACGCTGAGTAATTTGGCTAAAAGAAAATTTTTCCAAGAACTAATCCTGTAAAAGTTCCTAAACGCGCTTCGCTTGAACGGTAGAAACTTTTACGAGGGTTCTGGGCGGAAAAATTTTCTTTCTTCACGCCAAATTCCAACGCTTCGCTTACAGCATCCCCCTCCCTGCGGCTTACTGCGAGGCTGGTTTGGGGTTGTCATACCACGACGAGGTGTTGCGACCTCACAAGGATATGACTCCTTCTTTATGGTTTATTCCTTGGCCCCCTCTCTGAGGGGGCTGTCAGCGTTAGCTGACTGAGGGTGTCCTGTTTGATGTTGCCTCTTTGTTGAACATCCAACTACGAGCCTAATCCAACAGGACACCCTCCGGCCCTTCGGGCCACCTCCCTCAACGGAGGGAGGCAAGAGTATCAACCGGAACGTTAGGCACGCTACTCCTTGGCCCCCTCTTTGAGGGGGCTGTCGCCGCCAGGCGACTGAGGGTGTTTACGCAGCTAAATCAGAAGTGGAAGTCGAGCATCGAACGGAGGATATGCCGCTGATAGTCAACACCATGACCGGACCAGTAACCCCAGCCATCCGGAATGCCGAAGTTCTCGCGCAGACTATGGTAAACCGTCTCCCACTCAACGTTCTTCCAAGGTACGCACTTGAAGCCGACAGACCAGCCTTTAGAACCATTGACATAGGTCGGCTCACGCGTTGCCCACTCATCATCATGACCGAAGTCACCCAAAGCACCAAGTTCCTGCCAACGTGCCCACAGGCCCCAAGAACCGACTTTGTTGAGGTCTGTTCCGCCGTAATCGGCACGAATCGAGAGGTCGCGGTTCGGGTGAGACTGATTGCCCCATTCCTTCAAGCCATTCGTACGCACATAAGATGTCGTAATGGAGAAATTCTTAAACGGCTTAATCTTCAAATCCGTGCTAATAGCGGCATCCGCATGCGTATAATAGCCACCCGGGTTAGCTTCACTATATTTATGCTGCGTCAGATGGGCATAAGCGATATTGGCATCCATATATTTGCCCAGCGGGCCCCAGAAATCGACAGCAGCGACAATTGGGGAACGGGATGCGTTGATGCCATTTTGCGCCCATTTCTGTTTATAGTCGTTGGCCTCGCCATCTTTTTTACCTGCTTCCGTCGTCCGATCAGACCAAGTATCCAAAGGAACGATAGTGTGCAGGTCAGAGTTTTCATGCCAGTTGGAAGCACCTTCCCAATACTGGCCACTAAACCACCAACCGTGACCGTGCTCGATAGGATGGTAAGTGGCAACGCCATCGACTACACCACCAAGTAACAAGTTCTGCATGCCGATACCATTCCATTTACGACCAATGTTCGTATACCAGTCATGTTTTGGACCCAGCTGGAGTTCCACCCAGATATTGGAAATGGTACCGTTATGCGTTTGGTCGAATTCGTACGTATCAAGGCCCTGATGCGTAGCAGCCGGAGCTACATCGAGGATTTTACCATCAGCCGTGCCATCTGCAGAAAGGCGCACATAGCGTTTTGCTTCACTATCACGATAGCGAGCGTTCTTCTCAATCGTGAAACGCGCCGTAGCATGATCATTAACCTTCATGGAACCTTCCAAATCCATGTAGAAACGGTTGTTATAATCACCATTGCGGCCGCCCAATAAATCTTTCACGGCATCGCCATCGGCCGAAGCATACTTACCTAAGCCATTGTCTCGACCAATCTGAGCACGCATCATGCCCCAGACCTTGAACTTATCGGTCTTAGCCTGCAGTTCTTTGATCTGCTTGTCGTGCGCGTCCACGCGCTTCGTGAGACGTTTGATTTCCGTGCCGAACTCGCCTTCGAGTTTTTCGAGGACAGCCTGGTCACCGATATTGCTTGGGTTCTTCTGCATGGCTTTGGCGACGATGGAGGCCATTTCGTAGCGGGTCATGGTACGGCCACCTTGGAACGTGCTGTCGCCCATGCCGTCGATGACGCCTTCCTGTGCGAGGTAATCGAGGGCCTGGTAGGCCCAATGGTCTTTCGGGACGTCCGTGAAGCTGTCCGCGCTGGCGGCAAAAGCGGAACCGCTCATGCCGATCGTCAGGCCGGCGAGGATAGCCAGGGTCTTCTTGCTGAGTTTCATCGAAATAACTTCCTTTCCTCCTAAGGATCGCGTGAATTCCATCTCACGTGATTTCATGAACATGTATCTATCACAAACGCTCCCGGAAAGTCTTCCCATGTTTCGGCTCTCTGGCGTCTGTAATATTCCAGGGTATTCTGAGATATCTTGGCGGAATCTTTTTGGCTTCCTTTTGCTTACAGTTATTATTTTAACCGAATTTCGGGTAAAAACAATAGGAAATAGTGCTTTGGGAATGAGGTACACCTTTTGAAACAGGGTACGTTGCCTGAAACATGTCGCTCCCTTTTCCCCGATAAGGACAGGGGGCTCAGAGGTTCCCCAGCAGCATGGCGCCGACGCCCGCGTAGACGCCGCTGGCTTTGGCCTTGATCACGTCGCGGGCCGTGTCGACGACGAAACTGTGCTCGGGGTAGGCCTCGAGCATGGGCAGGTCGTTGACCTCGTCGCCGATGACATAGACGGAGGCGTCTTCCCAATGCATGAGCTCTTTCAGGTGCTCGATGCCACTGGATTTGCTGATGCCCGGTGGCGTGATGTCGAGGCTGCAGCGGTTCGGGTAGGCGTGCAGATAGGCACCGTATTTCGCGTTCAGCGTGTCCGCCGCAGCCGCCGAGTCCCGTGGGTCGGCGAAGCCGAGGGAGAACTGGTGGATCTGCGGCAGGCTGAGGATGTCCTCCTGCTGGATGTAGATGACGGGGAAGTCCCACTGCCTGCCCTCGCGCATGATCCACGAGCCCTCGCTCTCATGGCAGAGGTAGGTGCGGTCCTTGGCCGAGTAGGCGAAGTGGAAGGATGCCTGCACGCAGGGCTCTGCGCTGACGGCCTCGAGGATGTGCGGCTCGATTTTTCCCTCGAACAGCACCTGCCCGTCCTGGTCACAGATGATCGCACCGTTGTTGCAGACGGCATAGTCGTAGCCGATGCCGTAGTGGTCGAGCTGCGGCGTCAGCATGCCGAGGTCACGCCCGCTCACCAGGCCGAACTTGTTGCCGGCCTGACGCCAGACCTGTACGCCCTCTACGTCCGCCTGCGAAATGGTATTGTTACGGAACAGCGTGCCATCGTAGTCGCTGGCTGCCAGTTTCATGACTTTGCCTCCTTGCTATAAATCACAGCCTCCAGCGGGCGCAGACTGCCCGGCTCGCCGTCCGCGGCGTAGTTGCCGTCCACACGCCCGGCACCAGCGACGAGGGCCGCGTCATAGGCGGCCTGCCGCGTCGTGAAGTTCACCAGCACGGTGACCTGGTGCTGGCCCAGGGTGCGCGTGAAGGCGTAGATGCGCTCGCTCTCCGGCAGGAGCTCCTGGTAGTCGCCCTGGAGCAGGATATCGCTCAGCGCGCCCTCGCGGCGCAGGCGGGAGAGACGGCGGTAGTAGCTCAGCACCGAGTTCTCGTCACAGGCTTCGTGCTCGACGCAGCAGCTGCGATAGTCCTTGTGGATGGGCAGCCACGGCGTGCCTTTAGTAAAGCCGGCTTGCATAGCATTGCTCCACTGCATCGGCGTACGCGCGTTGTCGCGGCTGAAGCGGTGGACGGCGGCCAGCGCCTGCTCCGGCGTGCATCCTTCCTCCAACGCCAGCTCATACTGGCCGTGAGAGGAGATGTCGTTGTAGTCGTCGATGCTGTCCCAGGCCACATTCACGTAGCCGAGCTCCTGCCCCTCGTAGACGAAGGGCGTACCGCGCAGGGTGAAGAGGACCGTCGCCATCGCCTTGGCGGCGAGCAGCGGATCCGCGTCCTGCGGGAAGAACTTGTTGATGCTGCGCGGCTGGTCGTGGTTCTCGAAGAAAATCGGGTACCAGCCGTTCGTGGCCGTGGCTCGCTGGCTGGCCGTGAGCGCGCCTTTGAGCTTGCTCAGGTGCCAGTCCTCGGCCTCGTACCATTTCTCGCTGACCGGGAAATTCAGGTTCATGTGGCTGAACTCGAAGAGCATCGAGAACACGCCATTTTCACCGACCCAGTCCTTGAGCTCATCCGGCGCGACACCGTTGGCCTCGCCCACCGTGAAGATGTCGTGGCCGTCAAAGACGTTCGCCTTGAACTCATGCAGGAAATCGAGGATACCCGGCGTGTCGTGCGTCATCTCATGGATGCCCACCATGCCGTCCTCGCCATCGGGCTCGCCGTCGATGAAGGCCGGCTTCTTGATGTAGACGATCGCGTCGATGCGGAACCCGCCCACGCCCTTGTCGAGCCAGAAATTCGCGGCATCGTAGAGCGCCTGGCGCACGGCGGGGTTCTCCCAGTTAAGATCCGGCTGTTCTTTGGCAAAGGTGTGCAGGTAGTACTGCTGCCGTTCCTCGCACCAGGTCCAGGCCGAGCCGCCAAAGATGGCACGCCAGTTCGTAGGCGCCGAGCCATCGGGCTTCGCATCGCGCCAGATGTACCAATCGGCATGAGGATTGTCGCGGCTGGATTTCGAATCGAGGAACCAGGGATGCTGGTCGGAGCTGTGGTTGAACACGAGGTCCATGACGATGCGGATGCCACAGCGCCGTCCCTCAGCAATCAGCTCCTCCATATCGGCCATCGTGCCATAGGAAGGATCGATGGCTGTGTAATCGGCTATATCATAGCCGTTATCGATCATAGGACTGGGGTAGACCGGCGTGAGCCATACTGCCCCGACTCCCAGCGTCTTCAGATAGGCGAGACGGCGGGTGATACCGGGGATATCACCCTGTCCGCTACCCGTGGTGTCCTGAAAGCTCTTGGGATAGACCTGATAGACTACGGTCTTCTGCCACCACTTTTGCTGCATAAAAATCATCCTTCAGGGAAAGGGATAGAAAAGAAACGGGATAAAGGGGAAATAGGGAAATCAGGAGATACAAAAGGGTTAGAAAGCCATGACCGGCGTCTCACCGGCTTTAGCCGTTTCGCCCGTAGCCTTCTTAAGTTGTGGATACTCGCCGCTGTTCGTCACGGCCATCACGACCGTATCCTTGTATCCGGCATCAGCGATGACCTGACGGTCAAAGCGGATGAGCGGCGTACCGGCCGCGACCTTGGCCCCCTGCTCCGTCAGCAGCGTGAAACCTTTGCCGCCGAGCTTAACCGTATCGATGCCGATATGGATGAGCAGTTCTGCACCATTCGCGAAACGCAGGCCGATGGCATGCAGGGAATCCTCCATGATCATCGTGACCTCAGCGTCCGCCGGGGCGACGACCGTATCACTCGTTGGCTCCACGGCCACGCCATCGCCCATCATCTTTTGTGAGAACATCTGGTCGGGCACCTCAGTCATGTCGATGACCTTGCCGTCGACGCAGGCCGTAAGCTTCGTCGCGAGGCTCTTGTCGATGCTCTCGGATGTCGTCTGCGATTCTTCCGCAGCGGGCTCAACCGTGAGAGGCCCGTCGCCGCCCTTGAGGAACGCATCGAAGTAGGAACGTACCTGTGGCACGGAGAGACCGACGATAACCTGAATGGCCGCGCCCTTCTTCACGAGACCGAAAGCACCGGCCTTCGTGAACTTGCTGGCCGCCTTTACCTTATCGGGATCCGCAACTGTCACGCGCAGACGCGTCGCGCAGTTCGTGACCTCTTTGATATTGGAAGCACCGCCGAGGCAATCGAGGAATACGCGGGCTTTCAGCGCCTGCGGGTTATCTGCGAGGCCGCTCTCCGCCATTTCCTTCTTGGCCTGGAACTCGGCCTTGGAGTAGAGCTTGTCGTCTTCATCATCATCCGTGCGGCCCGGCGTCTTGTAGTCGTTGTGCAGGATGAGATAACGGAACACGAAGAAGTAGATCGCCGTGAAGCAAAGGCCGACGATGATCTGCATGATGTAGGTGCCGGCATGATACTGGAACAGCGGGATCCAGTTCTGTACGAAGCAGTCGATGAGGCCGCCGCCGAAGTTACCGGAGAGGCCGAAGAAATAGAGCGTCGAGGAAAGCGTAGCGGCGAGCACGGCATGTACGGCGTACAGCAGCGGCGCCACGAAGAGGAAGGTAAACTCGATCGGTTCCGTGATGCCCGTGAGCATCGCCGTAATCGTAACCGGAATCAGCAGTGCGGCCGTCTTTTTCTTCTTGGACGGTTTCGCGCACACATACATGGCGAGGGCTGCGCCCGGCAGGCCGAAGACCTTCGAGCTGCCGTGCAGGGCAAAACCGCCCTCCGGGAACATCTCTTTCAGGCTCTGCGCACTCGTCGCGAAGTCATTGAGGTGCTGCAGCCAATACTGCTGGATACCGCCATCGCAGACGGCCGGGCCAAAGATGAACGGCAGATAGATGAAGTGATGCAGACCAGCCGGGAGCAGGATGCGCTCGGAGAACGTGTAGCACCACACGCCGACGATGCCCGAAGTCTTGAGGAAGAACTGGAACTGCATAATGAGATGCTGGATCATCGGCCAGACGAAGCAGAAGATCAAAGCCAGCGGAATCATCAGCACGAAGCCGACGGCCACGACGAAGGCCGGGCCCTTGAAAATGCCGAGCCAGTCAGGAATCTCCGTGTCGTAGTAGCGGTTATGGAGCCAGGCGGACACGCAGGCGATAAAGATGGCGCCGAGCATGCCCATGTCGAGGGTCTTGATGTTCGCGATCAGCGCGAGGCCTGTACCGGCACCGGCTTTCTGGCTGTAGTCCACACCGAACCAGTCTATCCCGTGCAGAGTCAGGAACCCGGAGATGAAATAATTGAACACCATGTAGATGACAAATGCTTCCATCGCGCAACGGGCCGGTTCCTTCTTCGCGAAGCCGATCGGCACGGCGATGGCGAAGAGGATTGGCATCTGGCTGAAGACGGTCCAGGCGCCCTGCTCGACGACGAACCAGAAATCATACCAGGCGGTACCCTTGTCGGCGATGCTGCCGACGATACCCGGATTCTTGAACACGATGGACAGAGCCACCATGATGCCGAAGAAGGCAAACAAGATGACCGGCGTGTACATCGCGCCGCCGAAGCGCTGCATGCCCTGCATCGCCACGTCCTTATTGAACTTCATAGGAATTACCTCCAATTTCTATAAGTGCTATCTGCTTTTGCACTCATCTTTTCTTGATTCTTATTGTACCAAAAAAAGCCGCGAACTCAATAGTTTCGCGGCTTTCAGGCATTTCTGCCCCTTTGCGTACTGTAGTACATCCGCCGTATCTTGGTACAATGCGGCGTAGTTATGCGATTTTCAGCGGTTCTCGGCCTTATCCTTTTGCTCCTGCAGGTACAGGCGGTACTTGACGTACCAGAGCTCGATGAGCATGAAATAGGGCATCATGGATTTGTACGGCGTGCGCTCCTCATCGGCACTGTAGAGCTGGAACAGCGCCGGTGATACGTAGAGATTCGTCGTCGAGAGGCTCGCCAGCGTGTTGTCGTGCAGCTGGGTAATGGAGATGATGGGCACATCCCGCAGGCGCAGTTCACGCGCCGACTCCACGGCACTCGAGGTCTCACCTGAGAGCGAGACGAAGATAAAGAGATCGTCGGGCGTCAGCGTGCGCATGATGCTCTCCATCTCCATGCGGCCCTGTACGTTGTAGATGAGCACGCCATCGTAAAAGAAGAGGCGCTTGAGCTCCTGCACGACGTTCTCCTGCACGAAGCCCGAGGCAAAGGCGAAGATGCGGTTGCTCTCGTGCATCAGGCGGCTCGCTTCATCATAGTTGCGCGTGATGAGCTTGTGCCATGTCGTATCATAGAATGTGCCGAGATCATTGAGCACATCCTTGCTGTAGTCCGTGGGTGCCGGCGTCTCCATCTTCAGCACAGCCTTGAGCTCGCCGAAGCCATCGAAGCCCAACTTCTGCGCAAAGCGCACGATCGTCGTGCTCGACACCGCGCAGGCGCGCGCGAGCTCGTGGATCGAGATGTGCCGCGCCGCCGCCCGATGTTGTAAAATGTACTTCCAAATCACCATATCCGTATCATTGAGATTCTGGCGATACTTGTTGATAATCTCCTCCAAACGCATGATTCCGTTCCCCTTTTCCCCTGAATATTCTAAATATTGACCTCCTACAGTATATACTAAAACGATTGCTTTGTGTATAATAAAAACGGCGAGACGTCTTGAACCCGTCTCACCGCAAAACTGAATACAGGAGGTGATACCCATGTACCTGAAGACGAAAGCCCTTGAACTCTTCGTCTCTGGCAAGTTCATCCTCGCTATGGCCAGTGCCATAGCCCTACTTGCCGAGGCCATGAGGTAAACCGTCGGACTGTGTTCGACCCGAAGGGCTCTGTTAGCGGCAGAGCCCTTTTGGTACCTCCATTTACACTTTGATTATAGGCGATTTGCAAAGGAAATACAAGTCATTTTCCCTAAGGGAACCCTATTTTTTTCCTTTGTCGTCGAGCGCCATGTCGAGCGTGTGCCATGCCAGCACCGCGCATTTGACGCGAGCCGGCATGTGGCGGATATCCTTAAGCGCGAGGGCCTCGTCGAGGGGCTCCAGCTCGCTCTCATCCGTGATATCGCCCTTGATCATGCCGATGAACTTCCTGGCAAGGTCGCGTGCCTCGGCCACCTGCTTGCCGCGGATGAGGTCGATCATGATGTCCGTGCTGGCCTGCGAAATCGCACAGCCGATACCCGTGAAGGAAGCGTCCTTCACGATGCCGTTCTCCACGTCGAGGTGCAGCACGATCTCGTCGCCGCAGCTCGGGTTGTGCCCCTTCAGGGAGCAGGTCGCGCAATCGAGATCATGCTTGTTCTCCGGCTCGCGCGCGTGCTCGCTCACGACCTCCGTATAGATCTGTTCAAGCCCCATAGCCAAGCACCTTCCTTACCTGTTTCAGCGCGGCGATCCAGCGGTCGACATCCTCGCGCGTGTTGTAGAAATAGAAGCTCGCGCGGCAGGTCGCATTCTGGCCCAGATACTGCATGAGCGGCTGCGCGCAGTGATGACCTGCACGCACGGCCACACCGTAGCTGTCGAGGATCGTCGCGACGTCGTGCGGATGCACGTCCTTGACGTTGAATGTGATAATGCCCGTCTTGTTATCGCGGCGGCTGTCACAGCCGTAGAGCTCGATATAGGGAAGCTCCCGGAGCTGCGGCAGCGCGTAGTCGACGAGGTCCTTCTCGATGGCCTCGACCGTGTCGAAGCCTACGCCCTCCAGATAATCGATGGCGGCCGAAAGGCCCGTTGCACCGCCGACGTTCTGCGTGCCCGCCTCAAACTTCGCCGGCACTTCGGCGAAGTCCGTGTGCTGCTCCTCCACGTACTCGATCATGTCGCCACCCATGAGGAATGGCGGCATGTCGTCGAGCAGCTCATACTTGCCGTAGAGCACGCCGATGCCCATGGGAGAGAGCATCTTGTGACCCGAAAAGGCGAAGAAGTCCGCATCGATGTCCTGCACGTCCACCTTCATATGGGGCACGGACTGGGAACCGTCGACGACGCAAATGGCACCGACGCTGTGCGCTTTCTTGACGACCTTCTTCACATCGTTGACGAGGCCGAGCACATTCGAGACCTGCGTGACGGCGACGATTTTCGTCTTTTCCGTGATTTTCGTCTCGATATCCTCATCGGAGAGATTCGCATCATCCGTGAGGTAGATATATTTCAGCGTCGCACCCTTAGCCTGCGCCACGTGCTGCCAGGGCACGAGGTTGCTGTGGTGCTCCGCGACCGTAATGACGATCTCATCGCCCTGCTGCACATTGGTGAGGCCGTAGCTATAGGCCACGAGGTTCAGCGACTCCGTCGCGTTGCGCGTGAAGATGATGGTCTCGGGACGCGGCGCGTGAATGAACTTCGCCACGCGGGCGCGGGCGTTCTCGTAGATGTCCGTGGCCTTTACCGAGAGCTCGTAGGCACCGCGGTGCGGGTTCGCGTTGCAGCCGCCGTAGTAGCCGCAGAGCGACTTGATGACCTGCTCCGGCTTCTGTGTGGTTGCGCCGTTATCGAGATAGGCGATGGGCTTGCCGTTCATCTGCGTATGCAGCAGCGGGAAGTCCTTGATATAGTCCTGTGCGTTTGCCATCAGTCTGCCAGCCTCCCTTTCAGATAGGTGTCGATCTCCGTGCGCAGTGCCTCATCGTGGATGCGGTCGAGCACGGGATTGAACGAAGCCTCGACGACGAGGCGCTGCGCCTCGGCGAGGTCAAGACCGCGGCTCATGAGATAGAAGAGCTTCGCCTCATCCATCTTGCCGATGGAAACCGCATGGTGGCCGTCCACGTCATCCTCATGCGAGAGCATGATCGGCACGCTGCGGTTGCGCACAGCGTCGGAGAGCAGCGTGACTTCCTCGTTCTCGCGGCCGACGGAGCCCTTGGTCCCCTCGAGGAAATCGAGCGTGCCGCGGAAGGTCTTCTCGCTGTGGCCGAGCAGTGCGCCGCGCACCTGCATGTTCGCGTCCGTGCGCTTGCCCTGCTGGCGGATGATGTAGTTGAGGTCGATCTTCTGCTCACCATCGCCGAAGTACAGCCCCCAGACATCCGCACGGCTCTCGTCGCCCGCGAGCTCGACGGTCAGCTCGCTCGCCGTGTGGCGGGAGCCGCCCTCCACGACCGTATAGCTGAACTGCGCGTCCTCGCCAACATGCACCTTGATGCGACTCGTGTAGGCGGCGTCCACCGGCGCGAGCTGAACATTGATGAGATGCAGCTGCGCCCCGGCGGCAATATCTATGGTCAGGTCCTGCGCCCCGCCCTCGCGGTTCACGTAGACCACTTCATCCTTTTTCCCGGCGTCCACCTGCAGCGCCGTATGCTGCAGCTGGCCCGTCACGTTCTCCGGCTCCAGCACCTCATTGACGCCCAGCCAGCGCCACGTGCGCATGGGAATCTCGGAGAAGATATTCTTTGCTGTATTCGCGGTTGCCATTTTCTCTCCTCCTTTAACCCATCGTGCCTTCGAGCTCGATGTTGACAAGATTGTTCATCTCGACGGCATACTCGAGCGGCAGCTCTTTCGCAATCGGCTCGACGAAGCCACGCACGATCATCGCACGCGCCTCCTTCTCCTCGATACCGCGGCTCGTGAGGTAGAATATCGCCTCGTCGCTGATACGGCCGATCTTGGCCTCATGCCCGATATCGGCCTCGTCGCCCTCGACGTCCATCGTCGGCAGCGTGTCGCTGCGCGATGCATTATCGAGCATCAGGGACTCGCAGTTGACCGAGCACTTCGCATAGGGCGCGTTCTTCGTGACCTTGACGGCGGAGCGGTAGGTCGCCTTGCCGCCATCCTTCGATATCGTGCGCGTGTTGATGTTCGCGGAGGTATGCGGCGCCGCGTGGATGACGCTCGCACCCGTGTCGAGGTCCTGCCCCTTCGCCGCGAACGTCACGCCCGTGAACTCGCAGCGGGAGTTCTCGCCGTGCAGCACCGTGCAGGGATAGAGGCAGGAGACGTGGGAGCCGAAGGAACCCGAGACCCACTCCATGATGCCATCCTTCTCCACCAGCGCGCGCTTCGTGTTGAGGTTCATCATGTTGCGCGACCAGTTCTCGATAGTGCTGTAGCGCAGGCGCGCGCCCTCCTTGACGAAGAGCTCGACGCAACCCGCATGCAGGTTCGTCACATTGTATTTCGGTGCCGAGCAACCCTCGATGAAATGCAGGCTCGCTCCCGGCTCCACGATGATCAGCGTGTGCTCGAACTGACCCGCCCCCGCCGCGTTGAGGCGGAAGTAGGACTGCAGCGGGATATCCACATGCACGCCCTCCGGCACGTAGACGAAGGAGCCGCCCGACCAGACCGCGCCGTGCAGGGCCGCAAACTTGTGGTCCTTCGGCGGCACGAGCGTCATGAAGTATTCCTTCACGATGTCCTCATGCTCACGCACGGCCGTCTCCATGTCGGTATAGATAACGCCCTGATCGGCCATGTTCTGCTGCAGGGAGTGATAGACGACCTCGGAGTCGTACTGCGCGCCGACGCCAGCGAGGCTCTTCTGCTCCGCATCGGGGATGCCCAGCCGGTCAAACGTGTCCTTGATATCCGTCGGTACCTCAGCCCAGTTGCCCGTCATCTTCGCATCCGGCTGCACGTA
>DEDT01000023.1:80665-91696 GCA_002350105.1 Selenomonadaceae bacterium UBA2897 | reverse complement strand
AAGCAGGTCGCGATGAACATCCTCACCAACGCGGTCAAGTACACGGAGACCGGCAGCGTGACGCTCGCGGTCACCTTCCGCCAGCTCGACGCTGGCCGCATCCGCCTGCGCTTCACCGTCAAGGACACGGGCATCGGCATCAAGGAGGAAGACATGCCGAAACTCTGCCAGGCCTTCGAGCGCATCGAGGAGGCGCGCAACGCCACCATCGAGGGCACGGGCCTCGGCATGAACATCACCCAGCGCCTGCTGCACCTTATGGACACCCAGCTCGAGATTACGAGCGTCTACGGACAGGGCTCGACCTTCGCCTTCGAGGTGACGCAGCAGGTCATCAAGGCGGACCCCCTCGGCGACTTCGCGCAGCAGGTACGGCAGCTCGCGCACCCCGCGGCCGACATGGGGCTGCTGCGGGCACCCACGGCCTCCGTGCTCGTCGTCGACGACGTGGAGATGAACATCAAGGTCTTCCGTGGCCTGCTAAAACGCACGCAGATTCAGGTCGACTCCGCCCTCTCCGGTGCCATCTGCCTCGAGATGATCCAGAAAAAGTCCTACGACATGATTTTCCTCGACCACCGCATGCCCGAGATGGACGGCATCGAGACCTTCCAGCATATGCGACAAATGGACCATCTCTGCAAAGGGAAGCCCATCATCGCACTGACCGCCAACGCCATTTCCGGCGCACGCCAGGAATACCTCGACGCAGGCTTCACCGACTACCTGACCAAGCCAATTGACAGCCATAAACTCGAAGCAATGCTGAAACAGTATCTGCCGCCCGAAAAAGTCGAGGACGTGCAACCGGAGGATGTGGCCGACCCTGAACCGGCCGCAGGTACCGCCCTCCCCGCCTGGCTGCAGGCACAGCAGACGCTCGACACCGCCAGCGGCATCACGAACTGCGGCTCACCTGAGGACTACCTCGAGACCCTGCAGCTCTTCGCCGCGGCCTATACCGAAAACAAATCGGCCATCCAAAATTTCTTTGACACCCGTGACTGGAAAAACTACACCATCCGCGTCCACGCGCTCAAAAGCTCCGCGCGCATCATCGGCGCGGGTGAACTCTCCCAGCTGGCCGCCGACCTGGAGCAGGCCGGCAACGCGAACGATACCGCAAAGATTCAGGCCGACACGCCAAAGCTGTTCCAGCTCTACGCGGCCTGCGAGGATGTGCTCCAGCCGCTCGCACCGGCTAAAACGGACGCAGCAGCAGTCAAAGAGCCCTTGTCTATGGCGGACCTGCAGGAAGCCTACGCCGCGCTCAAGGAGCTCGCGACCACCTTCGACTACGATAGCGTTCAGTTCGTGCTCGAAGACCTGCAGGACAAGGAGCCGCCCGCGGAAGAACGGGAGCATTACGAGGCTGTCTGCCAGGCCGCCCGCAAGCCGGACTGGCTGGCACTCAAAAAGTTGTTGCCATAGCCGGGATTACGCAGAAATAACCTTTCTTTATTTCAGCGTGATTCGCTCACAGAACGTATCTCCTCCACCAAGCTATAATATAGTCAAGCAAAGGGTACAGTGCTCACCAGCCAGGTGAAAGCACTGACGCAAAAAACACAGCTTATGCAAATGATTCTGTTACCAGCATAGGACATAGGAGGAAACCATCATGGCAACCACGATTACGAAAGATAATTTCTCTGCTGAGGTACTCGAAGCCCCGGGCACGGTGCTGCTGGACTTCTGGGCCAGCTGGTGCGGCCCCTGTCGCATGCTCAGCCCGATTCTCGACCAGGTCGCTGCCGAGCACAGCGAGATCAAACTCGGCAAGATCAACGTCGACGAGCAGCCGGAGCTCGCACAGCAGTTCGATGTCATGAGCATCCCGACCCTCGTCGTCTACAAGAACGGCCAGAAAGTCAACGAGGCCGTCGGCCTCATGCCCAAAGAGCAGGTCGAATCCCTGCTGGGCTGAACCTAAGCGAAGTGAACACGCCAAAGCGGGAACCTGCCCACCTGACAGGTTCCCGCTTTTCGTTCATATTATCTGGTACGGAATATTCTCGTCCAACGGCTCGTCTGCGTAGTATACAATCCCTCCCCGCCGCATACCTTGACCTATGTCACTACTGGTACACAACTACGTCAGTCAGTCGCGCCCCTGGGCAGGTCATCGACAACGCGTAGCTTGCACCAGGCAGCGCATAGTAGCAGTAATGCGCCGACGACGAAAAACATGTGCGCAAAGCCCAGCCAGGCCGTCAGCTGGCCGCCGATGAAGGCACCCGTGAACATGCCGATGAACTGCGCGGACTGGTTGAAGCCGTAGATGCGTCCGAGGCAGTGGGACGGCGTAATCTGGCGAATCGTATCATTGGTCGCGGGGATGAGTCCCGCCATCGCGATGCCATGCACGAAGCGCAGGCCGCCGAGCTGCCAGGGCGTCGCCACGAGTCCCTGCGGGAAAGAGACCAGCCCCGCCAGCGTCAGCGAGCCGAGCAACACGCGGTGCGCCCCAACCTCATCGGAGAGATGGCCGAGCCGCGAGGCGAAGAGCATGCTCGCGAGTCCCGCACAGGAAAAGACGAAGCCCGAAACAACAGCCAGATGCTCCGTATCCGGTGCCAGCTCAGCCACGTAGACCGTGAGCGCCGGCTGCACGCAGGTGATGGAAAAGTGCATGAGGAAGGTCGTGGCAAAGACGGCGAGCGTCGCGCGACGGTAGGGCAGCGAGGCGAAGGCTTCGCGCGTGCTCTGCGCCACGACAGCGGCTGGCGCCGGGCATTTCGTCTCGTGCACGAACCATAGCGCGCAGAACCCCAGCAGGCAGAGCGAGCCGATGAGGAAGAACGAGTGGCGGTAGCCGATCACCTCCGCCAGGCCGCCGCCGAAAATGGGGCCGAGCAGGCCGCCCGTCACCTGTGCGGCGAAGAACATGCTCATGGCCCACCCCGACTTTTCCTTCGGCGTCTCCGCCGCAATGAGCGGCACGACTGCCGCCTGGAAGCCGCTCATCGCCCCCTGCAGCAGGCGCAGGCCCGCGAGCTGCCAGACGCTCTGGGCGAAGCCGAGGGCAATCATGATGAGGCCGAGCCAGCCCGAGGCGCGCAGGATCATCGGCTTGCGCCCGTACTTGTCCGCGAGCCGCCCCCAGATGGGGGAGAAAATCGCCAGCGAGACGAAGTTGCAGCCGAAGACGATGCCCGACCAGCGCGCCACGTCCTCCGGCGCTTCGACGCCCAGCTCGTGGATATAGAGCGGCAGAATCGGCGCCATCTGGCTCATGCCCACCGAGACGATAAACGAAGCGATGCAGCAAATCGCCAGGTTCCGCTGCCATACCGCCATCTGTCAAGACTTCCCTTCTGCGTCAAAAAATACCCGGCCAGTGCAAAATCACCTTTGCGCCGCCGGGCCCCGTTATGCCTGAGCTTCTGTCATCTGGTGACGCAGCCAGCGCTCCAGCACCTGCACGTGATTCTGCTCCGTATCCTTAGTCGCATAGACCAATGTGACATCTCCCTCTGCGAGATATCCCTGCAGCTTCTGTGCAAAGGCCTTTGCCTCATCATTCGCCTCGAGCTCGTCGAGGTACGCCGCCTCAAAGCCTTCGAAGGGCATCTCGCCCGCATGGTAGAGCTTGCGCAGCTCCGGCGACGGCGTGATCACCTTGGCCCACTCGTCGAGCCTGGCCCGCTCTTTCTTCATGCCTCGCGGCCAGAGCCGGTCCACGAGGATACGGCGGCCATCCTCCTCCGCCGCCGTTTCATAGACGCGTTTTGTTTTCAATTCTCCCATGATATTGCCTCCCGATTTTCAACGACATTTTGCGGTTATTTCACCGCTGCTGCCTGCTCGCCGGCCGCCTTTGCCGCGCGCAGGGCCAGCAACCGCTCCAGCTCCCGCTCACGCCGCTTGGCGATGAAGCGCTCCATGAAGATACTGGGAATCGTGACACCGATGGCGATAGCGATGATGACGATGATAGCCGTGACGCCGCTGCGCAAGCCCACCATGAGCTGCTCTGCGCTGACGGTCTGGATGTTCAGCATCGCGAACAGCAAACGGTAGAGCAGCACGCCTGGCACCATGGGAATAGCTGAGGGGATGGTCAGGATGATGTTTGGCACGTGCACGATATGCACGACCTTCAACGCCAACAAGCCGACGACGGCTGCGCCGAGAAAGGAGCCCGCCGCCTGCGAGAAGCCCAGCTCCATGACGAAGATGTTGCGCGTCGTCACCGCGATGATGCCGCCGAGGCCGATGAGCGGCAACAGGCGGCGCGGCAGGTTGAAGATGACCGAGAAGCCCATAGAGGCAATCGCGGCGGCAGCCATAAGCGACAGGTAGAAGTTACCGGGCTGCAAACCGACCGTTGTAAAATCACTGATGCCGCCCGTGCGCACGGCAATCGCGATGCCGAAGGTCATGGCACCGACGATGAGCAGCGTATTCATCGCGCGCGTCATGCCCGAGACGATGAAGTTGTTCAGGAGGTCATCGATGGCGTTGATGAGCGGAATACCTGGCACCATAAAGAGCGTACAGGCGATGATGGGATACCACGCTATGCTGCCGGTGACGAACTGCATGCTCCACGCCGCCATGGTCGCGCAGAACGCGGCAATCGCGATGCGCGCGTAGGGATGGAAGCCCCAGATCATGCAGCAGCGCCGCACCCAGAAGCCAATCCAGGCACAGATGGCCGTCATGAGGAAATCGAGCCAGCTGCCGCCAAAGAGCATGCAGAAGCCGCCGCAGGCCACGCCGGCGCCAAGGGCCATTTGCCAGGGCGCGTAGACGGGACCGGCCTGCTCGATGTGCTGCAGCTGCCGCTCGTACTCCGCGAGCGTATAGTCCTTTTCCAGCGCCCGCCAGGTCAGCTTGCTGATCGCCGTGAGCGTCGTCATGTTGACACCATGCTTGTGGCATTTGCGAAACTCCGTATAGGTATGCTCGTCGTCGTTGACGTTGAGCATCAGCGTCGTATACATGACATGCTGATGAATCTGATCCTTCGGGATGCCCATATAGGCCGCGGCGCGCATCATATCGCGCACCGTGCGGTCGGAGTCCGCGCCGTTCTCCATGAGCAGCTGCCCCGTATGCAATAACAGATGCAGCTTATTCCCGATCTGGGCAAACGGCGTCATCAGGCAGTCGCGCTCAGCTTTATCCATAAACTCAGCCTCCCCACAGCTAAGGAACCCCGGATTTAAGGAAACGCCGATTAAAGCGGCAGCGCTCCCTGAACTGTACACATCGTTTTCTCCTATTATACTCTTCTTGCCACTTTCCTGCACAAAGAGCTTGACAAAATTCTAAAACATAGTTATCTTATATGTTAATATATATCGTAAAACGACGCCCAAAGGAGGCCCCATCATGAAAACGCCCCTGCACTACCAGCTCTCTGAATACGATTGCGGTCCCACCTCGCTCATGAACGCCATCAGCTTCCTCTTCGAGCGTGAGGAAATCCCGCCTGAGGTGCTGCGCAACATCATGCTCTACTCCCTGGACTGCTACAGCCCCGAGGGCACCCCTGGCAAGCACGGCACCTCCCGCACGGCCATGATGTTCCTCGCCCACTGGCTCGACGGCTTCGGCAAGGCGGGACAGCTGAACATCTCCTGCTCCTACCTGCGCGCGAGCAGCGTCTATCTCGGCGCCGACAGCCGCCTGAGCGATGCCCTGCGCCAGCACGGCGCAGCCGTGGTGCGGCTCTTCTACGACGAGGACCACTACGTGCTCCTCACCGGCCTCGAGGACGACGCCGTGCTGATGTTCGACCCCTATTACCAGACCGAGCCCTTCCCCCAGGCTGACATCGAGATGATTGCAGACCAGCCTTTCCGCTATAACCGCCGTGTCCCCATCACCTACCTGAACCAGACCACCAGATCCCTCTACGCCCTCGGTCCCACCGAGGAGCGCGAAGCTGTCCTCCTCTTCAACGGGCAGACCAGGCTCACGCCCGAAACCACCATCGAGTATTTCATTTAACCGCATAGCAAAATAAGCAAACAAGATGCCGTATTTACGCTAACTTGTTTGCTTTTTGCTTTCCCCTGCTCGTTTTTTCATCGAAATGCGCAGTCTACAGCGTGGTCATTGTAGATACCGATTCCCTGAAGGTAGGAGTAAATGATGGTCGGGCCTACAAATTTGAAGCCCCGTTTTTTCAGATCCTTGCTGACTCGTTCCGATAACGCCGATGTCGCCGGCACCTCATCCATGCTCTTTACCTGATGATCGATCACTTTTCCGTCGGTAAAGCTCCAGATGTATTGATCGAAGCTATGGTATTCTTCCTGCACTCGCACAAAGGCCTGCGCATTTGTCACCGCAGCTTCAATCTTCCTGCGATTGCGGATAATGCCTGAATCCTGCATCAGCTCCGCGATCTTCTCATCGCCATAACCGGCGACAACGGCGGGAGCAAAGCCATCAAACGCTCGCCTGTAATTCTCCTCCCGCTCAATGATCGTAGACCAGGAAAGCCCTGCCTGCGCGCCTTCCAAAATCAGCATGGCAAACAGTTCCCGCTCATCATGCAGCGGCTTGCACCACCGTGTATCATGATAAGCCTGCATCTTCGGAGACATGCGTCCCCAGTCACAACGATGTTTCTCCATAATGGTCTGCCTCCCTATATAAAACTTCGCTCATTTGTTGAGCAGGTACAGGCCGGCCATGCAGATCAGGATACCGGCGATTTTGTTGACCGTAATGGCCTCATGATAGAGCAGGTAACCGACGAAGACCAGTACCACCGACAGCAGAATGCTGGTCACGACCTGCCCGACGCTGATGGGCCAGCCGGCGCGGAACATATAGATGAAGCCCGACTCCAGGCCGACAATGGCGAGACCGAGCACGAAGCTGCTCCAGTTCAGCTTTCCGTATTCGGCCAGCAGCGCAGGGCTCCCCGTGGTCAGGAAATACACCGCCAGCGAGGCAGCCGCGCCGACCAGATACGTCACGGACAGCGAGGCGAACGGATTCACATCCTGCGGCGTCGCCTTCGCGCAGATGTTGTAAAACGTATTCGACAAAACGACCAGCAAAATTGGCCAATACATACTCACAGGCATTCTCCTAAATATCAATTTGACGCAGGATTTCCTCCAAATTACGGCTGCCGTATACGATACGCAGGATGTAAATCGTCTTCCCTTTGGCATCTGGCAAATAGTACAGCACGTATTTGCCGATTACCTGCTTCCTGACCTCAATCCCCGGCAGAAACTCGTTTTCCACCGCTGCCCCGCTACCCGGAAAGCTGCGCAAATCCGCTAATATCTCTTCCAGATGGTCCATAAAGTGCTTAGCTGCCTGTGGATTGGCCTGTTCTATCGTCATATATTCCATCAAAGCATCCAAATCATCATAGGCCTGATGGGTAAATTGCAACGTATACTTAGATGCCATACTTGCTCCTGATGCTGTTCACAGCCTGTTCGCCGTCCAGCAAATGCCCCTTGACCACATCCTGAAGCCCCGCCAGCACAACTTTGGCTTCATACATCTTGCGCATCGTACGCTCGTAGTATTCCACATCCATAACCACCAGCCGCCCATAGCCGTTCTTCGTGACAAAGACCGGGCCGTCCTCAGCTGCGCAGCGCCGTTCCACTTCCACCGTATTTTTTAGTTCGCGCATCGGTATAATCTGCATCTTCACCAACTCCTTTGTGTCTATATTGTATCCTGAATTTGTCCACGTTTCAAGCCCATTACATAGCCTCAGCCGTTTTCGACCGTTATTACCGCAAAAAATCAGCCGTAAAATCAACCGTATTAATTTACGGCCGATTTTGCGGCTGATTTTCAGCTGATTATTTTGTTATCGGCTGATTTATCGTCCAAAATCATGTCGTTTTGGACGATAATCTGCTAGGTTGGACGGTTCCTGCTTATTTCTGACTAGCCTGGCGCAGCTGGGCGTGGCGAGCGTAGATGTCCGTGGCGGTATCGAGCATTTCTTTCCAGGAGGAGAACTTCGTCGTGCGGCGCACGTGGGCGTCCATCTGCGCCTCGGGCAAAGCCTCGAAGTCGGCCTGAGAATGGACGGGCAGGCGGCCGCCCGCGAGGAATTTCTCAAAGGAGCGGCAGCGCGTGTAACGGCGCATGAAGGCGGTGTCGAAGAGATCTGAAAAGTCCACGGGCTGCGGCATCTGGCCGGGCAGCTGATAGTAGCCGGTAAGTTTAAACATGAGCGGCCTCCTGAGTTTCCTGCTTGCGCTGTATCAACGCTACGCTTTCAACGTGCGAAGTCATGGGGAACATATCCACGGGCTGGACCTCCTTGGCCTCGTAGCCTAATTTGTCGAGGATGGCGATGTCGCGGGCCAGGCTGGCGGGGTTGCAGGAGACGTAGACGATACGCTCTGGCTGCATGTTCGCGAAAGTCTCGAGTACGACTGGGGTGCAGCCGGCACGGGGCGGGTCAACGACGACGACATCGGCGCGCACGCCCTGGCGGTAGAGGCGCGGCATGACCTCCGTGGCGTCGCCAACGAGGAACTGGGCGTTCTTGATCTGGTTGTCGCGCGCGTTTTTCTGCGCGTCCTCGATGGCCGGCTTCACGATCTCGATGCCGATGACCTCCCGGGCGTGGCGTGCGAGGAAGAGCGTAATCGTGCCCGTGCCGCAGTAGGCGTCGATGACCGTCTCCTCGCCCTGCAGGTTCGCGTACTCCAGCGCCTTGCTGTAGAGTACCTGCGCCTGCTCCGTGTTCACCTGGAAAAAGGAACGCGGCGAGATATGGAAGGCCAGGCGACCGATGCGATCGAGAATGGAGGGACGGCCCCAGAGCAGGCGCGTCTCGCGGCCGAGGATGACGTTGTTGTGGTAAGTCTGGATGTTCTGCTGCAGGCTCACCATTTTGGGGAGCTTTTTGCGCAGCAGCTTGATGACCTCGCGCTCGTGGGGCAAAGCCTGCGTGGCCGTCACGAGGCAGACCATGAGGTCGCCCTTCTCGCCCACGCGGCCCATGACGTGGCGCAGCACGCCGCGGTGGCGGTCCTCATCGTAGACGGAGATGCGCAGCTCCGTCACGACCTCGCGCACGGCGTTCACGATTTCGTTGTTGCCCTCGGCCTGAATGCGGCAGTCGCGCGTGTCGATAATCTGGTGGCTGCCCTGCGCAAAGCAGCCAATGACGGTCTCGCCCTTGACGCGGCCCACGGGGAACTGCATCTTGTTGCGGTAATTCCAGGGATGCACGGCGCCGAGCGTCGCATGCACAGGCAGGTCGGGCCGCTTGCCGATGCGCGTCACGGCATCGATGACCTGCTGGCGCTTCGCCTTGAGTTGGGCTTCATAATCGAGGTGCTGCAGCTGGCAGCCGCCGCAGGCCGCGTAGATCGGGCAGGGCGGCTCCACGCGGTCCTTGCTGGCCTTGAGGACGTTGACGAGGGTGCCGCGCGCATAGGTCTTCTTTGCCTCGGCGATGCGCGCCTCGACATCTTCGCCGGGCAATGCGCCCATGACAAATACCGTGAAGCCCTCATAACGCCCCACGCCCTCGCCGCCCGTGCCGAGGCGGTCGATATGGATGCGGTATGTTTTTCCTTTTTCGACGGGAACTTTCGTTTTCATACTGTCTCCTTTGTTCGTTGGTATGTATAAATCATCGTGACAAATGCAGGGCTCGTGACCCTCTCAGTCAGCTGCGCTGACAGCTCTCCCAAGGGGAGAGCCACGCCGCTGCGCGGCTACTCGCTGCGCCACATTACGGCACAAACCAAAGGACTTGGCTCAGGCACCAAAATCTATCTGCTGCAGGATGTCCGCTGGCTGGGCGAGCAGGATTTGCGCGCCGTGCTCGACGAGCTCCTCGCGCGGGCGGAAGCCCCAGAGGACGCCGCAGGCGTAGAAGCCCGCGTTGTGCGCCGTGTCCATATCGACGCTCGTGTCGCCGAAGTAGGCGACCTGTGCGGGCGCGACGCCCATTTCTTTGGCAATCTGCAGCGGCTTCTGCGGGTCCGGCTTGCGCGGGTAGCCCGGACGGTCGCCGAAATTTTCTACGAAGGGAATGTCGGGGAACAGTTTGCCCACGATGGCGTCGGCGGCCGACTGGTGCTTGTTCGTGCAGATGCCCATGGGGATGCCCCTCTGCTGCAGCCCCTGCAGCATCGCCATGATGCCGTCGTAGGGCTGCGTCTTGTTCAGGATGCGCTGGGCGTAGCACTCTTTGTAATAGGCAAGCGCCTCATCGACAAAGGCGGCGTCCGCGCCCTTGTCGGCGGGCAGGCAGCGCTCGATGAGCTTACGCGAGCCATTACCGACGAAATAGCGGTAGGGCTCCACGGGGTGCGTGGGGAAACCGTAGTGCGTGAGCATGGCGTTCGCACTGTCCGCAAGGTCCTCTAGTGAGTCGATAAGTGTGCCATCCAAATCAAAAATAGCAGCTTGATAAGACATAATTTGCCTCTTTTCGATAAAAAGCAGGACTGTTGCAAACGGCATCGGTTTCCCGGCACCAGTCCGAAACAGTCCCCTAAGATAAACTTGATTTTACTGCAATTTCTTCGCCAGCAGCTGGTTGACCATCTGCGGGTTGGCCTTGCCCTTGGTGGCCTTCATGACCTGGCCGACGAGGGCGCCGATGGCTTTTTTCTTGCCGCCCTTGTATTCCTCGACCGCCTTCGGGTTCTTGGCGATGACTTCGTCGACCACGCCCTCGATGGCGGAGACGTCCGTAATCTGCACGAGGCCCTTGTCCTTGACGATTTTCTCGGGATCATCGCTGCTCGTCCACATCTCCTTGAAGACCTTTTTGGCGATTTTACCGGAAATCGTATTGGCCATGATGAGCTTGATCATGGCGCCGAGGCGCTGCGCGTCCACCGGCGACTGCGTGATGTCGAGGCTCTCCTCATTGAGCTGTTTCGCGAGGTCACCCATGATCCAGTTGGCCGCGAGCTTCGGATCGGCGCCCGCCGCGACGACGGCGTCATAATATTCGGCCATGGCGCGCGTGCTCGTGATGATGCCGGCATCGTAGTCCGAGAGGCCGTAGTCCTTTTCATAGCGGGCGCGGCGCGCATCGGGGAGCTCGGGGAGCTC
>DEDT01000023.1:71459-80552 GCA_002350105.1 Selenomonadaceae bacterium UBA2897 | reverse complement strand
TCCTTGCTGCGCATGGAAAGCGTGATGCCGCGCGCGGGGTCCCAGGTGCGCGTCTCCTGCACGACGTGGCCGCCGTCCTCCAGCACCTCGGTCTGACGCTCGATTTCATAGTCGATGGCGTCGACGAGGCCCTTGAAGGAGTTAATGTTCTTCATCTCGGTGCGCGTGCCCAGTTCCTTCGTGCCCACGGGGCGCAGGGAGACGTTGACGTCGGCGCGGAGGTTGCCCTCCTCCATGCGGCAGTTGGAGACGTCGATGTACTCCATGATGGCCTTGATTTTCTCCATGTAGGCACGCGCCTCCTCGGAGGAGCGCATGTCCGGCTCGGAGACAATCTCGAGCAAAGGCACGCCCGTGCGGTTGTAGTCGACGTCACTCGTCAGCGAGTCCTTGATGGTCGTGCCGGAGTGCACGAGCTTGCCCGCGTCCTCCTCCATGTGGATACGCGTGAGACGGATACGGCGTTTCTCGCCGTCCACGTCGATGTCGACCCAGCCGTTCTTGCAGATGGGCAGGTCATACTGGGACGTCTGCCAGTTTTTCGGCAGGTCCGGATAGTAGTAGTTCTTGCGGTCGAACTTGCTGTAGCGGTTGATCTCGCAGTTCGTCGCGAGGCCGGCCTTGATGGCGAACTCGACGACGCGCTTGTTGACCGTCGGCAGCACGCCGGGCAGGCCCAGGCAGACGGGGCAGACGTGCGTATTCTCATCTGCGCCGAACCCCGTGGCACAGCCGCAGAAAATCTTGGTTTTGGTCTTGAGCTCGCAGTGAATCTCCAGACCGATGACAGCTTCGTATTTCATCAGTTTTTCCCTCCCAGCTGCGGCATCTGCTTATGGTATTCCTGCGACTGCTCGTAGGTGTAGGCAGCGCGCAGTACCGTGGCCTCGTCCAGCGGCTGGCCGATGATCTGCAGGCCGATGGGCATGCCCTTTGAGCTCATGCTGCAGGGCAGGGAGAGGCCCGGCAGGCCCGCGAGGTTGAGAGGTACCGTGCAGACATCCTGCAGGTACATCTGCAACGGGTCGTCGATCATCTCGCCAATCTTGTAGGCCGGCGTCGGCGCGGTCGGCGCCATGATGACATCGACCTTCTTGAAGGCCTCGAGATAGTCCTGCTGCACGAGCGTGCGCACCTTCAGCGCCTTCAGGTAGTAGGCGTCATAGTAGCCCGCCGACAGCGCGTAGTTGCCAATCATGATACGGCGCTTGACCTCTTCACCGAAGAGCTGCGTGCGCGTGTTCGTCATCATCTGCACGAGGTCCTCACCGTCGATGCGCTCGCCATAGCTCACGCCATCGTAGCGCTCGAGGTTCGTCGCGGCCTCAGCCGGCGCGATGATGTAGTAGGTGGAAATGGCGTACTCCGTATGCGGCAGGGAAATCTCCACCACCTCGGCGCCGAGGTTTTCCAGCTGCTTGATGGCTGCCTTGACCGCCTGCTCCACCTCGGGGTCCATGCCCTTGGTGAAATACTCTTTCGGCAGGCCGATTTTCATGCCCTTGACGTCCGCACGCAGGGCCTGCGTGAAGTCGGGCACCTCCGCTGCCGAGGAGGTGGAATCCATCTCGTCGCGGCCCGCGATGATGTTGAGGATGTTCGCCGCATCCGTAACGTCACGCGTCAGGGGGCCGATCTGATCCAGCGAGGAGGCATAGGCCACGAGACCATAGCGGGAAACGCGGCCATAGGTCGGTTTCAGGCCGACGACGCCGCAGAAGGAGGCCGGCTGGCGGATGGAGCCGCCCGTATCGGAGCCGAGGGCCCAGATGGCCGAGCCCGCAGCCACCGCCGCCGCGCTGCCGCCCGAGGAGCCACCCGGTACATGGTCGAGTGCCCAGGGGTTGTGCGTCGGATGGAAGGCGGAGTTCTCCGTCGAGCCGCCCATAGCGAACTCATCGAGGTTCGTCTTGCCGAGGATGACCGGCGTCTGCACGTTCAGCTTCGTCATGACCGTCGCGTCGTAGGGCGGCACGAAGTTGTCGATGATTTTCGAGGCGCAGGTCGTCTTCACGCCCTTGGTGCAGATATTATCCTTGATGGCGCCCGGGATGCCTGTGAGGAAAGAGATTTTCTCCCCGCGCGCGATTTTCTCATCAGCGGCCTTTGCCTGCTCCTCCGCCTGCTCGCGCGTCGTCGTGATGTAGGCCTGCACGTCACCTTCGACAGCGTCGAGGCGGCCGAGTACATCCGCCGTCAGTTCCTGCGCCGAGATTTCTTTCTTGACCAGCATGTCGTGCAGGACATGGGCCGGTTTATCAAATAATGCCACGTTATATCCTCCCGTCAGTCTTCCAGAACCTTCGGCACTTTGAAGTAATTGTCGTCCTTCAGCGGCGCGTTTTGAAGCGCCAGCTCGCGGGCGAGCGACGGCTTCACGACATCCTCGCGGAACACGTTCTGCATCGGCAGCGCATAGGTCGTCGGCTTGACGTCCGCGGTGTCGACATTCGAGAGGTTATCCATATAGGTGAGGATTGAGTCCATCTGCTGGATGTAGGTATCCTGCTCCGCCGCTGGAATCTCGAGGCGCGAGAGGACTGCCACATTCGCCAGATCATCTTTTGTTACTTTCATGTTTTCACCATCCATTATCTTCGCAGGTTTGTGACTATCACAGAAAATAATTATAGCACAAAACCGGCTATCATACTACATCAGAGCATGGTCAGCGGATCGATATCGATGGCCACGTCCGCGCGCAGATGCAGCTGCTCCTGCCGCAGGAAAGCCTGCGCCGCCTGCAGGTCGCTCGTCTTGATGAGCACGACGTAGCGGTAGGTGCCACGCAGGCAGGCGATGACCGCAGGTGCGGGGCCAATGATCTGCTGTCCCTGCCGCCCCGCAAAAGCCTTCTGGAAATCCCGCACGCAGTTCAGTGCCCGTCCCTGCGCGCGGCTGCTCTCCTTGTCCTGAAAGAGCAGCTTGATGAGGCGGCTGAAAGGCGGATAGAAAAACTGCTGCCGCATGCCGAGCTCCTTCTGATAAAAGCCCGCATAGTCCTGCCGGATGCCGCACTGCACGGCGTAGTGGTCGGGATTGTAAGTCTGAATCACGACGTGGCCGGGGATATGGCCGCGCCCCGCCCGTCCCGCCGTCTGCGTAATCAGCATGAAGCAGCGCTCCGCCGCGCGGAAGTCCGGCATGTTCAGGCTGCTGTCCGCACTGATGATGCCCACGGCGGTCACGTTTGGGATGTCGTGCCCCTTCGCGACCATCTGCGTGCCCAACAGGATGTCGTACTCGTGGCGGCGGAACTGCTCCAGAATGCGCTGATGGGCGAATTTCGTATTCGTGGTGTCGCGGTCCATGCGGATGACGCGCGCGCGCGGCACGACCTGCCGCAGTTCTTGTTCCAGTTTCTCCGTGCCCGAGCCGAAATACTTGATGTAGCGCGAACCGCACTTCGGGCAGACATCGGGCACGGGCTGTCGGATATCGCAGTGATGGCACTGCAAACGGCCGTTCGTATGGTAAACCAGCGGCAGGCCACAGTCAGGGCAGGTGACGACAGCGCCACAGGAACGGCACATGACAAAGGTCGAGAAGCCGCGCCGGTTCAGCATGATGATGACCTGCTGCCCTTGTGCGATGGTCTGCTCGATGAGCCGCTGCAACAAGCTGGAAATGATATGGCGGTTGCCGCGGCGCAGTTCCGCGCGCATATCGACACAGTGCACCTGCGGCAGCGGCATCTGCCCGATGCGCTCGGGCAACGTGAGCAGCGTGAGTTCGCCCGCACGGGCGCGGTAGTATGTCTCCAGCGAAGGCGTGGCACTGCCGAGCAGCAGGATACTGTGCTGGATGTGGGCGAAGGCCTCCGCCACGACGCGCGCGTGGTAGCGCGGCGATTCGTCCTGCTTATAGGACGGATCCTGTTCCTCATCGAGGATGATGAGCCCAAGATCCGAGGCCGGCGTGAAGAGCGCTGAACGCGCACCGATGATCACGCCCGCCTCCTGCCGCCGCACGCGCAGGATTGCGTCGTTGCGTTCCGACTGCGAGAGCTGGCTGTGCATGACGACGATATCATCTGGGAAATAGGCCTTGAAGGCCATCACGACCTGCCCTGTCAGCGCGATTTCCGGCACGAGCACGATGACCTGCCGCCCCGCGGCCCGCACTTTTTTTGCAAGTTCAATGTAGACCTGCGTCTTGCCGCTGCCCGTGACGCCCTGCAGCAGGAAGCCGTGATACTCCCGCGCCGCCAGCGCGGGCTCCATGGCCGTGAGGGCCCGCTGCTGGTACTGCGTCAGCTCCTTGATATCCGGCCGCCGCGCCGGGGCCTCGCGATAGCTATCGCGCAGTACGCGCCGCTGCCGCAGCTCGATGAGCGCTGGCAGGCTCGCCGCGAGTTTTTTCGCGAGCTCACGGCTGAAGCCCGCCGCCTGCAGTTCCGGCATACCCGCCGTCTCCCGCACGGCCATGTATTGCAGCAGCTTCTGCTGTGCCTTCTTGCGGGCCAGTCCCGCGAGCGCCTCCTCCGTCACTTCGCCCAGCCGCTGCAGGTACGTCTCGAAGCGGGCCGCTTCGCGCTTTGTCGCCACATACTCCCGCCGCAGCACACCGTAACGCAGGAGCTGGGCGAGGATATCCGGCAGCTGCTCTTTCAGGTCGGGCAGCGCCTTCGCGAGCTCCTCCGCCTTGTGCGCGCCCTGCCGCAGCAGGTAGTCGTAGACCTGACGGTTGTAAGCCACCCCCAGCAGCATGTGCTCCCGCTGCTCCGGCACCGCTGCATAGGCCACGGCGATCTTCAGGCCGCTCTTGCCCGGCATGAAGAGGCGCATGATTTCCGCCAGCGAGCAAAGGTAGAAATCTGCCAGCCATTTCGCCGCCTTGAGCATGGCTGGCGTGAACCACGCCTCCTCATCGACGGCGCCCGCGATATCCTTGAGCTTAGCCAGCAGCTTCGCATCCATGTCAGCCGCATCCTGCTCCTGCACCGCGAGGATGAAGCCCTCCACCTTGCGCCCGCCGAAGGGCACAAAAACGCGCCAGCCCACCCCGACGAAACGGAGCTGGTCTGGCACGCGATAGGTAAAAGCTTTGGCGATGCTCTTGACGGGAATATTCACGAAAACGCTGGCGGTCAGCAAAATATATCATCCTCAAATCACAGGAAGCGCAACATCGCTTCCCAAAGTTTTCCGGTTCCTATTCTAGCATTTTCCCCCGGCGAAAATCAATCGATGTTCAGGCCCACGTCGTTGCGCAGCTGCACGGCCTCGGCCACATGCTGCGCCTGAATCGTCTCCGCGCCGTCGAGATCCGCGATGGTGCGCGACACCTTGATGATGCGGTCGTAGGAACGCGCCGAGAGGTGCAGCGTCCTAAAGGCCTGCTGCAGGAGCATTTTGGCGTCCTTCGCCAACGGGCAGGTCAGATTGAGCAGACGGTGATTCATCTGGGCATTGCAGAAGACCCCGCTGCCCTGCAGACGCGCGAGCTGACGGTTCCGCGCCGCCACGACGCGCTGGCGGATGGCGGCCGAGGATTCCGCCTTTTTCTTCGCCGTGAGCTCGGCGTACTTCACGCGCGGCACGCGGATATGGATGTCGATGCGGTCGAGCAAAGGCCCCGAAATCTTGCGCGTGTAACGGCGGATTTCCGCCGGCGTGCACTGGCAAGTGCGCGCGCCGCTCTCGTCGCCGTAGTAGCCGCAGGGGCAGGGGTTCATCGCCGCCACAAGAATGAACGAAGAGGGGAACTGCAGCGTGGCATGTACGCGCGAGATGGTCACGCAGCGATCCTCCAGCGGCTGCCGTAGCACCTCCAGCGCCGCCTTGCTGAACTCCGGCAACTCATCGAGAAAGAGCACGCCGTGATGGGCGAGCGTGACCTCGCCGGGACGAGGCACGGAGCCGCCGCCCGTCATCGCGGCCATGGAGGTCGTGTGATGCGGGCTGCGGAAAGGACGCTGGGTCATGAGGCCGCCGTGGCTTGGCAGCATGCCCGCAATGCTGTAGATTTTCGTAACCTCCAGCGCTTCCTCGCGCGTGAGCGGCGGCAGAATGGAACTCAGACGGCGCGCGAGCATCGTCTTGCCCGCGCCAGGCACCCCAGCCATGAGCACGTTGTGCCCGCCCGCCGCCGCGATTTCCAGCGCGCGCTTCGCCTGATACTGCCCCTGCACATCGGCGAAATCATCCGCAAAGGTCTCCTCCTCCGCCACCTGCGCCGCCGCCACGGCGGGCGACAGGGACTGCTTGCCCGTGAGGCTGTCCACGAGCTCGCCGAGCGTATGGACGGCGTAGACCGTCAGCCCCTCGACGAGCAACGCCTCATTGGCATTGGCTGCGGCCACGTAGAACGCCTTCAGCCCCATGTCCCGCGCCTTGATGGCCATGGGCAGCACGCCGCGGATGGGCCGGCACTCTCCCTCCAGCGAGAGCTCCGCCGCAAACAGACAATCCTGTACGGCTTCGGCCGGCACGATGCCGTAAGCCGTGAGCAGGCCCATGGCCATGGGCAGATCCAGACCCGGGCTGTCCTTATGCAGATCTGCTGGAGCAAGGTTGATGATGACCTTCTCCTGACGCAGCGCGATGCCCGCATTGCGGATGGCCGTGCGCACGCGCTCCTTTGCCTCTTTGACCGCCGCATCCGGCAGGCCGACGATATCGAAATGCGGCAGGCCGCTGGCGGCATCGACCTCCACGTCGATGAGTACGCCATCTACGCCCAGCGTCGCCGCGCCCAGGGTCCTCGCAAACATTCTGCTCCCTCCCTTACCATGCCGTCTCGAAGGCGTTCTTCAGCTGATGCACTTCGCAATGCCCGACCGCGCAGAATACTTCCAGCACATCAAAACGGCAGGGGCATCCCTCAAGATGTCTCTGCCGAAGAAAATACGCCGCTGTGCGGCTGATCTGCTGTTGTTTATGGTAGTTAACGGCGGCTGCCGGACGGCCGCAGCGCACACTGCGCCGCGTCTTCACCTCGACGAAGACGAGCGTTGCCCCTTCCCTGGCAATGATGTCGATTTCGCCACTGCGCACGCGATAATTGCGGCAGAGCACCTGATAGCCCTGCCGCAGCAGAAAGCGCGCCGCCGCGTCCTCGCCCGCCTGTCCCAGTATCTTGTTATTCATGCCGCTCCTCCTCACCGGAACGGCTGCCGCCAGGATCTGCCGGCCGCACGGCCCTTTACATCGGCTGCCGCGCGTGCTTTTCCTTCTTATCCATGCGATAGATATAGGCCAATACTTCCGCCACCGCCTGATAAAGCTCCGGCGGAATCTCACGGTCGATATCGAGGGCCATCAGCATGTTCACGAGCGTCTTGTTCTGGTAGACCGGCACGGTATTTTTCTGTGCCGCCGCCAGAATACTCTCCGCCACGTGGCCGCGCCCCTTGGCGATGACCTTCGGTGCCTTTTGCACTGCCTGATCGTATTTCAGGGCTACGGCTTTCTTCTCTGCTGTAGGATCCGTCTCCAGCTCTGGCACCGGTGGCTGCAAGTCCTGCCTGCTCATTGTTATCCCGTTCCTTCATCCAATATTATAAGCGTCGCTTTTCTCTCTGTCAAGGACAAATGTTGTGTATTGTTACACAGCACTGATCTTTACATCCCGCAGCTGCAAGCGCGTCGTGAGAATGGCCCGGCGTAAAGCCGGTACATAGCTCGTGAACGCCTCCGCCTGCTCCGGCTGGGAGAAGAAGATACGCATATCGAGCCGTGACCCCTCATACACCCGGAACGTCGCATCGACAGCACCGATATTTTCCGTCAGCACGCAGACGCGGAACCAGGACTCCTTCTTCATGATACCCGTGCGCTTGTCCGGCTTCTCCTCATCGTAAACGTGAATATAGGCCGGATAGTTCTGGGCAGGCTGCCCCATGTAGAGCGGCATCATGAAATCGAGCGAGCGCTGGCCCGGCACCTGCTGGTTCGACGGTGTCGGTGCACTGTCGAGCGACTGATTGATGGCATTGGCAAACGTCTGCAGATCGTGGCTGATGCGATGCAGCTGATGCGGTGGCAGATCGCTGGCCGCCGTCATATCCGCGAGCTGCATGAAAGCCCACAGGCGCGGCAGCTCCGGCATATGGCGCTGAATTGCCGCCTGCTGCACGGCGGCCGGAATGTTCCGCTGACAGATGCGCAGCAAGGTCTGCAACTGCCGTGCGTCCTTTTCTGGCAGCTGCTGCATTTTCTCCGAAACAAAATTCTGAAGAAGATGCGTCTCCTGAGGCGTCAGCTGCGCATCGCGCAGCAGCAGACGGGCCATTCCCCGCAGCGTCGCCATGGTCTGCGGCGTATTCTGGATCGGCTGTCCCATCATCTCTGCCTTTGCCTGCTGCATCGCGCCGCGCAGGGCATCCTGTCCCGGCAGGGCCTGACGGGCTTCCTGCAGCATGCTCTGCCCTTGCCCGATGGTCTGCTGGCCTTTGTCCTGCAGTCGCAGACCCTGCTGCAGATTCTGCTGCCCCTGGGTCTGCATTTGCTTCCCCTGCGCCTGCATCTGCTCGCCCTGGGTCTGCATCTGTTTCCCCTGCTCGATGGTCTGCTGGCCCTGCTGGACAAGCTGCTGCCCCTGGCGCGAAGCCTGCCCCTCCTGCTGGAGGATCTGCCGCCCCTGCTCCATCATTTGCTGGCCATCTGTCGCCATTTCCTGTCCCTGCGCAGCAAGCGTCTGTCCCTGCTGCGCGAGCTGCATCCCCTGCTGAATCATCTGCATGCCCTGCTGCATGACGCGCTGGCCCTGCGCCGCCATCTGCTGTCCCTGCCCCACGGTCTGCTGACCCTGCAGGATTGTCTGGCGCGCCTGCTGCGCATAGCGGCCAGCATCCATCTGACTCCCCGTCTGCGATGCAGGATAAGACTGACCGGACAGTGAGCCATCATTTTGCTGCGGCTGTCCTGCCATGGAATACTGGCCATTACGCTGCGTCTGTGACTGACCTGGCTGCTGTGCCTGGCCGATCTGTGCCATCTGCGCCTGACCCGGCTGCTGGGCCTGGCCATTCTGCGTCATCTGCGGCTGGCCCGGCTGCTGCGCCTGGCCATTCTGTGCCATCTGCGCCTGTCCCGGTTGCTGCGCCTGACCATTCTGTATCATCTGCGGCTGGCCCGGCTGCTGCGCCTG
>DEDT01000023.1:68038-71227 GCA_002350105.1 Selenomonadaceae bacterium UBA2897 | reverse complement strand
CTGACCATTCTGTGTCATCTGCGGCTGACCCGGCATGGGGGTGACAGCATTTCCACCTTTCGTCTGAGGCATAAAATACTGCAATAACTGCCGCAGAAAGCCCATGCCTTCCCGGTTTGGCACGAGTTCCCCCTGATAGGGCTGCTGCAGGGCGGCAAAAAGCCGCTGCATCCGTGGCGGCAGCTGCTCCATAGGCAGATCATCGACAAGCATGAAAGCCGCTTTCGTAAGCAGCACGGGCTCCGTGCCATTTCCCTCATCGCTGAGCAGGGTTTTGAAGTTCTTCAGCAACGCCGTCAACGTATCGTTGGTTCTCGCTTCGCCGCCTTTTTCCAACAGATTCCCCATCTGCGCCAGCATGCGCGAAAACGTACGCAGCTGTTCCACGGAGAAGCGCTGGCTCTCCAGCGTGCTCCCGAGACTCTGCGCCAACGTCTCATCCAGTGAGAAAGCCTGCCGCATGATGTTGTCGACCACATCTTTCATCTTTTGGGGCATCTGCTCCTCGAAGTCTGCTGACACATTATTGATTTGTGCGAGCACCCCTGCCATATCCTTGATGGCTGAACGTATAGAGACCTTGGTCTCTGGCGCAAAGCCCGATGCATCGCTGGTGCCCGGCGTGCGTCGTATATTATTGTCACTATTGCTTTGCTGGGCAGGTCCTACCGGACGTACACCCACGCTGGCCGTTTCAATTGGCATGGCTTCTCACTTCCTTAGTTACTCCTGCACATCCATGTTCAGGCTGCGAGCGATAGATTTAACGGGCTCGAAAGACAGGCGATGAATCGGGCAGGGCCCGTACTGTCGCAGAGCTGTGATATGCTCCGCTGTACCGTAGCCCTTATGTTTGGCAAAACCATACTCGGGGTACACCGCATCATACTGCTGCATGAGACGGTCACGCGTGACCTTCGCGATGATGGACGCCGCCGCAATGGAAGCCGATTTCGCATCGCCCTTGATGATGGAAAGTGACGGCATCGGCAGATTGTCGAGCTCTACGGCATCGATGAGCACCTGCTGTGGCTCCTTTTCCAAGCCGAAAATGGCTTCATACATGCCATTGATGGTCGCCTGATAGATGTTGACGCGGTCGATGGTCTGTGCATCCACGAGCACGGACGAGACCGCGATAGCCTTCTCCTGTATTACATCGTAAAGTTCGTCGCGAACTTTAGCCGAAAGCTTCTTGGAATCGTTGAGATGCGGAATATAGCAATCATGCGGCAGGATGACCGCCGCCACGGAGACCGGCCCCGCCAGTGGGCCGCGTCCCGCCTCATCGACGCCAGCCACCAGGGAGAAGCCCTGCGCATAGGCCGCATCTTCATACTGGTAGAGCGCCGCCACGCGCGCCCGCTCCCGCTGTTCGCGCTCATAGGCGCGCACGAGCTGCTGCGCCGCCTTGCGTCCATCCTGCCGGCAGGCCTCCACGAGCTCCCCGTCAGGGCCCTGCGCGAACATTTCCTTCAGTTTTTTGATGGTATAACCAGATACATCCATGTGCTTTTATGCTTCTCCCTGCTGCTCAGGCATAGCGTCCAGCGTAATCTTGCCGAGCTTGCCCGCGCGGAATTCATTCATGACAATGCGCATCGCCTTATCGTAATCGACAAGACCGCCCCTGACGAGGCAGCCGCGCTTGCGGCCGATGGCCTCCAAGAGTTCTGCGCCCGTCTCCGGCAGTTCCTCCGCCGCCAGCTTAAAGCGCTCAGCCAGCCGCTCGGGGTAGTCACGGCGCAGGATTTCCAGCAATAGAATCGTCACCTGTTCCAGATCGTAAATCTCATCGTTGACCGCGCCGGTAAAGGCCAGCTTCAGGCCCACCTGCTTATCCTCGAACTTCGGCCATAGAATGCCCGGCGTATCGAGCAGATCGAGCCCCTGACCGATCTTGATCCATTGCTTGGTCCGCGTTACGCCCGGCTTGTCCGCCGTCTTCGCAATAGCTGCGCCCGCCAGGCGATTGATGAGCGAGGACTTGCCGACATTCGGGATGCCCAGAATCATGCAGCGCGCAGAGCGCGGCCGACCGCCCGCCTTGACGAATTTCTCCGTGCGTGGGCGTGCGAGATCCGTCACGAGCTGCACGAGCTTCTTCAGACCCTTGCCCTGACTCGCATCCACGGCTGCCGCCGGGACCCCCTGCGCTGCAAAGTAAGCCACCCATGCCTTCGTTTTGGCCGCATCTGCCAGATCGGCCTTGTTCAGTGCCACGACGCGCGGCTTATCCTTGATCATCTCCGCCAGCATAGGATTCGCACTGCTCAGCGGGATGCGCGCATCGAGGAGCTCGATGACCACGTCCACAAGCTTGAGATTCTCCTCGACCAGCCGCTGCGCCTTTTTCATGTGGCCGGGGAACCACTGAATTGTCGGCGTGTCGTCGCGCACCACCGCCATCTGCCCTTCGCGGCCCTGCGCGGCCGCTGCTGGTCTTCTCCGTTTAGCCAAAATATCCGTCCTCTCCTTTGAGCAGCGGCAGAACCGTACATACGCCTTTTCCTGTCCCTATCTCAATATTGCTTCTATTCATTATAACATAGACCCGGCACAAGCAAAAGGCTCCCCGCCGATTGCGGGGAGCCGGACAGCCACTTCTTATTTTGCAAAGAACAAGGCATAATAGCCATTGGCGAAGATAATCAGCACGACGAGCGGCAGGATGTAGGTCAGGTAGAAGCGCGACCAGTCAGGGAATTTTACGCCTGCACCCGTATCGGCCTCGCGCAGGAAATTCTTCCAGCCCCAGCCATAGCGCTGTGTACAGAACGCCAGGTAGACGAGACTGCCCAGCGGCAGGATGTTATTCGAGACGAGGAAATCCTCGAGATCGAGCACGCCTGAGCCCTTGCCGAAGGGCTGGAAGCCGCTGAGCACGTTAAAGCCCAGCACGCAGGGCAGCGAGAGCACGATGACCACCACGATGCCATAGCGGATAATCGTCTTGCGGTCCGCGCCCGTCAGCTCAACGAAGCAGGCCACAAGGTTCTCGAATACCGCGATGACCGTGGACATCGCCGCAAAGGTCATGAAGAGGAAGAACAACGTACCCCAAAGCGCACCCAGAGGCATCGCGTTGAAGACATTCGGCAACGTGACGAAGAGCAGGTTCGGCCCGCTGCTCGGCGTCACGCCGTAGCTGAAGCAGGCAGGGAAGATGATGAGGCCTGCCATGAGGGC
>DEDT01000023.1:5351-67936 GCA_002350105.1 Selenomonadaceae bacterium UBA2897 | reverse complement strand
GTGAAGAACGCCTGCCCCATCGCGGCGAAGATGACTTCTTTCCAGCCGTACTCTGCAACCTTGCTGAAGTCCGGCATCAGGTAGTAGCTGAGGCCGAGCTCGCTATTGGGCAACGTGATGGAGTTGATGGCCAGCACGACCATAAGCAGCAGCAGACAGACCATCATGTATTTCGTGATTTTCTCCACGCCCGCCTTGACGCCGCGGTAGCAGACGAGACCGCCGAGGATGACGACCGCCATCATGCAGCCCGCCATGGTCACGGGATCCGCAAGCATATCGCCAAACACCTTACCGACGCCGGCGGCGTCCAATCCACTGAAGCCGCCCGTCGCCGACTTATAGAGGTAGTAGAGCATCCAGCCCGAGACCGTCGTGTAGTACATCATCAGCAGCAGGTTCCCCGCGATGCCGAAGTATTTGTATAGGTGCCATTTCGTCCCCTGTGGCTCCAGCACGTCAAAAGACTGTGCACAGCTGCGCTGGCTCGCGCGGCCCACGGCAAACTCTGAGACCATGATGGGCAAGCCGAGAATTGCCAGAAATAACAGATAGATGAGTACAAAGGATGCGCCGCCATACTGTCCCGTGATGTAAGGGAAGCGCCAGACATTGCCCAACCCGATGGCACAGCCTGCCGATACGAGGATGAAGCCCAGCCTGGTGGAAAAACCGCGTGAAGCCATAGAATCACTCTCCCATGATACCAGATAAAAATTCATCTTATCCGCATAGTATGTAACATATCAATGCGAACCATGTCTAGTATTCTATAATACTTTACGCTCAATGTCTAGTCCAAAGCTACATAATATTGTATCATTTATACAGGTAGACCGTATCCATAACGCCGGGGACTATATCTGCTGCCAATTCTATGGTATACTAGGAAGTAAGTCAATTTTCTACCAAAGAAGAAAAGGATGTGGATCATTTTTGGCTGGTTCTGAAACAGGCCCGTTACATTCCCTGCGCAAGCTCACACATAAGACCATCAAGCCGCTCTTGACGCAGCTGGGCGTGCAGCAGGAAAATAAGGACACCGTTACCGAGGATGACGTCAAGGAACTCATGGAGCAGGGTGCAGAGGATGGCACGTTCGCCAAGAGCGAGCAGGCCATGGTGGATCGCATTTTCCACCTCTCCGACCAGATCGTCTCCGCCCTCATGACGCCGCGCACGCAGATGCTCTGGCTCGACCTCGACGATTCCCTGCGCCACAACCTGAAGCTGATCCGGGAGCATGCACAGGACGTCTTCCCCGTGGGCCGCGAGAGTCTCGATGACTTCTGCGGCATCCTGCACGCCAAGGATCTTCTCGACGCCGCGCTGGAGCGCAAGACGCTGGATCTCGCCCAGTACGTGAAGAAGCCGCTCTTCGTGCCGCGCTCTATGGAGACGTTCCGCCTGCTGGCCAGATTCCGCGATACCGGCATCCATCAGGCCATGGTCCTCGACGAGTACGGCGGCGTCATCGGCTACATCACGCTCGACGACATCGTGAACGAAATCATCGGCGAGAGCCTGCAGGCCGTGACCAGCGAGCCCCTGCAGATCACGCCACGCGACGAAAATTCCTGGTACGTTGACGGGCTCTATTCCATCGACGATTTCAAGGAGCGCTTCGGCATCGAGGAACTCCCTGACGAAGAACACGACCAATACCATACGCTGGGCGGTTTCCTTACCTCCTACTTCGGCTACATTCCCAAGGTCGCGGAGAAAAAGAGCTGGCAAAACTTCACCTTCGAGGTCGTGGATATGGATCGCGCACGCATCGACAAAATTCTCGTTACCCGCCGCCCGCTGCCACACGTACCGGAAGACACACCGGACGCCTGAACCGGAAACGAATAGCAAAAGGAGCCTGCTATGCTGAAACCTTGCATGAAAATATTAACCGGAGCCCTGCTGGCCCTCTGCCTCGTCGGCAGCCCGGCCATACCACCAGTCTCCGACATCGGCCTTTCGCCGCTGAAGCCCGAGCCCCTGCCGCTGGCTGAGGCGGCTGCCGCCACCAATGAAGCCAATGCCCCTGCGCCACTGGCAGGACAGATTCTCGGCCGCGACGGCACAATGAGCCTGCTGGATGAATTTCCCGGCGAGGTGAAGCCAGCCGTCAGCGCCGATACGACCAGCTTTGACGAGGAAAGCGGCCGCTACATCCTCTCGGGCAACGTGCGCATCATGTGGAAGCAACACCTGATTGCCACGGACGAGGCCAAGCTCAGTGCCCGCACGGGCGAAATCTGGACCCAGGGCCGCACGTCCCTGAGGGATGGTGAGCCCGTCTTCTACGGCGACGCCCTCTACGCCAGCCTTACGGGCCATCAGGCGTGGTTCTTCGGCCAGCGCTGCCGCATGAGCCGCCCCGGTCTCACCGTGGCCAGCGACGCCCTCAGCTATAACTGGGAAACGAAAATCGCCGTCTTCGACGGCCACGTCCTGCTCATCCAAAAGGACAAGCAGCGTGCCAGCGACCACCTCGTCTACGACCTCACGACAAACCAGGCCGAGTAACCATCTCATAAAAAATAAACTCCTCGTCACAACTGACAAAATGATATTGCCAAAAAAACAGGGATACAGCCAGAAAATTGCTGTATCCCTGTTTTTTTGGCAGACGCCTGATCCGTCCGCTTTCTGCACCATGATGATAGCGTTTAGCAAGGATTGCCCTTTCGTTTAGTTTTTGTTTACATATGCCCATACAGTTTACAAATTGGCAGCCTATACTGCAAGCATCGGATGAAAAACAAGCAAGGGAATGCGAGCTTGGAGCTGATTGAGATGAAAAGAAAAAATTCTCGCAAACAGGTAGCGCGACTGATGCTCGCCTGGTCGTTATCGCTCACACTGGCAGGGCCGGTGATCACGGGGCCGACCGCGTCCGCAGCAACGGCTGAGGCAATGAGTACAGTCACGACGGCAAAGACGGCTGCGTCGGCAGATACCTCTACGAAAGCTGCTGCGGATAACTCGCAGCGGCAGGTACCGCCAAATGGTCAGCCGCCGATGGGACCGCCTCCGGATGGCTCGACGCCCCCCAGCCCGCCGCCCGATGGGGCGACGCCTCCGGGGCCGCCACCAGGTGGACAGCAGGGACAGCCGCCGCAAGGCGGGCCGGGGCAGCAGCAGACAAAGTCCGCTGCGGAATTTACGGCGACGAAGATTGTCGACGGCACGTCAGCTACGCTTACCAGTGGCACGTTCGATGCCACGCAGACCGATGTCAATGCCGTGCTCGTGCGCAATGGCGGCCAGCTGACGCTGAAGGACGCCACACTGACGAAATCGGGCGATTCCTCCAGCGCCGATGCCTCGAACTTCTCGGGGCAGAACGCCGTCTTCCTCGCTGCCGACAGCCAGGCACAGCTTGAAAACCTCACGCTGACCTCAGATGCCGACGGAGCCAATGCGGTCTTTGCGACGGGCAGCCAAGCGAAGGTCACGGCGAAAAACCTCAAAATCCACACAAAAAACAATTCCTCGCGCGGCCTCGATGCGACGTACGGCGGCACCATTTATGCACAGCAGGTCGACATCACGACGGAGGGCGCACACTGCGCCGGGCTCGCGACCGACCGTGGCGAAGGCACGGTGACGGTCGACGGCGCGAAGATCCTGACCAGCGGCCAGGGAAGCCCGAACGTATATTCAACGGGTGCCATCACGCTGAAACATGCGACGGGCAAGGCCACGGGCAGCGAAATCGCCGTCGTCGAGGGCAAGAACTCCATCACGCTGGAGCATGATGACCTCACGGGCATGAAGGATCACGGCGTCATGCTGTACCAGAGCTTCTCCGGCGACGCGGGCATCGGCGAGGCCAGCTTCAGCGCCAAGGACTCGACCCTGCGCAATATGTCGGACGGCCCAATGTTCTTCGTAACAAATACGACGGCCAGGGCGAGCCTGCAAAACGTCCAGCTCGAGCAGCCGGGCGACACGCTCGTAAACGTCGGCGCCAGCCGCTGGGGGAAATCCGGTGCCAATGGCGGCAACTTCACCCTGACGGCCGAAAATCAGGTACTCAGCGGTGCCGTCAAGGCGGATTCCATCTCGTCCGTCACGCTGAACCTCGGCGACAAAGCTTCGTATCAGGGCGCCTTCAACACGGATAACACGGCGCAGAGCGCCACCATCACGCTGGCGAAAACCGCGCACTGGGACCTCACCGGCGACGCCTATGTCACCAAGCTCAGCGATGCGGCCAGCGGTTACAAAAACATCGCCTCCCACGGCCACAACATCTACTATGACGTAGCTGCAGACACGACACGCGGCGGACAGACCTATCAGCTCCCCGGCGGCGGCAAGCTGATGCCACAAAAATAAACAACAAGTAAAAAAGAAGACAGCTTCGGCAGGGAATCCTCACTGCAGAAGCTGTCTCCTTTTATGTTTTTATGCTCCTATATTTTGCCTTTACCAGATTTATTTCCGCGTACCCATGTCCGACGTGTAATCGTCGTTCGCGTAGTCATCAGAAGAACGCAGGCGGCGGTTGATGGAGGAAAGGCCGCGGTAAATCGTATTGATATCGATGTCCTCGCCGCGGTTCTCCATGTATTTCTCGAGCTTGCGCTTCACGCGCTGCAGGGCGTTGTCGATGGACTTCACATGACGGTGCAACTCCCTGGCGATTTCCTGATAGGATTTGCCGTCGAGGTAGCTCATGAGCACCTGCCACTCGAGGCCGGATAGAATTTCCTCCATGCGCTTCTCGATCTCCGCGAACTCTTCGCGGCTGATCACGAGCTCCTCCGGGTCCGAGGCCTTGGCCCCCGAGAGCACATCCAGGAGCGTGCGGTCCGACTCCTCATCGTAGATGGGCTTGTTCAGCGAGACGTAGGAGTTCAGGGGAATATGCTTCTGCCGCGTCGCCGTCTTGATGGCCGTGATAATCTGGCGCGTGACGCAGAGCTCCGCGAACGCGCGAAACGAGGATAGCTTGTCATTGCGGAAGTCGCGGATAGCCTTGTAAAAGCCGATCATGCCTTCCTGAATGATGTCCTCGCGGTCGGCGCCGATGAGGAAGTACGAGCGTGCCTTGGCGCGCACGAAATTGCGATACTTGTTGATCAGGTAATTCTGGGCGGACTCATTGTCGCGCTCCTTGATCTCAAACAGGATTTCCTCATCCGTGAGGTCATCAAATCCCTGATTGCTATCCGGCTGCTGATTTAGTTTCGCTTCTGCTTCCATGGAGGTGTTCCCCTTTTGCTTTGCATTTTCTCTTATCATCATCTAATTTTCACATACCGAATTATACGTTAATTTGTTGAAAGAGTCAAGTTTCATAGGACGCATGTCCGTGTATACATGCAGTTTTTTTACATAAAATTTCGTTTTTCCTATGGGACCTCAGGCCCTACGCTTTAAAAGGCGCTGACGCAGGGACTCGTACATAAGAATGGACCCCGCCACCGAAGCGTTAAGCGAATTGATGCGCCCCACCATCGGCATCCGTACGATAAAGTCGCAGTTCTCCTTCGTGAGACGGCTCATGCCGTGCCCCTCGCTGCCCACGACGAGCACGAGCGGGCCCGTGAGGTCGGCCTCCCAGTATTGCTGCGTACCGTCCATGTCGGCACCCGCGACCCAGAAGCCCCTGGCCTTCAGTTCCCTGAGTGTCTGCGCGATGTTGCCGATGCGCGCGACGGGCACGTACTCCACGGCCCCCGCCGAGGTCTTCGCCACGGTCGCCGTCAGAGGCACGCTGCGGCGCTTCGGGATGAGCACGCCATGCACGCCCGTGGCGTCCGCCGTGCGCAGCAACGCGCCGAGATTGTGCGGATCCTCCAGCTCGTCGAGCAGCAGCAGGAAAGGTGGCTCGCCCTTCGCCTCCGCCGCGCGCAGGATGTCGTCGAGTTCCGCGTAGGCCACAGGAGCCACATAGGCCAACACGCCCTGATGGCGCGCCCCGCCCGCCACAGCTTCGATCTTGCCGCGCTCTACATACTCCACGGGGATGTTCTTCTCCCGCGCCAGTGCCTCGATTTCGGGGATGGAGCCCGCATGGTCGCCTTTAGCGAGCAGCACGCGGTTGATGCCGCGTCCCGCCCGCAGGGCCTCCGTCACCGCATTGCGGCCGATGAGCACATCGTCTGGGAGCGAGGCGGACATTGCCTGCGTGCGCTGCTCCTGCCCTGCTGCCTGACGGCTGCGCTCATGTACGGCTGGACGGCTCTTGCCCTGCCAGCGATCCTGCCGCAGGGCGCGCGCCCCGTGTTCCGTCTGCGGGCGCCCGTTGCTGTGGCCAGCCCGACTGCCGCGTTTTTTGTCTCTTTTCGTGTCTTGCATATTATCCTCAGCCTTCGCGCAGTTTAATCATTTCACTGAACTTGCCGCAGGTCATCGCGCCCTCGGGGCAGCGGCCCGTATTCACGCAGCTCGCCCCCGCGTTATAGAAGAGCGTCGGCGCAACTTCCTTCACGAGGCGCAGCATCTCGTAGGCCATGGCACGGATTTCCCACTGCGCGCGGTTGCAGCAGCGCAGGTTGAAGAAATGCAGCAGCGTGCGCGCATTCATGGTCACGAGAATCTTCGTCTCGGCCGCATTGGCGAGCACATAGCGCGCGTCCTCCTTCGGCACGCCCATCTCCGTGAGCTCGTCGTAGGTCGCGCGAATCTTTTGCATGAGTGCGTCGAATTTCGCCTTCGCCTCGGGCTTTTCCGCAATGGTCGGTGGCGTGATGTACTGGAAGCCGTGGGCCGCCACGTAGCGCTGCGACTGCTGGTCGTAGGATGCGATGCGATGGCGCACGAGCTGGTGCGTGAGCACGCGGCTCACGCCCTCGATGCCGAAGGTGAAGCTCACGTGCTCCAGACAGGAGGCGTGGCCCAGCTTCACGATCTTCTCCACCATTTCCTTCACGCGCTCATCGCTCAGCTTCTCCGCCAGCTCGGCTGCGCCGCTCGAGGAGTAGCAGAGGCGCGCGGCCATGGCCACGACGCGCTCAGGATCCGGCGTATGTTCTAACAGGGTAACTTTTAACATATTGCTCCTTATTTCTTATCTTTAGCCTGAATCTCCGCCATCATCGCTTGCGCGATAATCTGGAACGAGGCCTCGCAGATTTCGTCAAGGCGCGCCGTATCGCCGTCGAGGTAAAGCGTGCCCAGCAGGGCCTCGAAGCCCGTGCTGGAATGATACTCGGCCACGCTGGCACTGCGCGGGGCATGGCTCTTCGCGTTGCGGGCACGGCGGTAGATGGCCTTTTCCGGCTCCGTGAGCATGCTCTCGATGCCGAGATAGGCGCGGTGCTGCCAGACCGCTGAGACAATCTGCGCCGCGAACTGGTGCAGCGCCTGTACCTGTGCCTGCTCATAGCTGAGCAGCCGCGTGCGCACGAAGAGATGGAAGTATGCATCGCCGACATAGGCCAGCACGAGTGGATTCATCTGTTTCGTATCCCTGGCCGCGTAGCGCTCCTTGATGCCGCCCTCACCGTCGGGCGTAAACATGAGGCGGATGAGTTCTTTCAGCCTGCTGAACTTCATGCTTTTTTCCACCTTGCACCCTGCGGCGTATCCTCGATCACGATGCCGAGCTCCTTCAGCTCATCACGGATCTTGTCAGCCACCGCCCAGTTCTTATTCTTGCGCGCATCCTGGCGGATGTCGATGATGAGCTGCATGAGACTGTCCGTCAGGCCGTCGTCCGCCTGGCCCGCTTCCTGCTCGAAAAGGCCGATGACGCCAGCCATTGCATCCCAGGCCGCCCTGGCCTTGAGGAAATTCGCCTTATCAAAGGCCACGCCACCGTTCACCACCTGCTGATAGTAGATGTTGACCTCTTTCGAGAGCGCAAAGAGCTGGCTGATGGCGAGGGCCGTGTTGAAGTCGTCCTCCATAGCCATGTCGAAGTCAGCGAGGAACTGCTCCGCTTTCGCCGCGAGTTCTGCCGCCGTATCCGACTCACCGTCCCGGGCTGCAAGCTCCTGGATGTAGGCCTGCGTGTTCTGCAGGCGGCCGAGGCTCGTCTTTGCCTCTTCGAGACGCTCGTCGCTGAAGTCCAGCGGGCTGCGATAATGCGTCTGCAGGATGAAGAAGCGCACGACTTCGCCCGCGTATTTGTCGAGGATTTCCTTTACCGTAAAGAAGTTGCCCTTGGACTTCGACATCTTTTCCTCGTGAATCGTGATGAAGCCATTGTGCATCCAGTACTGGGCGAAGCTGTGGTCGTCGCCGATGCAGGCCTGGGACTGCGCGATCTCGTTCTCGTGATGCGGGAAAATGAGATCGCTGCCACCACCGTGAATGTCGAATTTCTCGCCGAGGTATTTCAGCGACATGGCCGAGCACTCGATGTGCCAGCCCGGACGGCCTTTGCCCCAGGGGCTGTCCCAAGCAGGCTCGCCCGGCTTCGCGGCCTTCCAGAGTGCAAAGTCCATCGGGTGATGCTTGCGCTCGTCCACCTCGATGCGCGCGCCGGCCTGCATATCCTCGAGCTTACGCCCGCTGAGCTTGCCGTAGCCTGCGAACTTCTCCACGCTGTAGTAGACATCTCCGTCCACCGGATAGGCGTAGCCCTTGTCCACCAGCGTCTGCACCATCTCGATAATCTCGGGGATGGTCTCGCTCACGCGTGGGTAGACGTCGGCGTGGCGCACGTTCAGCGCATCCATGGACTCGAAATAGGACTTGATGTAGCGGTCCGAGATGTCCTTCCAGGTCACATGCTCGGCGTTGGCCGCCTTGATGATCTTGTCATCGACATCCGTGAAGTTTTGGATGTAGCGCACCTTGTAGCCCTTACGCGCGAAGAAACGGCGAATGACATCCCATGTCACGAAGGGACGCGCATTGCCGATATGCGGATGGTTGTACGGCGTGACGCCGCAGCAGTAGATGCTGACCTCGCCCTTTTTCAGTGGCTTGAACTCTTCTTTCCGGCGTGTCATGGTATTATAAACCTGCAGCATCTTATTTATCCTCCTTTTGCCGGAGCTGCTGCTCCAGCGCGTTGACTTTCTTTTCCAGTGCCTGAATCTGCTTCATCATGCAGGCGTGCATTTCCTCATCGGGGTCGGGCAGCGTCGCATGGTCCAGATCGACATCGAGCTCATCCTCGATCTCGCTCATCTGGTCATCCGGCTCCACGAGGTGAGCCTCCATGATGCGACGCATATCCTCCGTATTGTGGACGCGCTGGCCATGCATGACGACGACGCGCCCCGGCACGCCGACCACCGTCGCATAAGCAGGCACGGGCTTCAGCACGACGGCGCCCGCGCCGATCTTCGCATGACTGCCCACGGTAAAGGAGCCCAGCACCTTCGCGCCCGAGGCCACGACGACATTGTCGCCAATGGTCGGGTGGCGCTTGCCCGTCTCCTTGCCCGTACCGCCAAGCGTGACGCCCTGATAGAGCGTGACGTTCCTGCCGAGCTCCGCCGTCTCGCCGATGACAATACCTGTGCCATGATCGATAAACAATCCCTCGCCGATGGTCGCGCCCGGATGAATCTCGATGCCCGTGAGGAAGCGGGCCGCCTCGGAAATCAGGCGCGGCAGGAGCACCCAGCCCCGCTTGTAGAGCGCATGTGAAAGGCGGTGCGCCCAGATAGCGTGCAGGCCGGGATAGCACAGCACAACCTCCCAGACACTCTTGGCGGCCGGGTCGCGCTCGAAGACGACGCGGATATCCTTGCGCAGGGTCGAGAAAAATTTCATGTCTTGGTTCCCTCTTTCGCTGTCCGGTATGAACGTTATGTTATGCCATCTCGTCCATACACTCCAGCCCGGCCACGGCATATGCCGAAATGCCCTGCTCCGTGCCCGTGAAGCCCAGCTTTTCCTCCGTCGTCGCCTTGACGTTGACCTGCGAGAGCTCGATGCCCAGCACGCGTGCAATGTTCTCGCGCATCTTGGGGATATAGTCTTTCATTTTCGGGCGCTGAGCCACGATGGTCGCGTCGACGTTGCCGACGACATAGCGCTGGTCGCGCAGCAATTCCATGACGTGCGCGAGCAGCTTCAGGCTGTCCGCCCCCTCATAGCGCGGGTCTGTATCCGGGAAATGCTGGCCGATATCACCGAGTGCCGCTGCGCCGAGCAGAGCATCGGAGATGGCGTGCAACAGCACGTCCGCGTCCGAGTGCCCGAGCAGGCCCAGCGTATGCGGGATCTCCACTCCACCGATGATGAGTTTTCGCCCCTCCACGAGGCGATGGACATCATAGCCCATACCAAATCTGGTCATATCCAAGCTCCTTATTGATCCGTGTGCAGGAAAGCCTCAGCGATCAGCATATCGCCCGGCGTCGTCACCTTAATGTTCTCATAGCCGGCCGTCACCACATGCACGGGAACGCCGAGACGCTCCACGAGACTCGCGTCGTCCGTGCCGAGGAAGCCGTCCGACTCCGCCTGTGCATCGGCCTTCAACAGGATATCCCGCTGGAACCCCTGCGGCGTCTGTACGGCCCAGAGCGTGCGGCGCGCAGGCGTTGACTGCACGATACCCGCCTCGTCCACGACCTTGATCGTATCCTTGCAGGGCACGGCCGCAATGGCCGCGCCGTATTTACGAGCCGCCCGGATGACGTCCCCGATGGTCTGTACACTCACGAGGGGCCGCGCCGCATCGTGCACCAGCAGAATATCCGCCTGCGGACTGGCCGCGCGCAGGCCATTCAATACCGAGTATTGCCGCTCGCTGCCGCCCACGACGACCTGCCAGGGCTTCAGCCCCGCGGCCTGCGCCAGCAACTGTTCCATCGCCGCAAGATCGTCCTTGCCAGTGACGACGATGAGCTCGTCCACCTCCGGCACGGCCGAGAACCGCCTGAGCGTCCGCAGGACGATGGGCTCGCCGTCGAGGTCGAGGAACACTTTGTTCCTGCCCGCGTGCATGCGTTTGCCCTGGCCTGCGGCGGGAAAAATCACGGAAACCATAGTTTGTCCTCCGCTCCTATTCTTGAGGAAACAAGGATTAAATCCTGCTCAATTAATCAGCGTTTCCTCTAATCTTCGCAAAAATCATGCGGCCCGCCGCCGTCTGCAGTGCCGACGTGACCTCGACGGCCAGCGTCTCACCGATACGGCGGTAGCCGTTCTCGATGACAATCATCGTGCCGTCGTCGAGGTAGGCCACGCCCTGGCCGCTCTCCTTACCCGGCTTCACGATGCTTACGGTCATCGTCTCCCCCGGCACGACCACGGGCTTCACGGCATTCGAGAGCGCGTTGATGTTAAGCACCTCGACGCCACGCAGCTGCGCGACCTTGTTCAGATTGAAATCGTTCGTGATGATCTTGCCACCGACTTCCTGCGCGAGGCGCACGAGCTTCGAGTCCACCTCGGCGATATCGTCGAAGTCCTTGTTCGTGACCTCGACCTTGAGCTTCTTCTCCTGGCGAATCTGCTGCAGGATGTCGAGGCCGCGACGGCCGCGCGTGCGCTTCAGCGCATCGGCGGAGTCAGCGATATGCTGCAGCTCCTCCAGCACGAAGACCGGGATGAGCAGCGTGCCCTCGATGAAGCCGGTATCGCAGATATCGGCGATGCGGCCGTCGATGATGACGCTCGTGTCGAGCAGCTTGTACTGACGCGCGGACGTCGCAGTGCCCGCCGCCGGTGCACCTTCCGCCTGTGCCTCCTGCACCGCCGCCTTGGCCGCTTTTGCCGCCTGCTGGGCTGCCTGCTGCGCCGCCTGCTGCCGCATCTCGCGACTGCGCGCCAATTCCTTGAACGCGCGCACGACAACATCCATCATCTCCGCGAATTCCTCGCGCTTGCGCAACGCGATGCGGATACCAAGATAGCCGAAGACAATGCTGAAGATGACGGGGATGTAGTCACCGACCACGGGGATCTTGCCAAAGGTATAGCCGAGCAGGCTCGCGATGATCAGGCCGACTACGAGGCCGATGGCTCCCGCCACGACATCATGCACGGGCATGCGCGAGAGCGCCGTCTCCACCCAGAGCGAGAATTTCTTGAGCTTGTTGATCAGATAGGGCGAGATAATAAAACCGATAATACCGCCGAGAACAGCGCCCAGAATGATACAGAGCAGGCTCGTTGCCGTGATCTTGAACAGCCCCATGTCCACCTTGAAGATCTCCGTGCTGATGAGCTCCGTCAGCAGCGGGGTCGCGAGGTGCAGCAGGGCACCGCCGGCAATTGCGAGGAACAGGGTAATAAAGAATCGCACAACGCGATCCATCATCATGTTCTTCACCTCCTGAAGTATAAATATAACGAAAATGAATGCACCATAACATTATAACACAGATTCTCCGCCGCTTCACCCTCCACGCTGAGATTCCTTTTCAGCCCTGCTTTATGGCATTTCAGGCAAAGAAAAAGGACCCTCGCGGGTCCGCTGTCCCTCAGGCCGCATGCCCGAGGGGTTCCGTATTTTTCAATGCTTGAACTGGTTGTTAGCCAGCACGCCATTCAGCCATTTCTCTACCTGCTCTGGCGTCTTATCGCAGGCATAGACGAGCTCGCTCACGAGGATCTGTTTCGCGAGATCCAGCAGGCGGCGCTCGCCGCTCGAAATCTTATGCCGCCGATCCTGCAGCATGAGGTTGCGCGCCACGGCCGCAACGTCGCAAATATCGCCGGTCTTCATCTTCTCCAGGTTTGCATGAAAGCGCTTGTTCCAGCTGCCCGGTACTTTCTCCGGTTTGTCCTGCAGGATTTCCTTCACATCCTCGACCCGCTGTTCTGGTATGACATCCCTGAGGCCGATATTCTCCACATTATCGGTCGGGATCATGACCTTCATGCTGCCCATCGGCAACTGGAGCACGTAGTAGGACTTATCCTCGCCAAGCACCTCGCAGTTCTCGATCCCGGCAATGACACCGGCACCATGCATAGGGTAAACGACCCGATCACCAATCTGTAACAAACATACACCCCCCTCAAGATATTTTTCCTGACAGCATGTATTATAGCACAAATAAGCAAATATGTAAAATTTTATAATTATACCACTATGTAAATTGTTCGTCAACAACAAAAGCACAAACTTCTGCGAGATTCTATCAGTATCGACAAAACAAAAAAAATGCAGCCCTGCACACGCGATACAAAAGGCTGCGTTTATACGCCATAATAGCTCAGACATTACCCACGTATACATAGTGCAGATACCGCCGGGCGATGTGTTGCAACTCCGCGAGGGTATGGCGCGGCGTTTGCGGGATGTCGCAATGGTAGCGTGGAAAATAACGGGAAATATGCAAGGGCAGATCGGGGGACAGGGAGGCAAGCCATGACGCCTCGTCAGACATGGCTCTCGGGCTATCGTTCCTGCCGGGGATGACCAGCGTCGTGACCTCGACGTGCACGCCTGCCGCCACGGCCATTTGTATTGTTTGTTTGGTTGTGACCAGATTGCCCTGCAACCAGGTGTAAAACTCCTGCGAAAAACCCTTGAGATCGACGTTCATCGCATCGACCAGCGGGAGCAGCTGCGACAGAGGCGCCGCACAAGCCTGACCGTTCGTGACCAGAACCACGGCCAGGCCGTGGGCCCGAAGCAGCTGCGCACAGTCCCGCAGGTACTCATAGCTCACCAGCGGCTCATTGTAGGTGAAGGCCACACCGATGCTGCCGTACTGCTCCCTGGTCTGCAAAGCCAGCGCCAGCAGCTCGTCAGGCAGGATGGAGCGCGTCCGCACCTGCGCTTCCCCCGCCTGCGAAATCTCGTAGTTCTGGCAAAAGGGGCAGCGCAGGTTGCAACCGTAGCTGCCCAGCGAGAGAATCACACTGCCGGGATGGAAATGGTATAAGGGCTTCTTCTCGATGGGGTCGAGAGCCAGGGACGTGACCTGCCCGTAATTCAGACAGACGACCTCTCCCCCACGGTTCCCCCGTGCACCGCAGAACCCCGTGCCCCCCTCTGACAGCCGGCAGTGATGCGGACACAGCTCACAGACCACCGCCTCAGACATGGCGCTGCACCTCGAAACGGTAGAGCGTCAGCGGCTCACGCTGGCCGATGTTGCCCTTGCGGCGCGCGATATCGATCTGCTGCTCCACGGTATCTACGCCCGCGATATCCGGCAGCAGCAAGCCGCGGCGACGGCCGTTTTCCACGATGACGCCATACTTCTTCACGTCGAGCTGCTTCTTGTCCCGGATGCGCTCGGGCGGCGTGAGCACATCCACGTCGTAGATGAGATATGGCAGTTCCTCCACCGTCACGGGGTCGAAGCGCGGGTCGCGCGTGCCCGCGCTGATGGCATTGGCGAGAATTTCCTCCGCCAGCGTGCGTTTCGTCGCCAGGATCGTGCCGATGCAGCCGCGCAGCTGGCCGTCCTTTTTCAGCGAGACAAAGGCACCGGCCTGCCGCCCCACGAGCTCTTCCGGCAAATCCTCCGGCAGTTTTGCATAGCCATGCGTCCTGACATACGTCTCCAGTGAGAGCCGTGCCAGACGCACATAGACGTCCTCCTGCTCCTTGATGGCCGCCAGCTGCCGCTGCTCCGCCGCCTCTGCCTGCTCGCCGATATTGCGCGTATCATCTTCAGCTGCGACGCGGAACGTGGCCACGCCGTAGCCGACGCCAAACGGCCCTTCGTAGGAGAGAAGCTGCGACTCTATGGCCAGCCGGTCCAGCGTGCCTGCCATGATCCAGAACGAACGCAGGCCGCACTCCGCCGCCTCTGCAGCCATGTCATGGGGCGTCAGGAGCAGTTGCAGGAAATCGCCGCTGCGGAAGACCTCCTGCATACGCGCATCGAAGACCGGCCCCGCTGCATGGAAGCCATACGGGCCTTCCTCGGTCAGCTTGTGCGAAAGGTCGCCGCTGGCCACGTGCACAATACGCAGACCGAGCTGTTCCGCCGCCCGCGCGATGAGTTGTCCCAGACGGTAGTGCTTGCGCCAATCCAGCCCTGAGAGTCCGATGCGCACGATTTTCCCACTATAGCCAGCCTCCTGCAGGTAGCGCAGGGGAATCATCGTCGCATGGTCGAGCTCCGGCTGCTTCTCCCCGAACGTCCCCGCGGGCAGGTTCTCCGCCCCGGCGAGCTCACAGAGCTGCTGCACGAATTTCGTATCATACGCCGCCTCCAGCCGCAGCTCCGGCGCGCGGAACTGCGCGAAATCCCCCGCCGCCTTTTCGCCCGGTGAAATATGGAAATAATCCGCGTACATCACCGTGTGCGGGCTCGTGATCACCACGAGATCCGGACGCAAGTCCACGACGAATTGCGCCGCCTGCCTATACGCGTCGATGGTCTTCTGAATCTTATGTTCCTCGCCACGACCGACCTCCGGCATAATCAGCGGCGGATGCGGCACAGCACAAGCTCCCAAAACTGCCATTTTCAGCCTCCTGTTCTCAACCTATCATACTTTTCTTTTATTTCTGCACCGGCCGGCCCAAATCCTGCCCGCAGCGGATATTGACAGACCCGCCCGCAGCGCCTTATGCTAGAAACGATCATTCGACAAGGAAAGGACGATTTTTATATGGAAAGCCAGCCACAGCAGCCTGAGAAACCGCATAAGCGCCGCATTCACTACAGCGGCCATTACCCAAAGCGCTATGAGGAAAAATACAAAGAACTGCAGCCCGAAAAATACGGTGCAGAAATCGCACACGTCATGGCCAAGGGCAATACGCCTGCAGGCATGCACATCCCCATCATGGTGGAGGAAATCCTCACCGTGCTGCAAATCCAGCCAGGCGAACACGGCTTCGACGCCACGCTGGGCTACGGCGGCCATACGCTCCGGATGCTGGAAAAACTGCAGGGCAAAGGCCACCTCATCGGCGGCGACGTCGACCCCATCGAATCGGCCAAGACGGAACAGCGCATTCGCGCGCAGGGCTACGGCCCCGACATCTGGGAGCGGCGGCAGATGAATTTCTGCCAGATTGACGAACTTGCAGCCGAGGTCGGCCCTTTCGACTTCGTGCTCGCGGACCTCGGCGTTTCCTCCATGCAGATCGACAATCCCGCGCGCGGCTTCACCTACAAGGCGGATGGTCCGCTCGACCTGCGCCTCAACCCCGAGGCAGGCATCTCCGCCGCCGAGCGCCTGCGTGAACTGGACAAGGACGAGCTCATCGGTATGCTGCAGGAGAACGCCGACGAACCCTACGCGGCCGAAATCGCCCGCGAAATCATCCGCACGCAGCGCCACCGTCCCATCGAGACCACCGTGGCCCTGCACGAGGCCGTCGTGCGCGCGCTGGCCAAGGTGCCCCTGCCACCGGAAATGAAAGAAAAGGCGGGCTACAGCACGAAAAAGCAGGCGGCCGCCCGCACCCAACTCACGAAAAAAAGCAGTGCCCGTGTCTTCCAGGCCCTGCGTATCGATGTGAACCACGAGTACGAGGTTCTCTATGAATTTATGGAAAAACTGCCCGCCGCCCTCGCCCCGGGCGGCCGTGTGGCGATTCTCACCTTCCACTCTGGCGAAGACCGCATCGTGAAGCAGGCCTTCAAGGCCTACCACCAGCAAGGCCTCTACCGCGCCATCGCCAAGGACGTCATCCGCCCCGGCAAAGAAGAATGCTACCGCAACCCCCGCGCCCACTCTACCAAGCTCCGTTGGGCCATCAGGGCATAAAGCAGAAAAATGCAGGCACTGCCTCAAAATGATGCAATGCCTGCATTTTCTTTACTCCACGACGACGCTCTCCGCCGCGAAGTAGGTCACGTGATAGCCCTGCTGCTCCAGCACCGTGGCGAAATCGCCGGCCGTGCCATCGAAATCGAGATCGAGTGTATAGATGCCACGAGCCAGACTGCGCAGGTAGACATGCTGCACGCCGGGCAGTGCCGCCACCTTCTCCCGCGCCTCGCTGAACGTGCCCAGACGTGACTGGGGAATCGTAAGCTGCAAATGCTGCTGGATATTCGCGGCCTTGTTGAAAGCGGCCTTCGACAGCTGCGGCGCCAGGGTGTCGGCCACCTGCTCCAGGGCCTCCGCCTCCGAATTACCGAACCAATGCTTCGACTCGCCGCGCGCCGTGCCGCTCCAGGTAATCTCACCCGTATTCGTATTCACGAGGCTCGCCGCGCAGGAAATATACGCCTTATGCAAGCCCGGCAGGATATCATCGAGGCTCGCCGTATCATTCTGCACATACACGCGCACGAGATAATCGCACGGCGCATCGGCACGCAGCTCCGCCAGCTGGCCAAGATCCACGCTGTAGCGATTGCTCGTCAAAGCCATCGCCGCCCGCTTCGCCCCGGAATTCGCCGAAGAAATATCGATCAGCCGCGTAAAGCCCTCCTGCTGCAATGCCGTAATCAGCACAGACGAAAGCGTCGGATACTCCTTGCCCGACTGATCCACCGCAATCACCGCCACCCGCGGCTGCTCCATATTCATGCCGATGACCGCCTGACGCTGCTGCAAGCTACTCGTCACATCCGAGATTTTATCCCCGCTCACATCCGCCCGGATCGTCACGCGATGCACGCCGCCGACCTCATCCTTGCTCAGCACCTCATAGCTCTTGATATAGCCCTCGGAATGCGTGTAAATCTTATCCGACAGCACCTGGTAATTCGCAATGCGTGTGCTGCTATCGAGATAGACCCCCACCTCAGCCTCCACCGCACTGCGCATCGCGGCCTGCAGCGCCGCCCGCTCCGAAGCCCCCTGTCCCGTCGCCACATGCTCCGCCGCACTAACCACCGTCAAAGGCAGCATGCAAAACACCGCCACCATCAACACCGTCATCCACCGCCGCATCGCCACTCACTCCTTTATTGAATCGCACGGCAAACAGCCACCCCTCAGGTAGCCAGTCAGCCGCCGTAGGCGCTGCTGGCAGGGCACACCATAAACGAAGCGTTGGAAATTTGCGTGAAAGAGGAAAATTTTTGCCTACCAGAACCCTCGTAAAAGTTCCAACCGTTCAAGCGAAGCGCGTTTTGAAACTTTTACAGGATTAATTCCTGGCAAAAATTTTACTCTAGCAAATTTTCTCAGCGGAGTGTTGGTGCGCCCTGCCAGCAGCGCCGTCCGCCTCTATACCCTTCAGCTTAGCACCACATTCTTGCCCAACGATTTGCATCTGCTTAGATGTACAAAAAGAACCCTGCCGGGATCACTCCCGGCAGGGTTCTGCTATTACTTTTTACAGCAGCGGGCCAATTATTTCAGAGCCTCGCCGAGCTTGGCGTTCGTGTCGCGGGCAGCCTGGACGGAAGCCTCGAACTTCTCTTTCTCCTCGCCAGCCAGTTTCAGCTCAACGACCTTCTCCACACCCTTGGCACCGAGTACCACCGGCACGCCGATGCAAAGGTCTTTCTCGCCATACTCGCCCTCGAGGGACACGCAGCACGGGATGAGCTTCTTCTCGTCCATAGCAATGGCCTCAACGAGTGCAGCAGCAGCAGCGCCCGGAGCGATCCATGCGGAAGTGCCCAGCAGGCCCGTCAGCGTAGCGCCGCCGACCTTCGTCTGAGCAACGACATCATCCAGCTCTTCCTTGGAGAGGAAGTCCGTCACCGGCACGCCGCGCCACGTAGCGAGGCTGACCAGCGGAACCATCGTCTTATCGTTATGACCGCCGATAACCATGCCGTCAACATCCGTAACGGAAGCCGCATAGCCAGCCTTCGTCAGGGCCTGAGCCAGGAAATAACGGAAACGGCTGCTGTCCAGCATACCGCCCTGGCCGATGACGCGGTTGCGCGGCAGCTTCGTGTCTTTCAGCGTCAGGTACGTCATGGAATCCATCGGGTTGGAGATGATGATGAAGTAAGCATCCGGGGAGAACTTCATAGCCTGATCGACAACGCTCTTGACGATCTTCGCATTCGTGCCGATCAGCTGCTCACGCGTCATGCCCGGCTTGCGGGGGATACCGGAGGTAACAACGACAACCTCTGAACCAGCCGTCGGTGCATAACCGTTCTCATCGCCCGGCTGCGCCGTCACGCCGACCACACGCGTGTTGAAGTTCAGCATATGCGCCGTCTGCATGATATCCATGGCTTTGCCCTGCGGCACACCATCTTTGATATCGACGAGCACGACCTCGCTGCAGAACTTCTTCTGTGCCAGCACGTTTGCGACGGTAGCACCTACATTACCTGCACCAACAACAGTTACTTTCATGATGAAATAGCCTCCTCAAAATTTGAAACCAACGCCCGCTTTGCATCATCGGCATCGGTCTCGGAACGCTCAGAAACCAGCCGCAGCCAGTATCCTGTATAATGAATGCTGTTTATGATTCATTACGCCTTGATTATAGCAAATCACCGCCCAGAATGCAATGTTTTTCTATGGTTATTTTATCTTGCCATAAATTTTAACAATGAAAATATTTTCCTATTCTTCCGTCCCGGACTGGCCTGCTTCGGACAGCAAAAAAAGCCCGCTAAAAGCGGGCCGGCCCGTCTAAGCGGCACCTGACTTACTCCTGCAGCTCGAACTGATCCTTGCCTACGCCGCAGATTGGGCAGACGAAATCATCCGGCAGATCCTCAAACTTCACGCCAGCTGCCAGATCATAGTCCGGATCGCCCTTGGCCTCATCGTAAATCCAGCCGCAGACACTGCAAACCCATACCTTCATCGTTAAGCCCTCCTTCACGCACTGCTTTCTGAGCACGTCAGCTCCATGTTCATGGCACCCTTTTCCGGATGTCTCTGCTGTTATATTCGTCACGGACGCTTATTTCCCTTCCTGTACCGCATGATTTTTTTCGCGGCGTGCGGCGCATTTTTCGCGGATGGCCGTGAGGAAGTCATCGGGGATGCAGATATTGCCGTCCATGCCCGTGCCCATCTCGACGCCGGGGCGGTTCGTGCCGTGGAAGTCCGTGCCGCCCGTGGGCAGCAGATGATATTTCTCGATCATATAGCCCGCGAAAGCCGCGTCGTCGTGGCTGTAGTTCGGATACCAGCGCTCCATGCCATCGAGGCCCATCTGGTGCAGGCGCAGGATGGCCGCCTCCTGCTCCTGCCGCGTGAGTCCCTTGAGGCCGATGGTCTTGTGGAAATGCGCCAACGAGGTCACGCCGCCTGCCTCCCTGATGAGCGGCAGCGCCTCCTCCGCCGTGATAGAGAAGTTCAGCCCCAGCGCCACGGCTGCGGGGTCGAGGTAATGATCCCAGAGCGGCTGGGCGCGATCGTAGAGGTGCAGCGAAACGAGGTAGCGCATGATCGCGTAGCGGTCGATGGGGCCGCCGTGGGCAAAGGGCTCGACTTTCGCGAGAGAAATGTCCACGCCCTGATCGTGGATATAGTCGATGATATCGGGGATGCGCCCCTCCTTGATGGCGCGCACGCGCTGGTAGATGAGCCGGAAGGACGGATGCGCCGGGTCGAAGCCGAGACAAACGACGTGCAGCTTATGGCCGATGTACTCGACCGTGAGCTCCATGCCACCAATAAAGCCCACGCCCAGCTTCTGCGCGGCCGCCGCGGCCTCCTCACAGCCAGCCATGTTGTCGTGGTCCGTAAGCGCAAAGGCCCGGATCCCCAGGTCTTTGGCGTGCTGCGCCAGCTCCGCCGGCGTAAAGCTGCCATCGGATATCGTGGAATGTGTATGTAAATCTATCATGAAAAGCACCTCTGCTGCTTTCTCTCTATATATGGCAGGGCAAAAACTCAATCCTGCGCCTTCTTGCCCGCACGGATGGCCTTTTGCGACAGGAAATATTCATAGACGGCCTCGGCTGCCGGCTGGTTCATGCCGGGGGCGGCCGCCAGCTCCTCCACGCTCGCCGCCTGCATCTTCGCCAGCGTGCCGAAATGCTGCCAGAGCGCCTGCCGCCGCTTTGGCCCGATGCCCACGACATGGTCGAGCACCGAGACGAGGTTGCGCTTACCACGCAGCTTGCGATGGAACGTGATCGCGAAACGGTGCGCCTCATCGCGGATGCGCTGGATGAGATAGAGCGCCTGACTGTGGCGCGGCAGCACCACGGGCTCAGACTCGCCCTCCTTGAACACGAGCTCGAACTGCTTCGCGAGCCCCACCACCGGCACGTCCATGTGATGGCCCGCGCCGCGAATGATTTCGAGGGCCGAGGAGAGCTGACCCTTGCCGCCATCGATGACGATGAGGTCGGGCAGCTCCTCCTCCGGCAGGCCGACGTAGCGCCGCGTCGTGACCTCGCGCATGGAGAGGAAGTCGTCGGGCTTGCCCTCCGTCGTATGCAGCTTGAAACGGCGGTAGTCGGACTTCTTCGGCAGGCCGCCCTCGAAAACCACCATGGAGGCCACAGTCTCCGAGCCCTGATTGTGCGAGATATCGAAGCACTCCATGCGCATGGGCGGCTTTCTGAGGCCGAGGTACTTACCGAGCTCTTCGACAGCGCCCAGAGTACGCGCGTCGGCCTGCTGCATCTTCACGGCCTCGTCGGCGAGATATTTCTGCGCGTTGCCCGCCGCCATGGCCACGATGTCCTTCTTCGTGCCGCGCTGCGGACAGAGCAGGTGCACCTTGGAGCCGTGCTTTTTCTCCGTGAGGAAGGTCTCCAGGAGCTGCGTATCCTCCGGTGCCAGCTCCAGAGGCAGCAGCACCTCCCGCGGCACAAAGGTCGCGCGGTGGTAATACTGCTGCAGGAAAGCTGTTAGGATGGCCGCATCGGACTCGTCCTCGCTACCGCCCAGGAGGAAGTGCTCGCGCCCGAGCATCTTGCCGCTGCGGATGAAGAAAACCTGCACGCAGACGCCGAGGTTGTCCCGTGCCATGCCGATGGCGTCCTGGTCGCCCGCACCCGTCACGATGTTCTGCTTCTCCGCCACTTTCTGCACAGCCAGCAGCTGGTCGCGCAGGCGCGCCGCCAGCTCGAAGTGATACGCCTCCGCCGCCTTTTCCATGCGGTAGCGCAGTTCTTTCTCCACGTCCTCCGTGCGCCCCTCCAGAAAGAGCAGCACCGCGCGGATCATCGCGTCGTATTCCGCCTTATCCACCTTGCCCACGCAGGGCGCGAGGCAGCGACGGATATGGTACTCGAGACAGGGACGCTCCTGCAGGCGCTTGCACGTGCGCAGCGGGAACAGCCGCCGCAGCAGCTTCAGGCTCTGGTGCACGGCCGTGACGTTCGTGTAGGGGCCGAAGTAGCGTGCGCCATCCTTCAGCACGCGGTGCGTGAGGAAAACGCGCGGGAAATCCTCCTGCACCGTGACCTTGACGTAGGGATAGCTCTTGTCGTCCTTGAGCGCGATATTGTAGTGCGGTCGGTGCTTCTTGATGAGGTTGCACTCAAGAATCAGCGCCTCAACCTCCGAGTGCGTCATGATGATCTCGAAGTCCGCGATATGCGAGACCATAGCCCGCACCTTGGCCGTATGCTGCTTGTTGTGCTGGAAATATTGCCGCACGCGGTTCTTCAGCACGATAGCCTTGCCCACGTAGATGATCTTACCCTGCGCGTTCTTCATGATGTAGACGCCGGGCGAGTCCGGCAGCAGCTTCAGCTTCTCCGCAACCATATCCGTCATTAGGCGCACCTCCTTTACTTTGTCCCATTATAGCATGAATACAGCCATTTTGCAGGGAGGGGATGAGTTGACTTTCCCTGTAAAAGATGGTACTCTAGCTACAGGTATTTAGCAGCAGGTAATAAAATCTGCTCTCAGCGTGAAAATAAGAATGAACATACCTTTTTAGGAGGAATAACACGATGTTTAAACGTGTGCTGATTGCCAACCGCGGCGAAATCGCCGTGCGTGTCATCCGTGCCTGCCAGGAACTGGGCATTGAGACCGTCGCCATCTACTCCGATGCCGACGCCGATGCCCTGCACGTACAGCTGGCCGACATGTCCGTGCGCGTCGGCGCCGAAGATGCGACAGACAGCTACCTGAACAAAGAGAACGTACTCAACGCAGCCATCGCTGCCGAGGCCGACGCCATCCATCCGGGCTACGGCTTCCTCTCCGAGGATGCGGACTTCGCCCAGAGCGTGACCGAGGCTGGCATCACCTGGATCGGCCCGAACCCCGAGACCATCCGCCTCGTCGGCGACAAGGATGCTGCCCGCGCCTCCATGGTGCCCTCCGGCATCCCGATGTCCCCGGGCAGCACGCCGCTCACGGACAACGAGGACGCCATCGCCAAGGCCAAAGAGGTCACCTACCCGGTCATCCTGAAGCCGGTCGCAGGCGGCGGCGGCAAGGGCATGTTCGTGGCCCACGATGAGACAGAGCTGAAAAAGGCCCTCGAAATCATCGACGTCAAGCAGGTGCGCTACTACTTCGAGCACTACATCGAGCGCTCCCGCCACATCGAGGTGCAGATTGTCGCAGACAACTACGGCGAAGTGCTGCATCTCGGCGAGCGCGAGTGCTCCATCCAGCGCCGCAACCAGAAACTCTTAGAGGAGTCCCCTTCCGTCGCCCTCACGCCGGAGATGCGCGAGTACGTCGGTCAGCTGGGCATCAAGGCCGCCAAGAGTGTCCACTACTCCAACATCGGTACTGTCGAATTCCTGCTCGACCTCTCGAACAACCAGTTCTACTTCATGGAGATCAACCCGCGCATCCAGGTGGAGCACGGCGTGACCGAGGAGGTCACGGGCATCGATCTCGTGCGCACGCAGATTCGCATCGCCGCGGGCGAGCCGCTGGACTTCACGCAAAAGGACGTGCACTTCACGGGCCATGCCATCGAATGCCGCATCAATGCCGAGGATCCGGACAATAACTTCATGCCCTCCCCCGGCGACATCTCCTTCCTGCATGAGCCGAGCGGCCCGCGCGTACGTTTCGACAGCGGCGTGACGGCCGGCCTCGCGATCCAGCCCTACTACGACTCCATGATCGCGAAGCTCATCGTGCACGGCCGCAACCGCGGCGACGCGATCAAGATCATGAACCGCGCGCTGAGCGAGTTCCGCATTGAAGGCGTCAAGACGACGATCTCGCTGCACCAGCACATCCTGAACGACCCGATGTTCTGCACGGGCAACATCGACACCCAGTTCATCAAAAAACGCCTGCCGACTTACGAGGCATAAGCACATATAGCAAAAAGGAAGCAGCTTCACCGCGAGGCTGCTTCCTTTTCGTATGCTTCATATTCCTTTTTCCACACGCTTTGCGTGCCACTGGGCGGCCTTTTCCACGACGAGGCGGATGACCCAGGAGGGCGGGCGCGAGGTCCTGGTGGCGTACCATTGATCCACCGTGCGGGCAGGGGCACCGAGGAGGCGCTCCATTTCGCGCGGGCCGAGCCCCCAGAGCTTGCGCATGAGCTTCATGGGCTCGTCGGCGCAGGCGATGTGGTCAAGCTCCGCCGCCCGCTGCAGCTCCTGGATATCGACGTCAAAGCTCGTTTTCTTCTGGAACCAGTTTGGGATATCCTCCCGCGTCACCTTCGGCATAGCCCTGCTCCTTCCTTTTATCACATGTCCCTGCTGCTTTTCATTATACAGCGATACCGCCTTTCACGCTATATGGGCACGAAAAAAGACGCCCTGCGGCGCCCTCTGATTATGCTTTGTCCGGCTTTCAGGCCGTGGCCTGCTCCTCTGCAGCGGCATCGAGCTCGCGCAGCACGCCGATGAAATAGTTCGTGAAACGCACCTCGATATCGTACTGGCTGCGGGCAAGCACACGCATGTCAGCGGCGGTCAGCTCTGTCTCCACGCCGTCCGTCGTATAGGCGCGGAAGGAAGGATGCTGCTCCGTGCCCGTGAAAATGATCACGCGATCCAGGCCAACGCCGAGGCCGCGGCTGCAGATGCGCTGAATGGCGGCCGTGCCAGGCAGGAAGCCCTGCGTGCCATCGAGTACCAAAATTTCCTGCTGCTCCATGTGGTAAATCTTTGCGCTGAACATGCCGGTCACCATCTTTCTGCCCGCCGGGGCTATTCACTGCGGTGCCGTGCCCTTGGCACGCCCCGCTTCTCTCTCAACTCGTTGTGCTTATTATAGCAGGGACGCTCAGGACAGGAAATAACATAATCTGCTTAACATATTGCAAAAAATGCTGTATGATGGCAATAGAAACAAACAAAGGGCAAATGGGTGGATACACCCCGGAAAAGGAGCAGGCACATGGATGAACAACAGCGCAAGCGCGCGGCCACAGACCGCGCCTACAACGCCTATATGGGAAACTACGAGCAGTCGCTGAAGCGCGGCTACCTGCACAGCGGCTACCGCGTCTTCCGCCTGCAGGACGAAGCGCCTCTGCCCGTGAGCTTTCACTACCACGACTTCCACAAGATCATCTTCTTCCTCAGTGGCAACGTGGACTACATCATCGAGGGCCGCACCTGGCACCTGCAGCCCCACGACCTCATCTTCGTGCCCGCGGGCGCCATCCACCGCCCCGTCTTCCACTACGATGGCAGCGGCTACGGACGCATCGTGATCTACGTCGCGCCCGCCTTCCTCGCGCACTGGTCGGCCGAGGACAAGCAGGGTACTGACCTCGCGGCCTGCTTCACCCGGGGGGCCAGCGTGCGTCATCAGGCCGCCGAGCGCAGCCACGACCTGCTCTTCCACATCGACAAGCTCGCCCGCACCGCACAGGAGGATGGCTTTGCCAACGACCTCTACACGCAGATTCTCTTCGTCGAATTCCTCATCCTCATCAACCGCTCGCTGCAGGGCCACGAGCTGGCCGACCTCGCCGCGAAGCACAGCGACGCGAAAATCCAGCAGGTGCTCGAGCACATCGCTGCTCACCTCGGCGAGGACCTCAGCGTGGCCAGCATCGCGAAGGCCAGCTATCTCAGCACGTCCTACCTCATGCATAAGTTCAAGGCGGAGACGGGCTACAGCCTGCACCAGTACGTGCAGGACAAGCGCCTGCTGCGCGCCGCCGACCTGCTCGGCCAGAGCGAGCAGCCCATCACGGCCATCAGCGCGCTCTGCGGTTTCCGCGACTACTCCACCTTCAGCCGCGCCTTCCGCCGCCGCTACCATTGTACGCCACAGGCCTACCGCGAACATCGCACCTGAGCATTTCCCGCAACGCAAAAAGCACGTCACCAGCGAAACGATTCGCCAGTGACGTGCCTTTTTATCCTGTTTTGCGGGACACTTACATCAGCATCTTCAGTGCAGCGCCGCGGCTGTGGTTGTTGATGCCGCCCAGTGCGCCCATCGTCTGCTGGTTGAAGTTCTGCAACCCCTGCTTGATAGCCCAGAGCGCCGTCTGGCCGAGCGTATCCGACGTAGCTTTCTTTGTGGCTTCCGCCGCGATGTCCGTATCGCCGTCCGTGCTCGCCGAGGCCAGGAGGTTCTCCTGCTGCGTCGTGAGGTTCGCCGACTGATAGTTGAGGCCCTGCTGGGCTGCGCCGAGCGTCGTGGCCTGATCGAGTGCCTTGTTCAGCGCGCTGTCCACCTTGTCCAGCGCATCGCCGAGGGAGCTCGTGTCCGTCAGGTTGATCGTGCTCTTGCCGCTATTGTCCGTGAGACCGAGGCCCTGGGACGTGAGGTCGCCGAGCTGGATATTCGTGTAGCCGTCGACACTCTGCACCGTCGTGGTCTTGCTGCCGTCGAGCAGACGCATGCCATTGTAGGTCGCCGAGGCGACATTGTCATCGAGGCCCGCGATGGTCTGGTCGACACTCTTCTGCAGGGCCGAGAGGTCACTGCCCGCATTCGTGCCATTGGCGGCCTCCAGGATGTTGGAGCGCAGGCTCGAGAGCATATCCACCGTATTGCCGGCCGCCGCAGCCGCCGTGGAGAGCATGGCGTTGCTGTTCTGCGCATTGGCATTGGCCTGCTGCACCGCCCCGATGCGGGAATAGGTGCGCTGGAGAATCGCATAGCTGGCGGGGCCGTAGGCCGCACCCGGGTATTTCGAGCCGGAAGCTATTTTTCGGATACTGTCGCTGGACGCCGTACTGTTATTGCGATACGTATGCAGGGACTGATTGACGCTGTTAAGCATGATACTCATATCTCATCATCCTTTCTGAAGGATAGTCTGCCATTCTTTCTATCTCTATTCTAGTCATTCCAACTGGAAAAAGAAAGGAGGTTTCGTTTAAAAAATGCGGAAAAGCCACCGCCTTCCCGCATAAAAACAAGGGAAAATCCTCCCTGAAAATCTGACCCGCAGCGGGGCTATCATCCCTTTGCCGGCAACTGACCGCTGCTAAGCAGCGCACGCATTGCGTTGAGCACGGCGATGACCATGACACCGACATCAGCAAAGATGGCGGCCCACATGTTCGCAAGGCCTACGGCGCTCAACACCAGTACCAGCACTTTGATACCGATGGAGCCCCAGATGTTCTGATTCACGATGCGCATGGTCTTGCGCGCGATGCGTCGGGCCACAGGCAGTTTCGCGGGGTCATCGTCCATGAGCACGACGTCCGCCGCCTCAATGGCCGCATCGGAGCCCATAGCGCCCATGGCCACGCCGACGTCGGCACGCGCGAGCACGGGGGCGTCGTTGATGCCATCGCCCACGAAAGCGAGCTTGTGCCTGCCGCCCGCTTCCTGCTCTGCCAGTATTTCTTCGACCTTGGCCACCTTATCGGCGGGCAGCAGCTCGCTGCAGACCGTATCGATGCCCAGCTGTGCGGCCACATCCTCCGCCGCCTCGCGGCTGTCGCCCGTGAGCATGACCGTGCGGCGCGCCCCGCCCCGGTGCAGGGCCGCGATAGCCTCCGCCGCATGCTCCTTGACCACGTCCGCGATCACGATATGGCCGATATAGCTGCCATCCATGGCCACGTGCACGATGGTGCCCTTCTTCTCGCAGGGATGCCACTTGGCACCCACGGCCTCCATGAGCTTCGCATTGCCCACGGCCACGCGGCGGCCGTTGACCAGCGCCGTGACGCCCTGTCCGGCGATCTCCTGCACCTCGCTGACCTCGCAGCCATCGTCCTCGTGCTGGAAAGCCTGCTTGAGCGAAAGTGCAATGGGGTGCTTTGAGAACCGCTCGACATGGGCCGCGAGATGCAGCAGTTCCCTTTCCTCGATCATCTCCGGATGCAAGTCCGTGACCTGGAACACCCCCTTGGTCAGCGTGCCCGTCTTGTCGAAGACAAAGGTATCCGTATTGGCCAGCATCTCGAGGTAATTTGCGCCCTTGATGAGTACGCCCTGACGACTCGCGCCGCCGAGGCCCGCGAAGAACGAGAGCGGGATGCTGATGACGAGCGCACAGGGGCAGCTGATCACGAGGAAGGTCAGCGCGCGGTAGACCCAGGTGCCCCACTCAGCAGGCACGCCCATGACACCCATACGCACGAGCGGTGGCAGGATGGCCAGCGCGATGGCCGCATAGACGACCACCGGCGTATAGATGCGGGCAAAACGGGTGATGAAGTTCTCCGCCTGCGCCTTGCGCGAGCCGGCCGCCTCCACGAGCCGCAGGATCTTCGAGGCCGTGGACGCGCCGAAGGCCTTGGTCGTGCGGATGCGCAGCAGGCCGCTCGCATTGATGCATCCGCTCAGCGCCTCGTCGCCTGCATGTACGGTGCGCGGCACGCTCTCGCCCGTGAGCGCCACGGTATCGAGCTGCGACGTCCCCTCCGTGATGACACCGTCCAGCGGCACCTTCTCGCCCGGCTGTACGACGATGGTCGTGCCGACCGCCACGGCATCAGGGGCTACCTGCACGAGCCTGCCCTCCCGCTCGATATTCGCGTAGTCGGGGCGGATATCCATGAGGCTTGTAATGTCGCGGCGGCTCTTGCCCACGGCGTAGGACTCAAACAACTCCCCCACCTGATAGAAGAGCATGACCGCGATGGCCTCGTTGTAGTCGCCGTCCTCGTAGATGGCCAGTGCCAGCGCACCGAGGGTCGCCACGGCCATGAGCAGGTTTTCGTCAAAGGGCTCCCGATGCATGAGGCCCTCCGCCGCCTCCCGCAGCACACCATAGCCCACGAGCAGATAGGGTGCGAGATAGGCCAGCAGGCGCGGCACGCCATGCAGCGGCAGCTGACTGATGACGAGCAGCAGCACGGCGGCCAGCAGAATACGGATAAGTTTTTGCTTCTGTTCCCAATTCATGCGATAATCTCCTTTAATATATGATCATCTGTTCATATGTTGACTATAGTATAACACAGCTCCTGTCCCATGACAAGCTTTTTCCATGCCGCTCCGGCCAAAACCATCTTTTTTTATCTTTGATAATCACCGTCATCTCTTGAATAAATGTTCATTTCCATCTATAATAAAGAAAACCACACAAAAAGTGTAACACACCAAATGTCCATGTGAATTTACGTGCAAGAACGCAGTGCAATGCAGATAAGAAAAGGAGTGGTACACGATGCTAGGCGTAGAACGACGGCAGCAGATCATGCAGAAGCTCACCCGGGAACGCAAGGTATACGTCTCGGAGCTGGCAAAGCTCTTCCAGGTCACGGAGGAGACGATTCGCCGCGATCTCGAGAAGCTGGAGGCGCAGGACCTGCTGCGGCGCAGCTATGGCGGTGCCATCCTCGCGGAGCATACGAATGAGGAAGTCCCCTACATCCGCCGCACGAACATCAACAACGAAAGCAAGAACATCATCGCCAGCAAGGCACAGAGCCTCATCCACGACGGCGACACCATCATGGTCGACTCCAGCACGACCTGCGAGCTGCTGCTGCAGCGCCTGAAGGACCAGCACCGCCGCCTCACGGTCATCACGAACTCCGTGCAGCTCATGGCCGCCTACGCGGGCAGCAGCAGCTCCTTCACCATGATCTGCACAGGCGGCACCATCCGCCCGAACTCCTATGCGCTCACGGGAGCCATGACCACCGACTGCCTGCACCGCTACTACGTCGATTACGCCCTCATCAGCTGCAAGGGGCTCGACCTCGAGAAAGGCCTCATGGAGTCCAATGACAGCGAGAGCCGCATCAAGCAGCTCATGATGCAGCAGGCCAAGCAGTCCATCCTGCTCGCCGACCACACGAAGTTCGGCCGCACGGCTTTCGTACGCTGCGGTGACATCGCCGGCCTCTCCTACATCGTCACCGACCTCATGCCGAGCCAGGACTGGCAAACCTACCTTGACGAGCACAACGTCAGGCTCATTGTCTGAGAGCCAGCCGTCCCCTGCCTGACCAGTAAAGATACCATGAACAAAGACGCAGCCCCCGAGCAGCAATTCGCCGCTCAGGGACTGCGTCTTCTTATGCAAGGTAAAAGGGAGTCAAAGGAAAAGATTTTGTTTTTATTTTTTCTGCACCATCAGGATCGTATCGTAGAGGAGAGATGCGCCTTGATTGTGGATGGTGAGCTTATTGGCGCCCGCCTTAAGTTGTGCAGCCGTAAGCGGTACTTTCACGAGGTGATAGGTGCCGCTGCTCGTGCCACAGCGATAGACGGTCTGGTCATTCTCGAACTGGATATCCTGCAACTTCTGCCCGTTGAGCAGGAGCTCGGCGTGAGCATTCTTGAATTTCTTGCCCATGCCTGTGGAATAGCCAGCAAGGGCCACCTGCAGCTCACCACCTTTGGCCTGCTGCGCTGCCGTCAGCTGAAAGTCGATATTCCAGTCGCCCGGCTTCGTCTGGGCATAGTACCAATCCTTGTCTGCCTTGCTCTTGCCAACAATATAGGTAAGGTTCTCCGGCACCTTTGTCATCCAGATATAGTTGCGCTCGGCGCCGCCGTAAACGAACTCGTTCGCCCGATGGTCGGCCGTGCCGATCTGCCAGAGAACCTGCTGAGCAGGTGCCTGCCACTGGAGCGTCCTGAGGTCTGCACCCTTGTCGCCCACCATGAAAGGCTGGCTCACAAAGGTATCGGTCACGCTGCCGCCCTGCATATAGGCCTGCAGCGTATACTCGCCCGGACGCACGGCGGGCACGGTGAAGTGCCCTTGCGCATCGGTCTCAGCCGAGAACACGTAACCACTGCGGTCATGGATGATGTCATAGCCCGGCGCCGCGAGGATGACCTGGGCTTTGGACGCTGGTTTTTGTCCCAGCTGCAACGTGCCCGTCACCGCACCGCGCTGCGTCGGATACATGGTATCCCTGACCCACTGGCAGGGCCACTCGGCTTTCTTGACCTGAGCCACCTTTTGTGCATCGGCCAGCACCTGCTGCTCGCTGCCCTTATTGATGTAGACATACCATGGGCCATAGAACTTCTGCCAGTCCGCAGGGGCCTGATAGTCGCCCGTACCATAGTGAGCACTGGAAAGATAGTTACAGATGATTGTATCGTAATGTACGGTCAGATCCTGCTTCAGCGGACCGCCCGGATGATACTCATTGCTCAGCGGCACGACCCAGAAGCCATAGCCGTGGCCATAGGCCCCCCAGACACCGGCTTTGTCCAAATAATTGGAGTAATCGTACTTCTCGTAAATCGGGCTGTTCGTGTACTTGTAGCCCTCCTGCCCCATATCGTAGGTCTCATCCTGCAACTTCTTGCCTTTGCGCATGACCGACTGCAGGGGCAACAGGCCGGAACGGCTGCCGCTGAAACCATGGTCGAAAATAGAGCGGTCCATGCGATAGACCGTGCGCAGCTCGCTAAGGCGCAGCGGCTTTCCCGTATTGTTGCGTGCCACCACATAGCAGTACATGCCGTTTTCGCCGCGCTTGATGCGATAATGATACTCCAGCGCCAACACGCCCTGCTTATCGATGTAGGCCAGATGCACCGTGTCCTTCGTATTCTCCAGTATCTTCATCTCCGTGGGCAACATGGGATAGCCCTTACCCGCCGCATGATAGTCGAGATAGAACGTCAGCCGGTCGATGGCCCGGTCGCGCGTCAGATTCTTGCCATCCTCGTACAGCGAGCTGACACTGCCGTTTTCCAGTAGGTTCACGGTGAACCGGCCGTTGTCGATTGAGGCTTCGCCGCCATCCATATGCAACATGCTCTTCGCTAGCGCCGGGCTGCTGCCCGCCAGCAACAGGGAGCCGGCCAGCAGCGTGGTCAGCACCGCAGTACCATAGCGTTGCTTCATCTTCGATGCACCTCACTTTACCGCCGAGAAGACGACCGTATCGTACATGATCAGGCCTTCATGGTCATCGAAGGTCACGACATTGTCCCCTGCCTTCAGATCCGCAGCCGGGATATCGAAATCCTCCTGATGATACGTGCCGCTCGTCGTACCCGAACGATAGACGGTCTGGTCATTGGCATAGTCGCAATGCTTCAGCGCCTTGCCGTTCAGCTTGATGTCGAAGGAGCCATGTCCCTGGTCGGAATAACCAGCCAGTGCCACCGTCAGATGATAGGTATTGGCCTTCACCTTTGGCTGCTGGAAATGAATGTTGTACTTCGTGCGGCCGACCTGTGCGTAGTACCAGTCCTGACCTTCCACAGACTTGCCAATCGTATAGTTGACATCCGTTTCCGGCAAAAGCTTCCACCACTTGTAGTTGCGCAGCTCACCACCGTATTTGAACTCCGACGCCTTGCGGTCAGCTGTGCCCAGCTGCCAGATGGTCTGGCGGTCAGGCACCTGCCACTCCACCGTGCCGAGATCCGTCGTCTTGCCAGCCTCAACCTTGATGGAACCCTTTTTGCACTCCGTCGTCACATCGCCACTGTAACCGCCCTGCATATAGGCCGTAAGCTCGTAGGTGCCGGGACGCACCTTGCCGAGCGTGAAATTGCCATGGCCATCCGTATCCGTATAAAAGATATAGCTGCCGCGCTCATGCACGATATCCGCTCCGGGGCGGGCGAGGATGACCTGCGCCCGATCTACGATGCCGCCATTGCTGAGCTTCAGCGTGCCCTTGACCGTGCCGCGTACCTGCGGATAGAGACTCTCCGGCTCGCTGACCCACGTATAGGGAGACTTGCGCTGCTCGGCTGCCGCACGCCGCTGCGCGTCGAAAATCACGGCTTCGTCGGACGAGCCATCATTGATGTAAAGATACCAGGGACCATACATCTTTTGCCAATCCTTCGGGATGGGGAAAACGCTGGTTCCGAAATGGGCACTGGTCAGGTAGTTTAGGATGATGCCGTCGTAGTGCACGAGCAGCTCCTGCTTCATCGGGCCGCCAGAATAGCTCTCATTGCTGACGGGAATGAACCAGAATCCTTTGCCGTTGCCGAAGGTACCCCAGAGCGGGTTATCCTTCAGATAGCCGCAGTAGTCATATTTGGAATAGACCGTGCCATTCGTATACTTATAACCATCGTCCATATCGTAAGTCTCATCCTGCAGGCGCTTGAACGCCTTCATATGGTCCGATGACGGCATCAGACCCTGCCGCTCGCTGTTATAGGCGTAGGGCAGTTTGTCCATATCGATACGATAGACCGTGCGAAGCTCGCCGACCTTGTAAGTCTTTCCCGTGTTGTTGCGCGCCACGACGTAGGAGTAAAGGCCGCTATCGCCCTTGGTCATGCGGTAATGATACTCGATAGCCAGCGGGCTCTTCGTGTCGATGTAGGCAATATGCGCTTCATTCTCGTCATTCTTGTAGACCTTCACCTCGTCGGAAAGAAAAGGCAAATCCTTCTGTCCCGCCGGATGGTAGTCGCAGTAGAACGAGAGCTTGCGCTTGATGACGTTCTCCACGAGGTTTGGTCCGTGATTCTTCGAGACATATGTGGCGGTGCCATTCTTGATGAGGTGAATTTCGATTACGCCGTTATCGAGCGTAACGTTCTGCCCGTCTACCTTGGCAATATTCGCTGCCTCAGCTGGCGTCAGGCCAAAAGCCAGGGCGGCGGCAAAGGCCAACAGCGTGGCCTTCGCCAAATTCTTCTGTGTCTTCATTATGCTGCCACCCTTCTGCTCTTATTTGAAGAATACATCCCACTCCGCGCGGAACTGGGAACTGTACCGATTGTACTTATTGCCATAGTGGTTGATGGGGCGATAGTACTGGTAACGGAAGACCATGCAGGAATTGCGCAGCGGCACGTATTTGTAGATAAGCGCAAAACCTTTGGCACCATTATCATTTTTATTATATTTAATGCCGCCTTGCGTGCCCGTACGATACGTTGGCCCTGCACCAGAAATACCATAGTTCTTGATGTCCAAATCCGAGTTGATGGTCGATTTCGCTTCATGCCATGCGTATTGCAACATCCAACTCCAGCTCTTGGGCTGCTGAATGCTGTCGTTATGATATTTCAGGCCATAGTAGTAGAGCATACGGTCGGAATCTGCATTGCTGCGTGCCACATCGAAATAGCTCTTGAATTCCTTATTATGCTGATGCTGGCCGGCAAGCTCGAAAATCTGCGTTCCATGGTAATTCTTACGATCCGTGTAGAGCCAGTACGCACCGCCGTACAATTTAGTCTTACGATCCAACGGATACGACAGATTCAGGATTGCCGTGTTGATGGAAGCCGGGCTATAGAGCCACGATACGCTGGAATCGCCATTGACGATCTTATCCGTCTCTGGCTCGTATTTGCTGGAGAATTTACCCCAGGCAATCTCAGTATTCAGGCGATTCTTGTGGCCCGTCTTAAAGTTGTACCGCGCGCCCTGGAAATAAGCCTTCGTAACATAGCCGAGAACTGGCTTGTACTTGTAACGGCCGAGATAGAACTTGCCCTGCGTGCTGCCCAGTTTCATCGGACCATCGAAACTAAATTCCTTGATCGAACCTTCGCCATCCTTCATCAGGCTGTTGCCGCTGAAGTTGCGCATCATTTCAAGCATGAAACGCGCATTCCACTTCGGTGCAAACTCATAGCGGCCACGCAGCTCGACATCCATGAAGTTAAGGTCCTTCTTAGGGTATAGAAACTAGTTTCTATACCCTGCCCTTACGGCAGGAAGAAGACCTGCTGCATCTTCGGCTGGGCGCCGGTCTCGGGGTCCATTTCCATGACCATGACGTCCTTCATGTACTCGTTCCACTTGTCGACGACCGGGCTCTCGGCCTGGTATTTCTCGGCGTAGGCCACACCTTTCTCACACTCGAAGTAGCCGAAGAGCTCATTGCCCACGTTCCAAATCGTGTAGTTCGCGATGCCAGCTTCCTTGAGCACCTGCTTCATTTCGGGCCAGATATGAGCATGACGATACTTGTATTCTTCCAACTTACCATCCTTGACGACGGCCTTCCAGGCAAAACGTTCCATGGTGATGCGCTTCCTTCTCCAGTCACTCAGTCCAACAGTTCCGTATTCAAATCGATGTGAAAATCCTTCGCGAGCTGGATGAAGCCTTCGCGCGGTATCGTCTGCTTCTTGCCGCCCATCGAGAGCACCTTGACGCAGATTTCGGCGGCCTTCTCCACCGTGTCCATGAGGCCGAAGGCTTCGTCGAAGTCATCGCCGCAGACGAACAGGCCATGATGCGCCCAGACGATGACGCGGTATTTCTCCATGAGCTTGACGGAGGCGTCGGCGATCTCCTTGCCGCCCGGCACCATCCAGGGCACGACACCGATGCCCTCGGGGAAAATGACGGGGTCTTCCGTGGCCATCTCCCAGAGCTCGCGCGTGAACTCCTTGTCTTTCAGCGGCAGCACAAAGGTCAGCGCGATGAGGTTCGTCGGATGGGCATGGTAGATGATGCGATTCCTGCCGTCGGTCATCTTTTTCTTCAGCTCGTGCGCCGCGAGATGCGTCGGCAGTTCGGACGTCGGGCGGCCGCCGTTCACGAGGCCCCAGACGATGCCGTAGTTCTCGCCCTTCTCGTCGATCTGGATGACCGCCGTGTTCTCCTCCGGCGCCAGCGCGACGTTGCGCATGTACTTGCCGCTGCCCGTGACGAGGAAATACTCGCCCGCGAGGCCCGGCACCGTGTTGCCGATGGGCTGCCACTCCTGGACCTCGTGCAGGGAGTATTTCACCTGCTCGATTTCCTCCTGCGGAATGCGGTAGGACAGGTTGCCGCCGTTGCGCTCATGCCAGCCCTTGGCGAAAGCATCCGCCGTAAGGCGCTTGAAACTTTCCATGAATTTTGCGTTCCTGATATCCATGATCCTTACCTCTTTATCTCAGCGCCGCGCGCCTCAGTTTCTCTTAAAGAGCACGTCCTGCTCATACTGCTTAACGTCCTGGAACCACTCGCGGTCCTGCGGTGCATTCTCGCGGCGGCAGAACTCCGCCCAGACCTCGCCGAAGGGCAGCGTCTTCTGCTCCTCGAGGCCAACGAGCACATCCGTGAACTGGAACGCATCCTGTTTCTCCTTCAGGGCCTTGTTCGGCGTCAGCAGCGCATAGAGCAGGGCTTTCTGCATGTTGCGCATGCCGACGACCCAGGCCGCGATGCGGTTGATGGAGGCATCGAAGAAGTCGAGCGCAATGAATGTGCGGTCAAGGCCGTTGCAGCGTACGAGCTCCTCGGCGATTTCCTTGAGCTCGTCCGACAGCTTGATCACATGGTCGCTGTCCCAGCGCACCGGGCGGGAGACATGCAACGCCAGGTTGTCGTTAAAGAGCAGCATGGAGGAAATCTTGTCGGAGACGACCTCCGTCGGATGATAGTGGCCCGTGTCGAGCAGGCACATGAGGCCGTTCTTGGACGCGTAGTTCATATAGAACTCGTGAGAACCCACCGTATAGGACTCGACGCCGATGCCGAATACCTTGCCCTCGATGGCATCTTTCACATGCTCCGGGTTGTATTTCACCGAGAAAATCTGATCCAGCGAATCCTTCAGGCGCATGCGGGGACCGAGGCGGTCCGCCGGCACATCCTTCGTGCCGTCCGGAATCCAGACGTTGTCGAGGCAGGTGATGCCGAGCTGCTCGCCGAAGTAATCGGCAATCTTGCGGCTGGCCTTGCCATGCTCAATCCAGAAGTCACGCACGGCCTTGTCCGGATGGGAGAGCGTCATGTTATCGGACGCTTTCGGATGGGAGAAGAACGTCGGGTTGAAGTCGAGGCCGATACCCTCCTCCTTCGCGAAGTCGACCCAGGCCTGGAAATGTTTCGGCTCAATCTTGTCGCGGTCGACTTTCTCGTCCGTGATGCGATACGAAGCGTGCAGGTTCAGCTTATGCTTGCCCGGGATGAGGCTGTAGGCCTTCTTGATGTCGGCCATGAGCTCCTCCGGGTTGCGTGCACGGCCCGGATAGTTGCCCGTCGTGGCGATGCCGCCCGACAGCGAGTCGGAATCGAAGCCGAGGACATCATCTCCCTGCCAGCAATGCATGGAGATGCGCACCTTTTTCAGCGTCTCCAGTGCTTTGTCGACATCGACCCCCAGCGCTGCATACTGCTCTTTGGCATCCGTGAAGTTTGACATATTGATTCCCTCCATAAAATGAATGGTAACTTTGTTTAGTTATGGTGTTAACAGGCAGGCAGTTCAGTATTTGATCTCTTCAACCTGTTTGACATCAAAGGATTTGGCCACCGCGCGGCGCGCCTCGTTCAGATCAGCGAAGACCTCGTCGCGCAGCATCTGCGCCATGAGGTTGCCGATGGCCGTGGCCTCGACTGGGCCGGCGAAGACTTTCTTGCCCGTGGCCTTGGCGAGCATGTTGTTGAGGAACTTGTCCTGGCAGCCGCCGCCGACCACGTGAATCGTGTCGTAGTTGCGGCCCGTGACCTCCTCGATCTCCGCCACCGTCTCCGCGTAGCATTTTGCGAGGCTGCGGTAGACGCAGTAGAGCAGCTCGCCCTCGGTCTCCGGCACCTCCTGATTCGTGCGGGCGCAGTAAGCTTTGAGCGCCTGGCGCATGCTGTCCGGTGCGAGAAAGCACGAATCATTGACGTTGACTGTCGAGGTGAAGTAGCGGGCAATGTAGGCCAGCTGGTAGAGCTCCTCGAAGGTGTACTTATGGCGGAACTCGCGGCGCAGATTCTGCATCATCCAAAGGCCCATGATGTTCTTCAGGTAGCGGTAACGGTGATGATAGCCGCCCTCGTTGGTGAAGTTATGTTTGCGGCTCTCTTCGGTGCAGTCTGGAATCAACCGCTCGATGCCCATGAGCGACCAGGTACCAGAGCTCAGGTAGATGCTGTCGTCCGACGTCGTCGGCACGGCCATGACCGCCGAGCCCGTATCGTGAGTGGCGGGCAGCACCACCGTCGTCTGGAAGCCCACGCGCGCCGCGATGGCCTCCGTCAGCGGGCCGACCACCGTCTTCGGCATATTGAGCGCGCCGAAGATTTCCGTGGGGATGCCCAGCTTTTTCATCAGCTCGTAGTCCCAGTCCTGTGTCTCTGCATTGACCAGCTGCGCCGTCGTCGCATTGGTATACTCATTCTTCTGCTCGCCCGTGAGCAGGTAGTTCAGGTACTCCGGCACCATGAGGAAGCGGCTCGCCCGCTCCAGCACCTCTGGCGTCTCTTTTTTGATGGCCATGAGCTGGTAGATGGAGTTGAAGAGCTGTTTCTGGATACCGTTGCGGTGGTAGAGCTCCGCCTCAGGGATGACCTTGTAGACCTCCTCGTCCATGCCCTGCGTGCGGCTGTCGCGGTAGGCCACCGTGTTGCCGAGCACGCTGCCGCCCGCATCGAGCAGCACGAAGTCGACGCCCCAGGTGTCGATGCCCATGCTGTACGGAATGCGGTCCAGACGCTTGCACTCCTTCATGCCCGCCACAACCTCGTGGAAGAGATGATCCATGTCCCAGCAGAGGTGGCCGTTCCGCTTCACGAGCTTGTTCTCGAAACGGTAAATTTCCTCCAGGCGGATCTTACCGTTCTCGAGCCAGCCCAGGATGTGGCGGCCGCTCGAAGCGCCGATGTCGATGGCTAAGTAGTATTTTTTCTCTGACATGCCTGTCACCTTTTCTGTCTCTTTTTTCGGTCGTAATTGTGTGTTTTTCTTTGAATATGTTTTATCTTGTAGTCTTATCATACAATATCAGACATAAATTTACAAGTATTTTCTGTTATTTTCTTTGTTTTGTTGGGGGCAAAAGCAGATCATCCTATATTTCTTCAAATAGACCTGCAAACGGGCAAAAAAATACACCTCTCGGCTAACGGAGGTGTATCATCGTATACCCTTATGCTATTGGCTTCAATCCGCAGCCGTCACGGGGCGCAGCTGCCAGCTGCCCTTGCCGTCGAGATGCAGTTCCTGCGTGTGCTGGGCGAAGAGCGTCGAGCGGTGGCCGACGCTCACGATGCTCAGTTCCGGCAGCTCGCGCCGCAGGAGCTCGTACATCGCCTGCTCGCGCGGCTCGTCGAGGGCTGAGGTAGCCTCATCGAGGAAGAGCCACTGCGGGCGCACGAGCAGCACGCGGGCGAAGGCCAGGCGCTGCTGCTCGCCGAGGGAGAGGATCCGGCTCCAATCATCCACGCGGTCGAGCGCCTGCGCAAGCTGTGGCAGGCCCACGGCCTCCAGCGCGGCCACGAGCGCCTCATCCGTGCTGCCCGCCGCCTGCGGATAGTTCAGCACGCCGCGCAGGCTGCCGAGCGGCAGGTAGGGCCGCTGGGGCAGGAAAAGCACGCGGCTCCCCTGCGGCAGCGTGACGCGCCCCTTGCCGAAGGGCCAGATACCCGCGAGCGTGCGCAGGAGCGTGCTCTTGCCACAGCCCGAAGCGCCCGTCACGAGCACGCGGCTGCCTGCGGGCAGCGCCACGGAGAGATCCGTGAGCAGCGTGCGGCCATCGGGCAGGGCCACGGAGAGATCCGTGAGCGCGAGCTCCGCCGTGGCCTCTTCCTCATGCTGCACGCCGTTCTCGACCTCGCCCACCTGCTCCATATGCTCCGTGAAGCCCGCGAGTCGATGGATGACAGCGGCCAGCTGTGCGATGGTATCGTAGGAATCGACGAAATAGGAGAGTGCGTCCTGCACGCGACCAAAGGCCGAGACGGTCTGCATGAGGCCGCCCAGGGCCATGGCGCCGCTGAAGTAGTTTGGCGCGGCGAGCACCAGCGGCACGATGATGGCGAGCTGACCGTAGCCGTTGACGTAGAAGTTCAGGAGTTTCGTCCGGCGCATGAGCTGCCAGAAGTTCTGCACGACCTGGGCAAAGCGCTGCTGGAAGCCACGCCGCTCCGGCACCTCGCCGCGATAGAAGGCGATGCTCTCGCTGTTCTCCCGCACGCGCATCATGTTGAAACGGAAATCGGCCTCGTAGCGCTGCTGGTCGAAGTCGAGACGGATGAGCTTGCGGCCCACGAGATGCGCGAGTACCGTGCCGATGATGGAGTATGCGAGCGAGAACCAGAACATGTAGCCGTAGATTACAAACTCATGGCTGCCGATAGGCACCGTGAAGGCCCCCGAGAGGTTCCAGAGCACGACGCTGAAGGCGCCGAGCGTCGTGAGTTGCTTCAGGAAGCCCACGAGCAGCTGCAGCGAGAGGTTCACGAACTGGTTGATATCCTCACTGATACGCTGATCCGGGTTATCCGTGTCACTGCCGAGCACCTGCAGGCGGTAGTAGGTCTGCCCCCGCAGCCAGCGGCCGAGGTACTGGTCCGTCATCCAGACGCGCCATTTGATCTGCAGCATCTGACGCAGGTAAATGGCGTAGACCGCAATGATGATATAGATGAAGGCCAGCGCCGTGAACTGGCCCACGAGCGGCCAGAAGCTCCCCTTATCGTAGTTCTGCAGTGCGTTGTAGAACACGTTGTACCAGCTGTTGATCTGCACGAGCAGATATACGGCCGCGAAGTTCAGCGCGATGACGACGGCCAGCAGGCCGCGGGCGCGCCATTTGTGCTCCGAGTTCCAGTAGCCCTTGAAGAGTGACCAAAAGGTATGAAAGAATTTTCTCGTCTGCAAAAATATCACCTGTTCGTATCTTGTACATCCTGTGCGTCAGCGTCATCCTGCGGGATCGTTAAGTTGTCCCGCAAAGCACCGACTTCATCCGCGATAAAGAGTCCCGCGGGCATCTCGCGGTTCATGATGGACTGCAGCGTGCGGCTCTGCTCCTCCTGCTCCTTGCTATGCAGATGGGCGGGGTCCGCCGCCGCCTTGGAGAGCGCGATCGTGCGGTACTGTGCCTCTGCATAGGCGTTCGTCTTGTCATAGATGCCCGTCACGAGGTCATAGTTCGCGTCGCTGAGCTCGCGCGGCGGCTTGTGCTGCGCGATGCGCTGCCTGAGCTCCCCGCTGTCCTTCTCCAGCTGCGTGAGCCGCACGTAGGCCGTCTGGATGCTGATGTTGTCCTCCTTGAAATTCTCCAATACGTCATGGTAGCGGCGCCAGTTATGGTCGAGCCGCTCGACGTCGCGCTGGTAGTCCGCGTACCAATCCGCAAAAAGCTGTTGCTGCGCGTTGATGCTGTCCCGCTCCTCCGCCGTCAGCGGCTGCGGCTCAGGTGCCGGCCGCGGTGCCCAATGCCACGAGGCCGCCCCCGCGAGCACCAGCACAGCCATAAAGCCCCAGAAGATCTTCTTGCGCGGCATATAGTGATGCAGCAGGATCAACAGGCCGGCAATAACCGCCAGCAGAAAGTAAACCCACATAAGCCTGCCCTCTCTTTATTCCAATATACCTTCCTATTGTAGCACGAAATGACAGCCGAGGGTACACCCGAAAAGGTGTTCGTTAGCATTACGTACCAATGCATACACGACGATATGACCGCAGGAGAAAATCAGCGGGGCAAAATCTCAAGGTTGAAAAATGCGGATCCGCTCCTGATATTCTGGATGGTTCGCACCGCTGTGGATACCCGCCTGCTGCAGATGCTGCCATACCGTGGCAGTACCCTTGTACCCCTGACTACGCAGGAGATTGGCCGCCCAGATGTCGGCGGCGCGCTCCTCGGCGAGGCCGATCTCGCCGCTGCAGGCCGCCTGCACATAGAGGCGTGCGGCCTCCTGCGTGTCCTGCCTGCGCGCGGCACGGCGCATGCGCTGCAGGAAATACTGCGAGTGGCGGCTGCGCCGCATGGCGAGCTCCGGATGCCCCAGCACTAGATGGCCGATCTCGTGTGCGAGCAGCGTAGCGCGCTCCGCAGGTGCCGTGATGAGCGCCGTCATGCCGCGCGTCATCACCACCGCCCCTGGCAGAGCGTAGGCATTCACCTGCTCCCGCAGCGCCAGGATCACCAGCGGCTGCGGCACTCCCGCCGCCTCGGCCAGCGCCGTCACCTGCGCCCGCAGCGCCGCCTCCGTCTCCTGCTCCGCAGGTGACAGCGCCACCGCCCCGAATTCCCGCCGCAACGCCAGCTCATACCCCGCTGGCTGCCCTGCGGCAAAAAGTCGATGCTGCAGCCCCACAGTCAAACATAAGCAACAAAGAAACGCCCTTACCATCAGCCCCATGTATTTCATCATTATCACCCGTTTCAATATAGCACAAAAGGGATGCCGCGCCAACGTGCAGCATCCCTCTTGCTAAGGAAAATCCACAGGGAACAATCTATGAAATTAGAAGTGGAAATCGAAGCGACCGAGAGCGGACCAGCCGTCGTAGTCGCAGAACGTCTTCTCTGCGTTGACGTTGAACTCCGTCGTCGGGCTGATCCAGCCGCGATAGCCGAGGTTCAGGTAGAACACGTTCGCGTCGAAGTCGCTCGTCGGCATCGCGACGCCGTTCACATAGGTGTCGTAGCTGCCGGACAGGCCGCGGCTGTAGGCCAAGCCTGCATAGAGACCGCTCGTGTACTGGAAGTTCACACCGAGCTTCGTGGACCATGCATTCACCGCGTCGGAGGTAACCTTATTGGCAAACTCAGCATCACCTACGCTGATGTGATCATACTTGAAGCGGATGTACGGGTTCACCGTGAGCTGGTCAGAGGACTTCGTCTTCAGGCCATAGCCGAACATCACGCCGTGCGTGTTCGTGCTCCACTTCTTGCCACGATATTTATTGTCGAAGGTGCTGCCGCCGAGCTGATAGTCGAGGTACTGGCCATTGCCCAGCAGATGCGTGCCATAGACACCGCCATGGACAGCATCCTTGACATCGATCTGGCCGCTCACGCGCGCATTGAAGTCCGCATGACCCGTCGTGGAGCCGATGTATACGCCGAAGAAGTCCTCCGGGCTCGTCTGCATATCATAGCCGAGCGTGTAGGCCGTCAGTTTGACTTTGGACTTGCCATAGTCATTGCTGTCATCCACATCCATATCGGAATGCTTCACGGAGAACCACACCGACTCCTCGCCAGCCTTGTTGGCCACAGCGGAGGCCGGAGCGCCGTCGCGCAGATCGCTCGTACGATCCGTTACACTCTGCGTAGCGAGCTCGCTGAGAACCATGCCAGAGCGTGCACCCGTAAGGGAAGCAGCGGCGAGCGGTTTCGCTGCCTGAACGACGGCATTGCGCAGTTCCTGCTTAGCTTTGGCCGTGTCGAAGTCCTCGCCAGCTGCCTTTGCATCAGCTGCCCAAGCGGCAACCTTCGTATCGATCTCGCTGGCGGACGGCAGAGCATTAGCGAACGGATCGGCAGCGGCCTTCTCGATGGCAGCCAGCTCTTCTTTCTCCGCGTCTGCTGCCGGCGTCTTGACACCGTTGAGGCCGGACTCCGTTACCGTCTTGCCATCGACCGTGGCCGTTACCTTGGCAGACGGATCGACGGACTTACGTACCGTAGCGAACTCCTCAGCCGTCAGCCCCTCACCATTCTTCGTAACCGTGACCGTGTCACCCGAAGCGCCCTTGAGTACAACACCAGAGAGCTTCGAGACATCACTGACATCAACCGTATCGGCGCTGATGATCGGCGTAGCATCGTTGATGCCAACGATGCTGCTGTTACCTGTGAGCGTGAGTTTCTTCGCCGTGAAGTCGCCTGTCTTGACCGTGCCGCTGGTGACAGAAATCTCATCCACGCTCAGGCCCGTGACGCCGTTCGTAATCACCTTGTTCGGCGAGTTGACGACAATCTTCTTCACGTTCGTGGCCGTTTTCAGCGTAGCCCCATCGAAGCTGACGGAAGCCGCCTTGTCATCGGATGCCAATGCCGAAACCGTATCGCTATTGTTATCCACCAGCGACAGCGTCTTGCCAGCCGGAACGGCGATACTCTGGCCACTCAGTGCGCGGGCTGCATCCTCATTGAGCTGTACCGTATCCTTCGTCTCATAGGCCTGGGCGATGGCTGCGGCCAGGCCGTCAGCCGTCGTCTTGACACCGTTGACGACAAAGCCATCCTTCGCGTTGCCCGTAACAACAGCCACCGGCTCCGCTTTCTCCGTCACGCCATTGACCTTCAGCTCCGTGCCGGCAGCAGCTACGCTCTTCAGCGTCGTAACCTCATCTGGGGTGAAGTCCGAGCCATTTGCCTTTACGTACGTAACAGCCTGACCCTCGGTAGCTGGTGCCACCGTGAGGCCGAGCAGCTGATCCGCACTGGCCACCGTGACCTTATCCGCCTTGATGGCTGGCGTATCCTCATTCGTGCCGACAACTGCCGCGCCCTCAGCGATGGTGAGCTCCTTCGCCGTGACGTCCGTCGTCTTGACCGTGCCACTCTTGACCGTGACCTTATCCGCCGTAACACCCTCGATGGCATTCACGACCGTGGCGGACGGCGTGCTCACCGTAATGGACGTAAACTGCGGTGCCGCAGCGCCCTTGGCTGCCTTGACCGTCGTGCCGTCAACGCTGACCGTCGCATCCGTCTTTGCCGTAGCGGAGACATAGTTCTCGTTGCCATTATCATGCAGGTAAATCGTCTTGCCTGCCGGTACTGTCAGTTCACTGCCCGACAGCGCATAGGCCGTATTCTTGTTCAGGGAAACGGTCGTAGCGCCATTTGCATAGGCATCATTGATGGTCTTTAAGAGATCTGCCTTGGCGATGCCAGTCTTGAATTTTTCACCCGTGGAAGCATTAGCCTCATAGTACGCACCGTCGTTATACCCGATAGCTACCTTGGTTGGGACCGTCGCCACCGTCGTCGTCGTGCCTTCCGTCGTGGCTACCTTGACGGTCTTCTGCGCATCAGCAGACAGGGACGACGTATCAACTGTGACCGTGCCGCCGCTCTTGCTCGTAACCGTCAAATTGGTGGTTGCATAAGTATCCTTGACGACAACGGTATCCGTCGTTACTGTCGTACCTTCAGAAACCGTAGAACCGCTCTCCAATGTCAGCGTATCCGTAGACAACGTAGCATCCTTGGCCGTCGAAAGCACCGTACCACTGCCCAATGTCGTCGACTTCGCAGCAATCGTACCACTGTTCACTTCGAGATCCGTGCCCGTTGCCGTGAGGGTATCGACATTCAGCGTACCCGTGCCAGACGTCGTCAGAACGCCATCAGTAACCTTCAGCGTGCCAACATTGCCGGAGAGGCTGATATCGGCCTTTTTGCCCGTTGCTTTAACATCGACAGATTTCAGATTAACATCCGTGCCCGAAATCGAAGTGCCATCAACGGAAACCGTGCTAGCTTTTGTGCCATTCGTAATCGTTGCATCGTTCGTTGCACCGGTCACCTTGAGCACCGTATTGGCACCCAGCGTAAGATTTTCCTTCGTGAGCGCCGTAGCCGCATTGGAACCCTTGACAACGATCTCACTATTATCCACAGCAGCCGCAGCCTTGACTGCATCAACCATGGACTTGTAATTCATCGTGCTGCCGTTAACCGTATACTGGTTATTCGACGCCGACTCAATCGTCGTCGTCGCGGCCATTGCCTGAGACGGCGTCATGCCGAACGCGAGGCCGAAGCCCATCGCGCCTGCTACGACCAGAGCGAGTTTCTTGTTTTTAAGACTTGCTTTCCATGACTGATTCATCGAATCTTCCTTTCCCTAGAAACCATTGCCAGAATGAACTGACCATTAAGCTTTACAACAGTGCATCCATGCGGAGTCCCTTCACACTGCTGCTTTGGGGTACTGCCCGCAGGCCCACGACCTGGCACAGCACCCTATGCCTCAAAAGGAGTACGCGACACCTACATAGGGGCCGGAGCCCTTGTATTCAGCTGTCTTGTCATCCTTCTTGAGTTTGAGATTGAGATACCGCCAACCGGCTGTGATCTGCCAGTCGCGCGCCAGGCTGTAGACACCGCCCAGCTCCACGTCGAACACATGGCCGTGGCTGCCGAGAGGCATGCCGGAGAGACGTCCCTGCAGAGAGCCCTTGGAACCCATCTGCCAAACGCCGCCAATCCCAACGGTCGGCACGATACCCGATGCGCTGTCGCTGTCGGTATCGCGCTCGTCGTTGATGGAGCCATACACATCGCCCGTACAGTCCGCGGCCTCGCGCATATAGCGGAGTCCCGCCGTCCAGTACACCTGCTGCTGCTCGTCACGGCTGATATCCTGCTGCCAATCCAGAGAGAGCGAGTCAAAATCTAAATCGGTGTCCAAGTTTCCCTTATAGAAATGTGACTTGTGCCTCATCGGGTAGCCAGAATAATAGCCGTCCTTGCTGCTGCTGAGGTGCATGTAGTCGATGCGCCATTTACCATAGCGGACGAGTACCTCTGGGGCATGTCCCTTGTCGATGCCGAGGTCATCCTTGAGATCCAGCTTGTTAGAGTCATCCCTGGCGGTATAATAGTCATCGCCCTTGACGGATCCGCTGACCTTCGGTGCGAAGTACCGGAACTCGACCTGTACCTCTGGCTGCGTCTCTGCGGCTGCGCACACCGCTGGCAGCGCCGCCGTGACGAGAGCGCCACAGGCCGCTGCCAGCAGGCACGTCGTATGTTTCATACGCATTCCTGCTACGTAAAGCATACTCAAATGTGTATGCTTTCGATGTTTCGGAGAAATCTCATGATTTTCTCTTACTACTTCATCGTACATGCTTTTGCTGTCATCACTGACAAGCTACTCACAAGTTCTTGTGTACTCCATAGTCGTAAATTCCCGGCTAGCCACCGGTACACGTATGGGGATCCGTGTCAATGGAACATCCCATACAAACATCTTGCGTAACAGTTCCTCCTTTCTTTTCCTAGATAATAAATTCGGCTTTGCTTGGTTCTCGCTTATAACTGACCAGCGGCTACCATCAGGGTGCTATCCCGTAGTTAGACGGACTGTTTCAACCGCCTCTGGTTTCTTTCCTGCCACTTCGCCTGCTTTTTCGTTAGCACAAACGACTACATTTGGATACTTTTCTACACAAAATTAGTTACTTAACATTACCTCCTCCAAAAGTCCCAATCCTCACCAGCCAAACACGCCTGGGCGTTCTGGCTGTTTCGTCAGTGTGCGTCGTGCAACCGGATAAAAGTAGGACACGTGCCCTTATTTCAGCACCTCGTGTCCACCCCCCCCGAAACTTTGCCTCCTCACACTGGCTATGCACTATATATTCTATATAGCTTCTCATTTTCCTGCTATCTATGAAAAAAAATTCTATTTTAACAAAAAATAGATGAGCAACCAATTGATTGTATATGAGGTAATGTCATAACATATATTTAATCTTGTCCCGTTTTATGCCTGTACCTGCCAAAACAAAAAACTGCCGCAGGCACAAAGCCCGCGGCAGCTTTTTACAACGTGTAACTGTATTATTTTTCAATTGATTCTTATCATGCCATCTGAACAGACATGATTTCACGTGGAAATTTCATAATGTGTACCACCAGAAGGAGTCCTTGCGGTAACGCGCGAGCGTGCCCGTGCCGTCGTTGTTGCGGTCGACGTAGATAAAGCCGTAGCGCTTCTTCATCTCGACCATTTCCGCCTTAAGGCTGCCGATCCTGCAGCAGCCAATCCAGTGCATACTCCTGACGAATCCCCGCATGCGAAACGGGCGGCACCAGGTCCATTGTCAGCAGGTAACGCGGATAGTAGTCTTGCACATCCTGCAACGGAGCCAGCTCACGCCGCAGAATTGCACCGTCGTCGCCCATGACGGTGTACGCGACCTGATAGTAATGCGGTTCGCCATCACGTAACGCCACGAAATCAATCTCCGCACGTCCTGCCTTGCCCACGTATACCGCATCGTAACGGCGCAGCAGTTCCAGATAGATGACGTTCTCCAGGATGTGTCCCATATCGGCCGGCTTATTCCCCAGCACCATACGCCGCAGGCCGATATCGACGGCGTAGTATTTGCCGCTGGAGCGCAGATACTCCTTGCCTTTGACATCATAGCGCTCCGCCTTGTAGAACAGGAATGCATCCTGCAGGGAGCCCAGATAGCTCTCCACCGTGGGGATTGTCGTTTTATTCCCCATCGAAGTCAGCATGTCAGCGATTTTCCTGGATGCACAGAGGTTACCAATGTTATCAAAAAGAAAGCGTGTCACCCGGCGGAGCAGCTGCAGATCCGGCAGTTTGCGCCGCCCCACAATATCCTTGAGGATGACCGTATCATAGATACCGGATAAATATTGCTGCAAAGCCCTCGGCTCCGTCAGCGCCGTCGCATAGGGAAAGGAACTCCCCTGCAGATACTGCCGGTAGAGCCGCTCGGGACTGAGAGCAGGAAACGCCTCGGCATATTCCGCGAGCGACAGGGGCAGCACGGGAATCTCAACATAGCGCCCGGACAGCAGGGTCGCCAGCTCGCCGGATAGCAGTTGCGAGTTCGAGCCCGTGATATAGACATCGCAGTTCGGCTGGACATAGAGCGCATCCACCGCCCGCTCAAAGCCTGCGACCTGCTGCACCTCATCGATAAAGATATAGTTCATGCCCTGCGGCTGCAGCCGCGTCGTAAAATACGCAAGCAGCTGCCGGTAATCCACGATATCGATACCCTCGATCCCTTCGAGGTTCAGCGAGATAATATTCTGCTGTGGCACGCCGCCGACCAGCAGTTCCTCGCGAAAGAGCGCGAGCAGCGTGGATTTGCCGCAGCGCCGGATGCCTGTGATGACCTTGATGACATCTTTTTCCCGCCACCGCCGTAACTGTGCTATATAATGTTCCCGTTTCAGCATATCGTTGCCTTTCTTTTCTCAATGCAAAGCAAATACTTCTTTAGAAGATGCGAATGAATTTACCCGTTTTTAAGGACAGTATATATTAGCGCAATAAAAATAGCAAGTTTTAAAGACAGTCTTTAAAACTTGCTATTTTCTATCTTGATTTCAAGTCAGCGCAGAATATTGGCACCCAGCGCTGCCGCTTTCAGGCGCCAGGCGCGCAAGCGGTAGAGCAGCATCGGGATGAGGAGCATGGGCACGCCGGCGTAGAACGCGACGCGCAGCTCTTCGTCGAACAACATGACGACGAGGCAGATGACCTGCGACCAGATGCCGAAGAGCGTAATATACGGGAAGAGCGGCGTCTTGTAACGCAGGCTGTCCTCCGTGCCCGCCGCGATGTGCGTGCGGCGGGAGCGGTACTGGCTCCAGCAGATCGAGATCCATGCCAGTGCGCCCGTAAGGCCCGAGACGGAGAGCAGATACGTATAGAACGCCGAATCCGGGTCGAAAGCGTAGAGCAGGATGACGAGCCAGCAGCCCGCAATCGAGAGCAGCACCGCATGGCTCGGGATACCGTTCTTGCTCAGGTGCGCGAGCGGGCGCGGTGCCATATTGAGCTTCGCGAGGCCGTAGAGGGCGCGCGCCGCGCCGTAGAGGCCGGAGTTCGAGCAGGAAATGGCAGCCGTGAGCACGACGAAGCCGAAGAACGCCGCGAACTTGTCGAGGCCGTACTGCACCATCGCCGTGGCGAAGACGCTCTCCGTGAGGCCCGCCTGATCCCAGGGCAGCACGGAGATGAGCAGCGCAATCGGGATCATATAGAGGCCGATGATGCGCCAGGTCACGTTACGCACCGCAATGGGGATGCTTTTCTCCGGATTCTCGCACTCGCCCGCCGCGAGGCCGATGATCTCCGTGCCCTGGAAGTTAACGAGGATGATGACCATCGTAAGGAAGATACTCTCCCAGCCCATGGGCGCGAAGCCGCCGCTGCCCAAAAGGATCGTCGAGCCGAGATAGCCCGCATCGCCGATCAGGCCGAAGCAGATGAGCGCGGCCACAACGGAAAAGGCCACGAGCGCCACGACCTTGATGAGCGAGAGCCAGAACTCGCACTCGCCGAACTTATCCACGTGAAACAGGTTGACGAGCGTGATGATGAGGCCGAAGAGCACGGCCCACCAGAGCTGGCCAATGCCAGGCACGAAGTGATGCATGATGATGCCCGCCGCGATCATTTCCGACGGCACATAGGCGATCCAGTTCAGCCAGTAGGCCCAGCCGACACCGCATGCCCATGTGGAAGATATATGTTCCTTCGCATAGGTGACAAAAGAGCCGGAGACCGGCATCTCCACCGCCAGCTCCGCCAGACAGAGCATCACGCAGAAGACGATGATGCCCCCCAGTAAATACGACACGATGGCCGCCGGCCCCGCCTTTTCGAGCACATAACCCGTACCGAGGAAGTAGCCGCTGCCGATGACGCCACCGAGCGACATCAGCTGCAGCTGACGGTTCTTGAGTCCCCGATTCATTTTCCCTTCGTGCATGGCCTTAATAACACAACCTTCCCAGCTCCGCTTCTCTTTGTGATTTGTAGCAAAAGCCATCCGCGGCGCTTCATTTTGTAGAAGAATTAACTGCTACAAGGATACTACAAATAGCGAGAAAATACTACTTTTATTTTCCTGAGGAAACGACTTTTTTTCCGCCGTGTACCCCCTTATAATAGAAGGAGCAGAAAGAGAGGCAAAATATGGAAGCATACCGCACGATTGCTGTGACCGCACCAGAGCTTGCGGCGCACTACGAAATCCAAAAATCGAAATTTATCACGCATCTCCAGCATGTAGAGAGCGAGGACGAGGCCCGCGCCTTCGTCACGGCCATGAAGAAAAAATACTACGACGCCCGCCACAACTGCTCGGCCTGGGTGCTCGGGCCCGACGCCCGCCTGCAGAAATCGAACGACGACGGCGAGCCGGGCGGCACGGCGGGGAATCCCATCCTCGAAGCCATCAAACAGAATCAGCTCACTGATATCGTCGTCGTCGTCACGCGCTACTTCGGTGGCATCAAGCTCGGCGCGGGCGGCCTCATCCGCGCCTACAGCCACAGCGCCGTGCTGGGCCTGCAGGCCGCGCAGATGCTGCAGATGACGCCACTGCAGGAGGTCGGGATCACGCTCGACTACAGCCTGCTTGCCACCGTGCAGAACTACCTGCGCGCCCACGCGATCCGCTGCGGCGAGCCCTGCTACACGGAGCAGGTAACCCTGCCCCTGCAGGTCGAGCCCGCACGGGTCGAATCCCTGCTCACGGCCCTCACCGACCTCACCAGCGCGAACTTCAGCCATGTGCAGGGCAAGGAAGTCCTCGTCCCCGTGCCCGTAGAGCTTTGATCATTGATTGAATAAAACAGCCTGAGGTAACAGGAAGATGCTGCCTCAGGCTGTTTTCAATATTCTTTTAGCATGTCGGCTATAGCGTATTGTTATCTGGTGCGGAAGAGCTGCACCCAATAGTATTGGTATTCTGAACCTGGCTGATAGCAGTAACCGACGCCGAGTTCCGTGAGTTCCGGATCGAGAATATTCGCACGGTGGCCGGGAGAATTCATCCATTGTTCTACGGTCTCTTTCGCCGTAGCGTGGCCAGCAGCGATGTTTTCGGCCACTTTTCTGTAGCTGCCCTGGATAACCGAGAAGCAGGATGAACCGTCGGGGCGGGTATGGGAGAACTCCGTGACGATTTCCTGCGCCCGGATGTCGGCATCGTAGCAAAGGTCGTCGGACAGCACGAGCGGGTCCATTCCCTGCTCCTGCCGGTTGCGGTTCACCTCAGCCAATACGGCCTGTGCGTAGCTGCTGTCGGCCGCTGGCTGCTGTGCCGTGCCATTGCCTGTGGATGCATTGCCGCCCGCTGCGCCATTATGGCTGGGCGAGCTGCTGTTGCAGCCTGAGCCACCATCCTGGCTGCCGTCGCTGCAGGAGCCGCTGCCATTGTTCTCAGGCTCAAGTTTTCCCGAGGGGAAAACCTCCCAGGCCACGCCGATGACGCCGTCGGCCAGGTCGCTGACCATTTCGTCGGTCAGGTCTTCAAAGCCTCTTTCCTTCGCCAGCCGCCATATCGCTGACTTCACTTGCGCCTTGATGTCCGGTGATGCTAGAGATGTGCCGCTCTGCAATACGGATTTGACGGCATCGCCCGCCAGGTTGACGAGCTCGTCCATATATGCCTCAATCTCAGCCTCTGTCGGCTCCCCCTCAGCCGCATACGTGACGGGGCAGGCTGTCGGCAGTGGCGCGCCGAGAGTAAGTGCCAACACACAGACACAGAGTAAACTTTTGCCTTTTTGCCAATGGAGTATCAACTCTTTCCGCCCCCTTCTCATGGAGTTTTAAGCTCTACAAATATTCCATACGAATCATTTGTAATTCATGGGAACCTCCTCTTTACAGCTATACTATAGCATATACCATAGCATATAAAGACTTCTTCAGGGCGAAAAGTGGCGTAGAATGCACTTTTTCGTCGTGAAATGCAGAAAAAGTGCCAGCCGCTTACTTCGCCGCCCGCTGCTGGCGCACGTACTTCACCGCCGAAAGGCCGGCCTGCGCACCCTCGTAGACGGCCTTGGCCACTTGCAGCAGGCCGCCCGTGTTGTCGCCCGCCGCGAAGAGGCCCGGCATATTCGTCGCCATCGTCGCATCGACCTTGATGCTGTTGCCCGCGAGCATCGCACCGGCCTTGCGCGCGAGCGCTGTGCTGCCCGCCGTGCCGAGTGCCACAAAGACACCGTCCACGGCGAGCTCTGAGCCGTCCGCGAACTTCACGCCGCTCACGCGCTGCTCGCCCGCAATGGCCTCAACCTGCGCCGTGTGCACCTGCATCGGCACGGGAAAGTCTGCCTGCGACTCCTCGCCATTGGTCAGGATATGGAGTTCTTTCACATGGGGCAGCAAAACCTGCGCCTCATGCAGCGCGTACTCGCCGCCGCCGAGCACAGCCACGCTCTTGCCGCGATAGAAAAAGGCATCGCAGATCGCGCAGTAGCTCACGCCATGCCCTTCCAGCTCCTTCAGGCCCGGGATGGGCAGGCTCACGCGGCTGACACCGGCGGCCAGCACCACCGCTGGTGCCTCATAGGTCTCGCCATTCGTCTCCACGATGTAGCCCGTCATCCTATCGTTGAGGCGCAGGCCCATGACCTCAGCCACCGCGAACGTTACGCCGAGGCGTTCTGCCCCCGCGATGCCTCGCTTCTCCAGCTCCGCGCCGCTGATGGGCTCCGCAAAGCCATAGTAGTTCTCGATGAGATGCGCCTTGTCGAGGTTACTCGTACCCGGGCCCTTGCTGAGCACCGTTACCTGCATGCCGCTGCGCCGTGCATAGAGCGCCGCCGACACACCCGCAGGGCCCGCCCCGAGAATCAGGATATCCGTTTGAATCGCCATCGTTTTCCCTCCTGTTGCTGATCGATTTCATCTTTAATTATAGCAAGACCTCCACCATATGCCTGTAAGTTAGTCACCATCGAATGTTTGAAGCTCTTCCCTTACGCTGGCAGTATACGTTATATAGTTATATAGTCAACCGGTATAGCGGGAGCATTGTCCTAAACGGTAAGTCCCATTAAAAATGCATTGGTGTTAAATATTATTAAAAAAAGGATTTACCCTCTTTTTCTGTAAACGATTATGAGGTATAATGAACCACGGATTTGCGAGAGATACCGCAGCCATTGTCTTAGAACGGCGCCGCCCGTCAAGAAAAGGCTCAGCCGGTGTCAGTGCAATCATTCATTCTTTGCCAGGGATGACGGCCCCTACAGCGCCGTCCGCCAGTGGTCATGTATGGAAAATGATGAGCTGGCGTTGTCGCAAAAAGAAACCGCATGGGAATCAGGGAAGATACCATGCGGTTTTTCGTATGCGATTTTACAACTTGCTATTTCAGCCCAGTTTCAGCTGCAGCTTGCCCGAGACATGACGGTCGAAACCGATATCGGCCTTGCTCATGCCCATAGCGAGCCCGACGAGCTGCTGCAGGTGCAAGATCGGCATCTGCGTCGTGTCGCCGATGGCGTCGCGGCCCTCCGGCTCGTACATATCGAGCTGCATCTGGCAGAGCGGGCATGGCGTCGCGATGAGCTCGGCACGGGCCTTGCCCGCACTCTTCACGATCTGGCCCGTGCGCTTCATCACGTCATCCTCCGCGCCGAACTGCGCGTGGAAGCCGCAGCAGAGGCGATTCGCATCGAACCAGACCGGCTGGCCGCCGAGGCGGCGCACAAGGCGCTCGAAGTACTCGGGATAGCGGTCGCTGCCGTGGTCCATAACCTCCTCCGGACGCAGGATATGGCAGCCGTAGTAACATGCCACCCGCGCACCGTTGAGTCCCTCGGGAAGGATATTGCCCTCCAGTAGCTCCGGATGCTCGTCAAGCACCCAGAGGAAATGCGTGATCTTGCTTGTGCCTTTATACGCATAGGGATGACCGGCCTCCTGCAGGATGCCGTTGACCTTTTCCTTGAGCTTGGCGTCATGGTCAAGACGGTATTTCGCCGTGCGCAGCTGCAGCGTGCAGGTGTTGCAGACGGTCATGATATCGAGGCCCATGTGCTCGGCGATGGAGATGTTGCGCGCGTTGATGGCAAGCGCCGCGAGGTCGTTGACGCCCTGCGCATGCGAAGCACCGCAACAGGTCCAATTCTTGATTTCCTCCAGCTCGATGCCCAGACGCCCGCAGACTTTCAGGAGGGAGGTTCTCGCCTCGGCCGCGGCGCCGTCCAGCACGCAGCCCGGGAATAATGCAAATTTCATCAGTTAGCCCTCCTTCGATGCCTGCTCGGCAATCTGTACAATCTTCTTGATGGTGGCGATTTCCGGATTGACCGGATGCGAGGCCATGGGGTCCAGCTTGCCCGTCGCCATGAGGCGGATACCCATCGGCGCGCGTGTGCCCGCCTTGAGGAAGCCCTCCGACTTGATGTTCAGCTTGCTCTCATCCAGCGTGCCGGACTCCTGGATATCGTCGTAAATGGCCTTGGCATGCTTCGCGCCGACGTTGTCCGCGAGACCGTACTTGAAGGTCTCGGCTTTCAGCTTCTCAATGGCACCGGCCGGGTCGAGGCCCTTCGGGCATTTCGCCGTGCATTCCTCACAGTTGAAGCAGGCCCAGAGACCGGCATCGACGATGCGCCTGAGGTGTTCTTTCGGGCTCTTGTCGCGCGAATCGGAGACAATTTTCTCGCCTTTGACGAAAGCGAAGGGATCGAGGAAGTCCTTCTGGTTCAGGCTGTTCTTGTTGCACTCAGAGACACAGGAACCACATAGGATGCATAGCGCATATTTCTTGTATTTCTCGAAATCCTCCGGCGACTGACGGCAACCCTCTTCCGGGCTGAACTCGTCCTTCGGCTCCACGGCCGGGTCGATTTTCTTCATGCGGTCGAATTTCGGATCCCAGTTCACGACGAGGTCGCGGATGACCTCGAAGTTCCCCAGCGGCTCGATGGTCAGCACGTTCGTGTCATAGGTCGCGAGCTGGTCAGACACCAGCGTCTCGCAGGCCAGCACGGCATTGCCATTGACGCGCACGGCGCAGGCACCGCAGATGCTGGAACGGCAGGAACTCGTGAAGGAAAGGGTCGGATCCTGCTGCTCCTTGATGGCGATGAGGGCTTCCAGGATGGTCATGCCGGTCTTGACTTCGACCGTGTAGTCCTGCTTCCATTTCCTGCCCTCGACAAAACGGTGAATCCTCAGTTTTGCGTACATATCCTTACTTCCCTTCTCTTACTTCGCCTGCGGCTTCGGTGCGTTGGGCGGGAACTTCGTGATGACGACATCCTTGTACTCAGCTTTGTACTGGCCGTCCGGCTGCTTGAAGATCAACGTATGCTTGAGGAAGTTCTGGTCGTCGCGTTTCGGGAAATCACGGCGGAAATGGCCGCCGCGGCTCTCCTTACGGGCGATGGCGCCCTGTACGATGGCGTGCGAGACCTGCAGCAGGTTGCCGAGCTCGAAATACTGCTCGAAGGCCGTATTGTAGACGTGCGAGGAGTCGCCGACGTAGACGTGCTTGTACTCCTCCGTGAGCTTCGCGAGCTCCTGCGCGGCCTCCTGCAGCTGGGATTCCGTGCGGAAGACGCCGCATTTATACCACATGGTGTTAACCATGTCGTTGCGGATCTCCGGCACCGTGCGGTTGCCGACATGCTCGCGATGCGTCACTTCCTCGAAGGTATCCGACCACTTCTTGCAGGCCGCCTTGAGGTCTTCCTGTGAGCCCTTGTAGTCATGGCCTTTCGCATAGTCGGCCGCACCCTCACCAGCGACCTTGCCGAAGACCAGCACTTCGGAGAGGGAGTTGGCACCTAGGCGGTTCGCGCCGTGTACGGAGACGCAGCTGCACTCGCCCGCCGTATAGACGCCCGGCACGCGCGTCTCGCCCGTATGGAAGTCCGCCATCTCCAGTCCGCCCATGGAGTAATGGCAGGTCGGCGCGATGAGCACGGGCTCCTTCGTGATATCGACACCGGCGAAATGCAATGACAGATCAAAGACCTGCTGCAGCACCGCGTGGACGCGCTCCGGCTTGATCACGGTGAAATCGAGGTAGACACCGGCGCTGATACCTTCGCCGACGCCGCGGCCTTCCTCCATCTCCTTCGCGATGGACTGCGCGACGATATCGCGCGTAGAGAGCTCCATGCGCTGCGGATCGTATTTCTCCATGAAGCGCTCGCCGTCTTTGTTCTTGAGCTGCGCGCCCTCGGAGCGGCTGGACTCGGAGAGCAGCACGCCGTTGACCGCAAGGCCCGTCGGATGGAACTGCACCATCTCCGGATCCTTGAACGGGATGCCGATGTTCATGCCGGCCACGATGCCGTCGCCCGTGGAACTGTAAGGATTCGAAGTGCGGATCCAATAGGCACGGCCATAGCCGCCCGTCGCGATGAGCACGCTCTTGGCCGGAATGCCGAGGATGTTGCCCGTGCGCATATCGAGCGCGATGACGCCATTGAGCTGCTTTTTATCCTCACCGCCCATGCAGATTTCGAGCATCTGGCACTCGGAGATGAAATCGACGTTCTGCTTGAGGCACTGCTCAAACAGCGTATGCACCATCGCGTGCCCCGCGCGGTCCATGTAGTAGGCCGCGCGCGGCTGCGAGGAACCGCCCATCTTGCGCTGATGGAAGTAGCCTTCCTTGTCGCGGTTGTACGGATAGCCCATGTAGTCCATCTCACAGATCGTCTTGCCCGCCTGCTCAGCGAAGAACTCCACAGCATCCTGATCGTTCAGCCATGCGCCGCCCTTGATGGTATCGTAGGCATGCAGATCCGGCGTATCCTTGACATTCGTGCCGACACCCGTGACGCCGTTCATGCCGCCCTGCGCCATCGTCGAGGCCGAGCGCGTCGGCGGAAGCTTCGTCATGACACCCACCTTCAGGTTCTTATCCTTCGCCATGGCAGCCAGGGCCGCGCGCATCCCTGCGCCGCCGCTGCCGATGATCAGCACATCGTAGGTCACGTCGCCGCGCCGTACCGGTGCCGGGATATTGTGTCCCTTCCAGACAAACATCCCGCCCGTGCCCAGCACGACGCCGGCGGCCGCCGCGCCGATGATAAACTGGCGGCGTGTAATCTCTTTGGACATAGCCAAACCCTCCTAATTCGCATCCATTTTCATCATCCCATGAAGCGCACAATTTCCAAATTGACATAATTTATTCGCAGTGTGGTGAGCTATTTAAATTTTATGTCAATTATTCGTTATGCTTTCATAGTGTATAATTACACCACAAGGAAGGAAAATCCTGCCGCCAAAGAAAAATCTTTCTCCCCTCGCTACCTACGGTCAGGCATAAAAAAAAGGGTATGCCACTTTCCTGACATACCCCTTTGCTCTATGATAGGATTTTACTGCCAGCCCTGCAGCGTCCAGTAGTCTTCGATGCCCTTGACGAACGGGTAGAACATGTCGCTTACGTTCGTGAAGCGCTGGATCTGCCAGTGGCCATCATTTTGCTGCGTGAGCTCGACCTTCGCTGTGAGCTCCGGCACGAGGCGGCCGTAGTCCGTGTCCTTGCCCGTGAAGACGAGCACGGCCTCTGCGGTCTTGCCCTGCGTGCGGATGTCATCGATGCGCACCGTGTAGTTATCGCGGAATTTCACGGCTTCATCGGAGAGCCATTTCGCCTGGCCATCGCGCAGGCCGATGGGGGTGAGGTTCTCGTCGCCGCAGAATTCCAGGCAGCGATGGATGAACACGAGGTCGTCGTCGCGCCGCCCCGCGATATAGTCCTTCATGAAGGCCGTATCGTGGCGAAAGAACCAGTCCTTGGGATACAGCTGGTGCAGATGCACGATATCCTGCGCCAGGAGCTGCGTGCTCTCATCGTAGGCCTGCGTGACGACGCTATCGATATTCACGTAGCGGGCCACAGCATCGCCATCACGCTTCGTCACCGCCATGCCCAGCTGCTCCAGCGCATACTCCGGCGTGCGCTCCGCCTGATAGGCATAGGCACTGGCCCCGGCTGCCGCCAGCACGAGCACCAGCAGCACGAGCAGTGCCTTGATTTTCTTCGACATGAGATTACCTCCCAAGATTTCGCTAAACGGTTGCCAAAAGCTCCAGCCTGTTTGGTGATTCCTCTTTGCTACAGGATAACGCCTGCACCTGATTGTTATCTGAAAAGTCCGTCAACAAGGCCTCTTACGGCTGTTTTTTCGTCAGCTTGCTTGTCACCCAGGGAAAATGCCGGGCCAGATAGTGGCCGATGGTCTCGCCAATGTATTTCTTGCCGAAATAGTCGGGATGCAGACCATCGGTCGTATAGTCGCGGCGCAGGTTGCCCGCGCCATCCGTGAGCATGGTCGAGACATCGACGGCGTATTTCTGCCCCATGATCCAGGCGTTGATGTATTGCTGATGCACCTGCCAGTCAAAGGGCGGCTGCTCGATGCCTGCCCGGGAGAACAGGGACGGATTGATCGGCGTCACGGTCATGAATACCGGAATGATGCCGTAGGCATTGCACTTATTGCGCAGCGTGGCCAGATTCTGCACCGTCGTCCAGCCCAGCGTACCCGCACGATAATCGTTGACACCGCCCATGATTACGAGAACCTTGGGGTGGAATGGCAAAACGTCCCGATCGAAACGCTCGATCATGTCCGCCGTCGTATTGCCACTGTAGCCCAGATTCTTCACGGGCACCTGCGAGTAGGTCTCCCAGTCATACAGCGTATAGCCGGGCGGCACGCTCATCACGCCGCCGCCATGGGTGATGCTGTCGCCGAGCGCCGCAATCGGTGCATCCGGCTTCACCCGGAAATGCATTTTGGTCGACCATTCTGAGGCGGGATTGCCCGAAGCATCCAGTGAGCGCACGCGCCAGTAATATTGCCCCGGCACCGTATAGCCGCCATCCTCATAGTAGTCGTACTCGCCCGCCTGCAGCGTGCGGATCAGGTCATCGCCGAAGTTCTTCTCGCGCCAGACCTGCACCTCGTGCTGCTTCGCGCCAGCCATCGGCACCCAGGAGTACACGGGGTAGAGCGGCGTATAATCCATCTGATCGAACTGCGTCGTGGGCAACGGTGATGTCGGATTGATCGTCACAGAGGCACCAGACATGGGCTGCGGCTCCGTGAAACTGCCGATAGCCTTGCCCTGATAGTCCAGCGGGCAGACCTTCCAATAGAATTCCGAGGCCGCGCTGCCGTACGCGGACAGGTCGAGGTCTACACCATTCGTGAAGACCTGATCCCGCGTCAGCACGATATTCGCCGACGTATCCGCTGCAGATTTCAGCAATACCACCTGATACTGCACGGCTCCCGGCACGACAGGCCAGGTCAGGCGCACGGACTTCAGCAGCGGTTGCGGCGCTTTCTCCTTCGCGGGTGCCGCCGAAACCGTCGGCACCGGCCGACTCTTCAGCTGCGATCCCGCCGTTGCGGCCGCCCAGCCCGTCAGCCCCCATAGCAGGCTGCCCGTCAGGCAAAGCCCCTTGATTAATCCGCCTTGATGACGCCAAAACATCTATTGTTATCTCCTATCTTCATCGTGGAATTTCGATATGGCAAAAGCATGATTGAGCGGGCCCGAGCCATGGCCGAGATGCAGGCCCGCCCGCAACGCCCCCGTAAGGTACGCCTTGGCCTGCCGCACGGCCTCGTAAAGCGAAAGCCCTTTGGCCAGGTTCGCGGCAATGGCACTGGAGAGCGTGCATCCCGTGCCATGCGTATCGGGATTGTCCACGCGCTCCGCAGGCAGCCAATACGGACCGTCCGCCGTCAGCAAAAGGTCATCGGCCGTCTCTGCCAAATGCCCCCCCTTGGCCAGCACGCTCACGCCCAGCCTTGCCTGCAGCTGGCGCGCTGCCTCAACCATGGCCTCACGGCCGTCGACGGTGAGGCCCGTCAACGCCGCGAGCTCCGGCAGGTTCGGCGTGATGACCTCCGCCAGCGGCAGCAAGCGCTGTGTGAGTACCTGCACCGCCTCGGGCGCCAGCAGTGAAGCGCCTGAGGTCGCCACCATGACGGGATCGACCACGATATGCTGCGCTTCATCATGCTGCAGCGAGTCCGCGATGACCTCGATGAGCGCTGGCGAGCTCACCATGCCGACCTTGACCGCATCGGGGCGGATATCCTCGAAGACCGCGCGAAACTGCGCCGCGAGAAAGTCCGGCGTCACCTCTTGCACGGCCAGCACGCCCGTCGTATTCTGCGCCGTGAGCGCCGTGATGACGCTCATGCCGTAGGCGCCGTGAGCCAGCAGCGTCTTGAGATCCGCCTGCACGCCCGCGCCGCCGCTGCTGTCGCTGCCCGCGACCGTGAGCACTTTCGGCACATCCGTCCATACCTTTTCCGCCATCGTCTGCCTCCTTTGCTCAGCCTTCACCTAAGGAAACGCTGATGAATTGAGCTGGTTCAGATTGTCGTAGATTTTTTGTCTGGACTAGGAAGTAGCTCGAAGGCATAGCGCTGCTATGTCGAGAGCCACTGACGACGACCAGACGAAAAAGATGCGGCAAGATGGGCTAGCGATTTCATCCGTGTTTCCCTAAGTCGCCGTGCAGGCGCTCGGCCAGCAGTGTGTAGCGCTTACGCGTGCGGTCGTTATCCACGGCCGTATTGAGCGCCCGCCGAGACCCCAGCAGGATGACCAGCTTCTTCGCGCGCGTCACCGCCGTGTAGAGCAGGTTGCGCTGCAGCATGATGCGGTGGCCCGGCACGAGGGGCAGCAGCACCACCGGGTACTCGCTGCCCTGACTCTTATGCACGCTCATGGCATAGGCCAGCGTGAGCTCCAGAAGTTCCGATTTCTCATAGTCCACAGCGAGCTCACCGAACTGCACCGTGATATGGTCCGGCTCTACGGCCGTGATGAGGCCGACGTCGCCGTTAAAGACCTGTTTCTGGTAATTGTTCTTCGTCTGCAGCACCTTGTCGCCGAGGCGAAAGGCACGGCTACTGTTGCTGAACTCCGCTTTCGCCGGAGACGGTGGATTGAGTGCCGCCTGTAAGAGCTTATTCAAATTGTCCACACCGCAGACCTGCGCGTGCATCGGCGAAAGCACCTGCACATCCGTCAGCGGATGATAGCCCTGAGCGGGCAGATCCCGCGTGCAGAGCTGCACGATACGCTTGGCGGCGGCCTCGGCATCCGGCAGCGCGAGGAAGCGGAAGTCCCCCGCCTCGCTGCACTGCGGCGCGCGCCCCGCATTGATGGCATGCGCGGCCAGCACGATCTCACTGCCCTCGCCCTGGCGGAAAATCTCCGTGAGGCAGACGCTGGGAATGACGCCCGAGCGCAGGATATCCTGCAGCACGGAGCCGGGCCCCACGGACGGCAGCTGGTCCACATCGCCCACGAGGATGATATGGCAGCCCTGCGGCACCGCCGCGAGGAAGTGCTGCATGAGCACGATATCCATCATCGAGACTTCGTCGAGGATGACGACATCGGCGTCCAGTGGGTCGTCCTCGTCCCGCGCGAACATGCTACCACCCGCACCGCCCTGCGCTTCCAGCAGGCGGTGCACAGTCATGGCCTTACGGCCCGTTGCCTCGGCCATGCGCTTGGCCGCACGGCCCGTGGGAGCGCCGAGCAGGATGGAGAGCCCCTGTGCCTTCAAGAGGTCGATCATGCCGCGCACGACGGTCGTCTTGCCCGTACCGGGGCCGCCCGTGAGCACGAAGACGCCGTTTTGCAGTACGGCGACGAGGGCCTCGCGCTGCCCTGCCGAGAGCGCAATACCCGCTTTGTCCGCCCAGCGGTCGACCTTGCGCTCCGGATTGGCCACCAGGAGTGGCTCGGCCTCCTGCTGGATTTCGCGCAGGCGTACCGCCACCTGCTCTTCTGCCCGATAGAGATAGGGTGGATAGATGAGCGGTTCAGGGCGTACATCCTCCACGAGCAGACGACCAGACTCCAGCTCCGTATGCATCACAGACAGCACCTCGCCACGCGCGACGCCGAGCAGCTTCGCGGCCTTGTCGGCCAACGGCCCCTCGAGGATGCAACAATGGCCGTCCATGGCAATCTGCTGCAGTGCATAGCCGATGCCCGCCGCGATGCGGCTGTCGTCCTCCTTGCCGATGCCTAGACTGGCGGCGATGGTATCGGCCGTATTGAAGCCGATGCCCTGCACCTCCTGTGCCAGCTGGTAGGGATGGTGCTCCAGCACCTCCAGCGCAAACGAGCTGTAGCGCTCGTAGATGGCGCCGGCCAGCGTGCCCGAGATGCCGTGGCTCTCCAGCCAAAGCATCACTTCCCGCAGCTCTGACTGCTCATGATAGGAAGCCACGATCTTGTCCGCGGTCTTCTTGCTGATGCCCTCGACCTCGGTGAGGCGGTGCGGCTGCTCCTCGATGATGCGCAGCGTATCTTCGCCGAACTTCTGCACGATACGACGCGCGCGCACGGGACCGAGCCCTGCGATGTGGCCAGAGCCGAGAAAACGCTCGATGCCCGCCACATTGGTCGGGGACTCCATGACCATGCCTGTGGCCTTGAACTGCAGGCCAAAGCGCGG
>DEDT01000023.1:1359-5246 GCA_002350105.1 Selenomonadaceae bacterium UBA2897 | reverse complement strand
TTATCGCTGGCAAAGATGATGCTGTCCACGAGTCCGGTGAGGTTTTCCTCGCCCGTCTGCTCCGCAAACAGCGATTGCTGCACGGCGTCCTCTCTCATCTGCTCACGCCTCCGTCAAGCGTTCCCATTTCTCATAGCGCTGCTGGATTTCCTGCTCTTTCTGCGCATAGGCCTCGGCGATCTGCTGGCTGCGCACGGGATCCTGCTGCAGCGCCGGGTCGTTCATCTCGACCTCCAGCCCCTTGAGCTCAGCTTCCGCCATGACAATCTCTGCCTCGGCACGCTGAATGAGCTCTTCGCGTTTCGCATCGCTCAGGCTCTGGATGCGGCCACGTTCAGCCGCCTCTGCCTTTGCCTGCTGTTCGGCCGCCTGAGCGGCCGTTTGCTGCGCTTTATTCTGCTCCTGCGCCTTGTGCGCGGCCTTGCGGGCCTTTTCCTTCTCCCGCGCCGCCTGTACCTTGCGCTCTTTTTCCGCCTCGGCCTCTGCTTCCGCCTGTTCCTCCGCCGCCATTTCCTTTTTCATCAGGTAGTAGCTGTAGTTGCCCGAATACTCCGTGAGCACACCGTCCGTAAGCTCCAGCGTGCAGTTCGCAACCTTGTCGAGGAAGTAGCGGTCATGGGACACGGCGAGGAATGTGCCCGGATAGGCCATGAGCGCTTCCTCAATGGCCTCGCAGGCCGGGATGTCCAGATGGTTCGTCGGCTCATCGAGCACGAGGAAGTTCGCGCCCGTCAGCATGAGCTTGAGGAAAGCCACACGCGACTGCTCGCCGCCCGACAAATCGCCGATGCGGCGGTAGACGTCATCGCCATGGAAGAGGAACGCACCGAGGTACTTGCGCGCCTGCTCCTCATTGATGCCGAACTCGAAGTTCAGCTCCTCGAGAATCGTATTCTCCATATGCAGGCCTTCGTGCTGCTGGGAGAAATAACCGATTTTCACGCGGCTGCCGATCTTCACGCGGCCCGTGGGGGACTCCAGCTCGCCCACGAGGATGCGCAGCAGCGTCGTCTTGCCCGCGCCGTTGGGGCCGACCAGCGCCACGCCGTCACCCTTGCGGATGAGCAGGTCCAGATGCTCGAAGATCTGATGCTGACCGAAGGTCATGGAGACATCCTCCAGCTCGGCCACGCGCTGGGCGCATTCCTCGGGCTTATGAAAGGCAAAGTAGTTGAACGAGGCATCCTCCGGCGGCAGCACGATGCGCTCCAGCCGGTTCAGCTGGCTCTGGCGGCCGCGCGCCTGCTTGCTCTTGATGCCCGCCTTGTACTTGCGGATGTATTCCTCGGTCTTCCTGATATGCTCCTGCTGCTTCGCGTAGGCCGACTGCAGTGCCGCGCGGCGCTGGGTCTTCACGCGCATAAAGTACGTGTAATTACCCTCGTAGGTCGTCACGGTCTTGTGGTCAAGCTCGAGAATCTTCGTCGCCACTTTATCGAGGAAATAGCGGTCATGCGAAATGATAAGCACGCCGCCATGGTAGTTCTGCAGGAACTGTTCCAGCCACTCGATCATGTGGATATCGAGGTGATTCGTTGGCTCATCGAGGAAGAGGAAATCCGGCTCACGCATGAGCGCTTTCGCCAGTGTGATGCGCGTCTTCTGCCCACCGGAGAAATGCTGTACATCCTTCTGAAAGTCTTCCTCGGTGAAGCCGAGGCCATAGGCCACGCGGCGGATGCGGCTCTCGTAGTCGTAGCCGCCGAGGCTTTCAAAGCGGTTCATGACCTTGCTGTACTCGGCCAGCTTTTCCTCGTCCTGCGTTTCCTTCAACTGCAGCTCCAGCGTGCGCTTGCGCGCGCCGAGCGCGATGATATCATCGAAGGCCCGCTGGAATTCATCCCAAAGCGTGCCGGGCGCGAAATCCGCCTGCTGCTCCACATAGCCAATCGTATCGTTGCTGTCCCACTGGACGCTGCCGCCGTCGTACTCCTCCTGCCCCATGAGGCAGCGCATGAGCGTCGTCTTGCCCGCGCCGTTCACGCCGACAAAGCCGACTTTCTCGCCCTTCGCCACCTCAAACGTGACATCGTGGAAGAGTTCATGGATGCCGAAGCTCTTGCTGAGCCCCGTCACCTTCATCATCGACACCTGTGATTCACCTTACTTTCTGCCCGTATGGCCATAGTCAAGGCCGATATGCACGACCGCCTGATTACGGCTGCCGCCATCCATGATCACACAGGGGAACGGCATGCCATAGAAGACATCCGTATTGCGCGTCGAAGTCGTAATCGTCGTCTTCTCACGCGAATTCGTGCGGCCCGTCTCCACATTGGAGATGATGAAGCCTTTGCGTTGCAGGATGCCTGCGACCTCCGCGCCCGCGCCGTTGATGCCGCTGTCGTTGATGACCATGACGCGGATCTCCTGCGGCTTGAGCGGCTCCGTTTCCTTTTCTTCTTTCTGTTCCTCGGCTTCGCTCGCCGGGCCGCTGCTCTTATCGCCCATGTTGATGCCCTCCGGCAGCTTCGCGTTGTAGGCATCTTCATCGGCCTGATTCTTTTCCGCTTCCTCATCCGAAAGCTCGAGGCCAAGCTCCGTGCGCATGAGTTCGCGCAGGTCAGTAATGTCGGGAATCCAGTAGCTGATATCCTTCAGATAGGCTGGACGGCCCGGCACCATCTTCGCCTCGAGGCCGTTGTCGTGAATCGCTTTCATCTGCTGCGCGAAATCGAGCAGCTCCGTCACGCTCATATCCGTCTTGATGACCGTGCTCGCCGTCTTGATGATATTCGGCAGTTTCGGCAGGATCTCCGGGCTGACCATTTTCTTCAGCACGGCCTTCATGAACTTCTGTTGGCGCCCGATACGGCCGATATCGCCCTCGCCGTCGCGGTAGCGCACGTACTGGATGGCCTTCTTGCCATCCATATGCTGCTCGCCCGGATAGAGATCGATCACGAGACCGCCATCATCGTCCCAGGGATCCTCATAGTGCATGCGCTTCTCAACGTTGATATCCACGCCACCGATGGCATCGATGAGCTTCGGGAACGCCTTCGTATTCACGATGATATAGTGATCCATCGGCACGCCGAGCAACTTCTCTACCGTCTGCTGGGAAAGCTTGTGCCCACCGAAGGCATAGGCGTGGTTGATTTTGTCGTAGTCATGCCCCTCGATGGGCACGCGCGTATCGCGCGGAATCGAGAGCAGGGCCGCCTTATGCCGCTCTGTATCCAGTGCGGCCACCATCAAGGTATCACTGCGTCCCACATCGTCGTCACGGCTATCCACGCCCATGATCATGACGTGCACGACGTTGGTCGTCACAGCCTGGCCGGTCACTGCATCGATGGCCTGATGCCGGTGACGCTGCTGCATGCCAAAGTAAATGCCCAGGCCCACTACGGTCACCACCAGCAATACGGCCATGGCCCGCCAGATATATGTATAACTGCGCCTTCTCTTGCGCCTGCTTCGCATTTTCTCAATCTCCTGTAAAATACTCTACGAAAGACCTAACTTACATAGTATAGCAAAGATACCCGTCTAGGGCAATTCTTCCTTTTCATTTCAGCAAAAATAAGTTATGATAGAAGGTAAGTATTATTCCATAAATCAAACGGGGGTATACCTGTGCTATGTTTACCGGTAAAGAAACTCAAGCAAGGCATGATCCTGGCCCAAAGCATCTTCAATCAGCGCGGTGCCAGTTATCTCGTCAAAGGCCAGCCCATCACAAAAGGATATATCCACCAGCTGGAAAAAGTCGGTATCCCCACGGTCACGGTGACCACATCAGACCCCGACTTCCAGCTGCTGCCGCCGGATGACATCGTCGCCGAGGAAACACGCGCCAATGCCATCAAGCACGTCTATCATGCTTTCCAGACGACGGAGCAGGACGGCCACCTCGACGTCGACATGATGGAAGACGTCGC
>DEDT01000023.1:253-1315 GCA_002350105.1 Selenomonadaceae bacterium UBA2897 | reverse complement strand
ACGGACATCCGCCTGCATGACACCTATACCTTCGGCCACAGCGTCAATGTGGCCATCCTCTCCTCCATGCTGGGCATGCTCTGCCACTACACGAAAAAAGACCTGCAGATTCTTACACTCGGCGCGCTGCTGCACGATCTCGGCAAGATTGCCATCCCGGAGGAAATCCTGACGAAGAACACTGGTCTCACCGATGAAGAATTCGCGGTCATCAAGGCCCATCCGTTGCGCGGGGCCCAGCGCATCCACGAAATGGAAAACATGCTGCCCCACACCGCCCTGCTCTCCGCCATCGCCTCCGAGCATCACGAACATATCGACGGCAGCGGCTATCCGCGCGGGCTGAAGGATGAGGAAATCCATCGCTACGCCAAGATCGTCGCCATCGCCGACGTCTACGACGCCCTCACGAGTGAGCGTCCCTATAAAAAGGCCTACACGCCAAATGTCGCCCACAACATCATGTGCAACGTCATCCGCGGCCAGTTCGATCCCAAGCTGCTGAACCTCTTCTTCAACAACGTGGCCCTCTACCCCGTCGGCACGATCCTCAAGACGGACTACGGCTTCGGCATCGTCAAGAAGAGTGCCTTCGGCAAAACGGAGACCCCGACTATCGTCGTCTTCGCGAACATGGAAGGCCGCCCCATCGAGCCCTACACCATAGACCTCTCCACGGTCGAAGACGGCAATCATAAAATCCACATCGTCGTATCCGACAACGACCTCCGCCACTTCATCCACAACCTGGCCTTTGACCCGTCAGTATATTTAAAGTGAACAAACTAAGCCCCTGCGGGGGCTATTTTGTTTGCCACGAACGTAAGAAAAAGGGGCAGACAGCCTGCACGTAGCGCTGGCATTCCGCCTCGATGGTAAGGAGCAGGAGCGAACAGGCATAAGCGTAGCGTTGGGATTTGTGAAGCAAATGCCACTACCGTGAGGAGCGGGGGCAGGCAGGCTACACGGAGCGTTGGAATTTAGCGTTAAGAAAGGAAAAAAGACACCCACCAACGTGAGTGCCTTGCTTAATCAGCGGCGCCCTATCCTCCCAGCCCGTCT
>DEDT01000023.1:0-159 GCA_002350105.1 Selenomonadaceae bacterium UBA2897 | reverse complement strand
CCTTGAAAACTATACAGAAGAAACTAAACATTTTAGGCAAAGCATTTTTAAAGGAACGTAGAATTGCTTGCGCAATTCTGCGTAACTGATTCGCACAATTTTGCGCGTCATTTCATTCCTTCAAAATTGGCTCTCTAGTTAAAGCCCTCGACTTATTAG
>DEDT01000045.1 GCA_002350105.1 Selenomonadaceae bacterium UBA2897 | reverse complement strand
CAGTTGTTCGGCGTCACCGTCTCCTCGGGCAGCGTCGCATGGTAGACCGCATGGGCGATGGCAGACGCATCGGCGGTGCTGACGGCGAAATCGCGCCAGGCCTTTGTCTGCGGCAGGGCGGCGACGGCAGCGGCCTGCTGCACGTCATGGGCGACGACGAAGACGACGAGGCCGGCCGCAAGCAGGTGCTGCGTGACGGCAACCGCGTCCTCGCCCACCTCGGGCGTGTAGAGGTAGGTGTGGCGGCCGTTGCGCACGAGCGTGTATTCCGCCTCGGCGATGGCCGCAGGCTGCGTGCCGTCGCTCTCCGGCGTGAAGACGACGGCGAGCGGCGCCTGCCAGTTGAGCGTGCTGCGCATCGCGGGAGTGGCCGTGAAGCGCGCCCTGTTCCCCGCGCCGACGGTGCGCACGACACCGCAAGCCGCCGTGCTGTGCGAAATGCGGTCGATGAGGATGAGCTCGCCCTGGGTGCGGTGTTTGGCAAAAGTTGCGAGCACGATGGGCTCCGTCACGGCGATGCTCACGCGGGCGATTTCATTCTTGTGCAGCGTCGACGCTTCCTCATGTGCGCCCGTATTGATGTCAATTTTATACTCAATATGGGAGAGGATGCCCGGAATCTGCCGCGTGCCGAGCTTGATGAGGAAATTCTTGCCCATGTTGAGCTCCGCGTCGTCCATCCAGAGGATTTCCGCCTGGAAGGCATCGGCGAGCTCGAGGCCGCTGCCCCGCTCCAGCACGCTGCCGCGCGAGACATCGACCTCGCGGCTCAGCTGGATGGTCACGGGCTGGCCGGTGAAGGCACTTTGTTCCTCATGATCAGCCACGAGAATGCTTTTTACCTCGGCCTCCTCGCCGCTCGGCAGCACGTGCACGGTATCGCCCACGGCGATGCTGCCGCTCTCAACCTGCCCCTGAAAGCCGCGGAACGTATGGTCGGGGCGGCAGACGCGCTGCACGGGCAGGTAGAAGCCCTGCTCCACCGATGCGTTTTCCGTCACATCCACCTGCTCGAGATACGGGAGCAGCGCCTCGCCCGCGTACCAGGGCATGTTGGCGGACTGCTTTGTGACGTTATCGCCCTCGGTCGCAGAGACCGGGATGATGACGACATGCTCGAGGCTGAGCTCCTTTTCCAGTGCGCCGATCTGCTGCGCAATCGCCTCGAACTTCGCCGCGTCGTAGTCGATAAGGTCCATCTTGTTCACGGCGAAGACGAAATAGCGAATGCCCATGAGGGCGCAGATGCGGGCGTGACGGCGCGTCTGCGTGAGCACGCCCTGGGTCGCGTCCACGAGGATGATGGCGAGGTCGGCAAAGGAGGCGCCGCAGGCCATGTTGCGCGTGTACTCCTCATGCCCCGGCGTATCGGCGCAGATAAAGCTGCGGTTGTCCGTGGTGAAATAACGGTAGGCCACGTCAATCGTGATGCCCTGCTCGCGCTCGGCCAGCAGGCCGTCCAGTAGCAGCGAGTAGTCGATGGCGCCGCCGCGGCTGCCGACTTTCGAGTCGAGCAGTAGCGCCTCTTTCTGGTCGGCATAGAGGAGCTTCGCATCGTAGAGCAGATGGCCGATGAGCGTGGATTTGCCGTCGTCCACGCTGCCGCAGGTGATAAATTTCAGTAAATCATTCATCAGAAATAGCCCTCCCGTTTGCGTTTCTCCATGCTGCCGGCGCCGCCGTCGTGGTCGATGACGCGCGTCGTGCGCTCCGACTCCACCGCGCCCAGCGTCTCCTGTACGATGGCGTCCAGCGTGTCCGCCGTCGACTCCACGCCGCCCGTGAGCGGGTAGCAGCCGAGCGTGCGGAAGCGGATGACTTTGTGTTGGATATCCTCCGGCTTCAGGTGCAGCTTCTCGGCAATGCGGTTGTCGTCGACCATGATGATATTGCCATCACGCTCGATGCAGGGACGCTCCTTCGCGAAGTAGAGCGAGACAATCTCAAGGTTCTCGCGGCGGATGTACTGCCAGATATCCTTCTCCGTCCAGTTAGAGAGCGGGAACACGCGGATGCTCTCGCCCGGATTGATCTGCGCGTTGTAGAGCTTCCACATCTCGGGGCGCTGGTTCTTCGGATCCCAGGCCTGCGCCGCGTTGCGGAAAGAAAAGATACGCTCCTTGGCGCGGGATTTTTCCTCATCGCGCCGCCCGCCGCCGAAGGCCGCCGTGAAACCGTATTTTGTCAGGGCCTGTTTCAGGGCCTGCGTCTTCATGATATCCGTGTAGGACGCGCCGTTGTCGAAGGGGTTGATGCCGGCCCGGATGCCCTCCTCGTTCTTGTACTCGAGCATTTCGAGGCCGTATTTTTTTGCCTGCGCATCGCGGAAGGCAATCATCTCGTGGAATTTCCAGGTCGTGTTGACGTGCAGGAACGGGAACGGCGGTTTTTCCGGATAAAATGCCTTGAGCGCAAGGTGCATCATTACCGTGCTGTCCTTGCCGATGGAGTACAGCATGACCGGCTTTTCGCATTCGGCTGCGACTTCGCGGATAATGTAGATGGCCTCGGCCTCCAGCGCGTCGAGGTGCGATAGTTTTCCCATATCTCTCTTCCTTTCCAACTGGCTTTCAAACGGGCAAAAGTCTGCCTGTACCGATACTGTCAGTAGGCATTCGCCTGCTGCTTGTTCACCGTAATGCGCTGCTCCGCGCCATCGGCGAGCCGCAGGACCCAGGTCAGCGTCGCCGCGCTATCCTGCGCGTAGAGCCTGCCGCCCGCGCCGCCCAGCGTCGCCTCCAGGGTGAAGCAGATGGCGTCCTGCGGGCATTCCTTGACGCAGGCCGTGCAGCCCCAGCAGTCGCGCGAATCGCGGATGACGGCCTTACGCTGTTGTAAAAATAAAAGGTTGCCGGGGCAAACGTCCGTGCAGCGGCCGCAGCCGACGCATTTGGCCGATTCAATGCGTATGCTCATTGTGCCGCCTCCTTTACCTGATTGCTACGGTTTACGAGGTCGCGCAGGATAATCTCCACCCTGCCATCATGGAGCCGCGAATTGACGTATTTGGCAAAGGCCGCGTCCTGATGCGGATGGTCAAGGTTCTCGGCGAAACTGTGCCAGCGCGTTTCCTTGCGCGCCAGGAGATGCGCGATGAGCACGCGGCAGACGAGCAGGCGCTCCCGGAGCTCAAAAATCTTTAACAGGCCGTAGGTGTCCTGCGCCCGCAGCTGCGCCGCGAGCCGCGTGATGCGCGCGATGTGCTTGTCCGCCAGCGCGAGCTGGCGCTCCGTGTAGCGGTAGGCCGTCGCGATGCCGCCCGCGTACTCGTCCATCACCTGCTGCATGGCCTCCTCCAGCGCGTCCACCGTAAAGAGCGGCGGCGCGCCGGGCGGTGTGAGCAGCTCCGCCACGCTGGCGGCCAGCGCCGCAGGCGTCTGTACGGGGACGGCCTGCGCCGCGTCCGCAATATGCGCTGCCTGCCGCACGTATTTCGCCGCGCCCTCCGCCGCAATTTTTCCCTCGACGAAGGCGCCCGTCACGTATTTCTGCGGGCAGCCGCCCGCGACGTCGCCCGCCGCGAAGAGCCCCGGCACCGTGGTCTGGCGCTCCTTATCCACCCAGTAGCCGCTCGCCGTGTGGCCGCCGACGACGTAGGGCTCCGTGCCCTCGACCTCGACGTTGGCCGTGCGCGGGCCTAGCCCTGTTTCGCGCCACTTCATCGTCTGCGCGGGCGCCATGTTGAGGTAGGCTTTCTCCAGTGACGTTTCCGCCTCCTCGCTGATGCCCTGCGTCTCGAGATAGCAGGGGCCGCGCCCCGCGAGGTTTTCGCTGACCACGGCGTAGAGGCGCTCTGAGGTCGTGTTGCCATATTTAGCCTGATACTTCTCGCCGCGCGCATTGACCTGCGCCGCGCCGACGCCCTGCGCCAGCGTACCCGTCGGCGCAATCGTATCCTTGCACCGCAGCGCGATGAAGCGCATCTCGAAGCTCGTCATCTCCGCGCCCGCGCGCAGGCCCAGCGCGTAGCCCGCGCCCGTGTTGAAGGGCGGGTACCACATGGTATGGCGCGCCTCACCGGGATGGTTGGGCCGGTAGAGCCCCGCCGCGCCGCCCGTCGCACAAATGACGGCTTTCGCCCTGGCATAGACGGCGGCCTCCTCGCGCAGCGCGATGCCCCAGGCGCCCGCCGCATGGCCTGCCGCGTCCTGCAGCAGATCGACGACGTTCACATGCTCCAGCACCTCGACGTTTTTTCCCTGCCGCACGGCTTTGGCCAGCAGCGGCTTGATGTTCTCGCCGTTGATTTTCAGGTTGCGCCAGCCGCGCGAGACATAGTTGCCAGCTTTATCCTTGAGAATCACGAGGCCGAGCTTTTCCATATCCTGCGTGACCGCGTTGAGTCCCTCACTCATCTGCAGAAGCAAATCCTCGCGCACGATGCCCGCCGCATCCCGCGCCGCGTAATTCACGTAGTCCTGCGACACATGGCCCGGCGTGATATAGGCGTTGAGCGCATTGACGCCTGCCGCGAGGCAGCCGCTGCGCTTGAGGCCCGCCTTTTCCAGCAGCAGTACCGACAAGTCAGGATGTGCCTTCGCCAGCGTGATGGCCGCGAAACAGCCCGCCGCACCGCCGCCGACAATGAGGATGTCGGCGCTTTTTTCTATCGTTTTCATGCACAATCACCTCAAATGACGACGGAGTCCACCTGTTTCGCGCGGTTCTCCAAAATTTGCGTCCGCCCCCCGGCAAAGCTGTAAATGCGGTGGATAAAGACCTTCGCCTGGTCCCCTTCATGCAGGGGCGTTTTCTCCAGGCTGCGCGTGCCCTTGAGCAGCTGGCCTTTCACCTCGACATCGATCTCCGCATTGCTGCCGCGGAAATAGACGCCGCGCACAATGCCGTCCTCCGATGCCAGCGGCAGGCGCATTTCATGGTCGTTCGCGCCGATTTCCAGGAATTCGGGCCGCAGGATGCCCTCGTGCGCCCCCTCCGTCGTGCCGTTTTCAAAGCCCTTGAAAATCGTATAATCGGGGATATGCATGGCCTCGCCGATAAAGTTGGCGACAAAGGGCGTGCGCGGCTGCTGGTAAATCTCCACGGGCGTGCCCATCTGCTCGACGTGGCCGCGCTCCAGGATGACGATATCGTCGGCGACCTCCACGGCCTCATCCTGATCGTGCGTGACAAAGATGCTCGTGACGCCGAGCTGATGAATCGTCCGACGGAGCCAGCCGCGCAGCTCCTTGCGCACCTTCGCGTCGATGGCCGCAAAGGGCTCGTCGAGCAGCAGCAGTTCCGGCTCCGGTGCCAGCGCCCGCGCAAAAGCCACGCGCTGCCGCTGGCCGCCCGAAAGCTGCATCGGGTAACGCCCGCCGAATTCCTTGAGGCCGACCAGCTCGATGAGCTTATCCACGCGCGCCCGGATTTGCGCCGCAGGCGCTTTCTGCACCTTCAGCCCGAAGGCGATGTTTTCGCGCACGGTCATGTGGCGGAACAGTGCGTAGTTCTGGAACACGAAGCCGATGCCGCGCTTGCCGGCGGGGACATCGTTGACGCGCCGCCCGCCGATGAGGATATCGCCGCTGTCCGGCTGCTCCAGCCCTGCAATCATGCGCAGGATGGTGGTCTTGCCCGAGCCGGACGGGCCGAGCAGGCCGATGAGGCGCCCCTTTTCCACGGCAAAATTCACATCGTTCGAGGCCTGGAAATGACCAAACGTCTTTTTGATATGTTGCAGCTGCACTTCAATCGGCATGCTTAAGCCCCCTTTTCGCCCGCCATTCCACGAGGTTGCGCAGAATGAGGATCACGATGGCCAGAATGACCAGAATGGACGCGACGGCGAACGCCGCCGTAAAATTGTATTCGTTGTAGAGAATCTCGATATGGAGTGGCAGGGTATTCGTCTTGCCGCGCACATGGCCCGAGACGACGCTCACCGCGCCAAACTCGCCCATCGCCCGCGCCGTGCAGAGAATGACGCCGTAGAGCAGGGCCCATTTGATATTCGGCAGGGTGACGTGGCGGAAAATCTGCCAGCCGCTCGCACCGAACGTCGCGGCGGCCTCCTCCTCATCCCGCCCCTGCGCCTCCATGACGGGCACGAGCTCCCGCGTAATGAAGGGGAAGGTCACGAACACCGTCGCGAGGATGATGCCCGGTACCGCGAAGACAATCGCGATATGCTCGGCCCGCAGGAACGGATATATAGGACTCATGCGGCCGAACAGCATGACGAAGAACAGGCCGGCGACCACCGGGGAAATGGCAAACGGCAGGTCGATACACGCGCCGAGCAAAGCCTCGCCGCGAAACGCGAATTTCGTGAGCAGGAAGGCCGAGGCCAGCCCGAAGAGCGTATTGCTGATTACCGCGAGTACCGTCGCCTCCAACGTGAGGGCAAGCGCCTTGACCGCGAACGGCTCTGTGATGGCCTTGACATAGACTTGCCAGCCCTTGGCCAGCGCCTCGCTCGCAACAAGCACGAGCGGCAGCACCAGCATGACGAGGAGGAACAGGACGGCGATGAGGATGAGTGCCCAGGCGAGCACGCCTTTTTTCTGCTGCATACTCACACCCCCTGTTTTTTGCTGCGGTAGCGCTGATAGCCGTTGAGCGCCAGCAAAATGGCAAAGGACATCGCCATCATCACGATCGCAATGGCCGCAGCGGCCTGGTAATCGAACTGCTCCAGCTTCGCCATGATGAGCAGCGGCGCAATTTCCGTCTCATAGGGCAGGTTGCCTGCGATAAAGACAACGCTGCCGTACTCGCCGATGCCACGCGCGAACGCAAGGGCAAACCCGGTCAGGAGCGGCGATACCAGCTCGGGGAACACGACGCGGCGGAAGGTCAGCCACGGCGAGGCCCCGAACATCACCGCCGCCTCCTCGAGGCTCGGGTCGAGGTCCCGCAGCACCGGCTGCACGCTGCGCGCGACGAACGGGATACCGACAAAAATCAGCGCAATCGTGATGCCGAATACCGAGAAGGCCGAGGGGATGCCCAGCCCATAAAAGAACTGGCCCAGCCAGCCGTTCTCCGCGTAGAGCGTCGTGAGCGCAATGCCCGCGACGGCCGTCGGCAGCGCAAACGGCAGGTCGATAAGGCCGTCGAGCACGCGCTTGCCGGGGAAATCGTAGCGCACGAGCACCCAGGCCAGCAGCAGGCCGAACACGCCATTGATGAGCGCCGCCGCGAGCGACGTGCCAAAACTCACCTCATACGCGTGGAACACGCGCGGGTCAATGACGACCTCGAGGAATTTCGTAAGCCCCATGCCGCTCGCATAGAGCAGGAACGCCGCCAGTGGCAGGAGTAAAATCAACGAAAGATAGAAAAAAGTAATCCCGAGCGTGAAATGAAAGCCCGGTATTACCTGCCTGGATGCAGCCATCAAATCACCTCGGAATTACCAGTACAAGGAATGTCTCCGTTATTTCTTCTCATAAATCTGATCGAAAGTGCCACCGTCGGCAAAGTGCTCCTTTTGCGCTTTCTGCCAGCCGCCGAAGGCCTCGTCAATCGTCACGAGCTTCAGTTTTGGGAACTGCTGGGCATATTTTGCGGCAATCTCCTCATCGCGCGGACGATAGAAATGCTTCGCCGCGATTTCCTGGCCTTCTTTCGAGTAGAGATAGTTGATATAGGCCTCGGCCACCTTGCGCGTCCCCTTCTGGTCAACGACTTCATCGACCACGGCCACGGACGGCTCGGCGAGGATACTCAGGGACGGCACGATGATTTCGTATTTGTCCGGCTCCTCCTGTACGGAGAGCAGGGCTTCGTTCTCCCAGGCAATCAGCACATCGCCCTGGCCGCGCTGCACGAACGACGTCGTGGCGCCGCGCGCACCGGAGTCGAGCGCCACAACCTGCTGGAATAGCTTCTTGATAAAGCCCTTGATCTGCTCCGTGTCGCCGTTGAATTTCTGGTTGGCGTACGCCCAGGCACCGAGGTAGTTCCAGCGCGCACCACCCGAGGTCTTCGGGTTCGGCGTAACGACCTGCACGTCGTCGCGGATGAGGTCATCCCAGTCGTGAATGTTCTTCGGGTTGCCCTTGCGCACGAGGAAAACGATGGTCGACGTATACGGAGCAGAGTTGTTGGGGAATTTCTGCATCCAGTCCTTGTCGATGAGGCCAGTGGCTGCGATTTCGTCCACGTCATACGCGAGCGCCAGCGTCACGACATCGGCCTCGAGACCCTCACGCACAGAGCGTGCCTGCTTGCCTGAGCCGCCGTGCGACTGCGTGAAGTTCACCTGCTCACCCGTATCGGCTGTCCACTTCTTCGAGAAAGCTTCATTAAAGTCCTGATACAGTTCGCGCGTCGGATCGTAGGACACATTGAGGAAAGTCTGGCCATCTGCACTGTCACCTGTGGTATTGCTGCCGCAGCCGGCCATCACCCCTGCCATCACGAGCAGTCCTGCCAGGGCAGCGAACCACTTTTTCTTCTTCATAACCAATCTCTCCTTTCAGTTGTTTATATTTAACATATATGTTTTATTTTTAAAAGGGTATAATCCTCCCCTATACGCTGTCGTTTATCAGCCTCTGCTGGCAAATTTCTTTTGCAGAAGGTCAAGAGGGATTTTAAGCGAGCGCATCCAGGGCTGTGGAGAAGTCCTCCAGCAAATCGTCCGTATCCTCAATCCCGACGTTAATGCGCACAAGATCCTCCGTTACACCGCCGTTGGTCTTTTCCTCCGCACTCGCATGTACAAAAATCGTCGAAGCCGGATGCAGCACGAGCGTGCGCGCATCGCCGATGTTCGAGACGTTGAGCGCGTAGTGCAGGCTGTTGATGAACTGGAACGCGCGCTCCTTTGTGCCGAGGCGCAACGTGAGCATGGCACCATAGCGGTTACCGAACTGCTTTTTGGCGATTGCGTGATACGGACTCGCCTCCAGTCCCGGATAGTTGACGTCAAAGCCCTTCTCCGCGCAGAGACGGGCGAGGGCCAGGGCGTTCGCATTGATGCGGTCGAGCCGCAGGGCGAGCGTGTCGAGGCCGATGCCCGTGAGATAGGCGTTGAAGGGCGCCATACAGCCACCGTAGTCCGTGACCATGCGCTGGCGCAGGCGCACGATATAGCTCATGGGCCCGAACTGGTATTCCCGGAACTTCGGAAAAAGCGCCGGATCATAGCGGAACTTGCCGCCCGCGACGACGATACCGCCGATGGAGTTGCCGTTGCCGTTGAGCGCCTTCGACGTCGAATGGATGACGACATCCGCGCCCAGTTTCAGGGGCTGGCAGAGGTACGGCGTCGTGACTGTGTTGTCGACAAAGAGCGGCACGTCATGTGCGTGGGCGAGCTCGGCCAGCGCCGCGATATCCACGACATCGAGCTTCGGATTGCCGATGGTCTCGACATAGATGAGCCGCGTGCGCTCCGTCAGCGCCGCCGCAAAGTCCTCGACGCGGTCGCCCGCCGCATAGCGCACGGTGATGCCATACTCGGCAAAATCGCGGAAGAGCGAACTCGTGCCGCCGTAAAGGCCGCCCGAAGCCAGAATCTCCGAGCCCTGCGACAGCACGTTCAGCACGGCCTGGGACACGGCCGCCATGCCCGAGGCACAGGCCACGGCACCGACGCCGCCCTCCAGCGCGTTGATGCGCCGCTCGAAGCCCGCAATGGTCGGATTGCCGACGCGCGTATAGACGAAACCGGGCTTGCGCCCGGCGAAAATCTTAGCCATATCCTCGGCTGTCGGCTGATAAAAGGCCGAGGACTGGAAAATGGGCTGCGTCGTGGCGCCCGTCGCCGCATCCGGCGCGAACGCCTCATGCAGGAGCCGCGTCGTGAACTTCATGCGAGGCCGCCTTTCTCCACGACGAGGTCCCAGGTACCATCGTCGTTCTGATCGACGGAAAGCACCTTGTGCCCCTCGTCCTTCAGGCTGCGCGGCACATTCTGAATGGGCTCGCCATCGTTGAGGTGCACGCCGAGCTTCTGCCCGTCCTCCAGGTCTTCGAGGGCAACCTTCACTTTGACAAAGGTAATCGGACAAACGACGTCCGTGATGTCCAGTGTATCATCTACTGCCAGCTTGCTCATAATACCGCCTCCACTGCTTTCTGGAACTTATCCCAGCCCACGCGGTCGAGGCAGTTCGCGAAGCGCTCGCTCGGCCGTGCATGATCTTCGAAAAATTTCAGCGTCACATCGACGATTTCATAAATCTTTGCCTCATCGAACACGATGGGCAGGAAGTGCCGGCCCACCGCGATGCGGTTGCCGTAGAGACCGCCGAAGGAAATGACGAAGCCGTTCTCGCCCGTCCAGGCGTCCGTGGGACAGCTCTTGATGCACTTGCCGCAGTAGACGCATTTGTCTGCCGCCAGTTTGACCGTCTTTGCCTCTTTATCCACCGTGATGGCCTTGGTCGGGCAGACGGCCGCACAGACGCCGCAGTACGTACAGCTGGCCTCGGACCACGCCGGCATGACGCCGCCCTTGATGCCCATGTCGTTCTCCTCGGCTTTCAGGCAGTTGTTGTGGCAGCCCGTGAAGCCGAATTTGAACTTATGCGGCAGTTCCCTGCCGCCGTAGCGCTTGTCGAACTCGTTGGCGAGCTTCACCGTGTCGATGAGGCCGGAGGGGCAGGTCGCGGCACCCTGGCATGCCGTAATCGTGCGCACGCGCGGGCCGCAGACACCGACCGAGACACCGCCCGCCTTCAGGGCCGCCTTGACCGCATCGATATCCTGCAGCTTGATGAACGGGATCTCGATGCCCTGGCGGCTCGTCAGATGGACATAGCCCTGGCCGTATTTCTCAGCGACCTGCTGCACCGTACCCAGCTGTGCCGCCGTGAAATGGCCGCCGACGGATTTCAGGCGCATGGAGAAACAGTCCTTCTGCTTCTGCCGCATGAAACCGCCCTTCTTGAGTTCTTTATAATCTACCGCCATCGTGCTCTCCTCCTGTAATATTCTTCCTGCACATCTGTTTATAAAAGTAATCATGCCACTTGCCTGCTCAATACGTCCCGATGTGCAAATCTTCTTTCGTGGCTATCTTATCCTTGTCGATATGGTAGCTGTTCAGCACCGGCTCGCCGCCCGCCAGCGAAAGGATGAAGTAGCTGGCCTGCCTGTCGAAGGCCAGGCGCTTGTCCTCCTCACTCGGCCGCGAAGGACTCGCAGGGTGACTGTGCCAGTTGCCGAGCAGCTGCCATCCCTGCGCCCGCAGTTCCTTGACCGCCGCAAACTGTTCCTTCGGGTCCAGTGAAAAGTGCTCCTCGCTGTGGTCCGTATTCGTGAGGTAAAAGACCTTTTTCACGACTTTTGCGCCATCCTCCACGATGCCGCCGAGCAGGCCGCAGTCCTCGATGGGCGCGACAGTGCGCGCATGTCTGACCAGCGCCAGATAATCCTCCAGCGTCAAATGAATCACCATGGGCAATCCTCCTTTCCTTCCCTGACTCCGCTGACAACGTCTTAATGCTTGCGCAGGTCGCAGGCCGGCTGCTCGTAGTCGATGAGCTCCGTGATGGTCGGTGCGTCACCGCACACGGCGCATTTCGGGTTGCGGTGAATCTTGACCTTGCGGAAATTCATCTTGAGCGCATCGAAGGTCAGCAGATAGCCTGTGAGCAAATCGCCGATACCGAGGATGTACTTCAGCGCCTCCGTCGCCTGCAACGTGCCGATGATGCCGCCCATGACCCCAAGTACGCCCGCCTGACGGCAGGTCGGCACCGCGTCCTTTGGCGGCATGGTCGGGAACACGCAGCGATAGCACGGGCCCTGGCCGGGCACATAGGTCATGAGCTGCCCCTGAAAGCGAATGATACCCGCATGGGTGAACGGCTTGTTTTCAAACACGCACGCATCGTTGATGAGGAACTTCGCGGGGAAATTGTCCGTGCCGTCGATGATGAAATCGTAGTCCTGGTCGCGGATGATATCGCGGATGTTCGCCGAGGTCACGAGCTCGTTGTAGGTGTGCACCTCGACGTCCGGGTTCATCGCGTTGATGGTCTCTTTGCCCGACTGAATTTTCGGCTTGCCGACATCCGCCGTCTGGTGGATGATCTGGCGCTGCAGGTTCGAGAGATCGACGACATCGAAATCGACAAGGCCGATCTTGCCGACACCGGCCGCTGCGAGGTACATCGCCGCGGGCGCACCGAGGCCGCCCGTGCCGATGACCAGCACCTTGCCGCCGAGCAATTTCTCCTGTCCCTTGCCACCGACCTGCCTGAGGATGATATGACGCGAGTAGCGCTCGAGCTGCTCGTTTGTGAGTTTGCTCATCGCGCACCACCTCCCATGAAGTACAGGAACTCGACCGTATCGCCATCCTTGACCGTCGTCGATGCAAAGCCCGCATGATCGACGAACTCGCCATTCAGCTGCACCGTCACATATTCCGGCTGCTCCGCCTTCGCAACGACGAGCAGTTCCTGCACCGAGATTGGCTGCTCAATTTCCAGCGGTTCTCCGTTGACTGTCACTTTCATAACACTGTCTCCCTACTCTATCAACTAATCATATATCATTTATATGTTTTATTTATGGTGTTATTTTACAACCTGTGACAAATGTTGTCAACCATTATTTTAAAATTCATATATATTTACATGGTTTTTACTTTTCTGCAAACAAAAACGGAGACAGCACAATATGCCGTCCCCGGTAAAGCGAGGCTGATAGCTTATTTTCCCGGCCCCTGATAGGGCTTGCCATTGACCGTGACCTGCTCGTAGGTGATATTTTCCTGCGGCGTGTTCTCGCAGCGGATGGCCTGTTTGTCATAGACGTTGACGTGCGTGAGCGTACAGTCTTTCCAGGTAAAATCGTAGACCGGATTGCGCTCGTAGGTCTCAATCGTGCCCAGCGGCTTGTTGTGGGCATTGGCCGTGATTTTCTCGAAATGCAGACCGTGAATATCCGGCGTGAAGTCGCCGATATCCCCGCCGCCGTAGGCCATGTCCACGGTCATCACCGCCCGGCCGACCTGCTGAATCGTATCACCGTAGGCATAGAAATCCGTAAGGCCGCCGCCGCGCATCGAATTCGTCTTGAAGCGGTATGCCCACCTGAGGTTGGGGCTGTCCATGCGGTTGTTCAGGCTGTAGACGTGGTGCACACCGCCTGCCATCTCACTGCCCACGGTCACGCCGCCGTGGCCGTCATGGAACACGTTGTTCTCGATGATGACGTTCTCCGTCGCCACGCCGACGCGGCGGCCGTCGCCATCGCGCCCCGCCTTGATTGCAATGCAGTCATCGCCCGTCGTCAGCGAACTGTTCTTGATCCAGACGTTACGGCAGGCATCCGGGTCGATGCCATCCGTATTCGGACCCGACGCCTGAATCGTCACCTTGTCCACGGTCACGTTCTCGCAGAGCATAGGCGCAACGTTGTACATCGGCGAATCCTTGATGCGCACCCCCTTGATGAAGATGCGCTTGCTGGCGTAAGGGCCGATGAGCACGGGGCGCAGATAATGTCCTTTGCCGAACACGCGCTTCTCGACCGGCACGTCGCTATTTCCCATGTCCTTGAGGTTTTCGCTATCCTCGCTCTGGCTCGGCGCGCAATTCTTCCACAGGCCCGCACCAACCCAGGGCCACCAGGCCTCGCCGTGGCCGTCAATCGTGCCCTGACGCTCCTTACCACTGCCCGTGATCGCGATGTTCTCCGCCCCGTTGGCGTAAATGAACGGCGAATAGTTGTAGCACTCCGTGCATTCAAAACGCGTCAGCACGATATGCTTCTCATAGTCGCGCGGATGATCGCTGAACTCCACGACTGCCCCATCCTCGAGGTGCAGTTCCACGTTACTCAGGAGCGTCAACGGCCCCGCCAGATAAAAATGGCCCACGGGCACCACGACGACACCGCCGCCTTGATCGTGCACCTGCTGGATGGCCTGCTGAAAGGCCGGCAGGTCGTCCTTACGGTCGGCTGAAATTGCGCCCAGCTCCTCGACATTCACGCGCACATCCTGCGGAATCGAGGGCTGCGCAATCTTCGCCGTGAGCGCCGCCGCATCCTCGGGAATGCCCGCCGACGCACTGCCGCAGGGCAGCGCGCAGAGCAGCGCCGCGCAGAGCAGACGGCAAAGGAGTTTCTTTCTCATAACATACAGCCTCCTAAAGCTTCACTTTCTCACTTCTCATATTATCACGCAATTCCGACCGAAAACATACAAAATATTTGCTAAAGCAATAAGTATATTTATAAAAATTGCCTTTCCCGCCGCCAGTCGCTAAAATAAACTGGTAACTTAATTGATTAGAAAGAAGGATATATATGGACGATATCACCTTTCGTCTGCTCTTCGTCGTCACAGATCTCATCGCGCCGCTCGTCGTCGGCTATCTGCTAAAACAACGCCACCTGATTTCGCAGCGCATCAACGACTATCTCATCCGTTTCAATATCATCATCGTCAGCACGGTGCTTGCCCTGCTCAGCTTCTGGGTTCTGCCACTTTCCTGGCAACTGTTGCTCATGCCGCTCTTCGGCTTCTACCTCGTGCTGTTCCCTGGCACCATCGGCTACCTGCTATTTGCCCGGCACCTGCCCGACTACCTGGATCGTGGTGCATACGCGGCCAGCGCCATGCTCGCAAATCTCGGCACACTCGGCGGCGTCTGCGCCTTTATCCTCTACAATGAGGAGGGCTTCGCCTACGCGCAGCTTATCGCGACCTTCCAGAACGTACTGCTCTGCCTCGTCGTCTTCCCCTACGCGCGCTACTGCCAGCTGAAGGCGGCGGGCCGCACCAGCGAGCATCACAGCCGTCTCGCCGACCTGCGCTCGATGTTCCTCAGCCCAAACCAGCTCTGCCTCGTGGGCATGATGGCTGGCCTCGTACTCAATGGGGCGGGCATTGCACGCCCCGCAGAACTCGGCACCGTATTCCAGAGCCTCGTCCACATCGGTGCCTGGACGGCCATGCTGCCCGTCGGCTTCCTGCTGGACTTCTCCGCTGCCCGTCGCAACCTGCACCGCGTGCACAGCCTGACGGCCCTGCGCTTCCTGCTCATGCCGATCATCACCTGGCTCATCGCGCGCCCGCTCATCGCCGATCCGGTGCTGCGGCACACGCTTATCATCCTCGCCACCTGCCCCACGGCCATCAACGCCGTCCTGACCGCCCGCCTCTACAAGCTGAACGTCGACCTCGCGAGCACCAGCTTCCTCGTCACCACAGCCATGTACCTATGCCTTATCTTCCCCCTGCTGTTTTTCCTGCTCAAAGCCTAAAAGAGACGGCCATGCGCATCTTTGGTTATGAAAAGTTTCTTTGCGTGAAACCTGTTCAGTTTTCGTCCCGCGCCCAGAGCCATGCCCGGCCGCGCTCCAGCGCCTCGATGCCCAGCAGGCTGGCAGCGGCGAGAGATGCAGCAGGACGAGGCTGAGCACCGCCAGCGCGATAATAGCCGCCGCAAACAGGAACGACAACGGCTCGCCGGGCTCATTCCACGATGGTGCCGCCACCATCAGGGCAAAGGCAAAGGAGGTAACGATGACGAGCAGGCCTGCGATGACTGCGAGCAACGCCAGGGGGCGCATACTGGCCGCTGTGCGCCTGCCCTGCGCGATGAGCCAGGCCTGCCGCCCGAGCAGTATGCCTGTGAGCCCATAAAGTGAAAGCACCGCCGCATCCCAGACCTGTGGCGAAGTCGGATTCGGCGAAAGCATCATATAGATACCGCGCTGGGGATTGCCGAGGTCGACAAAGATAAACGCGCCTGCGCCCGCCAGGCCGCAGAGCACACCGCAGATTAGCAGGATACGCGTGTAGGGACGCAGCTCCGCTAAGCCATCCGTCAGCCAGGCGAGCCCGATAAGCAGCAATGCGCCTGCCGCCAGGCCCGTAAAGCACATAAAGCCAACGATGTAGAGCCCCCAGGGCACGAAGTTGTTCATATGCGTGATGTCCTCTCCCAACACAAACTGCAAGAGGTAGCAGGCAGCGCCGAGCACGCAGAGTGCCGCCAGGGCGATTTTCGTATTTTTCTTACTCATCTTTTGCACCTCACAGCAGATAGTACACCGATGGATTGGTGCCCTTTTCCTCCAGCAGGCGCATTTTCCGCCGTCCCTGCATCACACGGCGCACCTCGGAATCCGGGTCATCGAGGTCGCCCCAGTAGCGTGCCCGTCCGAGACAGAGCTCCATGCAGGCGGGCACCTCGCCCCGCGCACGGCGGTTGGCACAGAACGTGCATTTCTCTACGATATGCGCCTGATGCTTCGGCGCATCCGCCTCGCCGACGGCGTGCGCCAGCGGATACGTCGGCTCCTTCCAGTTGAAACTGCGCGCATCGTAGGGGCAGGCAGCCATGCAGGTGCGGCAGCCGATGCATTTATCATAGTTGATGAGCACCGTGCCGTCCTCCGCCTTGTACGAGGCACCTGTCGGACAGGCCTTGACACAGGGTGCATCCGCGCAATGCTGGCAGTTCACGGGCAGATGCTGGAGATTCAGTTTGTCGGGATAGGTGCCATCGGCGGTATCCATCGTCTCGCCGCCTTTGGTGAGCACGCGGTTCCACCACATATGTTCCGGCAGGTTGTTGTTCAGTTTGCAGGCCACCGCACAGCTATGGCAGCCGATACATTTCTTCAGGTCAATGACCATTCCCATATGCATATTGTTCTCCCCCTCTTACTGTTTGACAGCCTCAACCGCGCAGTCAAAGAATGCATTATTCGTTACAGCATCGCTGCTCACATTCGAGCTCAAATCCGAGTAATGACCGTCAATAAAATCTTTCTTCTGCCAGCCGTGGTCGATGATCAGCACGCCCGGTCGATTGGCCGGATTGAGCGCGGCCCTGACCACGACATAGCCGCGGTCGTTGTAGATGCGTACGATATCGCCCGTCCTGATGCCGCGTGGCTCCGCATCCACGGGGTTAAAGGTCACCACGGGCTCGCGCCAGAGCTCCAGCAGCCACGGGTTGTCCGAATACTGCGTATGCACGCGGAACTTCGGCCGCTTCGAGGTGAAAATCAGCGGATACTTCGCCGCCGTCTCCGCCGCGGCAAAACCGCCCGCCGTCTCCGTCCACGCCTCCACCGGCGGCGTCCAGTACGGCAGCGCCTCATGGCGCGGATCAAAGGGCTGGCCCACATCCGTCAGCGGCTTGGGGTCCTCGCGGTAGAACTCGCCGCGTTTCGTCGGTGTGGGGAACGTATAGCCCGCGCCGTGACGGTAAATGGGGGTCTCGGGCTTCAGCACATAGATATATCTCTCGGCCTTCAGCTTTTCCCAGCTGAGGCCCACCGCCCTAGCCTTGTCGTTATCGAACGCCCGCTGGAAAAATTCATCCCGCGTCATTGTGAACTGGTCGCCCAGTCCCATGCCCTGCCCGAGCAGGGTCACGATTTCAAAATCCCCCTTGGACTCGCCAAGTGGCGGCACGGCAGGTGCATTGTAGACAGCCACGCCGGAATAGCTCATATCGTAGGTTTCCGTCTCGAAATAATGCGCTGCGGGCAGCACGATATCGGCATAGCGCGCCGTATCGCCCATGACGACATCCGTGACAACGAAAAGATCAATCTGCTTCAGTGCCTCCAGCCATGCCTGCCGGTTCGTCTGATTGCCCAGCAGGTTCTGGTCATAAACGTAGAGGCTCTTAATGTTGATGGCTTTATCGCCGTAGTGGCCGCTCTTAATCGCCTCCGGCACCAGTGGCGCGTTAATGGTCAGTCCCTTTGGACAGCCCGGTGGCGTCACGATGTCCTCGATATCGACGAAATTCTCCATATAGCCCGTCATCGCATGACCGTTGAGGCCCGCGCCCGGTTTGCCCATCTGTCCCGTAGCCAGCACGAGTGCCATGACCGCATAGTAGAACTGGTGGCCGTTCGCATAGTGGTCCGGGCCATAGCCCGCGCAAAGACTTGTCGGCCCCTGCGCGAACTTGCGTGCAAGGTCGCGAATCGTCGCCTCGGGGATGTCGCAGATTTCCGCCGCCCGCGCCGGCGTCCACTCTTTGATACGTGCCAGAAGCAAATCGTAGGCTGTCGTGACCTTTTGGCCGCCAATAACAAAGGTACCCTGAATTACCGGGGACGCTATCTCCTCAGCCCGTCCCAGCTGACCATCGGCAGCACGTACCAGAATCGCATCCGCCTCACTGCCTGCCTCGGCCCGGCCGAGATCAGAAAGCCGCAGGAACTTGCCATCGCTGTCCTTGACGAGGAATGGCGCCACCGTGCCGCGCTCCAGCATAGTCTGATCCGTGAGCTTTTCCTCCACCACGACGTTGAGCATGGCCATCGCGAGTACCGCATCCGTGCCGGGGCGGATGGGTACGAACTGATCTGCCTTGCTGGCGGCAATCGTATAGTTCGGGTCGATGACGATGAGCTTTGCCCCGTTGTCGCGCGCCTTATTGATGAAAGCATAATGCACATGCCCCGCCTCGGTCAGATTGCTGCCCCAGGCAAAGATATATTTCGCATCAAGCAAATTACGCTCGTCGTCGCCCACCGACCACGGGCTCTCCCCCGTCGTATCGATAATGCCGGTAAAAAACGCATTATCAAAAGAGTTATCGATGCGCGTGGCACCCATGAGGTGAAACAGCCGTTTCGTATACTCACGTGAATCGATAGCTGAGTTGCCCGCGCAGTCTGAAAAAGCAATGCTCCCCGGGCCATAGTCACGCTGATACTGCTGCCAGCGCGTGCAAATCTCGTCAATAGCCTCATCCCAGCTGATTTCCTCCCACTGGCCTGCGCCGCGCTCCCCCTTGCGCCGCAGCGGATGCTGCAGACGGTTCGGCGCATAGATACGCTGTACCTGCGTGAGGCCGCGCTGGCAGATGCGCTCAAACTCCGGGATAGGATGCTTTAGCTTCGAGGTTTTCACCACCTTGCCATCGCGCACATGCACGCGCATCGGACAATGGCCGATGCAGTCGCCACGGCAGACACCGTAGGTGATGATCTCCTCGGCTGGCACCTCTGCTGCCTTTACCTTTTCCCTATGCAAAA
>DEDT01000038.1:3740-9253 GCA_002350105.1 Selenomonadaceae bacterium UBA2897 | reverse complement strand
AGTGCTCGAGTATTCGTACAGGCCATAGGTTTCAGGCCTGCCGGTAAGGAAACTTTTTGGAAAAAAAGGGGGGGAATTCTGCCGGTGTTGGCTCCAGCGTAAAATGCCGGCGTTTGCGAGTGTCGTCTCCTCGCTTGCGCCATGATGGAGGCAGCGCGAGGACTCGAACCTCGCTTGTTGGGATTTGCGGGCCCAGCGGTTTGCCACGTAACCTAGCTGCCATGCCGGGCGGGATAGCGCATATTGCAAAAAATTGCAAGGTTCAAACGCCATTATGAAAGTGCCCCGCCCATGATGTATGGTATGGTTTTGGAGAGTTATCGTCTGTCTCATCCAGACATCCGATGCTACTATTATCTCACAGATCTGCATCAAAATCCGGCACAAATCCGGCACAAAAGCGGCACAAAAGCGGAAGTATTTTTATAGTGCTGCGAAGTGAAACGCCATCTGCTCGGGGACAGCATCCTCGCCGAAGATGATGGTCGCCATCGTTTTCACAGCACGCCCGCCAGTCTTCCGCGCCCATGACTCCGAGATGTACAGGTCCACTGCCAGCTCTACCCATGTTTTCCGCTCGAAATAGTAACCCCTCAGCAAATACTGCTCCCGATCGCCGAGACAGGAAAGCGCATGGTCGACAAGCTTCAGCCGATGCTCGATGGCATCCGCCTGGGCATCGTACCATGCCGCCATCTTGGCCTTCTTTGCGCGCCGATCGGCGGCTGCTTCCACGGCGTTGAGCTCTGGTGAACCGCCGCCAACCTGGTCCCCGTACTTTGAAATCGGTGCCGCGATATCGAAGTCCTTCGAAAGCTCCTCTCGGATTGTCTTTGCTCGCATACGCATACTCTCCGCCGTCCCGCGCATCCGGCCGTACTGGCTCATGTAGCGCTTCACGATTTCAACGTAGTCATTGTATCCCTTGAGTTCTTTCACGGTATCATCCTCCCCGCACAAAAGCCAGGGAGACGCGCAGACTCCCTGGCATACCATCATTTCTTTCGGCTCAAAGCCCTTGCCTGCTCCTCGTCTTCGATGCGCTGCAACTCCCTCAGCCACTTGCAATTTCGCCGGCGCTTGTTGCCCGTGACTCTGAAAACAACCACCAGGATCACCCATGCCCCAAAGCAAAACGCCAGCCAGATAATCAGCAAACTCATGATGTCCATTGAATCACCTCCAAATCTTTCCCGTCTGCTTGTCGCGCAGGATCACACGCTCCTCGATGTCGAAGCCGAACTCGCTGGCCGCGAAGCGCACGATGCTCATCAGGTGCTTGATGCGTGAAAGCGACTTGGCATCCTGTTCATTTAGCGGCGGCTTTTTAAGCACTCTCGAAAAGACTTTGTCTGCGACTGGGTCGGTGTATCCTTCTTCATTCCTCAGCATGGTCATTCTCCTCTCCAAGATCCACCAGCTCCAAGACCCCGACCTTGTGGATCCGCTGCTGAATCCGCCTTTTGTGGCTCGGGTAGGTCATCCACTTCAACGATTTGTAGGTCTTGCCGGTCTTTCTGGCAATCTCCTCAAGCGTGCCATCCGCAAGATTCTGTTCGCCCTTATAAAGGGCATAGATGCGGCTCATACCAAGTTGCCTCCGTACTTTTGGCAGCACCGCCCCGTCAGCTCGATATATTTCTCAGTGTCCACTCTCCTGCACTCCCTTCTTCGCATCCAGCGCCCTGAATGCCCGATCAATCGATTTTGTCATGCTCCAGCCAATCTCTTCTTCGATAGCGTCATTGATGTCAGATGACCGGATCTTGCCGTCGTGCAAGCCGTCCTGATACACGACGAACTGCTCAACAAAGCGCTCGAGGCGCGTTGCTCCAAACGGCGCGCCGAGGCCGCCATCTCTCAGAAAGCCGATGACGGAGGCGAATGCGTCGGCAACACCAGTTGCATACGCCTCGGATGGCTTCTGGATGTCCCGCCGAAGCTTCTTGTAGATCCTGTCGGCTGTCTGCTCCTCAGCTGCCACCCGCATGGCCGTGAGTGTCTTCTGTATCGTCTCGACGTCTGCTCCCGGCAGCGCCCGGTTCAGTTTCCGCCGCATTCTCCTTGCTGTACTCATTTCACTCTCCACCTATACCCTTATATGCGTTTTGCTATAGATGCCTGTTCTAGCGCGTCTCAGGCGCTCAGAACGGCACTTCCTCATCTTGGATATACTGCCCGTTCGGCTTGACATCTGCGAACAGGTCCAGCTGCTTGCCGATGTCGTCCGCGATCAGTCGATGCTTGTAGTATTTCTTGCCGTCCTTCTCCCACTTGTCCAACGTGATATGGCCAGTCACGATGGCCTTGTCTTTATTCTGCAGCTGGCCATCCCACGCGTGCGCCAGCCGGTCGAATGCCGTCACATCGATGCCGCCATACTTTGCCTTGCCGTCCTTACCCTTGCCCTGGTAGTACGACAGGCGGAACGTCAGCACCGCCATCCCCGACTTCGCTATACGGCTCTCCGGTTCGAACACCGTGCCCGAAAGTGTCACATGATTCATGCTTCCTTACTCCTCCCTGCTTCCCACTCTCTGAAAATCTCAAACCAATCGGCCGCATCCATCGTGATTTTCCAGCGCGTGTGGTTGCGCCGGTGAGCCACGATCGGCAAGCTGCCGTCATGCTTCGCCTCGGCATCGCGCCGCGCCTGATCGAGCGCATCATCGATATTCAAATGCTCGACGCGCTTGACCTCGATGTGGATGCCAGGCAGGCCGACACAGTCCGCCGCATCGCCGGTCTTCCCGCAATACTGCGCTGTCCGGCGCACCTCGTAGCCCATCGACCGGCAAAGCCTGGCAAACTCCAGCTCGCCGGCCTTGCCCTTGGCCCTGCTGTTTGTCATGCTCTCACCTTCCTTTGGCTGGCTCCGCTAAATATCAAACACTGCGAGGTGTTGCGCAGCCGGTCCATGATGCGGCCTGAGTATGTACCGGCCAGCTCCTCTTTGCTAAGATTTGTCGTCACGATGATCGGCAGCATCTTGTTGTACCGCTCGGTGATGATGCTGTCGACTTTGCTGAGTACCCAGCTTTGGTCGGTATTCTCACTGCCGAGGTCATCGATGACCAGTAAAGGCGTCGAGCGGATGCGGCGCTCGTAACGTGCCCACTCCTCTTTGCTGAGAGCCCGCATCGTAAAGAGGTTGTCGATGAGCGAGCACATCGGCACAATGAGACAACCGCCATCCTGCACGCTCATCCAGTGCCGCATCACGGCCACAGCCATCGTCGTCTTGAGCGTGCCATAGTTGCCCGCGAGGATGAGGCCATAGCCGCGCTTGACATTCTGCTGGATGTCATAGGCGTAGGCCTTCACGGCCTTGTAGTTCTGCCGGATATCCCAGTCGGGCGGCAGCCCGCGCCGCTCGATACTCTCGAACGTGATGCCCTGATAGCGCTTGCCGATGCCCGCAAACTCAAGCGCCTTGATGTGCTTCGCCTGCTCGCGTGCATCAATCCCAGCCGGACTTCTCGTTGGCCCACTTGCGCCGCTCGGCTTCTGGATCAAAGCGGCGCGCTTTCTTGTGATTTCGGCCAGTATTATTTGCAGGTCTGGATCCATCTGCTTTTCCATGTCCATGTTCCTCCTCTGGATCGTCATATCCGTTCTGCTCCCAGCTCCTCAGGATTCCCTCGATGTACCCCATACTTCGGTGGGCTCGATAATCTGCCCGGTCGATGGCTTTGAGTAGCGCGTCCTTGCCGTAGTGATCTAGACAATCTCCGAGCCGCTCCAAGTCTGCCGGACTCGGTATGGGTCGGATACTCTTTTCGTATGCCTCGACTACCTGACGGAAATTCTCGTCTTGGGGTGACGCTGTAGTAGTAGAAGTATTCTTTATATCTTTACTCTTTATGATGTCTGCATTTTTTGCAGGGGTACCACTGCATTTTTTACAGGGGTCCCCTGCATTTTTTGCAGGGGTACCAGTCTCAACCCCTGCATTTTTTGCAGGGGTATCGCTGTAAAGTATCGGCATATGGTAGGCAATCATCTTCCCTTGGCCGGTGCTTCTGAAAATCAAAAATCCTTTTTGACGTAGCTGCTCGCGGATCTTGATAACGGTATGCTCACTCTTGATCTTGAGCTCCCGCATCAACTGAGTATTGGATACCGTAAACCACTCTGGGCGGCGCAGCGTGTTGTGTATCAAGAACAACCGTAAGTACATAGCCTGTTCCCTGGCATTGAGCACGCCGATGCTCTTCTCGCCGAACGCATTCAGTTGTCTGACGTAGTTCATTGACGTGCCTCCTCAACTTACAGATTCAGGTTGCCTTCCTCATTCAGGATCTCGCCGGTCTCTGTATCGACGTGCTTCTCTCCTTCCGGCTGCTCCTTGTCGTAGTCGGCGTCGATGGTTTCGTGCTCCGTCTCACTTGGGACGTCGAGGATGTCGGCCGTCTTTTCGGTGTAGTGCTTGATCGACTCATCGGCGGCCACGGCGCGGACGAAGTCGGTCGCCATTGGCGCGTACTTGAGCACCTTCTTGATGACGGTCTTCTTGGCCATCTCGTCGAAGTTGGTCGACCACGGCGAGAAGCCCTTGCCGGCCGCTTTGCTGAACTGGTGCATATGCGCCTTGATATCGTCCACGCTCATCACAGCGAAGCCGCTGCCACCGTCCTTGGTGTGGTAGACGGCGTAGTAGAGGATGACCGGCCCGCGATCCGTGAGTGCTGGCACATGGCGGAGCTTCGGCTCGAGGCCAAGCTCATACTCAAACGTGTCGTTCTCGTGTACCTCATGCGCCTGCAGGTCCTTGCCGCCCGAGCGATAGAAGAGTGCCAGCAGGCCCTTGTAGCCGATCTGAAATTGGCACTCGAGGACGCCGTGGTTGCGGTACGGGATGAGATAGGCCTGGCCGAGTGGCGTGTTCGGCTCGAGGCCGAGCTGGGCCGCCTGCATCATTGCGCCGAGGAAGGACGGCGGCGTGCACTCTTGCAGCTGCCGGTTCGACGAGAGCGCCGTCAGCACAATGCGCGTGAAGCGTTCCGGCGTCAGTACCGTCGGCAGGGCCTTGCCGATCTGCGGCCCCATGCTCATGACGAGGGACTGCAGTCCCTTCGCCTTTCCTGCCTGGACCTCATTCTTCTTTGCGGCGATAATGCCGCCCTTGGTGGATGCCATAGTAATCAATCCTTTCTGATAATCGTGAATCATGCGATGCGGAAGACGCGAATCGGCTTGCCGACTTTACTGTACGCGTCGAAGATATCGGGGTGGTCGGCCTTCAGGCGCTTGCTGTCGATGGATGTGCGGCCCTTCTGTGTCTTCCATGTGATGCGGCCGCCCTCGTTCTCCGTGCCCCAAATGGCCGTTTCGTGGTCTCCCATGAACTCTTTCAGCCGGTTCTTGCCCGCCGTGATCTTCGCATCAAGCTCCTTCTTCTGTGCCTCGAGCTGACGAATGGCTTCAACCTCGGCCACCGCCCAGGACGGCAGCTCAATGCTCTCCGCTACGCCGCCACGGAAGCGCTCTGCCAGCGCCTCGGTGCAGGATGC
>DEDT01000038.1:486-3669 GCA_002350105.1 Selenomonadaceae bacterium UBA2897 | reverse complement strand
ATGTCCTCCTCGTTGCGCTCGATGGGCTTCCACACGTAGTGCTGGCCGCCTACAAGGCAGGCGATGTACCAAACCGGCAGGCCCGTGACGAGCATGTAGTGCTGGCACTGGCAGTAGTAACTTGCAGGCACCTCATCGCCCTGCCAGAGCGACGCCTTGAATCCGTTGGCCGTCTTGCACTCAAGACCAGCCTTCTCACCTGCCACCATGCGGTCGACATTGGCGAAGAGGAACGGATGTTCCTCATCCTGCACCATGCCATGGCGGCGGACCTTCTTGCCTGTCTTGCGCGTGAACTCCTGCGCCACAATGTCCTCGAGTTGGTTGCCCCAGTAGACCGGCTCGCGGTCCGAGATGTCTTCCGGCACAACCTGCCCCGTCTTCTCGAGCCAAAGCTCGTACTTGCTCTTCCACGGATTCACACCAACAATCGTGCCTGCATCACTGCCACCGATGCCCTGCGTGCGCATCTTGAGCCATGCATGTCTGTCCGCCATCTCAGCGACCGTCATAATCATCTTTGTCATGAAAATCACTCCAATCTGTGGTACAATAACCACAACCAATAAGTTTTTCTTACATGTTGGCCGGACGTCTCATCGCCCGGCTCTTTTTTTACGCTGTTTGCCGATGTGCGCCATTCCGACAAGCGACAGCATGTATATTTCTTCCTGCGTCGTGTTGCAGAACCTGGACGGCCGGATGCAGCTCGGATATGGGCATGTCAAGCAGAAGTAGCCCGGCTTGCATAGCGGTGGCGGCGGCGATATCGCTTTTTCACCCATCATGCACCATACCTTTCCTCGAAATATCTGCGGCTGATCCTGCCGCGAATGAAGAGAAACCCCTTTTGTTCCAGCTCCCGGTTGAGCTCCGCGATGATCTGATAGGCTTTTGACCGCGAGCAGTTGAAGAGCTTCATAATGTCAGCGACATAAAGAAAGCTCGGCTCCGTGTGATTTTTCGCCCGCATGGTGATCACCATCCCTCCTATGGTACTGGATGCGCAGGGTCTGCCCCGGCGTCAGATTGCAGAGGTCGACGCCCCGGTTTAGCCGCTCCATCTCGTACTCGTAGTCGAAGATGTACCGGTCGTCTGCATCCATATCCCGGAAGTGTTCGACGATGCTCCACCAGGTATCGCCCGGCTTCACCGTGTAGGTGATCTCGACGAGGTGTGTGTCTGCTGCCGGGCGGTTTGTCAGCCCGATGGAGATGGCCGCGATTCCGACCAGCGCCGCGCATATCGCGGCTTTTTTTAATGCCCTTTTTTGGCGCGCCCGTGCCTGCGCCACCTTCTCTCTGAATGTCATGCTCTTGAGCCTCCTTCCTTCTCCATGTGCATAGGTCAAGCAACAGGATCCTGCTCCCGCTTCTTGCGGGCCGCGATGAGGATGCGTGCAACCTCGGCAAAGGCCGCCTGGCTCGCCGGTGTGACCGGCAGCTTCTCGCCCTCCTTGAGGACGGTTCCGTCCTTTAGGATGTGGCGGAAATGGAATTGGTAGCGCTCCGTCATGTCTCATCCCTCCATGCACCTCATGTGCTTCTTGGCGGCCCACCGCGCGAGGCCGGCCTCGGCTTCCTGCTCACTCGTGAACCAAGGCAGGGCGCGCACCGCGTGCCAGCTCCTGCCCGGTTTGCGGTAGAACGCCTTGAAAATGTCGTTCCCGAGCGCCGGCCGAACGGCGTACTGCCAGCCGCGCTTATCAATGTATGTCTTCATAGACTCTCACCTCAATTCAGTGCCTTGCTTGTGGTAAGGAACTTATTGACAAAGTAGACCTGCCCTTTACCCGTTACCTTTGGCGTCTTGCTGACGGTCGTGTGGCCGTCGCTATGCGTGACCACCGTTTCTTTCACGCGGAACAACTTCATCTCCATCGCCCGCTGCGTCGGCATATTCCAGTCAAGTCCCTTGCGCTTGATGAGATATCCTTTCTCGCGCAGCCATGAGAACAGGCGTTTCTGCCCGATGTCATGTCCGTTCTGCTTGATGAGCTTCGCGAGGTCACCGATGAGGATGTCTGTTTTGCTGACGCTCACCGCATCCGCGAAGATTTCCTTTGGCCGCATCTCCTCGATGCGCTTGTCTTTTTCCGCGAGCAGCTTCTGCGCGGCGAGAAGCCCCTGCGCCATCTGCTCTTCCGGGGACTGCGGAACGTGGTAGCCGCCCGTCTTGCGGATTGCCGGGATGACATCGTGCGTGATCCAGCGCTTGAACTTCTTCGCGCTTTCGAGCTTCGAGCCAAACACAAGGCTATATACTCCCGATTCATTGATAAACCAGTTGTCCTGCCGCCCGAGTTCGTCTTGCATTTCCTTTACCGAGCTAAAGAGTTTTAGCATTTCGCGCCCCCGCTCCGACCGAAGAAATTTATCCTCGCTATCAACATGGTCATGGATGGCTTCGTTCGGATTCTTGTATCCGAGAATACCGGCGACGTCTTTACCAACGAACCACGGCTCATCGTCGATAACTACCGTGCGAACTTCCCCGAACTCCGGGTTGTTGAAAATTTGAATGTCTTTCATGCTCTCGTTCTCCTTTCTGTTTACTTTTTACTTGTATTTCCGTCATTTTGCTTCAAAAAATTGAGATTGATGTTAAGAATCCTCGCAAGCCGAGCCATCAGACCAAGGCTCGGATTGTAGCGCCCGCGTTCTACATCTGCGTAGTATGCGCGAGAGACGCCGACCTTTTCCGCAACCTCATTCTGCGTCATACGCTTACTTTTTCTAGCATCGCGCAAGGTTTCTGCAACTTTTCCCATCGTATCACCTCCTAACCCTACGACGGTTTATCCTTGTATTTCCGTCTGCATTCATAATATACAGTATTTCCGTCAATACGTCAATAGTATTTCCGTCATTTTTGTGTAGTTTTTCCGTCAAAATATTATATAATATAGGTAACGACGGAATTACCATACAGAAAAAATAAAAGGGAGGGCTACTTATGACTAGCATCGGAAAAAAGATTCGTGACGCTAGAAAAAATGCCGGCATGACACAAGTAGAGCTGGCAAAAGCCACCAACCTGTCACGGTCTTATATAGGGGATATTGAGAAAGACCGATATAACCCGAGCGTATCGACGCTTCAGGCAATCGCAAAAGCAACAAATGTTCCAGTTGAAACCCTTTTGGGCGGAGCCGCCCCTGCCCCGCCCGAGCCGCAGAAAAA
>DEDT01000038.1:0-212 GCA_002350105.1 Selenomonadaceae bacterium UBA2897 | reverse complement strand
GCTGCTTTGATAGAGAACCTGATTACTGCGCATTGTTCCGGTGATGAGCGTCGTTTTGCCGACGCCCTGCAGGAACTTGTCGAGGATGAAACCAAAAAAGGTAACACACCGACTGCTGCTAGATTACGCAAGGCCTATACACAAAAGAGAGATTCGTCTCAATCGTCGGAACCTAGACACTTTTTCAATAGTTCGGCGTTGTCTTCTACGCC
>DEDT01000056.1:2690-3284 GCA_002350105.1 Selenomonadaceae bacterium UBA2897 | reverse complement strand
TTTGAGAAAGTGCCGGGTTGGGACCTTTGGAAGAAGCGCGTCAAGGGCAACGGCATCCCGTCGGGCAATGCGGACATGGAGATGGATGCCACGTTGGTGGTCGGTCAGGGAGCGTACGACAAGCGCTACCGTCTCACGCTCACTATCGAGAGCGAAGTGTTCTCGGCCAGTGACGATTGCAACACTAGGGAGATGTCATACAACAGCTACTTCGTCGATGATGCCATCTTCGACATGATCACGGCGGGCGTACTGGTAAAGGCGGACAGCAAGAAGGCAAAGGAGGTGGCCTGACATGGATAAGTACAAGGTTTGCAGCTTCGAGGAATACGGCGCGTTGCCGCCGGTTATCGAACAGCTGATTGAGGACGAGACCTGCGACGGCGCAGTGGTGGAGTTCACAAAGACGGCGGGCCCCATCGAGACGCTGGTTGACTTCGACACGGATGAGACGTTCAGCATGCGTGACTTCACGTTCTGGGTAAGCCGCTACGGCGGGCAGTCCCTGAAGCGCATCAGCGCGCTGGTCAACGATGAGACCGGCGAGCTGGTTTCCCCCATCGAGCGCAGCGCAGAAATCAGTACAGCAGAACT
>DEDT01000056.1:1321-2633 GCA_002350105.1 Selenomonadaceae bacterium UBA2897 | reverse complement strand
GCAAGGGCGCGTAAGGAGGCACAGCATGGCAACACCGACGATTGAGACACGGCAGAAGGACGCGCGCACAACAGAGGCATGGTTCCATGCCTTCGGGCATAAATGGAATGCAGAGCTGCGGGATTGCGGCAATGCCTCCATCACGCTCTTTTGGCGCGTCAGCAAAGAGGGCAACGGCCGCGTAAAGAAATCCATCTATGAGGCGTACCACGCGGACGGCTACAATCCTGCGAACATTCTGCGGGACATTGAAGACTTCATCGACTATCAGGAGGGTGCTGAGTATGGCGACACTGTATGAAATCAGGAAAGAGATTGCGGATTGCCTGGACGTATCCAAGTACACCTACGATGCCAAGTGTGACCGGTATGTAGACACGGAGACCGGCGAGGTGTTCAGCCCGGAGACCATCGAGAAGGCCATCCGTGAGCGGTACGAGAGCCTGCAGATAGACCGGCACGAGAAGCTGCATAGCCTTGGCAAGGTCTACATGAATCGCAAGTCCGATGCGGAGCAGTTCGCCAAGATGAAGAACTACTTCGCGGCCAAAGAGAAGGCGGCCAGGAGGGACATGGCTTGGATAAAGGACACCATGGCCTACGACCTCGACGGGGAGAAGATGAAAGAGACGGAGTTCTCTGTTTTCTATATTCCGTCGGATCCGCTGGAAATCGAGGACGGCGCGAGCATCCCGAACGAGTTCCTTATCCAGCAGGAACCGAAGGTAGACCGGGCAGGCATCCGCAAGGCACTCCAGGAAGGTGCCATCATCCCCGGCTGCAAGCTGGCCAAGCGGAACAATATTCAGATTCGGTAAGGGAGAATACAGATATGAGTGAGGGCAAGCCAATCTATGCGGCCCTGCTGGCCATACAGCGGGACCTCAAAGCACCGAAGAACCAGAAGAACACCTACGGCGGCTACAACTACCGCTCGGCGGAGGATATCCTCGAAGCGGTCAAGCCGCTGGTACACGAGAACGGGTGCTACGTGCTGACGGAGCAGGAGCCTTTCGAGGTGTGCGGCAGCCGCGTCTACGTCGTCATGTCGGCCAAGCTGGTGGATACCACGACCGGCGATGTGGTGGAGGCACATGGCAAGGCGCGCGAGCCGGAGCAGCAGAAGGGCATGAGTGACCCGCAGCTCACGGGCTCGGCCATCAGCTACGCACGTAAGTATGCGCTGTGCAATCTCTTTGCCATCGACGACACGAAAGACCCCGACACGGACGAGTACCGCAGGGAGGCAGGCAATAGATATGCCTCTCAGACTTCACAGAATCGCTCAGGAGCGCGTTCTCAGCAAAATGCA
>DEDT01000056.1:0-1184 GCA_002350105.1 Selenomonadaceae bacterium UBA2897 | reverse complement strand
GTAATCAAAGGCAAGTATGGCAAGGCGGGCAGCGGCGAGCTCAGCGTTGGCCAGTTACAGATGATGGCCCACAATCTCGCACAGTATGTGCATGAGGTAGGAGCATGATACAGGAGCATATCCTCGGCACCATCACAGACCTGTCAGAGACCGGCGAGCTCACCATCAAGGCGGGCGCGCCGGATATCGACAGGGCGGTGCTCAGGCAGTACCGTACCTGCGAGATCATCCTCGACGACGGGCGCAAGATCAGCCCGCAGCAGAGACGCAAGGTATACGCGCTGCTCGGCGAGATTGACGAGTACGTCAACGGCATCCGCACGGCGGAGGGCGTGGAGGAGCAGAAACGCCTGCTCAAGCTGGAGTTCATGCTGAAACGCATGAGCAAGACGGAGCGGCAGCTGTTCAGCCTAGCCGACACTGACGTGACAACGGCGCGCGAATTTATCACCTTCGTCATTGACTTCATCGTGGCGAACGACATCCCCACACGGATCCCCCTGCTGGAACAATGCGAGGATATCGGCCGATATGTCTATGCCTGTCTGGTCAACAAGCGCTGCTGCATCTGTGGCAAGCCCTGTGACCTGCATCATGTGACGGGCAGCAAGATAGGCATGGGCGGCAACCGTGAGCAGGTGCATCACCTCGGCCGCGCGTGCCTGCCGCTCTGCCGGGCACACCACGACGAAGCGCATCAGGACGAAGCGGGCCTCATGTCGCGATACCACCTGGAGCCGGTGAAGATAGATGCGAAAATCTGCAAGATATACAAGCTAAAGAAATGAGGTGATCAAGTGATTTACTCTTTCGACACGGAGCTAGCCGCAGAGATAGGGCTCAATGAGGCGATCCTTTTGCAGAACATCGCCTACTGGGTGAAGAAGAACGAGGCAAACGATGTCAATTTTCACGATGGCTGTTACTGGACATACAACAGCGCGGCGGCATTCAGTAAGCTGTACCCGTTCTGGACACCGCGTGTTATCAAATATGCGCTTGCCAAGTTGCAGCAGGGTGAGTACATCAAGGCGGCGCAATACAACAAGGACAAAATGAACCACACAAACTGGTACACACTCACAGAAAAAGGCTGGCTGCTTATTTCTAAACATGGCCAACAGAAGCAGGAACAGCAGCAGGAACCTGTGCAAAATGAGTCAATCGATGGTACAAAATTGTCC
>DEDT01000046.1:429-20874 GCA_002350105.1 Selenomonadaceae bacterium UBA2897 | reverse complement strand
GGGGTCACTACATATTATCTAAAACAAAAAGGCACCACTCCCTGTAAAAGTGAAGTGATGCCGGATATATCGTACTTGCTTTACACGTTGAAGCGGAAGTTGACGACGTCGCCATTCTGCATGACGTAGTCCTTGCCCTCGACGCGGACGAGGCCTTTTTCACGCGCTGCCGCGACGCTGCCGTTGGCTACGAGGTCGTCGAAGTTCACGACCTCGGCGCGGATGAAGCCGCGCTCGAAGTCGGTGTGAATCTTGCCCGCGGCCTGCGGCGCCTTGGTACCCTTGACGATGGTCCAGGCACGGCACTCGTCGGGGCCGGCCGTGAGGAAAGTCTGCAGGCCGAGCAGGTCGAAGGCGGCCTTGATGAGGCGGTCGAGGCCACTCTCGCTCTCGCCGAGGTCCTCGAGGAAGGCCTTGGCCTCCTCCGGGTCGAGTTCGGCGATTTCGGACTCCACTTTCGCGGAGATGGCGACGACCTGCGCGCCCTCCTTGGCGGCGAACTCCTTAACCTTCTGCACGTAGGCGTTCTCATCCCAGGCCGTGGAGATTTCGTCCTCGGCCACGTTGCAGACGTAGAGCGTCGGCTTCAGCGTGAGCAGGTTCATTTCCTTGATCATCTCGAGCTCGTCGTCCGTGAGCTCGACCTGACGCGCCGGCTTCGCCTCGTCGAGGCTGGCCTTGATGCGGCGCAGGATTTCGTCCTCCACGCGCGCCTCTTTCGAGCCGGATTTCGCGATTTTCGCGAGCTTCATGATGCGCTTCTCGACGATTTCGAGGTCGGCGAGGCAGAGCTCGGTCTGGATGATGTCGATGTCGCGCAGCGGGTCGATGCTGCCCTCGACGTGCGTGATGTTCGTGTCGTCAAAGCAGCGCACGACGTGGGCCACGGCGTCCACCTGGCGGATGTGCTCGAGGAACTTGTTGCCGAGGCCCTCGCCCTTGGAGGCGCCCTTCACGAGGCCCGCGATATCCACGAAGCGCACGGAGGCCGGCGTTGTCTTCTTGGAGTTGTACATCTCATGCAGCACCTGCAGGCGCAGATCCGGCACGGCCACGACGCCGACATTCGGCTCAATCGTGCAGAACGGGAAGTTTGCGGCCTCTGCGCCCGCCTTTGTGATGGCGTTGAAAAGCGTGCTCTTGCCGACGTTCGGCAGGCCCACGATACCTACTTCTAAATTGCTCACTGTGATTCCACCTTTGTTTCTATATTTATACCGTACCGAAAATGCGGTCGCCGGCGTCGCCAAGGCCGGGCACGATGTAGCCCTTTTCGTTCAGATGGTCGTCGATGGCGGCGACGTAAATGGGCACATCCGGGTGCTCTTTGTTGACGAGGCGGATGCCCTGGGGCGCCGAGACGAGGCACATGAGAATCATGCTCTTCGCGCCCTTCTGCTTCAGCAGTTCCAGCGCCGCCGACGCGCTGCCGCCCGTGGCGAGCATCGGGTCGACGACGATGAGCATGCGCTCCGCGATGTCGCCCGGCATCTTGCAGTAATACTCCACCGGTTTCAGCGTCTCCGGGTCGCGGTAGAGGCCGATGTGGCCGACGCGCGCTGCAGGAATCATGTTGATGACGCCTGCGGACATGCCTAGGCCCGCGCGCAGGATGGGCACCACGCCCACTTTCTTGCCTGAGAGCTTATATCCCTTGCACTTCGCCACCGGCGTCTCGATCTCCACATCCTCCAGCGGGAAATCGCGCGCAATCTCATACGTCATGAGCATGGAGATCTCCTCCAGCAGCTGGCGGAAATCCTTCGTGCCCGTCTCCTTGCGGCGCATGAGCGTCAGCTTATGCTGAATCAGCGGGTGGTTGATGACATGGACGTTCAAATCTTCGTTCATTTGCTTACTCCTTGCCGAACTTCTCTTCCAGTGCCGCAATCTTGCCCACGCGGCGCTCGTGGCGGCCGCCGTCGAACTCCGTCGTCACCCAGGCGCGCACGATCTCACCGGCCGGGCCAAAGCCCATGACGCGGCCGCCCATAGCGAGCACGTTGGCGTCGTTATGATGGCGCGACATCTTTGCGGAGTACACATCGTTGCACAGCGCGCAGCGGATGCCCTTGATCTTGTTGGCCGCAATCGAAATGCCGATGCCCGTGCCGCAGAGCACGATACCGCGGTCCGCCGCACCGCTCGTCACGTCCGCGCAGACCTTCTCCGCGATGTCCGGATAGTCCACCGAATCCGTGCCGAACGTGCCGACATCCTTGACCTCGATGTCGCCGAACTCCTTCAGCACCAGCTTGACCTCTTCCTTCAGCTGCACGGCACCATGGTCGCTGCCAATCGTAATCTTCATACGTTATATCCACCTTTCCTTGAAGAGAAACGGCTGCCTCCGCTCCCCATTTACATGCTGCTACTAGTTTACCACAGAACATGTAATTTCGCACAAAAATACCGCCAAACGAAAATCTATGCTATAATAGCACCGGTGCCGTTTGGCGGCCAACACTTGCCCTCAGAAAGAGGGTGCTTACTATGAACGATGTGATTCTGGTTTTAATCCTGACGCTTTTGCTCATAGAAGCGGTTAAGAAGTAGTCCCGCCTCTAGCTACCCCTAGAGATTTGCGGGTATTGTAAAATAACCGTTAAGTCGAGGGCGGCCGCTAGGCGGCATCGCCTTCTACGTATATTTTAGCGCAAATGGCCTGTTACTGCAAGCCATTTGCGCTTTTTCATATGGCGATCGAATGAAAACCGCTGGCCTTGTGCAGGCGGTTCATGATCGCGAGGCCGAGCCCCGCATCGCTCATGCCCTCGCCCAGCAGCACATCCGCCTCCGTATCGTTGAAGGCGATGAGCAGCTCATAGATGCGCGAGGCAATCGTGAGCAGGTCGCCCTGCGCGCCGTAGTCCGCGAGCAGCGGCGCGGGCACGCTGTCCTGCAGGGCCGTGCAAACCTCGTGGCTCGCGAGCACGCCCACGCGGTGCCCCTCCGCCTGCAGCTGCCGCACCTGCCGCCGAAAGGCGGGCACCATCTTCTCCGGGCCCCCCTCCAAAAGCGTCATCGGCGCATTCGGCGCATAATGCTTGTACTTCATGCCCGGTGCCTTCGGCACCACCTTCGCGCCCACCAGCGCCGGATCCAGCTTCACACCGCCCAGCACCTCCGTAAGCATCTCCCGTGTAATCGCGCCCGGCCGCAAAATGGTTGCCACCGGTCCCGTGCAATCCACGATGGTCGACTCCACACCAAAGCGGCACGGCCCGCCGTCGAGGATCAGCGGGATCCGGCCGTCCATATCGCGCAGCACGGATGCCGCCGTCGTCGGGCTCGGCCGCCCGGAGATATTCGCGGACGGCGCGGCGATCGGCACGCCGGCCGCGCGGATCATCGCGCGCGCGACCTCATTCTCCGGCATGCGCACGCCGACTGTCGAGAGCCCGCCCGTGATGCGGTCCGGCACGATGTCCTTGCGCTCAAGGATCAGCGTGATCGGGCCGGGGCAGAACGCCGCGAGCAGCTTCTCCGCGATATCCGGGATTTCCCGCGTGATCTCGTCGACCATCGCGCGGTCCGCGACGTGCAGGATCAGCGGGTTATCCGACGGCCGCCCCTTCGCCTCATAGATCTTCGCGCAGGCCTCAGCATCCAGCCCGTCCGCGCCGAGCCCGTAGACCGTCTCCGTCGGGAACGCGACGAGCCCGCCGCCGCGCAGGATCTTCCCCGCGCGTGCAATGTCATCCGACTGCTTTTTTATGTCCTTTATCGCTAAAACTTCTGTTTTCATTATCCGTTTCCTTTTCTTCTAAAAGGTCTTTCATGAGGAAATATCATCGAGAACCCTTTCTGCCAGCAATGCATACTCGTGCCAGAGATAATACCAAGCTGCCTGACCGATGACTAGTTCGCGGATTTCATGCACCGGATTTTGAGGGATGTGCCGGAGTGGGATAGGATATCGGAACTGCCACGGCTTACCTGCAAGGAACGATCCACAGAAATGAAGGATTGCTGGCTTGTAATCCGGCTCCTCTCGCTGACGGTCATAGTACCAGACGCAAAAATTATATGGCATGTACCAAATATTCCTTATTTCCGGATAGCCAAATATATGGGTATCACCACAAAATGCAGCCGACAGCAAGCCCTGATCTCCAAAATAAGCATCCTTTTCTCCTGTCACTTCTGCGAGTGTGCGGGCAAGATACTGATAATCATGGATTGTAAGCTGGTCATGACGCATCTTGGCAAGATTCATGACATAGTTTCCAGAATTGAACATACCGCGTAGAATGGCCGCACGATGTTTTGGATTACTTAAATCGGCCAATGAATACGCTGTAAGCTGATTCTCCTGAATTTTGTAACTGTTAGCCATGACAATAAGGCTTTTCCCCTGAAAATCCGCATCATAGTAGGGAGAAATATCTCCGATAACCAAGGTGTCCGCAGCATCGAAATAAAGTGCCCGATCTACATCCTTTGGCAGCAATTGATGGGCAATCAGCGGATAGTAGGCTGCACTGCTCCAAGATCCACCATGCCGCGCCAATTCATCGAACTGCTCCGAATGCGGAACCGTGACTGCATGAAAGTATATGTCCCCCCCGAACGCATGTATGTACACATTTTCTCCAGTGTACGAATCACCTTTTCGGAAATACCATTCTGGAGAAACCAGATATGTACGGGACGATCCGTCAGATGATGCGCAATCGCATAGATCTGTACGGGAAGATATGCTGTCAGATTATCGTCGCAAGAAGTAATCAGATGATAGGCTCTATCCACAATACCCCTCCTTATATGCCATAACGACACGCGGAATGCCCGCAAGATCCTTCACAATTTCTGTTGACTGGATATCCGGATGCACCATAAAAAGTGCAGAAACTTCTTCGGCCTGATGAATTCCCACCTCAACAGCTAAAAAGCCGCCGCGTTTCAATAGTGCGGGGGCTTCTTCTGTCAATCTGCGATAGAAATCGAGGCCATCCGTACCGCCATCCAGTGCACTCCGCGGCTCATATTTCTGCACGTCCTCCTGCAGCCCGGCGAGGTCTGCGGTCGGGATATAGGGCGGATTGGAGAGGATGGCGTCAAAAGTCCGCCCCGCGAGCGGCGCGAGCAGGTCGCCGGTGAAGAATTCCACGCGATCCTGCACGCCGAGGGAACCTGCGTTCTCCTCGGCGACGGCCCGCGCCTCCTCCGAGATATCGACTGTACAGGCACGGGCCTCCGGCAGCTCGTGCAGGATGGAGAGGCAGATGGCCCCGCTCCCGGTGCCGATATCGGCAAAGGTCAGCCTCTCGCCCTCCTCCGGGTGCATGTTCCGCAAGGCGTCGATAGCCGCCTGCACGAGGATCTCCGTATCGGGGCGCGGCACGAGCGTCGCGGGCGTGACCTTGAACGGCAGGCCCATGAATTCTTTCTCGCCCGTGATATAGGCGACCGGCACGCGGCTCACGCGCTGCTTGATCATTTTGTGGAACGCCGCGAGCTCGTCTTTCTCGAGCGGCTCGTCGAAATGCACGTAGAGGTAGATACGCTCCTTCTTCAGCAGATGCCCGAGCAACACCTCCGCGTCGAGCCGCGGGCTCTCGATGCCCTTCTGCGCGAAGAACTGTTCCGTCCATTTCAGGATGCGCCCTATCGTCCAGACTTCAGCCATGAAATGCCGTCCCTCCTGTTTTCACTGGATCTGTTTCAACCGCTCGGCCTGGTCGGCCGTGATCAGCGCGTTCAGCAGCTCATCGAGGTCGCCGTCCAGGATCGCGTCGATCTTGTGCAGGGTCAGCCCGATCCGGTGGTCGGTCACGCGGCCCTGCGGGAAATTGTACGTGCGGATGCGCTCGCTGCGGTCCCCGCTGCCGACCTGGCTCTTGCGATCCGCGGCCACGGCGTCCGCCTGCTGCTGCTGCGCGAGATCCTGCAGGCGCGCGCGCAGCACCTTCATGGCCTTTTCCTTGTTCTTGAGCTGCGACTTCTCATCCTGGCACTGCACGACGATGCCCGTGGGGATATGTGTAATGCGGATGGCCGTCTCCGTACGGTTGACATACTGGCCGCCCGCGCCCGAGGCGCAGTAGGTATCGATGCGCAGGTCTTTCGGATCGATCTCGACCTCGACATCCTCGGCCTCTGGCAGGACCGCCACCGTCGCGGCCGATGTATGGATGCGCCCGCCCGACTCCGTGGCCGGCACGCGCTGCACGCGATGCGTGCCGCTCTCGTATTTCAGGCGGCTATAAGCTCCGCTGCCATTGACCAGAAAGACAACTTCCTTGAAACCGCCCATATCCGTAGCGTTGCTGTCGAAGAGCTCGATGCGCCAGCCTCTCTTCTCGGCGTAGCGCGCATACATGCGGAAAAGGTCGCCCGCGAAGAGCGCCGCCTCCTCGCCACCCACGCCGCCGCGAATCTCCATGATGACGTTCTTCTCATCATTCGGGTCCTTGGGCAGCAGCAGGATGGGCAGCTGCTTTTTGAGGTCTTCCTCCTCATCGGACAGCTCGGCAATCTCCTGCTCAATGAGCTCCTTCATCTCCGCATCCAGCGGCTCGTCCAGCATTTCCCGATTCTCTGTCAGCTGCTGCGTCACCTGCTGATAGCGTCGGAAGGCCGCCACCACAGGCTCCAGCTGGGCATGCTCCTTGTTATAATGCTGCCAGCGTGCCACATCCTGCATCGTATCCGGATCGGCGAGCAGCGACTCCAGCTCGCGGTATTTCTCATCAAGGGCCTGCAACTTTTCCAGCACGCCGGTTTCATCCTCTCTCGTCATGTTCTACGGCTACGGTCTCCACCGCTGGCTCGCCCGTCATCTCAGGCTGCGGCACGATCCTGTGTACGCTGTGGCGATAGTCGCCGCTGCCCGCGGGGATTTCGTCCTCCGGCAGGACAGCCTTCAGCGACTCGATGGCCACCTCGACCATATCATCCTGCGGTGGGCGCGTCGTGAGGTACTGCAGCCAGAGCCCCGGCTTGATCGCCTGCAGCAGGATGGGATTCGTCGTGCGCCCCGCGATGCGGATAATCTCATAGGAAATGCCCGCCACGACCGGCAGCAGCAGCACGCGGCTCGCGATGCGCTCCCAGAGCGTCGGCCAGCCGAGAAAGGCGAAAACGAAGATGGACACGAGCATCACGATGAGCAGGAAATTCGTGCCGCAGCGCGGATGCAGGCGGCTGAACTTCTGCACATTCTCCACCGTCAGCGGCAGGCCCGCCTCATAGCAGTGAATGGTCTTGTGCTCCGCCCCGTGGTACTGGAACACGCGCCGGATATCCGCCATACGCGAAATACCCCAGATATAGCCAAGGAAAATCGCGAGGCGCAGGAAGCCCTCCATGAGGTTCAGGAAGAACGGGTCCTCCGTAATGAAATGAAAGAACTTCGCCGCCCCCGTCGGGATCGCGATAAAGAGCACACTCGCGAGCACCAGCGCGAAGAAAATCGTGCCCGCCATCTCCTTATCGCTGAGCTGTTCATCCTCCTCGCCGGCCATCTTTGCCGAATAGGAGAGCGAGCGGATGCCGATGACCAGCGACTCGATGAGCGACACCGTGCCGCGCAGCATCGGCTTTTTCAGGATGGGGAAACGGTCACTGATGGAGTGCACGGGCTTCTTCTCGACCTGAATCACACCATCCGGGTCGCGCACGGCCGTCGCCGTATAGCCCGGCCCGCGCATCATGACACCCTCGATGACGGCCTGGCCGCCTACCATGAGTTTTGACATAGTTCTCCTCCCTGTTTCCCGCGATATTCCGCGTATTTATCTATATAGCAAATGAAGCAGAGCAACGTACTGCTCTGCTTCACCATAGTTCTTTTTACTTGCCGTAACGCTTGTTGAACTTCTCGATACGACCGCCGGCCTTGACGTCACGCTGACGACCCGTGAAGAACGGATGGCACTTGGAGCAGACATCGACATGGAGCTCAGGGACCGTGGAGCCCGTCTTGAACGTGTTACCACAGCCGCAGGTTACCGTAGCCTCGTAATACTTCGGATGGATACCCTGTTTCATTCTCTATTTCACCTCGCTTTTCCCCAAACCGGGATAAGATACAAGCCCGCTCTGCGCAAGCTTGGTTTAGACCTAGCTTCCCGTTTTGGGGAATAGCCAGTCGCTTGTAACTGGAACCAAACGTCAGTACGTTCAGTACTAGGGTATTATATCACAAGGAAAAAAGCGATGCAAGGCACGCAGACAAAATTTGCTTGAAAAAAGGGGCTCGATATAAGATAATAGAGGTTAGGACTGTCATAGTCCCGGGATAGAAAGAAAGGACGGTTTTTATGCCTAGCGATAACCATGGTACCCAGATGCAGTGCAGCTTCTGCAAGCGCATCGTGGAGGTACATGACCAGTACGATATGCCGATCTACGATCCGCAGACGGGTTTCGCCATCTGCAAGAATTGCATCCGCGAAATCAACCATTTCCTTGACCAGCACGATGCAGAGACATCGCAGTCGGATCATCAGGATTTTGCGGCGCAGCTCGACGAGATTCTCGAGAAGAACAAGCCGCATATCATCAAGCAATACCTCGACCAGTACATCGTCAACCAGGACCGCGCAAAAAAAGTGCTCTCCGTGGCCGTGTACAACCACTACAAACGCATGAAGTACGGCTATGAGAATGAGGATGGCACGGAGATCGAGAAATCGAACGTCATCATGCTCGGCCCCTCCGGCTGCGGCAAGACGGCCCTGCTCTCGCACCTCTCGAAACTGCTCGACATCCCCTTCGCCGTGACGGACGCCTCCAGCCTCACCGAGGCCGGCTTCGTCGGCGCGGATGTAGAGGTGGCCGTGCGCAACCTCTACTACGCGGCCGACAAGGACATCGAGAAGGCCGAACACGGCATCATCTACCTCGACGAGTTCGACAAGATTGCCCGCAAGTCCGGCGCGAACAACTCCATCACGGCCGACCCGGGCCACGAGGGCGTGCAACAAGCCCTGCTGAAGATGCTGGAGGGCTCCATGGTCGAGTTCACCTCGCGCGGCCAGCGCAAGCACCCCGAGGCGCCGACCATCAAGGTGGACACGACGAACATCCTCTTCATCGTCGGCGGTGCCTTCGTCGGCATCGACAAGATCATCGAGAAGCGCCTGCAGAAGAACGATGCTTCCATCGGCTTCGGTGCCGAGGTCACGAGCAAGGACGACAAGCCGAAATACGACGAGCTCATCCATCAGGTACGCCCTGAGGACCTCATGGAGTTCGGCATCATCCCGGAGATCATCGGCCGCCTGCCCATCATCTGCACGCTGGAGACGCTGGACGAGGACGCGCTGCTGCGCATCCTCACCGAGCCGAAGAACGCGCCCGTCAAGCAGTACGAGAAGCTGCTCGCAATGGATAACGTCAAGCTCGAGTTCGAGGAAGGCGCGCTGCGCGCCGTGGCGAAAAAGGCCATCGAGCGCAAGACCGGCGCCCGCAGCCTCAAGGGCATCATCGAGGACGTCATGCTCGACATCATGTTCGACATCCCGCGCTCAAAAGAGCCACGCAAAGTCATCATCACGCCGGACTGCATCAATAAGGGTGACAAGCCAGAGGTCGTCGCGCTCGAGGCGGAGTAAGCGACAATAAAACATCGAAACAGACGCAAGAGCGTGACCCTCTCAGTCTCGCTTCGCTCGCCAGCTCCCCCAGAGTGGGAGGTGCCCCGAAGGGGCGGAGAGGGTCACGAACGTAAATAAAGGCTGGATGATTGCCAGCCTTTTTTCTTTGCCTACGCCTGCCATACGGGGAATGCGCCGAGATTCTTCAGCCAGATGCAGCGCTGGGCCACGGCGGCGATGGCATCCTCGCGAATCTGCTCCCGGCCCGGCTCACATTCGAGGTCGAAGAAAAAGATGTATTCGCCGAGCTCCGTGCGTGCGGGGCGTGACTCGATACGCGTCAGGTTCACGTTGCGCCTGGCGAACTCCATGAGCACCTCGCAGAGCGCGCCCGCCTTCTGCCCCGCAATCTGGCAGATGATGAGCTCGCGATCCGGCTGTTCGGGACTGCGCCCCGGCGGCAGGGTCTGTCGCGGGCGCAACTGGTAGAAGCGCGTGCTGTTCGCCATGTTGTCCTGCACGTCCGCCGCGAGCAGCTTCAGGCCGTTCAGCTCGCCGCCGCGCGCCGTACAGATGGCCGCCGCCCCATCCGCGGCCGGCAGATCGCCCACGATCTCCGCCGCCCGCGCCGTACTCGCAACCTTGACGATTTCTACGTCGGGATACTGCGTCTCGAGAAAGACGCGGCACTGTGAGATGGGCTGCGAATGGGAGTAGATCCGCCGTACCTCCGCCGGCTGGCACTTCGCCATGAGCAGGTTGTGCACGGGCCAGATGAGCTCGCGCTCCACCGAGAGCATGGTGCTGCATGCGAGCACATCGAGCGTGATATTGATCGCGCCCTCCAGCGAGTTCTCCACCGGTACGAGCGCTTCGTCGACCTCGTGCTCCGTGACGGCCTGCAGCACGTCGTAAATGTCGCTGTAGATGACCAGCCGCCGCGGCTCCTTCAGCCTGCGGTTCAGGTAGAGCGCCGCCGCCTCGCTGTGCGTGCCCGCCGGCCCCAGAATGCCCATCGTCTCTGCCATAAAAGATGACCTCCCGCCTCGCTGTATACTGGATAAAATAAACGTGTTACGATGATGTGTAGTCATCATAACACGTTTATTTAAATTATGCAATATTTGCCATAAAAGTGTAAACTTTGATGCTGATCAAAAATCATTCATCCAGCTTCAGGCCTGCGAGGTCGGGGAAAAGATCGCCGATGTTCGAGGTCAGTTCCTCCTTCGGCTGCAAGACATCGAGCACAGGCTGCATGGTCTGGCGGAACTTCGCGTCGTCCTGCATGAGCACGAGGATGGCGCTCGTATTCACAGCGTCGTCGAGCGCCGTGTGCTGGCTGCCCACGAAGTCATGGTTGATGGCACCCAGCGCATACTTCAGCGCCAGGTTGTTGTGCAGGCCGAGCCGGTCGTCAAAGGCCTGTTGCAGGTCTACCCAGCGGCTGTCGAGCCAGGATACATCGAAATCCGGCAGCTTGTAGCGGCACTCGCGCCGCAGCTGCTTGATGTCCGACATGCTCCAGGAGTAGATTTTCGCCTCATCTTCGCCAACCCAGTCCACGAAGCGGCCAAAGCTCTCTGCGTAGACAGGCTGCCCGTCCACCATATCCTGCGTAATATGCGTGAGCTCCGTGATATGCTTGCGGATAGGGCCGTACTGCGGCTGCACGTAGCAGCGGAACTGCGACTCCTGCTCGTATGCATCGTTGAGGCACACCGCACCGATTTCGATAACCTCATCCTTGAGCGTCTTCCGCACCTCGCGGAAATCCCGTGCGACGGGATTCATTTCCAGATCAACCACTATATGCTTCATAATCTGTTCCTTTTCACATCTGCCTGATAACGTCCAGCGTGAGCTCTCTGAGACTGTCCACAATCTTATCCGCCTGCCGCAGGTCCTGCTGACCGCTGTTCGGGTTGCGGTAACCGATGCACCGCATGCCCGCGCGCTTGGCCGCGAGCACCCCGTTGTAGGTATCCTCGAGCACGACGCAGTCTGCGGGCGCGAGGCCCAAATTCTTCGCCGTGCGCAGGTATATGTCCGGATCCGGCTTGCTCGCAGGCAGTTCGTTGCCAGAGATCACCGACTGAAAGCAGTCCGCGAGGCCGAAGCGCTCGATGACGATGGCGATGACCTTGCGATTCGAGGACGTGGCGAGGCCGAGGGGGACGCCCGCACCGTGCAGCGACCTGATGAGCTCCACGGCCCCCGCCACCGGCCCGATATCGTCACCGTGCGCGAGGATATCGAGGTAGTGCTGATGCTTGTAGGCCGTAACCATTTCCACATCGAGATCCTGGCGTTGCTGCTCCCGGATGACGTCGGTGAACATAGCACGGCTCGTCCGTCCCATGTACTTTTCGAGATCCGCCGGCACAAAGGACAGACCGAAATGCTGCAGCGTATCAAGCTTCACGCGTGAGTGGATGGGCTCGCTGTCGATAATCACGCCATCCATATCAAAAATAAATCCCTGCATGTTCTCCCTATGCTCCTTCAGCGCTGCACCGGCCGCGCCGAGCCGCTATACAGCTGCAGAAAAGCATCCGTGTCCATGGGCTTCGCGTAGTAGTAACCCTGAATATGGCGGCAGCCGATTTCCTCGAGGAAATCGATCTCCGCCTGCGTCTCCACGCCCTCGACGACGGTATCCATGCCAAGGCGCTGCGCCAGCCGCACGACCGACTCCATGATAATGCTGGCCCGTCCCCGCTTCTCGATATCGGATACGAAGCCCATATCGATCTTAAGGCTATCTACGGGCAAGTTCTTCAGCATATTCAGCGAGGAATATCCTCTGCCGAAATCATCCATGAGGATGCGGAAGCCACGCGCCTGCAGCGACTCGATGGTATGCTGCAGCTGGCGTGGATTATCCGTGTAGGCACTCTCCGTGATCTCCAGCTTGAGCAGCTGCGGCTCCAGCTGGTAGTGGTCGAGCAGCCCCATAAGGTACGCCTCCAGGCCCTCATTGTAGAAATTCAGCCGTGAAACGTTGACGGAGATTGGCACGGCATGACCGAGGCTGTCCTTCATCTCCTGCAGCAGGCGGCACGCCTCCTCCCAGACGAAGCGGTCGAGACGCACGATGAAGCCATTGCGCTCGAAGAGCGGGATGAACTTGCCCGGCGATACGAGGCCGCTCGCCGGATGCTGCCAGCGCACGAGCGCCTCGGCGCCGACGATTTCGTTCGTCTTGAGGTCGTAGACCGGCTGCGGGAAGATGCAGAACTGCCGATCCTGCAGGCCGAATTCCATATCGCGCACAAGCATCTGTTCCTCGAGCATCTGCTCGCGCATGCTTTTATCGTAGTAGCCGTAGCGCTCGATATAGCTGCCGCGCACCCGGTCCAGCGCCATGCGCGCCCGGTCGCACATCTGGTCGATGGGCAGGAAGACGTCCTCCACAGGGTAGATGCCCGCATAAAAGACGATATGGTGGCTGATGCCCAGCGAGCTGAGCGTGCTGTCGAGCCCCGCCATGAAGGATTCCATCTGCACCGCATCCTGTGGCACGCAGAGTGCAAAATGATCCGCTTCCAGCCGCCCGACCACGCCTTTATCCCCCACGGAAGCCTTGAAATAGTAAGCCGCCGTCTGCAGGATCAGGTTGCCCGTCTCCATGCGGAACAAGTCGTTGATAACCTTGAAGCAGCTCACGTCGAGGTAGATAATCATGTAGGACGTATCGGCACGCTCTTGCATGAGCCTTGATGCCCGCCGGTAGAACGCCTCTCGGTTGTAAAGCCCTGTGAGCTGGTCGAGCTCGACATCGCGGTTGACCTGCTGCAGCTGGCGGCCCTGGGCGGCCTGCTCCAGCTTGCGCCACTCGTTCTCCTGCCGCGCCATGACATTGCGCACACGGTAGCGCACCACCGTGGGATTGTACGGCTTCGTAATGAAGTCCGCCGCGCCCATCTCCATGGCCTGGGCCTCGCTATCGCGTTCGCTGTTGCCCGTCATCACGATGACGGGGATACCCGCCGTGCGCTCATCCTGCTTGAGCTGCGTCAGCAGTGCATAGCCGTCCATGACCGGCATCACGAGATCCAGCAACACAATCTGCACGGGCGTGTGCAGGATCATTTCCCAGGCTTCGCGGCCATTCTCCGCCATCTCGATATGGTAATCATCCTGAAAGAACTGGGACAGCACGACCCGGTTCATTTCGATATCGTCCACGATGAGCATCACCGGTTGATCCGCCACAAGCTCACCTTCCTCCTGACATAAAAAACTTCGGCAAAGTACTCTTATTATATTATAAAGCCGCCTGAGGCATAAAGCAATAACGTCAAAAGGCCCTGTCATAGACAGAGCCTTCTAACGAAGCTTGCGGAAACGCTGATGAATCAGTATTTCCTTATGTAAATTTCTGGCTGGCTCTCCGGAGGAATCCCGCAGCGCCATGCTTTCAGAATCCCGCCTGGAAGACGAGATTCATGAGGAAAAGAAAGCCGAGACCCCAGCTCAGTCTGTGGACATCACGTGCCTGCCGATTGAGGAGCTTGAGCAGGGGATATGCTACAAACCCGAAGGCAAGGCCCGTGGAGATGCTACCCGTCAAGGGAATCAGTACCACGATCAGGAAGGCGGGGAACCATTCCGAGAAATCGTTAAATTCCACGTACTGGAGCTGCTGCATCATCATGGCACCGGTGATGATGATGACCGGCGCGATAGCAGCCTGGGGCACAAAAGAGAGTAAGGGAATAAAGAAAAGGGAAAGGGCAAACAGTACGCCGGCCGTAAGAGCCATAAGGCCCGTGCGGCCGCCGCTCGCGATGCCTGCGGCACTTTCGGCTGCGGCCACCGTCGGACTGGTGCCCAGGAGACTCGAGAACATGGTCGTGAAGGCCGAGCCCTCGAAGGTCTTTTTGAATTTCGCCTGCTCTGGCAGAATACCCTCCAGCAGGCCCATGGTCTCGAAAATCATGATCATGGACATGGAGAACACTGCGAGCAGGAAGGGAATGCTCGCAAGATGCGAGAAATCCGCCTGGAAGAGCATCGTCGGATACATTGACAGATTGGCCAGATTGAGATCAATCGGCGCGCCATCGTGGATGCCGAAGATAGCGCCCACAATGCTCGTGATGACGATGCCGAGGAAAAAGCTGCCCGTGACCCCGCGCAGATAGAGCCCGAGGCTCAGCACGAGACCGAAGAGCGCCAGGAGCGTCACGGGGCTCGCAAGGCTGCCGAGCTCGATGATGGAGTTCGTGCCCGCGCGGATGAGCTGCGCCTTCTCCAGGCCAATCTCCACGAGGAAGAGGCCGATGCCCGCCGTGATGGCGCATTTCAGTGAGCCTGGCACGGCCTGCGAGAGGCGCGTGCTCCACTTCGTGCAAGCCACATAGGCGAAGATGAGTCCCGCCACCAGCGAGATGGCGATGGCCTCATGCCAATGCAGGCCCATGCCAACGCAGACCGTATAGGTAAAGAAGGCGTTGATGCCCATGCCCGGCGTCAGCACGATCGGCGCATCAGCCACAAAGGCCATGATGAAGCAGCCGATGACGGAGGAAAAGATGGTCGCGAAGACCGATAGCTCCGCCGGCATGCCCGCATCCGCGAGGATCAGCGGATTGACGATGATGATATAGGAAATCGCGAAGAAAGCCGTGATGCCCGCGAGGATTTCCCGCTGGCAGGCACTGCGCTCCCGCAGCACGCCGCCAAATATGCTTTGTTTTGCCTGCATGTTTTGCTCCTTTCTTCACGCATCTGATTACTATCGTCAATCTATCTTGTTTACGTATATAGTGTACTATTTTGGCGCAGGAGAAAAAAGGACACCTGTCAGAAAATGTCCTAAAAGTTTTGCTGCACGAAAGAATGATTCCCCTTCGACCAAAAATAAGGTATAATAGAGATATCTATATGGCAGAAAAAGGAGGTTTCCCTGCATCATGAAACTCGAGTATCCTCTCGATAAAATGCCGGCTGAAATCCTGCGCCATACGACGCGCAAGATTTTCCTCCCCGGCACCGCAGTCGTCAGCAAGGGCGGCCGCGCTGAGCATGTCTACCTGATCCTCAAGGGCAGTATCCGCGTGAGCAACGAGTTCATCTCGGGGCAGCGCTATACCTTTGCCCGGCTCGATACCATGGAGCTCATTGGAGATCTGGAGGTACTGGCCTCACAGGCCGTGTACTCCGCGACCTGCGAGGCTACGGTGAGCTGCGAATGCCTCAGTATGAGCGCCGCCACCTTCATGCACTGGATGAAGATCGACAGCGCCTTTGCCGTGGCCGTGGCGCGCCAGCTGGCCTCCAAGATGTACCCGACCTCCAACGAGAACGGGCGCATCAAGTTCCAGCCCAGCCTCGACCGCCTGCACGACTATCTCTGCAAGCGTCTCGGCAACATCGATACCGACCTCTTCATCCTGCACACGAGCCGTCAGCAGATTGCCGACGACATCGGCACCAGCGTCAAGACCGTGAACCGCGGCGTCACCAAGCTGAAGGAGGCCGGCCTCATCGGCCTGCTCCACGGCAAGATCACGCTCACCCGCGAGCAGCAGGTCAGGATACAGGAGCCCTTCGCCAGCAGCGAAGATATTTAAAAACACGGATTACTGCACAAGCAAAAAGACGTCCTATGCGTGGCTGCGTGCCATAGCATAGGACGTCTTTCTTGTATGCGGTTATTCCTTTGGTGCCTCCACCGGCGGCGCAGCGATACGCTCGCCCGCGAGGCCCTGCAGCTGCGGCACGGCTCCCGCGTCGATAAAGACGTAGAGGTAGTCGCCCGCCTGCAGCTGCAGGCTGCCCGTGGGCACGAGCTCCTCCGTCCCGCGGCGCACGTTGACGAGCAAACCGCTCCCCGGCCATTTGATGTCCATGATGCGTGCGGCCGCCAGCAGGCTGCCCTCGCCCACGCTGATTTCCGCCATGATGCGGTGGCCGCGGATGCGGCTCGCGATCTTATCGCGCAGCGCGAGGCTGCGGCTGAGCAGCATATCGTAGACGGGCAGGCCGTCCGTAAGGTCGGCCACGAGATAGGCCGTCATGGAAACGAGGATGAGCGCGAGCATATGGTCGAAGGAGCCCGTCATCTCCATGATGAGGATGGCACCGGTCACCGGCGACTTCACGACCGCCGCGAAGTAAGCCGCCATGCCGAACACGATGCAGTCCACGGTCCACACGGGATCCATGAGCCCGAGGACCACGGCCAGCTGTGCGAAGACCGCACCGCCCACGCTGCCGAGCACGAGCATGGGCAGGAAGATGCCCCCCGGCACACCCGAGCCGAAGCAGAGCATCGTGAAGAAGAACTTGCCCGCCAGCAGCACGAGCAGCATGAGCAGGCTGTAGTCCGTTACCACGAGGCTGTCCACGAGCCTGCTGCCGCCCCCCAGCACCTGCGGCAGTACGAAGCCGAGGATGCCCGCCGTGAAGAGCGGCACGATGGGCTTCTGCCAGTCGCACAGCGGTGCGTGGGCGTAGGCATCGAGCGAGATAGTCAGCATGCGGTTGAACGCGAGCCCCAGCACGCCCACGAAGATGCCCAGGATGACGATCAGCAGGTAGATATCGCCCGTCCTGGCCACGGGGATATCGCCGAGATGAAAGACCGGCTGCATGCCGAAGAAAACCTGCGTCACCGTCGTACTGGTCACGGTGGCGGCGATGGCCCCCATGAGCACGAGCGGCGAAAAGTTCTTCGTGAGCTCCTCGAGGCAGAAAATCACGCCCGCCAGCGGCGCGTTGAAGGCCGCCGCGAGGCCCGCACCCGCGCCCGCCGTGAGCAGGTAGCGGTTCTCCGCGCGCGAGCGGTGGCCGAGACGGCCGATGCCCTGCCCGACGCAGGCACCGAGCTGCACGCTCGGCCCCTCGCGTCCCAGCGAGAGCCCCGCGCCGATGCCAAGCACCGCGCCGATGAACTTCAGCACCAGCACGCGCGCCCAGTTCATATGCATCTGCCCCGCGAGGATACCCTTGATCTGCGGGATGCCCGAGCCGGAGGTCATGCCATCGCGTCGCACGATCCAGCAGAGCACATAGCCGATGCCGGCCAGCACCGTGAACCAGCCGATGGTCGCGAGCGGATTCTCCCGCAGATAGGCATAGAACGCCGGCTGCCACTCCTCCGAGAGCTCCAGCAGGAAGCGGAACAGCGCGATAACCAGCCCCGTGCAGACGCCGATCAGGTTGCCCTCCAGGAACAGGCGCAGCTTGAAATGCTTCGGCTGCGTGAAGATATCCATCGCCGCCGCAATACGCTCCTTCATCTCATCCCTCCTCATCTCCAGCATGTCCCGCATATGCAAAAGGTGCCGCACCCGAAGATGCGGCACCCCTTTTGTGCGTAATTACTCTGCGGTGAACGGCAGCAGGGCAATGTTGCGGGCGCGTTTGATTGCGACCGTAACCTGACGCTGATGCTTGGCGCAGTTGCCGGAGATACGGCGCGGTAAAATCTTGCCGCGCTCCGTCACGAAGCGGCGCAGCTTAGCTACGTCCTTATAGTCGATATGATCAACCTTGTCTACGCAGAACTGGCAGACCTTGCGACGAGGTCTTCTGCCTCTGTCACGTCTCATCATTGCTAAACCCTCCCATCAAAAAGGAATTTCGTCGTCAGAAGGCGGCATATTGCCGAATCCATTGCCGCCCTGCGGAGCCTGCTGCGGCTGAGGTGCCGCCTGGCCCATGCCCATACCGCCCTGAGGCGCACCCTGCGGGCGCGGCCCATTGAACTCGATGTTGTTCGTGACAACCTCGGTTACATAGCGGCGGGAACCATCCTGTGCCTCGTAGGAACGCACCTGCATGCGGCCCTCCACGAGCACCGGGCTGCCCTTGATCAGATGATTGCCCACGAAATCCGCCTGATGTTCCCAGGCCACGCACGGAATGAAATCCGCCGTCGGCTGGCCATCCTGCTGCTGATCCGCATTTCTGCGGCCGAAGCGGCGATCCACGGCAATGGTGAACGAAGCCACCGCCTTGCCGCTTTTCGTATAGCGTACTTCAGGGTCCCGCGTCAGACGACCGGTCAAAATCACCTTATTCATGGCAAAAGCCTCCCTGACATCTTCTCATGCTGGTTGTCCGTAGCGGATTACTCCTCGTCGGACTTCACGATCATGTGCTTCAGCAGCTCGTCCGTGATCTTCATGACACGGTCGCACTCTGCTACGCAAGCCGGCTCGCACGTTACATACAGCAGGTCGTAGAAACCCTCCGTGCAATCCTTGATCTCATAGGCAAGACGCTTCTTGCCCCAGCGGTCTTCCTTATCGATGGTACCACCGTTGTCGGTGATCAGCTTCTGGAACTTCTCGATAACAGCGTTCGTTGCATCCTCTTCCATCGGCTTCACGATAAATATGACTTCGTACTTTCTCACGAAATCACCTCCCTCTTTGGTCTATGGCTCCCCACTCACGAGGAGCAGAGTATTCTCCTGTGGTCATCCCACAGCTAGAATAGTATATCATTTCTGCGGTGCCAATGCAAGAAAAAAATGACCTGCATCATGCAGGCCAGTCAAATTCCCATTTTTACTCTTCGATAGCTGCCTTCGCCTCAGCCTTCTTGTTGTGGCGATGACGGAGATACAGCACCGCAATGCCAACAGCGCAGCCCCCGACGAAAATGAGGCTTGCCTCGTGGCCGATGGACAGCATAATCTCCCAGCTCTTTCCCAGCGTCACGCCTGCGAACAGAACCAGCGCCGTCCAGGGCAGGGAACCAGCAATCGTGAGTGCGAAGAACTTCTTCGTATCGACATGAGCAAAGCCAGCCGGCAGGGAAATGAAGGTGCGTACGACCGGCAGCATGCGGCTGAAGAACACGGCCTTCAGGCCGTACTTATCGAACCAGCGCTGCGCGAGATCCACATGCGATGGCTTGATAAAGAAATAATGACCATACTTATCGACAAAGGCGCGTCCGCCGTAGTGACCGACCGCATAGGCAAAGATGGAACCTGCGAGACCGCCGACCATACCTGCAGCCAGCGCCGGGCCGAAAGAGAGCTCACCGGAGAAAATCAGGAAACCGGCAAAGCCCAGGATAAGCTCCGAAGGAATGGGGATGCAGGCATTTTCCGCTGCCATGAGCACGGCGATGGCCACATAGCCCCAGGATGCGATGAACTCCAGAAAGTACACCGATAAAGATTCCATGCAGATATCTCCTTTTCTCTACCAAATCTCTTACTGGCCCTATTATAACAGGCTTTCTGAAAAAAAAAAGGGAAACTTATCCTCATCTGCAAAAAAATTGCCAGGCCGCGTGGATGAGGCCTACGGCACCAAAGCCGAGGAAAATCCCTCCGGATAAAAGGCGCATACGCGCGGGCTGCAGATGACGCTGCAGGAACGTCCCCGCCACGAGACCGAGTCCGTCCGCCAGCACCATCGAGCTGACCGCGCCCAGCAGCACGGGCAGCCATGCCCCCAGCGTTGCGGCCATCGTCATAGCCGCAAACTGTGTCTTGTCGCCCATCTCGCCCACGATAAAGGTCAGCATCACCGTGAGCACGGGGCCGAAACGCTTGCCCGCGCTCTCCTCTTCCTCCTCATCGCCGCCGCGCAGCGTCCAGACGCCAAAACCGAGAAAGAGCAGCGCCGCGATGAACTCCATGAGCTGCGGGTTAATCAGGCTGTGCACGAGACTTCCCACGCCGACGGCCAGCGCATGTACGACAAAGATGCCCGCCGTCATGCCGACGAGCACCTGCTGCCAGCGGAACTTTGCCGCGAAGGCCATCACCAAAAGCTGCGTCTTATCCCCCATCTCCGCGAGGAAGACGACGACGGACGTGGCCCAAAAAGCTTCCATAGACTCTCCTATCGCAAGTTACGGATACAAATAGAGCCCGCCGAAGCGGGCTCTATATAAAATTCAAGTGGTGCCTCAGAGCGGAATC
>DEDT01000046.1:0-192 GCA_002350105.1 Selenomonadaceae bacterium UBA2897 | reverse complement strand
GTTTATTATTATAGCGGAGGGTGCCCCATTTGTCAACTAAAAATGCAAAGAAAAAGACCTGCCCGCTGGCAGGTCTGGGAATATTAATTACTTCAGGCTCTCAACATACTTCTTGAGATCCTCGGCCGCTTTCGTCACGCGGGAGAGGTTCGCCGTGATCTCCTCAGTGGAAGCAGCCTGCTCCTCGCTGAT
>DEDT01000018.1:17360-17707 GCA_002350105.1 Selenomonadaceae bacterium UBA2897 | reverse complement strand
GCCGAGACTGCTCTGACCACCGGCGAAACAGCTTCTGCCGGTATCCTGACGGTCAGCCAGAACAAGCTGGCCGCCTCCGGCTCCGGCATGATTACCTACATCTGCTATATCAGCTACTACGATTCTGAGACCAAGAACACGGTCAACATCTCCGCTGACATCACCTACACTCTGGTGAAGAATGCGGAAAATGCCCGCCTTGCCTATGTCACCTCGGATACCTACGTTTTCAAATACAATACCGAAGGAACCATCGTCGGTGCTACCCAAGCTACGCTGACCGGCCAGGTGCAGGCCGTCACCATCAGCAAGTGGCAGTACAAGAATAGCTCCGGCAATTGGGCTGA
>DEDT01000018.1:11440-17325 GCA_002350105.1 Selenomonadaceae bacterium UBA2897 | reverse complement strand
GACAACACCAGCATTACCGGTGGTACCCTTGTCGTAAAGCCGTCCCATGCGGTCTTTACGAATAATGTGGCGCAAATCAAGCTCCTGACCAACGATTCCGACGTCTATGACACCGTGACCATCACGAAAATCTACGATGGAGCCAAGGGTGACTCCGGAGGCTCCGGCCCCGGTGGACTTTCCGTCGTAGTCGGTAACGAGTCACAGGTAATCGCCTGTGCTTCTGGAGGCACGGTTTCCGCTGCCACCAATGTCACTATCCCGTTTACTGCCTTTCGTGGCATCGAGCAGGTGGCCTGCACCTGTGAGGTTGGAACTATGGCCACGGGCATCACAGTGAAAAGCAATACCCCGGCCACGGCTACAGCTGCAGGCTCGGTGGTGCTCACGTTCGCCAAGAGCGCAAACCTCGGCGGCACTTCCGTTCTCACTGGCGTGGTGCCGCTCACGTTCACTGTTGATGGGATTACGGTCACGAAGAACTTCACGTGGACAAAGGGTAAGGCCGGAGCTACTGGTACGGCTGCGGTCGTCTTTTCAATTTACGCGCCGAATGGAACCATCGTGCAGAACCAGAGCGGCTCTCTGCTGCTGGCGACCTCAGCCTATTCCGGTGCGACTGCCATCACCACCGGTACCTACCAATGGGCGAAGTACACCGGAGGCGAGTGGGTCAACATCAGCGGAGCCACGGATGATACATTGACGGTCTCAGGCTCGGAAATTGTCAACATCCAGTCCTACCGCTGCACCATGACCTACAGCAGTAAAAACTACGTGGACGTCATCACGGTGGAGGATAAATCCGACCCGTATGTATCCGAGATGCTCTCCATCGGCGGCTTCACAGTCAAGAACAATCTCGGCGGTCTGGTGCCCTATGTCATCGTCCGTACCAATCAGCGGGAGGTCGACCCGCTCCTGGGCAATATTTCCGAGACTGCGCCATCCTCTCCGACCAGCGGCGATTTCTGGTATCAGGTCGACCACACGGCAAAGACCGTCACGCTGATGAAGTACAACGGCTCGGCTTGGAAATCGGCCACAGAGTCACAAGAGCTGACCTATACCTGGTATGCACAGGACAAGGACGGCAACGCGATGGCCTTCGATAAGAGTGGAAAAGTCATTTATCTCTCCGCTGCCGACATCGACAGCCTGATGACGCTGCAGTGTGACGTTTCCAACTGAGGAGGTGGTCTCATGGCTCTTTTGACCGTCTGCCAGCACACCTTCCAGAACGTCACCGCTTACGAGGAGGCGGTCGAGGATGTTGCCGCTCTGAAGGTCAATGTACAGGAATGCTACACCGAAATCACCAAGACCTCGGAGCAGATACAGTCCTCTGTCCGGGAAACCTACATCTCAAAGTCGGAGATGGAGACGATACAGCAGGATTTCCAGACATCCATCACGGAGAGCAGCACAGAAATCCGCATGGACTTTCAATCGTCTCTGGATGTGGTCTCCGGGCAGGTTTCCGAGAATCAGGCGCTGCTGGAGGAATACATCCGTTTCAGGGGCGCTCTCATCGAGCTCGGCAAGGTGGGCAATGCCTTCACTGCCGAGCTGTCCAATGAACAGCTGGCCTTCAAAGAAAACGGCCAGACCATCGCATACATTTCAAACCAGTCACTGGTCATCACCAATGCGGAGATTCGCAACAAGCTCTCCCTTGGCAATGAAGACCGTGGCTGGTTTGATTTTATCCCAAGAACATCCGGCAACCTCTCCATCGTCTGGAGAGCCCCGGCATCTTAAGGAGGTGACGGCACATGGCTTCCAGTGGTTCCTTCTCCGGCTCCATCTGCAGCGGTCACTATGTGCTCCGCATTGACTGGTCGCAGGCCCAGAATGTGTCGGCGAATACCAGCACCATCACAGCAAAAATCTATCTGGTCAATGACTGGCGTCTGGACATTGGCGCTCGTACCGCAAATACCATAAGCATCGGTGGCACTTCGCAGGGCTTCACGTCTCCAGCCGTCACAACGACCGGAGAACACTTGCTCGATACCGTCACGCAGACCGTGACCCACGAGAGCGACGGCTCCAAGAGCATCTCCATCAGCGCAGTCTTCAGCTTTGCGGCGACCATCTCCGGCACCTACTATTCCACGATTTCTGCCAGCGCCAACATCACGCTGGACTCGATTCCCCGCGCCTCTGACGTGAGTATGCCCACCGGCACGATGGGGAGCTCTGTGGCGATTACTATCACCCCGGCATCCAGTTCTTTCACGCACACGCTCACCTATACCTTTGGCTCTCTGTCGGGGACGATTTCGACAAAGACGACCGCCACGACGGTAAACTGGACGCCTGCGCTCACGATGGCGAATCAACTGCCGAATGCCACATCAGGGACGGGCACCCTCAAATGCACCACCTACAGTGGCAATACAGCAGTCGGCTCCAAGTCGATAACCTTCACCTTGAAGGTTCCCACGACGGTGGTTCCGAGCCTGACCAGCCTGACGGCAGCGAGGGTCAACGGCACCGTTCCTTCGAGCTGGGGGATTTATGTGCAGACAAAATCCAAGGCGACGCTCACCATCAACGGCGCGGCAGGCTCCTATGGCTCTACGATTACAGGATACAGCATTACAGGCGGCGGCTTCTCCAGCACCAGTTCCTCTTTCACCACAGGCTTTTTGAACACCTCCGGGACAATAACCTTCACGGCGACGGTGACGGATTCCAGAGGCCGGACGTCTGCAACAAAAACGGTGAGCATCTCCGTGGTGGCCTACAGCGCTCCGTCCTTCGCCAGCTATCTGTCCCAGCGATGCAACAGCTCCGGTACGGTGATGAATGACGGCACCTATGTCCGGGGGCTGGTGGATTTCACCTACAGCAGCTGCTCCAGCAAGAACACCATCACTACAGCCACCTATTACAAGAAGAGCTCTGCTACCAGCTGGACAAACGCCAGCAAAGCCTTCTCCGACAATACGGCCTTTACCTTCGGCGGCAGCCTTACGACAGAAAGCTCTTATGACATCAAATATACCCTGACGGATGCGTTCACGACCATCAGCGTCATCGATACAGTCTCCACTGCATCTGTGGTCATGGACTTCAAAGCTGGAGGGACAGGCGTGGCCATCGGCAAGGTGGCTGAGAACAACGGCTTTGATGTCGATATGGCAACCGAGTTCCGAAGCACGGTCAAAATCGATGGAACGGCGACCTTCGGTGGAGATGTAGTCGGGATTCCCCACAGCTATTACGGAACCTGCGCAACGGCAGCCTCCACTTCCATCAAGGTCGTGACCTGCGCCCATTTCAAAAAGGAAGTCGGAGCGGTCGTAACGATTCTCATGACCTACGCCAATACCGTGGCGTCTCCGAGGCTGAACATCAACAGTACAGGGGCCAGTTATCTGAGCTATGGCAATGTAACGAAATCTGGTGCGTACCGCTGGCTTGCGGGGAGTATGCTCACGGTCATGTACACAGGAAGCTATTACGAGGTTCTGTCGATTGGCGCGACCTGGGTACCGACTGTGGCCGGAGCAAGCACGACATATAACGCGAGAGAAGGCTACTTCACCTACACTGGCGGCGTCGTGACGCTTTCTTTTACGGCAAACGGGAGCTTCCTCAGCACGACCACAACCTCTACTGCGCTGGAGGTTACCGGCTTTCCCTTCACGAACGCCAGCGCAGGCGTAGCGGCAGGCGGCGGTGTGGCATACGGGGCGTATCTCGGTACGAACGCGACCTCACATTTTCATGGATGGGTCATCTCATCTGGGGCTTCGGCTATCAGCGGCAGGAATGGAACTAAGAGTGCCGCCAATCTGCAGATGCTCGGCTATCTCTATAACAATCCATCCACCAATTTCAACCTGTCCGGAACGATACAAATGCGCGTGATTTAAGGAGGAGAACATCATGAAAGAATTCTGGAACACCATTCAACTTGTATTTGCGGCCATCGGCGGCTGGCTGGGCTACTTCCTCGGCGGCTGCGATGGCCTGCTCATTGCGCTCGTGGTCTTCGTCGTTGTGGACTACCTTACCGGCGTCATGTGCGCCATCGCAGACCACAAGCTCTCCAGCGCTGTCGGCTTCAAGGGCATCTGCCGCAAGGTGCTCATCTTCCTGCTGGTGGGTATCGCCAACATCCTCGATGTGCAGGTCATCGGAAGCGGCTCTGTCCTGCGCACGGCAGTCATCTTTTTCTACATCTCGAATGAAGGCGTCTCTCTCGTGGAGAATGCCGCGCACCTCGGCCTGCCCGTACCGGACAAGCTGAAAGATGTGCTGGAGCAGCTCCACGACCGTGACGGAAAGGAGGGCCAGTAACATGGCATATACAAACAGTTCGCTCGTATCATTCACCCAGCTCAGTCCGAATCACTCCGGCCAGCGCACTCACGCCATTGACCGTATCACGCCTCACTGCGTGGTTGGCCAGTGCAGCGTAGAGACCCTGGGCCGGATTTTTCTGCCCACATCCCGGCAGGCAAGCTGCAATTATGGCATTGGTGTAGATGGCCGTGTCGGAATGTATGTCGAGGAGAAGAACCGCTCGTGGTGCTCCTCCTCCAACGCCAACGACCAGCGGGCAGTCACCATCGAGTGCGCTTCCGACACCACGGCTCCTTACGCCTTCAAGGATGTGGTCTACCAGAAGCTCATCACCCTCTGCATCGACATCTGTAAGCGGAACGGCAAGAAGAAGCTCCTGTGGCTCGGAGACAAAGATAAGACGCTGAACTACAACCCTGCAGCCGATGAGATGGTGCTGACCGTCCACCGATGGTTTGCAAACAAATCCTGTCCCGGCGACTGGATGTATGCCCGGATGGGCGACCTTGCCTCGAAGGTCACAGCGGCCCTCGGCGGCACGACCACTACACCGAAGCAGCTCTATCGCGTCCGCAAGACGTGGTCGGATTCCAAATCGCAGAAGGGCGCTTATAAAATCCTTGCCAATGCAAAAGCGTGTGCTGATAAGAATCCGGGATACTCCGTTTTCGATACTGACGGGAATGCCGTCTACACATCCGAGACAGACTCTGCCGGTGTTCCCGGTGATACCACCTTCAAGGTTCGGGTGTCTGTTCCTGACCTGAACATCCGCACCGGGCCGGGGACAAACTACGCAGCCACCGGTCGTTTCACCGGTGCCGGGGTCTTCACCATCACTGCCGTGCAGTCCGGGCAAGGCTCTGACTTCGGCTGGGGCAAGCTCAAGTCCGGCGCTGGCTGGATTGCGCTGGATTACGCCAAGAGCGTATAATCGCATAAACCATTCTGGGCCTATGGGAGAAATCCTGTAGGCCCTTTTTTCTATTTTTGATACAAATATCCGCTCAAAACGGCCTCCCACCTTCAGTGGGAACTGAAGGATAAGCCTTCGGATTGGAGGTCGCTATGACAAACGAACAGAAATACAAAATCGCGGAGCTCCGCCAGTCCGGGTACGGATACGCCAATATTGCTGATGCGCTCGGTCTGACCAAGAATCAGGTCTCTGCCTACTGCCGCAGGGCAGGGCTTACCGGCACCAAGGCCGCTGTGGGCACGACCGATGTTCCTGCTTCAAACTGCTGCCGTAACTGCGGCAAGCCGCTGATGCAGGTCGCCGGGAGGAAGCCTGTCAAGTTCTGCTCGGAAGCCTGCCGCATCCACTGGTGGAATACGCATCCGGACGCTGTGGATAAAAAGGCGTTCTACGATTTCACATGCGCTTGCTGCGGGAAGCCCTTCCGGGCCTATGGCAATTCCCAGCGGAAGTACTGCTGCCATGCCTGCTATGTTCAGGCTCGGTTCCGAGGTGGTGATGGCCATGACTGAGGAGCAATTCGACCGGGAGAAACGGTATCAGGCCAGCATGAATATGTTCCGGACGATGCTGAAAAACGGCCTCA
>DEDT01000018.1:0-11333 GCA_002350105.1 Selenomonadaceae bacterium UBA2897 | reverse complement strand
TCAGAATCTACTTGCTATTCCGGGCTTTCAGAGCGATGTATAGTACCGGAAAGGAGCTGATTTCATGCGAAAAGTAAGCAAAATCGAGCCGATTTCTCCCTCGCTCCCGACCCGCAAGAAGGTCGCTGCATACGCCAGAGTTTCGATGGAGACCGAACGGCTCAACCACTCCCTGTCAGCGCAGGTCAGCTATTACAGCAATCTGATTCAGAGCAATCCGGAATGGGAATACGCTGGCGTCTATGCGGACAACGCGGTCACCGGCACAAAGTCCTCCAGCCGCGAGGAATTCCAGCGGATGCTGGAGGACTGTGAAGCTGGGAAAATCGATATCATCCTCACAAAGAGCATCTCAAGATTCGCCCGGAACACAGTCGACCTGCTGGAGACTGTCCGCCACCTGAAGGAGCTGGGCATCGAGGTTCGGTTTGAAAAGGAGCACATCAATTCCCTGAGCGGCGACGGCGAGGTCATGCTAACTCTGCTGGCCTCCTTCGCACAAGAGGAAGTCCGGAGCCTCTCGGAGAACGTGAAATGGGGCACCCGGAAACGCTTTGAGCAGGGCATCCCCAACGGACAGTTTTTGATTTACGGCTACCGTTGGGAGGGCGACCATCTGGTCGTTAAGCCGGAAGAGGCAAAAATCGTCCGCCTCATCTATGACAATTTCCTGAAGGGCCTCTCGGCAGAGGCAACGGAAAAACAGCTGGAGGAGATGGGCATCAAGTCCATGAAGGGGATGCATTTTCCCAACAGCTCCATTCGGGCCATTCTCAAAAACATCACCTACACCGGGAACCTTCTGTTCCAGAAGGAATACACCCTTGACCCTATCAGCAAGAAGACCCGCAAGAACCATGGAGAGCTTCCGCAGTATTTCGTGGAGAACACCCACGAGGCCATCATCCCGATGGAGACCTATCAGGCGGTGCAGGCCGAGATTGCGCGGCGGCGGGAGCTCGGCGCTCTGGCCAACTGGAGCATCAACACCAGCTGCTTCACCTCGAAAATCAAATGCGGTCTTTGTGGTGCCAGTTTTGTACGCAACACCCGGAAGAACCGGGCCAAGACCAGTCAGCTTGGGGAACGTTACACTTTCTACGGCTGCGGCACTAATAAGCGCAAGGGAGAACACTGTTCCTCCGGCACGATACGCGAGGATGTTCTAAAAGAGGAATGCGCCAAGGTGCTCGGCCTGCCGGAATTTGACGAGGAGACCTTCTCGGAACGGGTGGCAAAGATTACGATTCCAGCCACCGGCACGATGCTCTTCGAGTTTACCGATGGGAGCTCCCTTGAGCATCACTGGAGCCGGAACGCAAAAAAGGAAAGCTGGACAGCAGAACGGCGCAAGGCGGTCAGTGAGTACCGGCGCAGTCGGGAGACCGGATGGAAATGCTATCACACCTTCACTCACTTCATCAAATGCGGGCGCTGCGGAGCGAACTATCGCTGCCAGACGCACAAGCGCGTGGACGGGACGGTAGTACGTTCCTGGTACTGTTCGTCGCCGACAGCGGTGGGCTGCTCCAAGGTCGGCATCCGGGAGGACACGCTCAAGGCGCTCATCGCGGATGTTATGGGCCTGCCGGAGTTTGACGAGGAGCTTTTCAATCAGCAGCTGGCTTACGCAACGGTGCCCGCAGACAATCAGATTGTCTTTCACTTCCGGGACGGACGCGAGGTTTCCAGAACCTTCGTCCAGAAGCGCCAGATGCCGCGCCAGACTGAGGAGAGGAAGAAGCACATGAGCGAGGTCATGAAAGCGAAATGGAGGGAACGCCATGCCGAAAACGACTAAGAAGATTACCACCATCCCGGCCACGCTGACCCGTTTCACAGCTACGCCTATCACAGAGCAGAAAAAGCGCCGGGTCGCCGGTTATGCGCGTGTTTCCACTGACCACGACGACCAATTCACCAGCTATGAGGCCCAGATTGATTACTACACGAATTACATCAAGAGCCGGGACGATTGGGAGTTCGTCGATGTATATACGGACGCAGGCATCACGGGCACCAGCACCAAGCACCGCGAGGGCTTCAAACGCATGGTCGCGGATGCGCTGGCCGGAAAAATCGACCTCATCGTGACCAAGAGCGTCAGCCGGTTTGCCCGGAACACGGTGGACAGCCTGACCACCATCCGCCAACTCAAGGAAAACGGCATCGAGTGCTATTTCGAGAAAGAGAACATCTGGACGTTCGACGGGAAGGGCGAACTGCTCCTGACTATCATGTCCTCGCTGGCGCAGGAGGAAAGCCGGAGCATATCTGAAAACTGCACCTGGGGCCAGCGGAAGCGCTTTGCAGACGGCAAGGTCACGGTTCCGTTCAACCGGTTCCTCGGCTACGACCGTGGGCCGGACGGCAATCTGGTGGTCAACCGGGAGCAGGCGGCCATTGTTCAGCGCATCTACGCCATGTTCCTTCAGGGCATGACCTACAACGGCATCGCCCAGCAGCTCACGGATGACGGCATCTTGTCTCCCGGAGGAAAGCCCAAGTGGAATACCTCGGCGGTCAAAAGCATCCTGTCGAACGAGAAATACAAGGGCTGCGCTCTCCTGCAAAAGACCTACACCGTCGATTACCTGACGAAGAAAAAGAAGGTCAATGAGGGCGAAATCCCGCAATACTATGTGGAGGACAACCACGAGGCTATCATCGACCCGGACACCTTCGAGATGGTGCAGCGTGAGATGGAGAAGCGCGGCAAGGGCCGGAAATACCATAGTGGCGTCCACACCTTCTCCAGTAAAATCCGCTGCGGTGAGTGCGGAAGCTGGTACGGCTCAAAGGTATGGCACTCCAACAGCAAGTACCGGAAGGTCATCTGGCAGTGCAATCACAAATTCGACGGCGACAAGCATTGCAGCACTCCGCACCTGACCGATGACATCATCCAGCAGGCTTTCCTGTCAGCGGCAAATAAGCTGCTGGCCACCAAGGATACGGTCATCGCGGATGGCCGGGAGATGATGGCCCTGCTCTTTGACACCACCGACTTGGAGCGAGAGCAGGAAGAACTCCAGCAGGAAACGCAGGTGGTCTCCGATATGGTTCAGCAGTGCATCTACGAAAATGCCCACATTGCCCTCGACCAGACCGAATACCAGAAACGCTACGACGGCCTGACCGAACGATTCGAGAAGGCCAAGGCCCGACTGGACGCGGTCACAGACGAAATCCATCAGATGCAGACCCAGCGGGCCAGCATTGAAGATTTCCTGAACGCCTTTGCAGCCATGCCTGATGAGCTGACTGAATTCACGCTGGAGAGCTGGCACGGGCTGGTGGACTACGGCACCGTCTACGCTGACGATGACATCCGCTTCACCTTCAAAAACGGACAGGAAGTAAAAGCGTAAACCAATTATGTATATAAACGCCTCACTACTGGTTTTCTTACCAGCGGTGAGGCGCTTTCTTATGCTCATAGCATGTCTAACGTTATTTCTTCTACTGCCTGAATGTACTCTGAAGGGAGAATCGCATCATCAGCAACTCGTATGATAGGATTATCATCATCTGTACTTGGCTCCCCTCCATCTTCGTAAATCATTATTCTGCTTGCCATCTGATGAATTAAGTACCAAATAATATCGTACTGCTCAAGAGACTCACACCCATCAATAATCACGCTCTCGAGTGGTAAGATATAACGGAAACAAAAATAAGTACTATGCCGTTTATAGTTTTCAAGAAGGTTGTCATCGCACACATATTCTGCCAAAGTTGATAAGAATTCTGGCCCCTCAAACAAGCTACGGGCATACAGATTCTTCATTAGACAATCTCCAAACGCAAGCCCATTAAAGCAGTAGTCAGCGTCTATCGAATTGCGGCCCAACCGATTTGCAAGCAGGCTTGCACATGGCTCATCACCGGTTTCTGGGAAATACTCTACCCCATTATACTTGAAAGCCAAATGTCCATCTTCTTCAAAGAACTCATAGCCGCTTTCATTCAAAAATGATGACATTGGATTGTCAGTGAGAAGCAAGTCCTTTAGGTTATATGTTCTAAAGTCCGGTGCTGTATTGTTAATCCGCCTTGAAAAGTGGAAGCACATTACGCCATCAATCTGTTCGGTTACTTCAATGTTTTCTAAAAAAGCATCGAGCTCTTCTGTAAAAATATCGGCATTGAACAGGCCGCGAGATTTTGCCTGAGTATTATCAGCTGCTTCCTTTATAAACTCAACAAGTTCCTCGCAAGAAATATCAAAATAGTGTGCAAGACTTTCTTTCATAGTATCGACTGTTCGAGTATCAAAAACCATATCTTTTCTCTTGCCTCATTTTCGCTAAAGTTTCTAGCATGTGTTTCCCGATGGCTTCAGGGTCACGGTTTAACCCTTCGCATATCAGCCTAAGTCCATCAGGGGTTAAAATCCTTCCGTGGTCTCTATCATAACACAGACTCTTGTACTCTTCGTATTCTTTCTTTGAAATTGTAGGCATCACAAAACCTCCCGAAGATAAAAATAGCGTCGATTTCAGAAAACCGACACCCCTAATCAGACCGACACCCCTTTGACCCCTGCGACACCCCTTTGGTCAGGCCGCTGTGCGTTGTATCAAATTTTGCGTTTTTATTTCATAAATCAGATACGTCGAATCCTGTATCTTGTCCGCCACCGGCACGAAAGCCAGTTCCGCCATGAGCCGCACGACATCGCGCGGCGTGAAGTGGCGCCCCGCATCCGTGACATTCGTCTCCTCGTTGAAACGGCGGATGACCTCCTCGAACGCCGTCCCCATCGTGTGATTGTCCAGCGCCGGCAGGAGTTCATTTCCCTTCTCATCAAGTACAGGCTTGTTTGATAGATTGATGGTCGGATCTGTGAAGCGCTCGATGAGCAGGCCGAGCACATCATGCTCCGAAAGCGTCTCAATCTGCGCGCGGAACTTGAACCGGTTGATGATATCCTGCACATTCTCACTGAAGCCATCCAGATAGAGGCGGAAATCCTGCTCCAGCTGCTGCCGGTTCGTGCGCGAGCGCAAATCCGTCAGCGTGAACGGCGAACTGTTGCAGAACGCATATCCCGCCACATGGCAGAGCGCATCATCGAAATCCGTCATGTCCGCTGCCTCGAGCTTCTGCCGCAACGCCAGCACCGCCGCCTTGGTCGGTGCGAGCACCGCATCAAACCGCCGAATAACCATCATTGGCAGAATGACCTTGCGATAATCCCCCACCTCATAGACGTCTACGAGACAGTCATTAGCGATGCCCCAAATAAAAGAGACAAGACGATTGTGTATTTGCTGATCCATAAATGCCCTCCGCCCTTTATGCTGATATTTAATGAGTTCTACATACTAGTTGTAATTCCTGCAATCGATACGCCATTGCCAAGCGGGAAACATGAAAACAATCCGCTAATATCGGGATTGCCCCCTGCAAGAACTGCTCCTGCGGCATAATCTGCTGAAATTTGTTTTGCATCCTGCAAAATGCTTTGCGCACTGCCTTTTCAGGCATAAGAAAGCAGGCAGCACACGTGTCTGCCTGCCATTCTACAAAATCAAGCGGCGTCTCCAACTGCCGATGCCCATTAGTCAGATAATGTGATTTGGCCTGCTGATGCTCCAGATAAGCACTCGACGGCAATGAGCAAAAAAACTCCCGATGCAACAGGGAATGGAACACCTCATGCATGACCGTAAAATTTTCTTGTCCTTTACGGATCTCATCTTCGCTCAAGGCCCGCTCTATCAAAATAGTACCTGCTTCTACTTTAATCATCCTGGTTACTTGATGTGGCAAAACATCTTCGTCTGTATAGACCCGCAACATCTCCGTGGTAAATGCCGTCATACCTAGAACTGACTCGTCAGCGGAAAGGAATTGCCAGTCAACCTCAGCGTGCAATTTGTTTTCTACCACATCATACACGTCGAATTTTTCAATTGGCCGTTCCAGCATTTCTGGACGATAACTATACAGGAACGCCTCTGCTATCTTTTGCAGCTGTTTCCTGTCATACATAAGGTATTTACTCATGCTTCATCATTAAACAGGCGAATGACCTGCTCCCACTTATCTTGCGAGACATTATTCTTCTTTGCCGTACGCAGCGCCACACGAACAAGTTTATCATCCATGATATAGTCAGAGATATCCTGCGAAACACCCTCGGCCTTTTCACCAGCGGCAAGATCAAACATCTGTGCCTGCTCCTCCGGCGTGAGCTGCAAGAGCTCTGCCATGCGGAACAACTTTTCCTTGTCCGGTGGATATCTGCGTCCTTTCTCGATATCGCTCATGTATGCGGGAACAATACCGAGGTCGCTTGCCAGTTTCCGCAATGTGATGTGTTGGTTCGTCCGCTTCTCGCGGATGAACGCGCCGAATTCTCCCGTCATGTCTGCTGCCCCCTATGTCAGGCAAGGGTTAATACCCCATGCCTTATTCAATTATAAAAGAGCAGTTTTTCTGCGTCAAGCGTCATGCCTGATATGAATTGGCTCACCTGGCTCGACCCAAATCAGCTTCTTCTCCACCTGCCAAAATGACTTACCGGCAAATACTGGTGCCTGCAGGAAGCGCTTCTTTAACGCCCCCATATCTCGGTCGTGGTCCTCATAGGCACGATGGAACTTCAGCAGTTGATTTTCTTCATCGCGATATTCACGATACAATTTACCATCTTCACATTCAGCACGCCAACAATTCACAAAAAAGGTCGTTTCCTGAGTTTTCTCATCTGTACAGCCTTCGCACCAGTAAACATATCCATGATAGTATAGCTCGGCTTCCGTATACCAGCCCGTATCCAGGAACTGTTCTAAACTGCCGTTCTTCATAAACCATACGCCTCCAAATATTTACTATATTTCTCATGCATATCATCTGGCAATCGTTCGCCTTGTGAGCGTGCCAGATTTTCATCGTAGGTGTGGTAGTGGAGCACCGGTTCATGTCGGTTACCTGTGAGGCGCTCCTCACAATGATAAGCAATTTCCAAGAACACCCGCCCCTCACCATTATAAATCCGCATCTCACGAAATGATCCATCTGAGTTTTCTTTGATGTACTTGCTATTAGGAGTATGTGCATAATCAGGCAAGCCATGCGCATGTTTGGCACCCACCAAAACCTTGGCATCGAAAACTTGCCTGACGACCTTGTACGTGCTCGTCGTAACATGTCCATTCTTGGCCACTGCGCCGCGCGATGCCATTTCACATACCTCCCAGATTTGCAACTGAACCATCCCAGTTAAAAAGTGATGGTTGCCAAATAGCTCCTGGATGACGGTCCCATGAGCCGAAACTCTCTTTATATTTCACAAAGCAAATATCATGGTCCATCCCTGGTATGAAGTCCCCCACACAGATAATCTGCGTATTGGGGAATCGCTCACGCAAGACAAGATAACCGCGTAAAAATGTCTTGAGCGTTTGGGCAGTATCACGCACACTCATCGATGAGATGATAAATACACCGCCATCCCTCAAGCCACTAAAGGAAATATCATCCAGTTCCTCCACCGTCCATCCCACCGTGGGGATTGTCCTCTTGCCGTTAACCTGCAAGAAAGCACCACTCCACCGATTTTGGAATGTACATCCTATCACCTGCGCCACCGTCATGTTCTCGTCCATACTGAAATCCATGCTGCTCACAGCATAATAATCACCAACCCGCTGCAAAAAGCCCCAGGGGTTATTATACTGCCTCCACAAGGTATCATCGTAGGAAAAGCAATGTACAATCTTGCTTTTCCGATGCCTTGCATGTGCTGTGGCATTCGCAATATTGGTCAGCCATTTTCCGTTATTGATATTAGAAATATCAATCGGCTCTGGCTCAATAACCGGAATGCCATAAGCATCCCTTTCCACGTATCCCGGCAACGGACGTACGATACGCGTATAATCGCGATTGGAATAAATCATGCTATCACCTCATTTTGTTTTGTTTATGTTTTAGCTTGTTCGCTAAAGTCTAACAATAATATAGCAAATAAAATGATGCATGTCAAATTTGGCTGAACTATTCGTGCAAAAAATTAAGCAGCCGCAAAAGCTGCTTTTTCTTTGCTCGAATCGCACTGGCCCAAAATACCTACTACCACGCTTTACCCTCTGCCAGACAAAATACAGCGTATAACGGCAGGCTGATGATGCCGCCCTCTGTACCAAAGTTACGGGCTGAAATGCGTATGGCCCGTGTGATGGCATAGGTCGTGCAGAATTTATGCAGGCTTTTCGCACGCACATGCTGATCTGACTTCACCTCCACCGGCACAATCTGCCCATCCTTTGCCAGGTAGACGAAATCCACCTCCGCTGTCCCCTTTGACGTCCAGTAATACGGGGTTAAGCCGTTTACTACCAGGGCCTGCATATTAACTTTGCGATACAGCAAAACAGAGGCCGCCGTATGGCAGCCCCTGTTGCTTGTGGTCATCTTGCTATGAAATTTTACTCAACGGCCAGCGTGACCTGCTCGCCGTTGATGTTCCAGTCCTGCTGGTGGCCTGCGAGTTCGCCGTAGACCACGTTGTCCGCCAGGGTGACGGATTTGAGGAACTGCTCCTGCTTTTTGACGATGGCCGCGAGCTTGTCGTTGCCCTTGAGGTAGACCGTGATGTGGTCCGTGACCTCGTAGCCGTTGTCCTTGCGCATGGTCTGCACCTTGCTGATGATCTCGCGCACGAAGCCCTCCTCGATGAGCTCGGGCGTCAGCGTGGTCTCCAGGGCCACTGTCACGCCGCCGTAGCGCTGGCAGTTGTAGCCCTCGGTCTGCGCCATGGTCACATCGACGTCCTCTTTCTCGAGCGTCACATCGCCGTCCGCGAGGTGCAGGACGAGCTGGCCCGTCTTGTCGAGTTCCTCCTTGGCCGCATGGCCGTTAAGCTCCTTGAGCGCCTTCTGGATGGCGCCCATCTTCTTGCCGACTTTCGGGCCAAGCACGCGGAACTGCGGCTTGAAGGTATAAGTGAGGTAGGCCTCCATGTCATCCTTGAATGTGACCTGCTTGACATTAAGCTCTTCTTCGACGATTTTCTTGTAGAAGTCGTCGAGGACCACCGGCGCCTTGACGAACATGTTGCCCACCGGCTGGCGGTTCTTGATGTTCGCTTCGTTACGCGCCGCACGGCCAAGCACAACAATGTCAAGCACCTCGCCCATGTTCTGCTCCAGCTCGCTGTCAATATGCTCCTCATGGACAGCCGGAAAATCGCAAAGATGCACGGACTCCGGCGCCGCCTTGTCGATGCTGCGCACGAGGTTCTGGTAGATGGCCTCCGTCATGAACGGGATCATCGGCGCAGCGGCCTTGATCGTCGTCACGAGCGCCGTGTAGAGCGTCATGTAGGCATTGATCTTGTCCTGTTCCATGCCCTTCGCCCAGAAACGGCTGCGGCTGCGGCGCACGTACCAGTTGGAGAGCTCATCGACAAACTGCTCCAGCGCCTTGGCGGCCTCGGTCACATGGTAGCTCGCGAGATCTTCATCCACGTCCTTGACCATCGTATTGAGGCGCGAGAGGCACCATTTATCCATGACGGGCAGCTTGTCGTAGTCCAGCGTATATTTCGTCGCGTCGAAGTTGTCGATGTTTGCATAGAGCACGAAGAACGCATAGGTGTTCCAGAGCGTGCCCATGAACTTGCGCTGACCTTCCTGCACCGCGTCGTCGTGGAAGCGGTTCGGCAGCCAGGGCGCACTGTTCTCATAGAAATACCAGCGGATGGCATCGGCGCCGTGCTTGCCCAGGGCATCCATCGGGTCGACGGCGTTGCCCTTCGACTTCGACATCTTCTGGCCGTCTTTATCCTGCACGTGACCCATGACGATGACATTCTTGTACGGCGACTTGTGGAACAGCAGCGTCGAAATAGCCATCAGCGAATAGAACCAGCCGCGCGTCTGATCGACGGCCTCGGAGATAAAGTCCGCAGGGAAACGCTTCGCGAAGATATCCTTGTTCTCGAACGGATAATGCCACTGCGCGAACGGCATGGAGCCGGAGTCAAACCAGCAGTCGATGACCTCGGGCACGCGGTGCATTTCCTTGCCGCAATGCGGGCATTTGATGGTCACTTTGTCGATGTACGGACGATGCAGCTCGATGTCATCCGGGCAGTTCTCGCTCTTCTCCCTGAGCTCGGCGATGGAGCCGATGCACTCCTGATGGCCGCACTCGCACTGCCAGACCGGCAGCGGCGTGCCCCAGTAACGGTTGCGCGAGAGTCCCCAGTCCTGCACGTGCTCCAGCCAGTTGCCAAAGCGGCCTTCACCGATGGATTTCGGGATCCAGTTGACCGTCTTGTTGTTCGCGACGAGCTCGTCCTTTACGGCCGTCATCTTGATGAACCACTCCGAACGTGCATAGTACAGGAGCGGCGTGTCGCAGCGCCAGCAATGCGGATAGCTATGCGTGAACTCCGGTGCCTTGAACAGCTTGCCATGCGCCTTGAGGTCTTCGAGAATCATCGGGTCGGCTTTCTTGACGAAGATACCGCCCCACTTCGTCTCATCCGTAAGCTCGCCCTTGCTGTTGACGAGGTTGACGAAAGCGACGTTGTATTTTTGGCAGACGCGATTATCGTCTTCACCAAAGGCCGGAGCCATATGGACGACGCCCGTGCCGTCTTCCGTCGTGACATAGCCATCGCAGATCACGATAAAGGCCTTTTTATTCGGCTGTTTCGCTACCGCTGCATTCGCGAACGGATAGAGCGGCTCATATTCACGATACTCGAGTTCCTTGCCCTTGCAGCGGGCCACGACCTCGCGCTCGCCCTCGACCCCCTCGAAGACTTTGTCCACGAGCGCCTCAGCGAGAATGTAGTTCTTGCCACCCACCGCGACCTTGACGTAGTCCACATCCGGATTCACGCAGAGCGCGAGGTTCGAGGGCAACGTCCAAGGCGTCGTCGTCCATGCAAGATAGTAAGTATTGTCCTCATCCTTGGCCTTGAACGTGACCATGGCGGAGCGCTCCGTCACATCCTTATAGCCCTGCGCCACCTCATGCGAGGAAAGCGGCGTGCCGCAGCGCGGGCAGTAGGGCACGATCTTGAAGCCCTTGTAGAGCAGTCCCTTGTCCCAGATCTGGCGGAGCGCCCACCACTCGGATTCGATAAAATCATTCTCGTAAGTGACGTACGGATGATCCATGTCAGCCCAGAATCCGACGCGGTCGGAGAACTGCTCCCACATGCTCTTATATTTCCATACGCTCTCTTTGCACTGTTTGACGAACGGCTCAATGCCGTATTTCTCGATCTGATCCTTTCCGTCAAGCCCCAGTTTCTTCTCGACCTCGAGTTCGACCGGCAGCCCGTGGGTGTCCCATCCGGCCTT
>DEDT01000062.1 GCA_002350105.1 Selenomonadaceae bacterium UBA2897 | reverse complement strand
GGGCTTGACAAAATAGGAAGGAGGCAGTGATAGATGTTTCACACATCTTTTCAGCCATTTCGGTAGTCATTTTCTAGGGAGCAGTTTTCCTGTGTGCCAGTCTGCTTGAGCCGTTTATGACGCCGGTGGCACAGTCAGGAAGATGTCTTTTGCGCAGAAAGAAATGCTGCAATTTGCCGGACGGCGTGCCACTTGCGTGGGCTGGTCGTCGTCAAGACGAGCACGGGCTTCCTGACGGGCCACGAGCTCAAGGGCGCCGCGCCGGAAGTCATCCAGATCCTCATGGACGAAGTCGGTGATCAGTGCAAGGTAAAGGGCAGCGGCTGCATCCGCTCCCGCGAGCACTTCCTCAAGCTCATCGACATGGGCATCGACCGCATGGGCGTCGGCTACAAATCCGTGCCGGTCGTTTTGGATCTCAAGAAATAATCCCAACGAGATCATTTTTCATCATGCCAACGGGGCTGTTGCATTCTGTATGGCTTTTTACAGATCTTTCGGCATCCGCTCCCCCGCATCGAGCATCGTGAGCGCGCCCTCCGGCCGGATGGTGCGAGCGATAGCTTGCATTTCCGCCGGTGTTTCTTTCATGCCGCGCCGGAACCAGAGCAGGAGATTGTTGTAGATACCGCCGATGATGTACGAGACCGCGTACTGCTGCCGAACCGAGGCCGCTCGCTGGTAGGATTCGAAATGAAAGCGCTTCGTGATCAAGGGCAGCAGCAGCCATGCATACCCCGCGCGATCGATCAGCAGGAGGTTCTCGCGATACGCATAAAATGTCTCAAAGATCCGCAGGAGATACGTGTCAAATCCCGGGTCGCCTTCCGCATGATACCGGTCGATGAACTCCTGCAAGATCCGGTCGAGATAGCGCTCCAGGATGCTTTCTTTTGAATGGAAATGCCGGTAGTAGGTCGTCCGATCGACGCCGGCTTTTTTCGTGAGCTCCGCAATCGTGATGTCCTCGTAGGGGTGCTCGCGCATCAGGAGCAGCAGCGCCTCCGTGATGTAGTCCATCATGGTGTCCGAGGTTTCATTTTTCCGCCGCATGGGATTCCGTCCTTTCCTGCAATCAAAAAGCAACAAAACAGGGGGGAATGTTGCAGAAAGGGCTTTGCCCCTTGAAAACAACATTTGTTGCTATTATGATAGAAGCAGATGAAAAAACGGGAACGGCTGAAGAATGAACTCTTGCAGCTGTCCCCTTCCTTTGCGGCAGTCGGGCATGGATTCTGCCTGGAGTTTCGCTGAATATAAAACAAGGATTTTCAAGAAGCTCGTTTTGGGTAAACAGATCGGTGGCAGCACTTATTTTTGTGCTGTCACCGGCCTGTTGGGGGAAGGTGTGGTATACTGGTGATGATCTTCATAGGGAAGGAATGAGATTATGCCGGGGAGTGGAGTTATCGTCAATGTCGTTGGCATTGTCATTGGCGGGGTATTGGGCTTGGGCGCAGGCGGGCTGATTAGCGAGCGGTTTCAGAAGACGCTGATGATGGCCTGTGCGCTGGCCGTATTGTTTCTGGGGCTGGGCGGTACGGTTTCACAAATGCTCAGGTTGGCACCGGATGGTACGATGCAGTTCATCGGGGCCAACATGATGGTAGGCAGTCTGATTTTAGGCGGCCTGCTGGGCGAGGCTGTGAATCTGGAGGATCGTCTGGTGGCTTTCGGTGAATGGCTGAAGAAGCGTGCCGGCGGGGCGGATGACGCCCGCTTTGTCGATGCCTTTGTTGCGGCATCCCTTACGGTCTGCATCGGGGCGATGGCGGTCATAGGTCCTATCAATGATCGGCTGCTGAATGCCCCGATGGTGCTCTACATCAAGACCATTTTGGATTTTGTCATTGTCATGCTGATGACGGCGACGATGGGGCGTGGCTGTATTTTTTCGGCCATCTCGGTAGGCATTTTTGAGGGAGTAGTTTTCCTGTGCGCCGGCCTACTGGAGCCGCTGATGACGCCGACGGCACAGTCCAATCTGGCTTACGTTGGCAATATCCTGATTTTCTGTGTGGGCGTGAACCTGTTATGGAAGCAGGGGATTCGTGTGGCTAATCTTTTACCAGCACTTGCAGTGGCCGTTGCCTGGACATGGTTGCCTTGAATCTCAAGCAATAACATTTCATCGCGGTACGAAAACGAGTAAGAAAACAAACAAGCCGGGGCCAGCAACTGAAATGGATGCTGATCCCTGCTTGTTTTGTTCCGTGCGAGATGCATAGAATTTGAAGTTATGAAAGTATGGTCATCGGTCAATTTTTCGGTGTTGCTTTATTCCACGATGGTGACGCGCTTCGTAATGTCCTCCGGTTCCTTCGGCTCGGGTTCTTTTGCGATACCGCCGAACGGCATCTGTGCGACGAGCTGGAAGCGATTGGGGATGTCAAAGAGCTTTTTGACGGCATCGTCGATGACAGGGTTGTAGTGCTGGAGGTTTGCGCCGACGTCAAGCTCGCGCAGTCCAGCCCAAATGCTGATTTGGAGCATGCCATTTGCCTGTTGTGCCCAGATGGGGAAGTTTTCGGCGTAGCGCGGGAATTGGTCTTGTAAGCTCTTGACGACATCCGTATCAATGAAATACAGTACGGTGCCGGCGCCGGCCTTGAAGCCGTCAATTTTCTCGCGGGCGACTTTGCCATCAAATGCGTCATAGATGGTGTCCCAAAGTGCATCCTGCTTCGCGCCGAGCACGAGCACGACGCGCTGGCTCCGCATGTTGAATGCATCCGGCACAAGTTCCGTCGTCTTCGTGACGAGCTGTTTAATGGCGTCAGCGCTGACGGGAAGTTCTTTTTTTAAACCGTAAATGGTTCTTCTTGCCTGCAAGGCTTCGCGAATACTCATGATACTTTACTCCTTTGCTGAAGTGAGATTTTCCTGTCATTCATGACACGACTCCTTATAGGTTTTATTCGCTGTTACGTGGGCAAAATCCTTTTCTATACAGCCTTCAGTTTATGGAGTCCCAGGCGTTCAAGGTCTATACCATCGATCATGGTGCCATCCAGTCCGCCGAAGTCAAAGACACAGAGGGGCAGGGGCATGGTGCCCTCGCGGGCATGCTCAAGGACTGGGGCGTTGATACGCTGCTCTGCGGTGGCATGGGCATGGGGGCACAGAATGCCCTCACCGCTGCGGGCATCGACATCTACGCAGGCTGCACCGGTGCTGCCGATGACGCCGTGCGCGCCCTGCTCGCGGGCGAGCTCACCCAGAACGATACCCCCACATGTGACCACCATCACGGCGTGAACACCTGCCACGCGTGAGTCACGGAATAAGGGGATTGGTATTTACGACCTCAAAAGCTGAAATGAACCCTTATTGCGGATGCCATCCTTTGGCCAACAGGCCGGTGGCAGCACTGATTTTTGTGCTGCCACCGGCCTGTTTTGTTTCGTGTGTTATAGGTATTATCCAGCGATGCTTTCGGAGGGATCGTTGGAATGCTGGGAAATGAACAGAATCAACTGACAAGAGGATTTTCATGCGGGCGACAGCACGATGCAAGCTCATATTAATCGGGTCATGAATCAACAAATGTGTTGTTTGGTAATCATTATTTCTGTTTGATTCATGACGCTGGAACGGATAAGATAAAGCCATCGAAGGAAATCTATCATCAGACAAAGAAAGGATGTTACTCATGTCAGTAGAACAAAACAAGAAAACAGCACGTGCTTTCTATGAGGCCATCAATGCCAAAGATTATGATGCGTGCGCCAGGATGGCGAGCAGTGATTTTGTCTATATCCCGCAGCTCGGCAGCAAATTGCAGGGGATCGACAAGTTTGTGGCGATGGAGCGAGCAAATATGGATCCGTTCGGCGATTTCAAAATGGAGGTCAAGTTCCTTGCCGGTGACGGAGATCGCGTTGCGGTTTATCTGACATTTGATGGCGTGTTGCAGGAAGGCGATACCTGGCACGGCGTCAAGGTTGGTAACAAGCATATGCAGATGGACTTCATGACATGGCTGCATTTCAATGAAGAAGGCAAGATTGATGAGAAACGCGCAAAATATGATACGTATTTCATTTTGAAGCGGATGCAGGCAAAAGGTCTTCCTGTATTGAAATGATTGATACTGCTGATGTATGATGTAGAGAAAGGATGATCCAATCATGAAAATCCAGCAGATTCGCAATGCCACGTTGAAGCTTTCCTATGGCGGCAAGGTTTTCCTGATCGACCCGTGGCTGGCTGCCAAAGGGGAAACAGGCGCATTTGCCGATTTCCCGTCTTTTACCATTGGCGCGGATGTCGATCCGGCGGTGAACGATGTGGCGATGCCGCTGGTCGATTTGCCAGAGCCGGTGGACAAGATCCTGGAGGGCGTCAATGTTTACCTGCTGACGCACCTGCACCCTGACCATTTCGATTTCAATCCCGCAACGAAGGCGCTCGGCGCGCCGCTCGATCATGCGGTACCGCTCTTTGTACAGAATGAGCAGGAAGCCATGGCGATGAAACAAGCTGGCTTTCAGGAGGTGGGCGTCCTCGAGGGCAGCGGCACGCGTTTCGGCCAGGTGACGCTCTACAAAGTGGCCGCGACGCATGGTGAGGAGAAGCCATGTGGTCCGTCCTGCGGGTTAGTGTTCCAAGCGCCGGGCGAAAAGACGCTTTATATCGCCGGTGATACGGTCTGGTATGATGGTGTGGTGCAGAATCTGAAGAAATTTCAGCCGGAAGTCATCGTGCTGAACACGTGCTGTGCATCCCTTGTGGGGTACGGTCATCTGATTATGGATGATGCGGCTGTGGAGAATGTGCACAAGATGGCACCGCAAGCGCAGATCGTTGCAAGCCACATGGATGTTGTCACGCACGCGACATTGACGCGGAAGACGCTCCGTGAGAAACTGGCGGCGCGCGGCCTGCTCGACAAAGTCCTGATTCCGGAGGACGGGGAAACGCTCACTTTCTGACTGTCAGTAAACAAAGCGAGGGCAGGCGTCGGTTTTATGAATCAGAAACAGATTACGTATTTCCTCTCTGTGTACGAGACGCGCAGCATGAAAAAAACGGCAGAACATTTCTTTGTTTCGCCCCAGGGCATCAGCCGCGTCATCAAGGATATGGAGAACGAACTCGGGACGGAACTTTTCCTGCGCTCCCGTCAGCAGGAAGGGCTTTTGCCTACGCATGCAGCAGAGATGCTGCTGCCGCATTTCCAGAACATCTTGCACGAGTATGAATTGATTGGACGACAGGATTTTCTTTCCCAACCGGGAAAGTATTTTCTGGAAGTCCTGGTGACGGGGGGAGCGTTCGGGTTCCTCGGCAAGGATTTCCTGCCGTCCTTTTTACTCAGTGTACCGTGGATCCAGCTGAATTTCTCGGAGACTGTAGATACGATGGCGGTGCACGCGCTCTTGCAAAAACGCATTGAGCTGGCATTGCTCACGGGGCCGGTGGAAACAAAGCGCTTCCGTTCGACCAGGCTTTTCCAACTGTCACATGTCTTTGTGTTGCACAAAGACCATCCGCTCGCGCAGCGGCAGGCACTCTCGCTCCACGATCTCGATCGGCAGGACATCATCCTGCGCGGGCGGGAACGTTCGTTTTACGAAATGTATCAGAACCGTCTGCTGCAGGAGGGCGTGAACGCCAATATCTTGTTGGAGACCAATATCAAAGATGCCATGCTGGAGTTCGTCGAACGCAACATGGCCATCGGGATCCTGTTTTCCGATGAGGCTCGCCAAATTAAGAATCCGGAGTTGCGCATCCTGTCCTTTGACGATCCGATGAAGAAGAGCGATGTCTACCTCGTGGAACTCAAGGATCACCCGCTGAGCAAAGCAGCGCGCGCCTTCAAGAGATTCATCCTTGATTGGTGCAAATAGAACGGATAGAAAATTCTTTTAATAAGTAGGCAAGCCGCCACTGCACGTGATGTTCCGTGCGGAGGTGGCTTGGTTCTGCAAGAAAACTACGTATGCAAGATGCGAAAGGAGAATTTCTCATGTTAGGTGATTGTGCAAATTGTAATGCTAACCGCATGTGCTACAAGAAGGGCAAGAGCTGTGTGCCCGTCGATCAGGAGGCGGTGCTCGCGCTTTATGATGAAGAGGAACGCAAGATTATGCAGGCGGCCGCATATGTCGAGGGGACGTTCTATATGCAGCATACGCGCCTGCAGGAGACGGCGGATTTTGCCAGGCGGATGGGGTACCATCGGCTCGGTCTCGGCTTTTGCATCGGTATCCGGGACGAAGCGGCACTGATGGCAAAATATTTCACCAACGAGGGCTTTGAGGTTGTCTCCGTGTGCTGCAAGAATTGCGGCATCAACAAGGATGACCTGGGCCTCACGCGTGTGCGCCCCGAAAAGCCGTTTGAAACGATGTGTAACCCGAAGGGGCAGGCAAAGTTCCTGAACGAGCAGCACGTCAATCTCGTCATCTCCGCCGGCCTCTGCGTCGGTCATGATGCGCTTTTTGCATGCGCCTGCGAAGCACCGGTCACGACGTTCGCCGTCAAAGACCGCGTCCTCGGCAATAATCCGATGGCAGCCGTCTATGCCGGCTACTGGCGGCGGAAGCTCGGTTTGGGTGAGTGAGCGGCTGGCAGCCGGAAGTTTTGTGCATGATTTGATTGCTTTTGGTGAAATTTTTGGGATGGCTGTGCTATAATGTAGGCGAGTTATGTAATATTTTTGGTTTGGATGCTGTGCCCAAAAGGGGAAACAGCATCCAGGGGAGGACAAGCATATGGCATCTCTGACGCTGGAGCAGGCAAAGGCAATTTTGAAGAAACATACGACGGAGGTGCATCTGTTCACCCATGCGGCGGCGGTCAGCGCGGCGATGGGCGCGATGGCGGAGCATTTCGGCGAGGATAAGGAATACTGGGAGGCTGTCGGCTATCTGCATGATGTGGATTACGAAAAGTATCCCGAGGAGCATTGCCAGCATGTGCGGGAAATGCTTGAGCCGGAGGGCGTCGATGAGGCAACGATTGAGACGATTATTTCGCATGGCTGGGGGCTCTGCGTGAAGGAGCCGAAACCGGAGACGAATATCGCGAAGAGCCTCTTTACGGTGGACGAGCTCACGGGCATCGTGCAGGCCTATGGCCTCATGCGTCCGGAGGGGCTCGATGGCATGGCGGTGAAGTCCCTGAAAAAGAAATTCAAGGACAAGAAATTTGCCGCGAAGTGCGACCGCGAGGTGATCAAGCAGGGTTGCGACATGCTCGGCATGGAACTGACGGATGTCATGGCTTGCTGCATTCAGGGTATGCAGGCACATAAGGCAGAACTTGGCTTTTGATCGCTTGGCCAGGGCTGACTCGATGAAGCCGTGTTTTTCTGGGATGGTATCGTTATAAAAAAGTGTTGACAGGATACAGAATATCTGTTAATATATTACCTGTCGCCGGACGGAACGATCCTGTATCGTTCTTCTTGAGAAAAGCGTTGGAGTGGTACTCAAGAGGCTGAAGAGGACGGTTTGCTAAATCGTTAGGCTGGGTAACCGGTGCGGAGGTTCGAATCCTCTCCACTCCGCCACTTGAAATTTAGGCTGTGCTGTGAGCACAGCTTTTTTGTTTCTTTCTGTTATTATCTTGTTTGCGCTGAATTTACATTTGGCATTGACACCGTTTTCAGGTCGTGATATCCTTATCCCTGTTGTATTTCTTGTATAAGCCCGCTGATACGGTGCGGGCGTTTCTACAGGCAGCCGTAAACTGTCACAGTCTACAAGAACAGAAGGTATGAGGATTGCCTTCTCTTTCTTGTGCTGTACGTGGTGCGGAGAAAGAGGAGGTCTTTTTTTATCTATGAATGCACAAACGGAACAGCAGGGCTTTGTCCAGCGCTTCTTTAAGCTGGAGGAAAAGCATACGACCGTGAAGACGGAGCTCATCGCGGGCTTTACGACCTTCATCGCCCTTGCTTACATCATGTTTGTCAATCCGAATATCCTGGCCGAGGCCGGGATCCCGAAGGAGGCAGCCATCGCCTCGACCATCTGGATTGCCGCCATCGCGACCATGGCCATGGGCGTCGTGGCGAACTATCCGGTCGCGCTGGCACCGGGCATGGGCCTCAACGCCTTCTTTGCCTATTATGTGGTCGGCGTGCTGCACCTGCACTGGACGGTCGCGCTGGGCGCGGTGTTCTTCTCAGGTATCTTCTTCCTGATTCTGACCGTCGGCGGCATCCGCCAAGCCATCATCAATTCGGTGCCGAAGAACCTCAAGATTGCCATCGGCGTCGGCATCGGCATGTTCATCGCCTTCATCGGCCTCAAGGGCACGGGACTCATCATCCCCGATAAGGCGACGTTCGTGGCGCTGGGGCATGTGACGCAGCCGACGACGATGCTCTCGCTCTTTGGCCTGTTGCTCACGGCCGCGCTCATGGCGCGCAAGGTACAGGGCGCTATCCTCATCGGCATCATCGCGACGACGCTGCTCTCGATGTGCCTCGGCTACTCGCCAATTCCCCACGGCATCGGCGATATCGTCTCGGCTTCGGTGCCGAGCATGAGCCTCACCTTTGGCCAGCTCGATATCGCGGGTGCCTGGAACTACGGTATTGTCTCCATCATCTTCACCTTTACGGTCGTGGAGCTCTTCGATAACATGGGTACGCTGATCGGCCTCACGTCCAAGGCAAACCTCGTCAAGCCGGACGGCACCATCGAGAACCTCGACCGTGCGCTTACGACGGATGCCTGTGGTACGGTACTCTCGGCTATTTTCGGTACGTCCACGGTCACGTCCTACATCGAGAGTGCGGCCGGTATCGCGGCGGGTGGCAAGACGGGTCTCACGGCGGTGACGGTTTCGCTCTGCTTCTTCATCTCGCTGCTCTTCGCGCCGGTTATCGGCCTCGTGCCGGGCTTTGCGACGGCGCCGGCCCTCGTGCTGGTCGGTGCGCTCATGATGAGCGACGTGGGCCGCATTAATTTCAGCGACTTCACGGATGGCCTGCCCGCGTTTCTTACAATTATTATGATGCCGCTGACCGGCTCCATCGCCAATGGTTTCGCGTTTGGCTTCGTGAGCTATGCGTTCATGAAGGCGGTTACGGGCAAGACGAAAGAGGTTACGTGGATCATGTGGATCGTGGCCATCGCGTTCCTCATCAATCTCGTGATGCGCTCGTAAATTTTGCTTGACACGTATCGGGACGATATGGTAAGATTTCATCTGTTAGGCGCATAAATTGCGCCTTCCCCAACCGCCCAGCGAGGCTCTTAATGAAACGTCCCCAGCCGGGATGTGCCGGAGTTGGCGAGTAAACGTATAGGGAGGTGTATGTAGTAATGTACGCAATTATCAAAACTGGTGGCAAGCAGTACAAGGTTTCCGAGGGTGATGTGATCACGGTCGAGAAGCTGGCTGCTAACGAAGGCGATGCTGTGGTTTTCGACAACGTCCTGACGGTAGTCAACGACGGTGATGTGAAAGTCGGCACGCCGGTTGTTGAGGGTGCCAAGGTAACGGGCAAAGTTGAGGCTCAGGGCAAGGCGAAGAAGATTCTCGTCTTCAAGTACAAGGCTAAGTCCAACTATCGCCGTCGTCAGGGTCATCGTCAGCCGTTCACGAAGGTTGTTATCGAGAAGATCGAAGCTTAATTTCTATGGTGCAAATAGAAATTTTTCGTCAGGAGTCAGGGAAAATTACGGGCTTTGCGGCAGCGGGTCACGCTGATCAGGCACCGCATGGCTACGATATCGTCTGCGCAGGCGTCTCGGCGCTTACGCAGGCGGCTCTGCTGGGCTTGCAAGAGCATCTGCATCGCGCAATCGACTATGAACAAGCGAGTGGAAAGCTCACCGTGCAGCTGCAGGGTTCCCCCGATGAACTGACCGAAGCAGTGCTTCAGACGATGTTGCTGGGACTGCAGGGCATTGCCCAATACAGCCCCGAGCACATCCGAATCCAAGACAGGCGGAGGTGAAAGTAATGTTTACTTTTGATTTGCAGCTGTTCGCTCATAAAAAGGGTGTCAGCTCCACGCGTAATGGCCGTGACTCCGAGTCCAAGCGTCTCGGCGTCAAGGAGCATGCCGGCACGGTCGTAACGGCTGGCAGCATCCTCGTCCGTCAGCGCGGTACGCATTTCCATCCGGGCCACAATGTCGGCATCGGTAAGGATGATACGCTGTTCGCCAAGGTAGCTGGCAAGGTTGCCATCGAGCGCAAGGGCAAGTATCAGCGTCAGATCAGCGTCTATACGGCTGCTGAGCAGGCAATGTAATATCGAACATCAGGTGACAACGTTAAGTTGCGTTGTGCCTTCATGACAGATATGACAGAGAGAAGCCGGTATTGGATGCACAATACCGGCTTTTCCTGTATAATAAAGGTAAAGAAATATTTTAGAAAAGGTGGCGAGGTATAACCATGCAGTTTATCGACAGAACGCCGGTCATCGTTGAGGCCGGCGATGGCGGGCACGGCAAATCAGCGTTCCGCCGGGAGAAGTTCGTCCCGAAAGGCGGTCCGGCAGGCGGCGACGGCGGCCGTGGCGGCGACATCATCTTTGTCGTCGACCAGAATCTGAACACGCTGCTGGATTTCCGCTATCATCGCAAGTTCAAGGCGAAGAACGGTGAGAACGGCGATATCAAGAACCAGTACGGCCACAATGCACCGCCCTGCTACGTGAAGGTACCGGCGGGTACCATCGTTAAGGACGAGGCCACGGGCGAAGTGCTTGCGGATCTCACGGAGATCGGTCAGCAGGCCGTTATCGCCAAGGGGGGGCGCGGCGGTCGCGGCAATGCGAAGTTTGCCACGGCTGCGAACCGCGCGCCTACGTTTGCCGAGTTCGGCGAGCCGGGCGAGAAGAAACGTCTCATCCTCGAGCTGAAGTTGCTCGCGGATGTGGGCCTCGTGGGTTATCCAAGCGTGGGCAAGTCCAGTCTCGTCGCGGCGGTCTCGGCTGCGCGGCCGGAGATTGCGGAGTACCACTTCACGACGATTACGCCGGTGCTCGGCGTGGTCAAGACGGACTACGAGAAGAGCTTCGTCATGGCCGACATCCCCGGCCTCATCGACGGTGCGGCTGAGGGCGTGGGTCTCGGTCATGATTTCCTACGCCACGTCGAGCGCACGAAGCTCATCCTGCACATCGTCGATGCGTCGGGCATCGAGGGACGTGACCCCGTGGAGGATTATCATAAGATCAACCGCGAGCTTGCGAAGTACAGCGAAAAAATCGCCAAGCGCACGCAGATTCTCGTGGCGAACAAGATGGACCTGCCCGAGGCACAGGAGAACTGGCCGCGTCTGCAGGAGCTGGCCGACCAGGAGGGCATCAAGCTCTTCGGCATTTCGGCTGTGACGCATCAGGGCCTGAAGGAGCTCATCAGTTACGTGGGCACCTGGATCGACAACTATGTTGAAGAGCCGGAGCAGGAAGAGACGGTCAAGGTCTACGATGAAAATAAGGAAGACCCGGACAAGGTTACGATTACGCGCAACGATGCGGCGGACTTCATCGTGCATGGCGAATCGCTGGAGAAACTCGTCGCGATGACGAACTTCAACAACGACGAGGCCGTGCGCCGCTTCCAGTACATCTGGCGCATCAAGGGCATCGATGAGAAGCTCAGGGAGCGCGGTATCAAGGAAGGTCAGACCGTGCGTATCGGTGATATGGAATTTGAATACAGGGAGTAAGATATGCTGAGAAATTCGTTGACGGGCAAGCAGAAGCGCTTTCTGCGGGCCATGGGCGTAGAGCTGAACCCGGTGGTGCAGCTCGGCAAGGAAGGACTGACGCCGACGGTCGTACAGGCTGCCCGCGAGGCCATCCACAAGCGCGAGCTCATCAAGGTGCGCGTGCTGCAGAATTGCCTTGAGGATCCCGAGGAAGTCATCACGACGCTCGCAGAGCGTGCGGATGCGAATCTCGTGCAGGTCATCGGGCGCAACGGACTGCTGTTCAAGCGGAACTTCAAGCAGCCTAAAATTGATTTACCCAAATAGGAGGCAGATTTATGCAGGGACGTCAGGGGCTGCAGGAGGCGCAGCGTATCGTCGTCAAGGTGGGCAGCAGCACGCTCGCGCATCGGACGGGCAAGCTGAATCTTTACCGCATCGAGCAGCTGGTACGGGAAATCGCCGATATTGCGAATCAGGGCAAGGAGGTGCTCTTTGTCTCCTCGGGCGCGCAGGCGGCGGGCATGGGCCATCTTGGCCTGCGGCAGAAGCCGTCCTCTATTGCGGAGAAGCAGGTCATCGCGGCCTGCGGCCAGGGTGTACTCATGCATATCTATGAAAAGCTTTTCGCGGAGTACGGGCAGGTCGTGGGACAGGTGTTGCTCACACGCGAGAATGCCATGCGACACAATCAGTACCAGCATTCGCGCACGGCTCTGCTAACGATGCTCAGCATGGGCATCATCCCCATCATCAACGAGAACGACGCGGTGGCCGTCGATGAGATCAAGATCGGCGACAACGACAACCTCTCGGCTATGGTTGCGACGCTGGTCGATGCCGACGCCCTGGTTATCCTTTCGGATATCGAGGGACTCTACACGGCGAACCCCACGACCCATGCTGATGCGAAGCTCATCCACGAAATCCCCGACATCACGCCGGCGGTGGAGCAGCTGGCGGGCGGCGCAGGCTCGGCTATCGGCACGGGCGGCATGGCGACGAAGATCGAGGCCGCGAAGGTCGCGACGAGCGCGGGCGTGACCATGGCCATCGCCAAGGGCTCGCGACCGCACGTGCTGCGCGACCTGCTGCTGGGCAAGGAAATCGGTACGGTGTTCCCTGCGCGCGAGGCGCATCTCAAGGTGCGCAAGAGCTGGCTGGCTTTCGGCAAAGATCTGCGCGGCGATATCTGCGTCGATGCGGGGTGCGAACGGGCCATGCGTGACCAGGGCTCCAGCCTGCTAGCGGCAGGCATTACGGGCTGTGAAGGTGACTTCGCGGCCGGCAATACCGTGCGCGTGCTGGGGGCCAGCGGGCAGGAAATCGCCCGCGGCATCGTGAATTATGATATCGAGACACTGAAGAAGCTCATGGGACATCAGACGGGAGAGTTTCCCCAACTTCTGCAGGGTGAGATCAAAGAAGAAGTCATCCATCGCGACAATATGGTCCTGATGGTGTGAGACAACAGAAGCTGGAGGAATGAACATGGATATCCAGGAACTCATGCGGCAGAAAGCACAGGCGGCAAAGGCGGCATCGCGCCAGTTGGCCGTCGTCTCTACGGGCGTCAAGGACAAGGCCCTGCGCCTCATGGCCGATGCGTTGGAGAAACGCAGCGAGCTGATTCTTAAAGCCAATGCCCTCGATCTCGAGGACGCGCGGCAGGCGGGGCTTAAGCACTCTTATCTCGATCGGCTCATGCTCGACGAGAACCGCATCCACAAGATGGCCGAAGGCCTGCGCCAGACGGCGATGCTGCCCGACCCGGTGGCGCGGGACGACTATGCGACCGTGCGCCCGAACGGGTTGGAAATCCGTCGCGTGCGCGTGCCCATCGGCGTCATCGGCATCATCTACGAGGCGCGTCCAAACGTGACGGCCGATGCGGCGGGACTCTGTCTCAAGGCGGGCAACGCCGTGCTGCTGCGCGGCGGCAAAGAGGCCCTGCGCTCCAATATGGCCATCAGTTCGCTGCTCGCCGATGCGGCGACGAAGGCGGGCCTGCCGCAGGGCGTCATTCAGTTCGTCGAGACGCCGGATCGCGCGGCCGTCGATGCGATGCTGCATCTTACGGGACTGCTCGACGTCGTGATTCCGCGCGGCGGCGCCGGCCTCATCAGGCATGTGGTGGAGAACAGCTCTGTACCGGTCATCCAGACGGGCACGGGCGTCTGCCACACTTTCGTCGATGCTTCGGCGGATTTCGATATGGCTATCCGCATCGCTGTCAACGCCAAGACGTCGCACCCTTCGGTCTGCAATGCCATGGAGACATTGCTCGTGCACGAGGCCATCGCGCCGGAGTTCCTTCCCAAGCTTTCCTGGGCCATGGGTGAGAAACATTTGGAGATGCGCGCCGATGCACGCGCACGGGAAATCTGCCCTGAGATGCACGAGGCTACCGAGGAAGACTGGTCGACGGAGTACGGCGACCTCATCCTCAGTATCAAGGTGGTGCCGGACCTCGACGCAGCCATCGCGCATATCAACAAGTACAACACGGGCCACTCCGAGACCATCGTGACCAATGACCTGCGGAATGCCCACCGCTTCCAGCGCGAAGTGGATGCGGCGGCGGTCTACGTCAACGCTTCGACGCGCTTCACGGACGGTTTCGAGTTCGGCTTCGGCGCGGAGATCGGCATCAGTACGCAGAAGTTGCACGCGCGCGGCCCCATGGGCCTCGAGGCGCTCACGAGCATGAAGTACCTCATCTACGGTGAGGGTCAGATTCGCGAATGAGCTGCTGGCAGCGTTGCCGCGGCTTGTGGCGCACCTGGCGCGCGTACTATGCGACAGCACACGGCGGGCACGATGTGCGTGACTATGCGCGGGCTATGGTGAGCCTCATCGCCGTTTGCCTGGCGGCGATGGGCGTGCTCTACTGGCTGCGCAGCTGACGAAAGAGGGAAACGCTATGGCAAAGAGCCATAAAATCGGCATTATGGGCGGCACGTTCGACCCCATCCATGCCGGGCATCTCATCACGGCGGAAGCCGTGCGCGATGCCATGGGGCTCGCGACGGTGCTCTTCATCCCGGCGGCCACGCCGCCGCATAAGCTGGACCAGAGCGTGACGCCCGCGCGTCACCGCCTGCTCATGACGGAGCTCGCGGTCTGCTCGAATCCGCATTTCCGCGTCTCGGACATCGAGCTGCGGCGCAAGGGGCCGTCTTACACCATCGATACGATTCACGAATTGCAACAGATTTATCCAGCAGGGACGGAGTTCTACTTCTTTACGGGGGCCGATGCGATCAATGACCTGGCGACCTGGCATGAGGCGGACAAGCTCCTTGCGGAATGCCATTTCATCACGGCGACGCGGCAGGGCACGGTGTTGGATACAGCAGGGCTGCGGGCGCGTTTCGGCGCGGCGGGCATGGCACATATCCACCACATTGAGACGCCGCAGTTGGAGATTTCGTCCACAGCCATTCGCGAGCGCATCCAGCGCGGACAGTCCATCCGCTATCTTGTGCCGCAGGCAGTGCAGGAATACATTGAGAAAGAGGGCTTATACCGATGAGCAGCATGAGCGTGAAGGAAATGCGCGAGAAACTCGCCAGCCGGCTGAAAAAGAGCCGCTACGAGCATTCGCTCGGCGTTGCGGAGACGGCCGTCAAGCTCGCCAGGCGCTTCGGCGTCGATGAGGAGCAGGCCTATACGGCGGGACTCCTGCACGATTGCGCACGCGAGTACCGCAATGAGGATATGCTGCAGGAGGCTGTGAAGCGAGGCATTCCCTTCGGTGCCATCGAGCAGGCGATGCCGCTTTTACTGCACGCCTACATCGGCGCGCGACGCATCGGCGAGCTCTACGGCGTGCACGACGAAGCCATCGCGCAGGCCATCTGGCGCCACACGGTCGGTGGGCCAGGCATGACGCGGCTCGACAAGATCATTTGGTTCGCCGATATGATCGAGCCGCATCGCGACTACCCTGAGGTGGAGGAACTGCGCCGCCTCGCGCGCGAGGCCACGCTCGACGAGATGGTGCTGGAGGGGCTGAACCAGTCCATCATCTTTGTGGCGCATAAGGGCCATTTGATTCATCCGGATACAGTGCTGGCGCGCAACGAAATCCTGCTGCGCCAGCGGCTAAAGGAGTGAGACCGATGCGGGAGCACGAGGAGGAGAGCGAGATCAGCATCACCCGCCGTCACATCGAGGAGCGGCGCAAGGCCTACAGCCGCAAAAGGCGGCGGGCCCTGTTCAAGCTGATGCTTCTGATGCTGATCGGCGGCGTCTTCATCAGCGCCGTGCTGGCCTGCACGTTTCTCTTTATCCGCTGGGGTGCCGGCGTCTACCATGAGTACAAGGCGGCCTACGCGGAATACACACAGCAGCGGCGGGCGGATATCGGTGCGGTGAATCCCGCCTTTGACAGCTACACGAATGTATTGCTCCTCGGCGTGGACGAGGGGGCAGATCCTTCGCATGAAAAGGCGCAGCGGGCAGATACCATCGTCGTCATGAGCTTCCACCCGAGCGATGGGCAGGTGAACTTCATCGATATTCCGCGCGGTACCTGGGTGCAGTTGCCTGACAGCGAAGCGTATGACCGCATCAGCAGTGTCTATGCCCACGGCGGTGCGCCGGCGATGGTGCGCACGGTGCGCGACCTCACGGGTATCGCCATTCACCAGTACGTCGTGGCGGATATGAACACCTTTGCTTCGCTCCTCGATGAGCTCGGGGGCATTGACCTCTACGTCGAGTGCCCTATGGACTACGATGACCCGGCGTCTAACACGGCCATCCACCTGAAGCAGGGCTACCAGCATCTCGACGGGCAGGCGGCCATGGGCTACCTGCGCTACCGCAATACAGATCTCGGCGATCTCGGGCGCAACGAGCGGCAGCAGAAATTCCTGCGTTTACTCTACGATCGCGTGCTGCAGCTCGACGTGGTGCCGAAGCTGCCGCGTATCGCCGAAATCCTGAAAAAACAGGTGCATACTAGTGCGGCCGTCTTTGATTCGGCACATCTTGCCCGGGTACTGGGCAGCCTGAGCAGCCAGCAGCCACGCACGGTCATGCTGCCTGGCGAGGCGGTGGAAGATGATGATACGATCTGGCAGCCCGACGCGGCCGGTATCGTGAAGATGAGACAGGAGCTTTTCCCTGCAGCGGAGGGAGAGCCGGAAGATAAAGATAATGCACAGGAGGAATAACCATGGATGTAAAAACGATGTGCCAGGCCATTTGCAAGGCGGCCAGCGATAAGAAGGCCAGCGATATCGTCACGTTGGATATGCGCGAGCTCACCAGCTCGACGGATTACTTCGTCGTGTGCTCGGCCAATACGGCCACGCAGGTGCGCGCTATTGCCGATAACATCGAGGAGGAGCTGGCGGAGCAGGGCGTTCCCTTCAACCATAAGGAGGGCTACCGCGAGGGCGAGTGGGTTCTGCTCGACTACGGCGATGTGGTCGCGCATGTGCTGCGTCAGGATGCGCGTGAATACTACGCCATCGAGCAGCTATGGAACGATGCGCCGCTCACGCCGTACGAGGACTAAGTATCATGGAGGAGAAAAAGCAGAAACGCCGCTACGGCCCGAGTACCGTGGCTACGCTGCGCGTCGCGCGCCTCGGCGAGATGGGCGCTTTCCTCGATGCCGGTACGGGCAATACGAGCGATGACATCCTGCTGCATAAGCTGCAGCAGACCGCGCCTGTCAAGGTGGGCGATGAGGTCACGGTCTTTCTCTACCGCGATCCGAAGCGTCGCCTCACGGCTTCCATGCGCGTGCCGAAGATGAAGGAGGGCCAGATCGCCCGGCTGCCGGTCATCAACGTGAGCCGCGACGGCGCTTTCGTCGACGTCGGGGCCGAGCGCGGCATCTTTATGCCTTACGCGGGCATGCGCGGGCGGCCGCAGGTCGGCGAGAAAGTCTGGTGCAAGCTCTACACCGATAAGTCGGGCCGCCTGGCCGTGACCATGGAGGTGGAGGACGAGATGCGACGCGCCTCGCAGTCCGCGCTGGGCAAGGTGAAGAAGGGCGACCTCGTGACGGGCGCCATCTACAACTACACCGATGCTGGTGCGTTCCTCTTTTCTCAGGAGCGCTATATCGTCTTCATCGACAACAAGGAGATGGAGACGCGCCCACGTGTCGGCGAGGTCGTGACGGCGCGCGTGACCTACGTGCGGCAGGATGGACGGCTCAATGCCTCCCTGCGTGAGGCCAAGGAGAAGGCGCTGGTCACGGACGCCGATGCAATTCTCGCGCTGCTCGCGAGCCGCAAGGGGCGCATGCCCTACAGCGATAAGTCCTCGCCCGAGGTGATCAAGGACAAGTTCCATATCTCGAAGGCCGCCTTCAAGCGGGCGCTCGGGCACCTCCTGAAGGCGGGACGTATCGTGGAGCAGGATGGCTGGACCTGGTTGCGCGAGGACTGGGAAAAGGAGCATGCGCAGCCGTGACCTGCCGCCGCAAACTTTCTGCAAGAAAAGTTTTTGCGGCAAGCAGGAATTTTTCCTGCAAGGGCGAAATAGACATGTAGACGAAACTGAATGGCTGCCGTGCGGCAGCCGCCTGGATAGCAGATTTTGTCGGCTGACCGCCGGCAGGCATATAAGAATATGGGGGCGAATTTGATGGCAGAAGCAGCAACGACTGGGGACAAGAAAGGTATCCTGCTCGAGACTGGTACCAACGAATTTGAGATTGTGGAGTTCAGCATCGGTGACGTGAATTACGGCATCAACGTGGCGAAGGTGCGCGAGGTCATCACGCGCGCACCGGTGACGGAGATGCCGCAGGCGCATCCTTACGTCGATGGCCTGTTCACGCTGCGCGGCAAGGCAATCCCGCTGGTGAACCTGCCCCGTTGCCTGAATGTGCAGACGAATGAAGAACTGAAGAATATCATCGTCACGGAGATCAATAACTACAACATCGGTTTCCTCGTGGGCAATGTTTCGCGCATCCACCGCATTTCCTGGCGCGACATGGAGCCGGCACCGGAGGTCGGCGATCAGTCCCGCGTCGTGGGTATCGTGAAGATGGAGGACCGCATCGTCCTGTTGCTCGACTTCGAGACCATCATCGCCGAGATTAACCCGGAGATCAACGCCAAGCTCACGACCTTCGAGGAAGCGACGGAGGATATTAAGGACAGACGCTCCGATGTACATGTCGTCGTAGCAGAGGATTCGCCGATGCTCAGAGATCTGCTCGTCACGACGCTGCATGAGTCCGGCTACCGTTTCGTGCGCGACTTCGGCAATGGCCAGGATGCCTGGGACTACCTGCAGAAGCTCTCTGAGAAGGAAGGTCCCATCGAGGATCAGGTGCGCATCATCGTCTCCGATGTTGAGATGCCGAAGATGGATGGTCACCGCCTGCTGAAACTCGTGCGTGAGGATGAAAAGCTGGGCGAGGTGCCGTTCGTGCTCTTCTCCTCGCTGATCAGCGAAGAGATGCGCCGCAAGGGTGAGGACCTCGGCGCTTCGGGCCAGATCTCGAAGCCGGAGATCAACAAGCTCATCAACCTGCTGGATCACCTTATCTTCGGCACGCCGCTGACGGATGACAAGGAGAATCTCGAGAGCGAGGCCCGCGTCGCTGCCGCCAAAGAAAAGCAGGAAAAATAACAACAAAGGAAAGCGGGAGCTGTGCCTGCGCCGTGGCGGCGTGCACAGCTTCTTTTTTATCCGCAGGTACGTAAGATGGGCGGCAAAGGTTAGGGGTGCTATTTGTTGCGCGGTCTGCTATAATAGTACGATGAACAGGTTCACTATCATAAAAATCGAGGTGGCCAGGAGGTGGTAGCACGCGTACACGACGATATATTCCCTTTCTTTTGACAGCTTTGCTGCTCATCGTGGCTGTCGTGGCCTGCTCGTCCTATCTGGCCCGGCTGAATCAGGCTCCGGCACATCGGGCGCGGCAGCAGCTCACGGTCTACACGACGCTGCCCGCCGAGACCGCATCTGTATTGTCTACGGCCTACGAAAAGGAGCGGCAGGTCCGCGTGAACTTCGTACCGCTTTCCCAGGATGAGCTTATGGATAGGCTGAAAAAGCAGACGTCCAAGGATAAGCCGGAGCAGGACGATGCCGCGATGCTGCTGGCTGACCAGCCGACGCTCTCGCGCGCTTCGGCACAAGGGTGCCTTACACCGTATGTTTCGGAGGAAGGCGATCAGGTGCCAACCAGCCTGCGGCAGGATGACGGCTACTGGACGGGCGTCTGGTACGACCCTGTGGTCTTTTGCTACAATCAGGATTATCTGAAGACACTGCCCGAAGTACCAGATGACTGGCAGCATCTTGCGCAACTCCCGGACGTGCGCATCGGCGTGACGGACTTCATGGCAGCCGATGCGGCGAGCAATCTTTTCTGCAGCATGATTGCGCAGTTCGGTGATGTTGCGGCCTATGCGATCTGGCGGGATATCCATCCGCATGTCCTGCAGTATGCCCGTTACTTAGCGAATCCGGTGCGGCAGGCGGGCATGGGTGAGGTCGATGTCGCCATCGCTGTGGAGAGCGAAGCCATGCGCTATATGCAGCAGGGCTATCCGCTGCACATCGTCTATCCGGCAGATGGCACGGCCTTCACGCTTACGGGTACGGGCATCGTGGCTAAAGCAGAGCCGCGGCAGCAGGCGCTGGCGCAGGAATTTGCGGACTGGCTGCTCGGCGACGAGGCGCAACTCGCGCTGCAACGGCAGAAGATGTATTTTCTGCCGGCCAATCCCGGCCGCATGAGCTACAAACTATTCGCGGGCAAGAACATCATGCTCTTCACACAGCGGCCCGATTTCACGCCGCAGCAGAAACAGGCCATGCTCGATTATTGGTTGAAAGAAATTCGTTTTAAATAAATTTTCACAGACACTGGGAGGAAGAATGAAAGCAGGTTTTATCAGTCTTGGCTGTTCCAAGAATCTCGTCGATACGGAAGTCATGCTGGGCATCCTGAAGGAGCACGGCATCGAGATCACGAACAAGCCGGCAGAGGCGGATATCCTCATCGTCAACACGTGCGCCTTTATCCAGTCGGCCAAGGATGAGTCCATCACAACGGTGCTCAACATGGCCGAGTATAAGGAGAGCGGCCGCTGCCGCAGCCTGATCATTGCGGGTTGCCTCGGCCAGCGCTACGGACAGGAATTGCTCGACGATATTCCCGAGGCCGATGCTATTGTGGGGACGGGCGCCTGGAGCCGCATCATGGAGGCCGTCGAGGCCACGCTGAAGGGACAGCGCGTCGTCATCGCGGGCAAGGATGAGGCACTCTACGATGAAAATACGCCGCGAATCCAGACGACGCCGGGCTACACGGCCTACGTCAAGATTGCCGAGGGCTGCAATAACCGTTGTGCGTTCTGTGCCATCCCGTACATCCGCGGCGACTACCGCAGTCGCAGGATCGAGGACATCCGCCACGAGGTCGAGCACCTCGCCGCGCATGGCGTGCGGGAGATCGTGCTCATCGCGCAGGATTCCACGGAGTATGGCCGCGATATCTACGGCGCGCCGCGTCTTGCCCAGCTTTTGCAGGAACTCTGCAAGGTGGACAAGATACGCTGGATCCGCACGCTCTACAGTTATCCGAAATATTTTTCGGACGAGCTCATCGACACGATTGCGCGTGAGCCCAAGCTATGCAAATACGTCGATTTGCCATTGCAGCATGCACATGACGCAGTGCTGCGCAGCATGCGTCGGCCGGATACGCAGGATGATATGCGCAAGCTCATTCATAAACTGCGCGAACGTATCCCAGGCGTGACGATCCGCGCGACGTTCCTCGTTGGTTTTCCTGGCGAGACGGATGCCCAGTACCAGACGCTGCGCAACTTCCTCGAAGAAGTGCGCCTCGACAAAGTGGGTGTATTCACTTACTCGCGTGAGGAAGGCACGCCGGCCTACGATATGCCGAATCAGGTACCTGAGGAAGTCATGCAGGAGCGCTATCACGACCTCATGAGCCTGCAGTGCAAGATTTCTGAGGAAATCAACCAATCACTGGAGGGCAAGGAGCTGGAGGTGCTCGTCGAAGGCCGCGACGAGGAGCAGCCGAACATCGCGGTGGGGCGTTCCTATCGCGAAGCACCGGATGTCGATGGTCAGGTCTATATAGAGAACGATACGACGAGCAAACCCGGCGATATCGTGCGTGTAAAAGTGCTGCAGGGCTTCACCTATGATCTGGTGGGCGAGCCATTGCAGGCAGAGGAGAAAGAGGAAGAAGCAAAATGATCATGAATCTGGAAGCGGAGGCTGGCCGCCTGCTGAAACAGCGTGGGCAGAGCGTAGCCTGTGCCGAATCCTGTACGGGCGGTCTCGTCACGAGCCGGCTTACGGATGTAGCGGGCAGTTCGGCCTATGTGCATGGCAGTGTCGTCTGCTATACGAATGACATCAAGCAGCGTGTCGTCGGTGTGAAGGCCCGCACGCTTACGGCACATACGGCTATCTCGGCGCAGACGGCGCAGGAGATGGCTGAGTCTATACGTAAACTCATGGATACGGATTACGGCATCAGCACGACGGGCAATGCGGGTCCTGCAAACTCCGAGGGCAAGCCTGTGGGGCTCATCTATACGGCTGTGGCCGGCCCCCATGGTACGGAGGTGCAGGCACACCGCTTCACGGGCACGCGCAGCGGTATCAAGCAGAAGACTGCGGATATCGTGCTGAAGATGCTGATATCGGCTTTACGCAGAGAGGATTAAGGGGGAACCACTATGGCTTGGCAGCAGCATACGCGGCAAACAATGCTCACGGCATTGGTCTGTACGGCGTTGACCTCCGGCACGGCCTGGGCTGCGGTGCCGGAGGTCACGACGGTCGACGTGCAGCAGCTCTCTCAGGCTCCTGGTCTTATCGTTGAAGGACAGGAGCAGAAAAAGAAGGCCATTGAGCAGGAACGTAAGGATGCGCAGGGCCACGTGCAGATGGGCATTGCGGATGCCGGCTCCAAGGCGGCGCATCAGTTGCAGGCATCGCAGCCCTCGGAAGAGGAAGTGCACGAGCAGGCATGGGATATCATGAAGTTGCCGTTGCGCTGGCAGCCAGTCGAGCAGGTGGTGCATCAGCAGGATGCGGCGCAGGTTGAAAAGGCGGAAGTACAGTCGGCTAAGCCACAGGTAAAGACGGTGCCCACTCAGTCACGGTCTGCCAACAAGGCGGCATCTACAACGTATCAGGACGTTGCGCATATGCCGGCTCCTGTACCGCAGAAGCAGGCGGCGATGCCGCAGCCGCAGGCAAAGGTGGCACATCCGGAGAAGTGGCAGCGCCATAACGGCGTACAGCACATCGTTGAGGTGCCGCCAGCCCCGGAGGCAACGGAGCCAATCATCATCACGGCGCGCGATCTGGAAAAGGCCAAGCGCCGTGAGCTGCTGCAGCCGCATATCCCCGTCCCGCCGTCTCAGGAAGGCAGTTCTGCGACGGCAGCAGGTACGAGTACGGCTGTACAGGCAGGTAAGGAGCAGGCGACAGGCGCATCCGTTCCGTCTGGTACTGCCGGCCAGCAGCGTGCAGACACATCGGGTCAGGCTGGCAGTGCCGATCAGCATGGGGCAGATGTGACTGGCACTATGGCGCAAAGAACCGGGGAGACGATCGGACAGGCAGCGGCCGGTACAGCTAAGACAGCTCTCGACATTGCGGGAGCGGGCGCCGTGGCTGCCGGGCGCATTGCGGCTGGTACAGCCAGTGCACCTGAGTCCGATGCGGCTGCCGGTACAGAGGACACGCAGCATCGGCGTAACCGTCAGTGGAATGCTGACTATGGCAAGCAGGAGGTCGCACAGGCAGCGGCAGATCAGTCCTCTGCTGCCTATCCGGCAGGCTCTCAGCCATCCGTCACAGCTTCCAACACAACGGCGGCACAGGTGCCAGCTGGTCAGTCTCGGGTACAAGTTCAGGCTGACAGCTATGATGAGGAGCGTCCGGAACCGTTCCGCAATATTTCTGAGGCGACATGGAAACATATCAAGGCCGGCATCCTCGCAACGGAGCTTATGCTGCAGCAGGAATGCACGGAGCACGGGATGTATCTGCTAGCCCGGATGCTCAATCAGAACACCTCGCTCACGCATCTCCAGAAGATCAACTACCTCATCGGTATCGGCTACGCCATCAATCACAGCAGCCTGCTGAACGATTGGCAGAAGCAGGCCTTCCTCGATGCCTTCCTGCAGTTCTGCAAGTAAGGTTTGTCCAAAAGATAAAAAAGCAGGAGCTATCCCTCTCGATGTAGGGGATGCTTCTGCTTTTTCGTGTATGTATCAAGATATAATAAAAGAGTCATCCCAACGGGATGACCCTAAAAAATCAAAATGGCAGGGGCAGCAGGACTCGAACCTACGCATGCTGGATTCAGAATCCAGTGCCTTACCAACTTGGCGATGCCCCTGTGTTTCAACAGATATTTATTATAGGGGATGCGCCTGTGTTTGTCAATAAAAAATTTAATCAGCGTTTCCTTCAGGCTGGATTTGCTCGATGTAAGGGGTGGTCTCGAGGTAGATCTCGAAGGTGCGCGGCCAGGGATAGCTCGTTTCGCATTTCAGCTGTTTCAGGCGGTAGGTGTTCATCCCTGAGGGCAGGCTGAGCGTGAAGGGAGTTTGCAGAGCGGGCAGATAGGGCAGGCGGCGGCTTTCCTCCTGCATATCGCGCTGCAGCATGGCGTTGGCCCAGCGGTAGTTCTGCTCAAGGTTGAGGTCGGCGGTATTCGTATAGCCCGCCTTCTTCAGGCTGTCGTTCACCATGCTGATGCCATCCTTCAGGTAGCAGTAATCCTCCAGCATGCGGTTGGCGAGCAGGCGGATGCGCTGATATTCCGTCCGGTAGGCCGTTTCATCATCGGATTGCAGCGTGCGGGCGCCGAGGTAGAGACTGGCCTGGGCCGTGGCCGTGCCGATGGCGTTGCTGGCCGTATTCCAACCCGCATAGCTGCATAGCTGCAGCAGAGGGAGCTTTTGCTGCAGCAGAAGCGGCAGTATGGTTTCCTCGGCTGCAAAATGCTTACTGAGGTCCACGAGTGCAAGCTGCCGGCCGCTGCGCAGTGCTTTGCCGATGACTTGCACGGCGGCGGGACGGGTATCGGTTGCGTCCTTTTCGTTGTTACGGGCGGTGAGGAAAAGGGTAAAATCAGCGGCATGAGGCTCTGCGGCTGTTTCGCCGCCGAGCAAAGCAATCTTTTCACGGGCTGTTTCTTCGTTACTCACGGCCATGTAGGGCATGACGCGCGTGCCGGAGGCGGGCTGGTCGCAATCCGTGTAGATGCGCGGCGTGCGACCGAGCACTTCATTTTGCCAGCGTGCGAGCAGCGAGAGCGCGATTTCGTCGGCACCGTGGGTGAGAAAGACCTGCTGCTCCGTAATCGCATTATCCCGCAGGTATTGGCGAAGGGCTTCCTTTTCAATATTCGGGATGCTGTAGCGCTCGCCATCATCCTGTCCGAGGACGAGCAGGTGCAGCGTGCCTTCTTTGGCGAGCTGGCTCAGTTTCTCATTGAGCAGTTTGTTCTCCTCGAAATGGGCGAGGTAGCGCTGCAGGCTGCCCTGAGGGATGGCATCGTGCAGACGCTGCAGCTCGTCCTGATCTACGGGTTCGCCGGCAGCCGCACGTCCCTGCAGGCGCGAATAGGCGATGAGGTCGCGCCGTTCCTGGTAGCCGTCAATGGTGTCCTGCGGCGTGAGGCGAGGCAGGATGCTGAAGGCGTAGAGAGGCACGTCAGGGTGGGCCGCGTGCAGCGTGCGCAGGAAGGCGATGAGCGCGTCAATCTGCGCAGGCGTTGCTTCCTTTTCGCGCGCTGCCAGCAGGCCGCCGTAGAGCAACTGGTCGATGGAGAGAATGGCCGCCTGACGGCCCGCAAGATTGTCCTGCAGCCATTGGCGCAGAGCCGTGGTATCGCCGGGCTGGGAATAGTAGTCGCGCAGCTCGCCGGGCGGCGTGACGACATCGATATCTGCCATTGCGCCGGAGTCGCGGACGAGTTGCAGGCAGGGCGGGCGGCCGTCGAGCGGCATGAGCACGACCTGTGACGCAGGCGTTGCTGCCGCAGGCGAGGCAGGTGACGTTGCAGCGTCCGGATGCAGGCGCAGGTGCCAGTAGGCCATGAGCCCCAGCAGGCAGCATAGGCAGAGCAGGCCGGTTAAAAGGGATTTTTTCACAGTAAAGCTCCTGTCAATATTTCTGCTCTTATACTACAATATGGTTCACGAAAATGCAAAAATATGATAGAATAAATCTGTTTGGGTTGCACTCGTCCAGGGCGCAGCCTGAGTAACCCAAAAACAAGGAGCAGAATTTTTATGCGGATCATTGCAGGTACGGCGCGCGGCCGCCAGTTGAAGACACCAAAAGGAGCGGCAGTGACCCGCCCTACGGCAGACCGGGTCAAGGAATCGCTGTTTAATATTCTCGGGGATATGGTGCAGGGGCGTACGGTGCTGGATATCTGTGCGGGTACGGGTAATCTGGGGCTGGAATCCCTCTCACGTGGCGCAGAAAAGGCCACGTTCATCGATCGGGCGACAGCAGGATTGATCCTGGACAATGCCGCGCGCACGAAGTGCCTGCAGCGCTGTGAAGTATGCACGGGTGATGCCATCAGGGTCTTGCGCCGCATGGCGGTGGAGGGACGGGAGTTTGGACTCATCTTCTGTGATCCGCCTTATCATGAAGGAGTCTGGCAGCAGGTGCTCAGCTACATCGATGAGGGACATATCCTCAGCCAGGACGGTATCCTCGTGGTGGAGCACGGGGCAGACGAGAACGATCTCCCTGCCTTGCAGCGTTTGGAGCGGCGGGATAATCGCAGCTATGGTCATACGACGCAGCTGAGTTTTTTCCAGTGGCAGGACTACGGCCTGGATGCGGAGGAGGAAGCGTAAATGGTCAGGGCAGTGTGCTCAGGCAGTTTCGATCCCGTGACGCTCGGTCACGTCGATATCTTTGCGCGGGCCAGCCACATGTTCGATGAGCTGACGATCTGCGTTTTTCGCAATATTCACAAAAAGGGCATGTTCACCATTGCCGAGCGCGTGGCCTTTCTGCGCACGGCAGTGAGTGGGCTGCCGAATGTGAAGGTGGATGCGTTCTCCGGCCTGCTCACGGACTATATGGTGCAGCACGAAGCCAGCGTCATCGTGCGCGGTGTGCGCTCGGTCAAGGATCTGGAGTACGAGCAGAATGAAGCCTATATGAACCGGCATCTGCAGCCGGGTATTGATACGATTTTCCTGCTGACGCGGCCGGAGTTTTCCTTTGTCAGTTCCTCCGGCATCCGCGAACTGATTCATTTCGGCGGCAGCGTCGAGGGCCTTGTGCCCGCGTGCGTGGCCGAGGCCGTGGCAGCGCGTCGGGCAGAGCAAGAAAGGGAGTAAGCGATTATGGCAGATAAAGAATTACGGGTGGCCGGTGCATCAGATGACGGGGAAGTGACCATCGACGAGCGGCGCGTGCGCACGATGCTCAAGGGTATCAATGATAGCATGAACCGGCTGGAAGAAATGGTGGCTCAGGCCTATAAACTGCCGCTGGCCGACAAGGTCGTAATCAACGATAACGAGCTGGCGCACTATGTCGACGACCTGCGACATAATCTGCCTGAGGTCGTCGATCAGGCCATGGCCATCCTGCAGCAGCAGGACGAGATCATCGAGGCGGCGGAGCATGAAGCCGACCAGATCGTAGAGGATGCAAAGAACTACGGCGAGAAGCTGACGAATGAGCATGAGATCGTCAAGCAGGCCAAGGAACGCGCCAAGACCATCCTGCAGCAGACGCAGGAGCAGGAGCGCGAAATCATGGAGCGCGCACAGGCAAATGCCAGGCAGGTCAGCGACAATGCCGACAACTACGCCATGCAGCTGCGCGGCAACGCCGATGCCTACGCGAAGCAGGTGTTCGACCAATTGCTGCAGCATGTGGGCACGACATTCCAGAACGTACAGCAGGCGGAGGGCGGCCTGCAGCAGGCGATGCAGGTACTGCAGCAGGGCCGTGCCCAGCTGGACAAGCAGTCGCAGGCGGAGCATGTGCCGACTCCGGCACCCCAGCCGCAGGCACCGCAGGAATAAAGATACAGGAAAGCCTGAGGTTTATCCTCGGGCTTTCTTTGCAGCTGGAGCAGAAAGGCAGGGTATCGCATGACGGAAAGGGAAATCAGGGCACTGCTGACGAAATACAAGCAGGGGAGCATGAGCGAGCAGGAGGCAGTCAAGGCCATCTGCGATGCGCCCTTCGAGGATATGCGCTACGCGGAGGTGGATCACGCCCGCGAGATCCGGCAGGGCTTCCCCGAGGTCATCTACGGCGAGAGCAAGACGAAGGAGCAGGTCCTCGGCATCATGCAGTCGCTCTGCGCGCACAGCGAGGGCAACGTCATGGCTACGCGCTGCAGTGCGGAGCAGTACGCCTATGTACGGGCGGCCATGCCCGAGGCAAAGTACGATGAAGCGGCGCGCATCATCTATCTTGACCGCGATACGCGCATCCAGCGCGATGCGCAGCACGAAATCCTCGTGCTGACGGCGGGGACGAGTGATATCCCCGTGGCGCGGGAGGCGGAGCTTACGGCTTACCTTTGGGGCAATACGGTCAGGAGCTTCTACGATTGCGGTGTGGCGGGCATCCACCGGCTATTTGCGCATATCAAGGATATCGAGCGCGCCAATGTCATCGTCGTCGTCGCGGGCATGGAGGGAGCATTGGCCTCCGTCGTGGGCGGGCTTACGAACAAGCCCGTGATTGCCGTGCCCACGAGCATCGGCTATGGGGCTTCGCTGCACGGCCTGTCGGCGCTCTTATCCATGCTCAACAGTTGTGCGGCCGGCGTATCCGTCGTGAATATCGACAACGGTTTCGGTGCAGGTGTGCTGGCCAGCAAGATAAATCATTTGCGGTGAAGCTGGCAGCGTTCAAGAATGAAGGAGGCCGACTATGAAAGCCATCTATCTCGATTGTTTTGCGGGCATCAGCGGCAATATGCTGCTCGGTGCCTTTCTGCAGGCGGGCGTGCCGGAGGCATACCTGCGCAAGGAACTGCAGAAACTGCCGGTCAAGGATGAATTCAGCCTGCAGGTAGAGGAAGTCGTGAAGAACGGCATCCATGCGTTGTACGTGGATGTGCAGCTGACCAAAGAACAGGCTGAAGACCATGGGCATCACCACGAACATCATCACGCGCATCGCACGTTGCGTGATATCCGCGAGTTGCTGGAGCAATCATCGATGGCGATGGCGGTGAAGCAGCAGGCCCTCGCCGTGTTCAACCAGCTTGCGGAGGCCGAGGGCAAGGTGCACGGCAAGTCTCCCGAGGAAGTCGCGTTCCATGAGGTCGGGGCCGTGGACTCCATCGTCGATATCGTGGGGACGGCCATCTGCCTCGACTATCTCGGCATCGAGCAGGTCTATGCTTCGCGACTGAACCTCGGACGCGGTTTCGTGCACTGTGCTCACGGGCTCATGCCCGTGCCCGCGCCGGCCGTGGCCGAGCTCACGAAGGATTTTCCCACCTGTCAGCAGCTGGCGGAGAAAGAACTCACCACGCCGACGGGGGCCGCGGTCATCTATACGCTGGCGCGTTACAGCGAGAGTGTGCCGCAGGGCTTTCATACGGAGAGAATCGCCTATGGTGCGGGTACCTGGGATTTGGAGATACCCAATGTATTGCGGCTCTATTTAGGCGAGTGCACGGGGGCAATGCTCAGCGAGCGCTGTATCCTCGAGGCCAACATCGACGATATGAGTCCGCAGATCTACGGCTATCTTTTCGATCAGCTGTTGGCGGCGGGGGCGCTGGATGTCTGGGCGACGCCCATTTATATGAAGAAGAATCGCCCTGCGCAGCAGCTCTCCGTGCTCACAGATGCGGAGCATCGGGCGGCGCTGGCGGAGTTGATTTTCCGTGAGACGACGAGCATCGGCATCCGCGTGATGCCCGTGGCGGAAAGGCTGGAGGCGGCGCGGCACCTCGCGCGCGTCGATACGCCCTATGGCAGCGTGAGCTGCAAGGTCAGCGCATGGCAGGGCGAGCTCGTGAATGTTTCGGCGGAGTACGAGGATTGCCGTGAACTCGCCGCCGCGCAGCAGGTGCCGCTGAAGCAGGTGCAGCGCGCGGCCGTGCAGGAGATGTATCACCGCCTCGGCAAATGAGCCATGCGGTGAGACACATCATCGCGGAGAAGGTGACAGGGTCTGTTGCTTGACAAAGCAGGGGGCCATGACTATAATGTATTGAGGTTGATGCTGAATGAATATGCTGGTTAATATTGCTGAGCTGCTGGGGCAGGCAGGCGGGGAGCTTCCCTTTGCCTTTGCCATTTCGCCAGTGGAGCTGGATGTGCAGAGCCAGGACTGTGCGTTCGAGGATCCGGTACGGGTCACGGGCAAGGTGGTCAACACCGGCACGGTTCTGCGCGTTGGGGGACAGATTCATGCGGTCAAGCATTTCGTATGCGACCGCTGCTGCAAGCCCTGCACAGAGCCGCAGGAGCATCCATTCGCCGAGGATTTTCGGCGCGGACGCGGGGATACGGACGAAGTCAATTCCTTTGACGGCGATGTTCTGGATCTCGCGGCGCTCGTGCGCGACACGCTGCTCGCAGCACAGCCGCTCAGCAATATCTGCAAACCCGATTGTAAGGGACTTTGCCCGGTGTGCGGACATGATCTGAATGAAGGCGACTGCGGCTGTGACCGCTTCGTGCCGGATCCGCGCCTGGCAGCATTGCAGCAATTGAAATTGGATGATTGAAGAAATGGATGACGAGGAGGTGTATCCGACATGGCAGTACCAAAGCGCAAGATGTCCAAGGCACGCCGCGATCAGCGCCGCGCGAACTGGAAACTGACGGCACCGGGCTACGTAGCATGCCCGCAGTGCCACGAGCCGAAGATGCCTCATCATGTATGCCCGGAATGTGGCTACTATGATGGCAAAGAGGTTGTCAAGGCCGCTGAGTAAGCAAAAGAGGATAAGCAGGACGTTTTGGTCCTGCTTATTTTTTTGCCCGCACGGGGCATACAGAAAAAACTTGCATTTTTAGGACTTAGCCTCTATAATAGTCCATTATGTGAGCTAGTAGCAGCAGGTCTTAATTTTTGACCGCAGAACAGTGAGGAGGTGCTGCAATGGCCAGGGTGAAGAAAAAAGTCAGGCAGCAGCTGCTCGTACAGCAGGTCAGGGAGAAACCATTCCTGACCGATGAGGAGCTGGCACGCAATCTCGCCGTCAGCGTGCAGACCATTCGCCTGGATCGTCTGGAGCTGGGCATTCCGGAGTTGCGTGGACGCATCCGGCAGATGGCAGAGCATGCGCAGAACAAGGTCAAGTCCATTCAGAAGAGTGAGGTCGTGGGCGAGCTCATCGATCTCGAGCTCGGTCATTCCGGTATCTCTCTGCTGCGCATCACGGACGATATGGTCTTTGAAAAGTCGAAGATCGCGCGGGGACATTACATGTTCTCGCAGGCGGATTCGCTGGCACAGGCCATCATCGATGCGCCGCTCGTGGTGACGGGCGTTGCGAATGTGAAGTATAAGGTACCCGTGCACGTGGGCGAGAAGCTCATCGCCAAGGCGGAGATCGTGAAGGTGCGCGGCAATAAATATTTTGTCTGGGTCAAGACCCATAACGACCGGCAGGAAGTCTTCCGGGCGAAGTTCATCATGGTTTCGTGGGCGGAAGCAAAGGGGATGTAACGGTGAAGATTGCAGTTGACGCCATGGGCGGCGATTTTGCGCCTAGGGAAATAGTCAGGGGTTCGGTGGACGCGGCTCGCAAATATCATTGCGAGATCGTGCTTGTCGGTGATGAGCCGCAGATTCGCGAGGTCCTTGCGGAGACGCCGGACTGGGAAAAGCTGGGCATCACCATCCACCATACGACGGAAGTCATCGCGATGGGCGAGCATCCGGCGGAGGCCGTGCGCAAGAAGAAGGACGCCTCCGTGGTCGTTGCTACGCAGCTCGTCAAGGACGGCACCTGCGATGCTGTGCTCTCGGCGGGCAGTACGGGCGCGGCCGTGACGGCAGCGCAGTTCATTCTCAAGCGCATCAAGGGCATCGGGCGCCCGACCATCGCGACGCCGATGCCGACGCCGAAGGGCGTGACGCTGCTCCTGGATTCTGGCGCGAATGTCGATACGAAGCCGGAACATCTCGTGCAGAGCGGCATCATGGGGTCCATCTATGCACAGTACGTTTTCGGCATCAAGTCCCCGCGCGTGGGCTTGCTGAACATCGGCGAAGAGGAAACCAAGGGCAATGAGCAGGCCAAGGCGACGCACGAACTGCTCAAGAATGTACATACCATTAATTTCTGCGGCAATGCCGAAGGCAGGGATGTGCCTACGGGCGACTTTGATGTCGTAATTTGTGATGGATTTGTCGGCAATATTGTGCTAAAATTTGCAGAGGGTCTGGCGAATACCATCATGGGACTGCTCAAGGATGCCCTGAAACACGGCGGCCTGCTCGCAAAGCTCGGTGCCCTGCTGCTCGTGCCTACGCTGCGCAAGCTCGGCAAGCGGCTCGATGTAACGGAGTACGGCGGTGCGCCGCTCCTGGGCGTCAACGGCGTCTGCATCATCAGCCACGGTTCCTCGAAGGCCAAGTCGATCTGCAGCGCCATCGGCGTGGCGGATGACTATGTCGATGGCAAGGTGCTCGAGCATATCCACGATACAATCGTGGAGGAGGAGCAGCTGGCCAAGGCCGAGGAAGAAGCGGCGAAAGCGGCGGCAGTGAAAGCACAGCAGCTGCAGGAAAGCAGCCAGCCGTGAGGTATCGTACGTTAAACAATCAGAGGCGTTTTGGCACGCCGCCTGAAGGAGGATTTTTGCATGTTTGAGAATAACGCTATCTGTAAGCTCCTGCATATTAAATACCCGATTTTCCAGGGCGGCATGGCCTGGATCGGTACGGCGGAGCTGGCATCGGCAGTGTCGAATGCAGGTGGCCTGGGCATCATCGGTGCGGGCAACATGCCGGGTGATTTGCTGCGCAAGGAAATCCAGAAGTGCAAGGGCTGGACGGATAAGCCTTTCGGCGTGAACGTGATGCTTCTCAGCCCGCACGTCAAGGATGTCATGCAGGTCGTGCTCGACGAGAAAGTGCCGGTCGTTACGACGGGCGCAGGCAATCCGGGCGAATATGTGCCGGCGCTGAAGGAAATCGGCTCGAAGGTTATCCCGGTCGTGGCGTCTGTGGCTCTCGCGAAGCGCCTCGTGCGTTCGGGTGCCGATGCGGTCATCGCTGAGGGCACGGAGTCGGGCGGTCATATCGGCGAGATCACGACGATGGCTCTCGTGCCGCAGGTCGTCGATGCCGTGGATGTGCCGGTCATCGGTGCGGGCGGTATTGCGGATTCACGCGGTATGGTAGCGGCCTTCGCGCTGGGCGCGCAGGCTATCCAGATGGGTTCTCGCTTCGTCATGAGCGAAGAGTGCATTGCGCATCCGAACTATAAGGATTTCGTGCTCAAGGCCAAGGATCGTTCCACGGTGGTCACGGGCCGTACGCTCGGTCATCCGGCGCGCGTGCTGCAGAACCAGCTCACGCGCAAGTTCCTGAAGATGGAGAGCGAGGGTGCTTCGCCTGAGGAGCTTGAGAAGCTCGGTGTGGGCTCGCTGCATAAGGCAACCCATGAGGGCGATGTGCACAACGGCTCCGTGATGATCGGTGAGATATCCGGTATGCTCAACGATATCAAGCCGGTGAAGACCATCATCGAGGACATCGTGAACGGCCTGCCGGATGTGGTCAAAAACATCAACAGCAAATGTGAATAAACAGGGGGATAAGGTAACGTGAATAAACTAGCCTTTGTATTCCCGGGACAGGGTGCTCAGGCCGTAGGCATGGGCAAGGACTTTTACGATAAATATGAGACGGCCCGCAAGCTCTTTGCCGAGGCCGATGAAGCGCTGGGCTACTCCATCAGGGAGATGTGCTTCGAGGGCCCCGCAGAGGACCTGAAGCTGACGGCGAACACGCAGCCGGCCATCCTCACGATGAGCGTCATCGCCTATGCGCTGCTGAAAGAGCAGGGTGTAGAGCCGGATATCACCGGCGGCCACAGCCTTGGCGAGTATGCGGCACTCGTGGCCGCCGGCGTGCTCTCATTCCAGGATGCCGTGGTGCTCGTGCATAAGCGCGGCCAGTATATGCAGGAGGCGGTTCCCGTCGGCGAGGGTGGCATGGCGGCCATCATCGGCCTCGATGACGCTACCATCCAGAAGGCCTGCGATGAAGCTGCGGCCAGGACGAAGGGCCAGGTGCTGCCCGTCAACTACAACTGCCCGGGCCAGACGGTCATCGCGGGCTCTACGGCGGCCGTGGAGGCTGCCGCGGCGGCATTGAAAGAGGCCGGTGCCAAGCGCGCCCTCGTGCTGCCCGTGTCGGCGCCGTTCCATTCGCCGCTCATGCAGCCGGCGGCGGAAAAGCTGGCGGCCGAGCTCGACAAGGTTACGCTCCACGATGCGAATATTCCCGTGGTCTCGAACTACACGGGCAAGCTGGAGACGAGCGCGGCCGACATCAAGACCAATCTCGTCGCGCAGGCCGACCATCCCGTGCAGTGGATCCAGTGCGTCAGGACGATGCAGGACTTCGGTGCAGATACCTTCGTCGAGGCGGGCCCGGGCAAGACGCTCTGCGGGTTCAACCGCCGCATCGACAAGGCTATCAAGAGCCTGAACGTCGGCGATGAGGCCAGCTTGCAGAAAACGCTTGACTATTTCAAGGAGGTCCGTTAATATGCTTTTAGATGAAAAAGTTGCGCTGGTTACCGGCGCTTCCCGGGGCATTGGCCGGGCCATTGCCTTGAAGCTGGCCAGCGAGGGTGCGAAGGTCGCCATCAATTACGCCGGCAACACGGCGAAAGCTGAGGCCGTCAAGGCGGAGATCGAGGCGGCGGGCGGCGAGGCCATGCTCGTGCAGGCCGACGTCTCCGATGCGGCACAGGTCGATGCCATGGTCAAGACGGTGGCGGAGGCCTTCGGCACCATCGATATCCTCGTGAACAACGCGGGGATTACGCGCGACGGCCTGCTCATGCGCATGAAGGAAGAGGACTTCGATGCGGTGCTGAACACGAATCTCAAGGGCGTGTTCCATTGCACGAAAGCTGTCTCCCGTCTCATGATGAAGAAACGTTACGGTCGTATCGTGAACATGGCTTCGGTCGTCGGCCTCATGGGCAATGCCGGTCAGACGAACTATGCGGCGGCCAAGGCGGGTGTCATGGGCTTCTCGAAGTCGGCGGCACGCGAGCTGGCCTCGCGCGGCATCACCGTGAATACGGTGGCACCGGGCTGCATCAATACGGACATGACGGCTGTGTTGCCGGATAAGGTCAAGGAGGGCATGCTCCAGAGCATCCCCCTGCAGCGCATCGGTGAGCCTGAGGACGTGGCCAATGCGGTCCTGTTCCTCGCTTCGGATTTAGCGGCTTATATTACGGGCCAGAACGTCGATGTAGACGGCGGCATGGTAATGTGATATAACTATATAAGTACAGTAAGTACCACACTTAAGGAGGAAATTTCACATGGAAACTTTGGATAAGGTAAAAGATATCGTCACGGAGCAGCTGGGCGTTGAGCGTGACGAGGTAACGATCGAGTCTTCTTTCATCGATGACCTCGGTGCTGATTCCCTCGACATCGTCGAGCTGATCATGGCCTTCGAGGAAGAGTTCAACATCGAGATTCCGGACGAAGCTGCCGAGAAGATCAAGACCGTGCAGGATGTTGTCAACTACATCGACGAGCAGAAAAAGAACGCGTAAATTTTAGAACGTCTTATCTTTTACAAATCCCGTGAAGTTGCTTCGCGGGATTTTGTTGAGAGAGGAGATAGAGGAGGATAAACATGAAGCTTCCAGAACTGAAAATTGGTACGAAGATCGCAAAAGTACCAATCGTTCAGGGCGGCATGGCCATCCGGCTGTCCACGGCCAGATTGGCGGCTGCGGTGGCCAATGAGGGCGGCATCGGCCTCATTGCTATCTCCGGTATGCCGATGGACGAGATCCGCTACGAGATCCGCCTGGCACGTTCACTGACCAAGGGAGTCATCGGTGTCAATATCATGGTGGCGGCGCGCAACTTCGCGGATGCCGTCCGCACGGCCATGGATGAGGGCATTGATCTCGTCGTGGCTGGTGCCGGGTTCTCCCGCGACATTTTCGGTCTGGGACGCGAGACCGGTACGCCGGTTGTCCCTATCGTCTCTTCGGTCAAGCTGGCGAAAATCTCCCAGAAGCTGGGTGCTTCGGCCATCGTGGTCGAGGGCAAGGAGGCCGGTGGCCACCTCGGCACCAGTACGTCCGTGCGCGATCTGATCCCCGATATCCGCGCGGCGGTGAAGATTCCGGTCATTGCAGCGGGCGGTGTGCTTTCGGGCCGTGACATCACGGACTTCATCAAGATGGGGGCCAATGGCGTACAGATGGGGTCGCGTTTCGCGGCCAGCGTGGAGTCGAATGCGGCACCGGCGCTGAAGGAATATTACCTGAAGTCGAAGCCGGAGGATGTCGTCATCATCCACAGCCCTGTGGGCCTGCCGGGCCGTGCCGTGCGCACGCCGTTCTCGGCGAAGGTGCTGGAGGGTCCCGTGCCGCCGAAGTCCTGCGATAACTGCCTCAAGCAGTGCCAGCATAACTTCTGCATCATCAAGTCGCTGATTCGCGCGCAACAGGGTGACGTGGAGACTGGGCTCGTCTTTACGGGCGAATATCTGCCGCGCATTGACAAGATTTTGTCTGTACATGAGATTTTCCAGCAGCTGCAGAACGAAGCGGCCGCTGTCGAGGAATAAAGATATACGTTAGAGAGGAGTTTTCGGTTTTGAGCAAGCGTATTGTGATTACCGGCCTTGGTGCGATTACGCCAATCGGCATCGGCAAGGATGAGTTTTGGCAGGGCCTGATGGAAGGCCGCAACGGCATCGACAAGATCACCCGTTTTGACGCTGCGGAGTATAAATGCCAGATTGCCGGCGAGGTCAAAGACTTCGATGCGACGGCCTATGGTATCGAGAAGAAAGAGGCCCATCATATGGACCGCTACAGCCAGTTCGCCGTGGCGGCGGCAGGCATGGCCATCAAGGATGCGGGTCTTGACCTCGAAAAAGAGGACTGTGACCGTATCGGTACGTTTGTCGGCGCGGGCATCGGCGGCATTGAGACGATGAACGGCCAGTATAAGAAGCTCTTCGACAAGGGCCCGGGCCGTATCTCTCCGTTCTTCATCCCGATGATGATCGCGAACATGGCCGCTGGCCAGGTCTCTATCAACTACGGCTTGCACGGCCCTTCGGCCTGCGTGGTCACGGCCTGTGCTACGGGCTCTGACTGCATCGGCCAGGCCATGCGCGTACTGCAGCGCGGCGAGGCCGATGTCATGGTCGCAGGCGGCACGGAAGCCTCTATCAGCGAGGCGGCTGTGGCCGGCTTCAGCGCGATGAAGGCGCTCTGCATGGATCACAACGATGATCCACAGCATGCCTCCCGTCCGTTCGATGCGAATCGCAGCGGCTTCGTCATGGGCGAGGGTGCGGGCATTGTCGTGCTCGAGACGCTGGAGCATGCCCAGGCACGCGGTGCGCATATCTACGCGGAACTCGCGGGCTATGCCTCGAATGCCGATGCTTATCACATCACGAGCCCGGCGCCGCATGGCACGTATCAGGCGAAGTGCATGGCTGCAGCCATTGAGGACGCGGGCCTCACGGCGGCCGACGTCGACTATGTCAATGCCCACGGCACGTCCACGCATATGAATGATCAGGGCGAGACGGAGGCCATCAAGACGGTCTGGGGTGAGCATGCCAAGGACGTGTCCGTTTCCTCCATCAAGTCCATGACGGGCCATATGCTCGGTGCCGGTGGCGGCGTGGAGTGCATCGCAACGGTTCTCGCTATCGAGAACGATATGCTGCCGCCGACAATCAACTACGAGACGCCGGACGAGGGTCTCGACCTCGACTACGTACCGAACAAGGCCAAGGCAAAGACCGTGCGCGCGGCTATCTCGAACTCCTTTGGTTTCGGCGGCCACAACGCCTGCCTTGTGCTGAAGAAGTTCGCGGAGTAAGCGATGATGATCGCAGCGATGAATGAAGCGCGCCGGCGGGAGCTCACAGAGCTGGCCGCTGCGCTCGGTGTGACCTTTCAGGATCTGTCCCTGCTGCAGCTCGCGATGACGCATACCTCGTATGCCAATGAGGCGAAAAGGCCTCTGGAATGCAACGAGCGTCTGGAGTTCCTCGGCGATGCCGTGCTGGAGCTCGCCTCCAGTACGTATCTCTATACGCATTTTCCCAAGCTGCCTGAGGGGCAGCTCACGAAGATTCGCGCGAGCATCGTCTGTTCGGCGACGCTCGCGGAGCTCGCGCGCAAGCTGCATCTCGGCGATTATCTGCTGCTGGGCCACGGCGAGGAGATGAGCGGCGGCCGCGAGCGGCAGACGAACCTCGAGGATGTCTTCGAGTGCGTCATCGGTGCCATCTACCTCGATCGCGGCTGGCCCACGGCCAATGCCTATGTGCTGCGCCAGCTCCTGCCGGAATTTCAGCGGGTGGCTGAGGGCTTCGAAGTGCAGAAGGACTACAAGACGCAGCTGCAGGAGGTCGTGTTCAAGCGGCCGCAGCAGAGCATCGAGTATGTGGAGCTCGCCGAGTCGGGCCCGGACCATAATAAGACCTTTATCTTTCAAGTCGTAGTGACGGGGCAGATCATGGGCGAGGGCACGGGACACAGCAAGAAAGAGGCAGAGCAGCGGGCCGCGAAGCAGGCACTGGAGAAGCTATCCTGAAACGAAATAACAATAGCAAAAAGACAACGGGTAACAGTAAGCATAATATTATCCGTTGTCTTTTTTAATGCCAGTCTTGCCTTATGGTGCCTATAATAGAAGGAATCATTTTATGTGTGTCATGGGACTTACAGAGGAGGAGAGAATATGCGTAAACTGACGATGCTCGGTACGGGCAATGCGATGGTCACCCGTTGCTACAATACCTGCTTCTTTATCGAGCTGGACGACGGCAGCCTGTTCCTTACGGATGCGGGCGGCGGCAACTATATCCTGCATCAGTTCGAGGTCGTAGGATTTGACTATCAGAAATGCCACCACATGTTCGTGACACATGGTCATACCGACCATATCCTCGGTGTCATCTGGGTGCTGCGCAAGATCGCCGATCTGATGAACAAGGGCAAGTACGAGGGCGAGTTCCATGTTTATTGCCATGATGTGGTCAGGGACATGCTGCTCACGGTCACGCAGATGATGCTGAAGAAGAAGGACTTCGCGCGGATCGGCAATGGCATCTATATCCACGAGGTGCAGGACGGTTCTGTGGTGACGTTTAACGGTGTAACGCTCACGGCTTTCGATATCCTCTCGACGAAGGCGAAGCAGTTTGGCTATGAGCTGAAATTTGCCGACGGCGAGCGGCTGACCTGTCTCGGGGACGAGCCCTACAACGAACACGACAAAAAGTATGCCGAGGGAGCGGACTGGCTGCTGGCCGAGGCGTTCTGCAAGTACGGCGACCGCGACAAGTTCAAACCCTATGAGAAGAACCATAGTACCGTAAAAGAAGCCTCCGAGCTGGCAGAACAGCTTGGGGTGAAGAACCTCGTGCTCTACCATACAGAGGATAAGAGCATCAGGACCCGCAAGCAGGACTACAGCGCGGAGGCCAAAGAATATTTCCACGGCAACGTCTATGTGCCGGATGATCTGGATGTGTTGACGCTCTGAGCCGGTTTAATGGTACATGCGCAACAGAAAATCCAAATAGGCCTGGGAGGCCTTTTTGAAGGAGTTCAGCTCTTCCAGTGTGAGGCCATCCAGTCCCTTGAGGAAGTTGTGGCGCGTAATTTCGTTTTGCTGCTCCAATATGGTCCTGCCCCGCTCCGTCAGCGTGATGATATTGCTGCGGCGGTCTCTGGGGTCGCGATGCTTCTCCACATAGCCCTGTTGGGCGAGTTTCTCGATGACCGTGGTGAGTTGCTGCTTCGAGATATTGAGCAGGCTGCTGATTTCGGTGAGAGATGTCGCCTGCTCTGTGGCCAGCGCACAGAGGGCAGCGAATTGGTTGAGCGGAATGGGCACAGAGGCGCGCCGAAAGCAGTTGTTGCGTACATAGACGAGCATCTTGATAAAGTCTTTGGATATATCGTTGGCAAGTTCATTTTTTTCTGGCATGTCAGACACTCCTATCGTGCTTTTGTGTGTTTCTGTTAGATAAAACGTGCGATTCCCTAAAATATTCATTAACGCGGGGTGGGTTTGTTCAAATCCGGTTGACTTTTCACTAGATATACTATACGATAGATAACATCATTAGTAAAGTTTTATTTACTATTTTGTTTAAGAGAGTTAAAAGGAGGTTATCTGTTTGTTTTTTGCGAAAAACAAGAAGCTGGGAGCAGTGGTTATCGCTGCACTGCTGGCGACTTCCTCGGTCTGGCTGGCTGGCTGCGGCAATAAGCAGCAGGCACAGAAGATGGGTACGCAGGTGAAGGTCATGCAGGTGATCCAGCAGGATACGCCGCTCTATCAGGAGTATGCTGGCCAGATTGCGGGCAAGGACGAGGTAAAGGTACAGTCTAAGGTATCTGGCAACGTCGTGGAGAAGTTCGTGGAGGGCGGCCAGTTCGTGGAAGCGGGCCAGCCACTCTACCGCATTGATTCACGGCAGTATGAATCAGCTGTGCTCGCGGCCCAGGCCACGCTGGCGCAGACCCAGGCCACGCTGAACAACGCCGAGACCGATCTCGCGCGTAATCAGCAGCTCTATGCCTCGAATGCCATTTCGGAGCAGGCCGTAACAACGCAGCAATCGACGGTGCAGTCTTATCAGGCACTGGCCGATGCCAATGCCGCACAGCTCCGCAAGGCACAGCAGGATCTTGCGGATACGGTCATCTATGCGCCGATGTCCGGACAGCTGGGTGTCGATGACGTGGCCGTCGGTGCCTTTACCGCCGCGGGCAATACGACGCTGGTGACGATTGGTTCATCCGACCCGGTCTATGCGCAGTTCAGTCTCTCCGAGACGGAATATCTCAGGATGATGAACATGCAGAATGGCAGTGTCGGTGGGCCCGCGCATGTGACGATTACACTGGCGGATGGTTCGGTCTATCCGGCAGAAGGCCAGATCGTGGCGGCAGATCGTGCCCTGAAGGACAAGACGGGAACGCTGACGGTCAAGGCGCTGTTCCCGAATCCGGACAATCTGTTACTGCCGGGCATGTTCGCGCGTGTCCGTCTGTCTGGCGAGATCGTGCCGGATGCCCTGCTCGTACCGCAGCGTGCGGTGCAGCAGCTCCTGGGCAAATCCTTTGTCATGGTTGTGGGCGAAGACGGTAAGTCGGCTGCCCGCACGGTGGAGCTCGGCGAGAAAGTTGGCAGTTATTACATCATCAAGTCGGGTATTGAGCCGGGCGATAATGTCATCGTCGAGGGCTTGACGAACCTGAAGGAAGGCATGGATCTCGTCATCACGCAGGTTACGCCGGAGGATATGGGCTTCTCGATGGAGGAGGATAATACCAAATTCAACGACAGCGAGATTTCGTCAGCTGAACCGTCTAAGCAATAAGGGGGCGCGGCATTTTGTCTAAATTCTTTATTCACCGCCCTATCTTTGCGATCGTCATTTCCCTGATTATCGTGATTGGCGGTGTACTGGCGGGTCTGCAACTGCCGATTGCGCAGTATCCGCAGATTTCTCCGCCGACGATTTCCGTCAGTACGATGTATACGGGTGCTAATGCCGAAGTCGTCAATGAGACCGTTGCGCAGATCATTGAGCAGCAGGTCAACGGCACGCAGGGTATGGATTATATGTCCTCAAACTCCAGCGATACCGGTTATTATGGTCTGCAAGTCGTGTTCAAGGTCGGTACGGACGGCGATATGGACTCCGTCAAAGTACAGAATAACGTGGCCGTTGCCAATGCATCGCTGCCAAGCGATGTCAAGACGGTCGGTGTGACGACGAAAAAGGCCTCTAATGAGATGGCCTACATGATGTCCATCTATTCGCCGGATGGTACCTATGACCGCGCGTTCATGAAGAACTATGCCGATGTCTACCTGCTCGACAAAATCAAGCGTGTGCCGGGCGTCGGCAGCGTGCAGGTATTCGGCTCAGACTATGCGATGCGCGTATGGTTGAATCCGGACAAGCTCGCGGAGTATGGCCTGACCGTGGCGGATGTTACGGCGGCAATCAACGAGCAGAACGTGCAGGCACCGGCCGGTACGGTCGGTGGTATGCCGGTCAGCAACGGTCAGGAGAAGCAGTCCACAGGCCGTATCGCCGGCCGTCTCGTGACGCCGGAGGAGTTCGGCAACATCATCCTGAAGTCTGATGCGGACAGCGGTGCCTTTATCTACCTCAAAGACGTCGCCCGCATCGAGACGGGGCAGAAGAACAACGAGATCGTCTCGAAGTTCAACGGCTATCCGGCTGTGGGCTTCGGTATCCAGATGACGTCCGATGCCAATGCTATGGAGACGGTAAACGGCGTCAAGGCTATCCTCGACGAAGCAAAGGATACGTTGCCGCCGAATCTGAAGATGTCAGAGGTCTTTGACTCCACGGATTACATCCGCGCGTCCATCAAAGAGGTTATGGAGACGTTCTTCGAGGCACTTGCGCTCGTTGTGTTCGTCATCTTCATCTTTTTGCAGAATTGGCGTGCGACGCTCATCCCGCTCTTGGCCGTGCCGGTATCCCTCATTGGTACGCTCGCCGCGTTCATTCTGTTGGATTTCTCCATCAATACGCTGACGCTCTTCGCGATGGTCTTGGCCATCGGCCTCGTTGTCGATGATGCTATCGTCGTCATCGAGAACGTTGAGAAGCACATGGAAGAAGGTCTCGAGGTCGTCGATGCGACGGAGCGTGCCATGGATGAGGTGCAGGGGCCTGTCGTGGCCATCGCCTTCGTTCTGGCTGCCGTGTTCGTGCCGGTTGCTTTCCTCGGCGGCATGATGGGCGTGCTCTATAAGCAATTCGCCCTGACTATCGCCATTTCCATGGCGTTGTCGGCCTTCGTGGCCCTGTCCCTGACGCCGGCTCTGTGCGCAATGATTTTGAAACCGCACTCGGCCAGGGACGACGAGGGTTTGCTCGGCCGTTTCTTCAAGAAATTCAACGATGGCTTCGAATACACGAAGCATCGCTATATGGGCGTGGTGGCGCGCTTTATCCGCCATACGCGGCTCGCGATTGTCTTTATGCTCATTGTCTGTGGTATCGCAGGCATCGTCTACAAGAATCTGCCGTCCACGTTCGTGCCGGAGGAGGATCAGGGCTATCTGATGACCTCGATCAACCTGCCAGAAGGAACGTCGATGAACCAGACGCAGAAGACTGTCGATAAGGTAGGACAGGCCATCGCGGAGCAGGTGCCGAAGCTCAAGAGCACAATGTCCATCACGGGTTTCGATATGCTTTCGTTCAATGCAAAGTCCAGCGCGGGTATGGTCGTACTCGGCTTTGAAGACTGGAGCCAGCGCCCCGGCGATGCTTATTCCGTCAGCACGGCGGCGAAGAAGGTGTTCGGTATCGGTGCGCAGGTCGCGCCGGAGGCCACGGTCATCGCGTTCAACCCGCCGGCGTTGCCGGGCCTGGGTACGGTTGGTGGCTGGACGCTGCAGCTGCAGGATATGTCCGGTCATACGGATCAGGAACTCAACGATGTCACATCGCGTATCGTCGCGGCTGCCAATCAGCGGCCGGAGCTCAAGGGCGTGCGCACGACCTACAATATCAATTCACCGGTCGTCAATTACGAGTTGGACCGTGAGAAAATCAAGAACATGGGCGTGCAGCTGACGGATGTGTTCACGGCTATGCAGGTGAACTATGGCGGTGCGCAGGTCAACGACTTCAACCAGTTCGGCCGCAGCTACAAGGTCGTGCTGCAGTCCGACCGCGAGTACCGCAGCGATACCGAGGCCATGAAGTTCATGTTCGTGCGCAACAGCAGCGGCGAGCTGATCCCACTCGATATGCTGCTGAAGCCGAAGCAAAGCACGGGCCCGTCCCAGATCTCCCGCTTCAATGGCACGCGTGCCGTGCAGATTCAGGGTAACGCTGCTGATGGGTATTCCTCCAGCCAGGCCATGAATGCAATCCAGGAGATCGTGCAGCAGGAGGCGCCGACGGGCTACGCCATTGAGTGGTCCGGCCAGAGCCGCGAGGAGAAAAATGCGGCCAGCTCGACGGGCAAGGTGTTCGCTCTGTCTTTGCTGTTCGTCTTCCTCGCTCTGGCAGCCCTCTATGAGAGCTGGAGCGTGCCGTTCGCAGTGCTGCTGACGGTGCCGACGGGACTCATGGGCGCCCTCGTCTCCGAGTATGGACTTTCTACGCTTGATACGCTGCTTGGCCATCCAAATCCGGGTCTGCAGGATAGTGTCTACATGCAGATCGGTATCATCATGATTATCGGTCTGGCTGCGAAGAACGCCATCCTCATCGTCGAGTTCGCGAAGGTGCGTGTGGATCGCGGCATGGAGCCGGTCAAGGCGGCCATTGAGGCGGCTGGCCTGCGCCTGCGCCCGATTCTCATGACGTCATTCGCGTTCATCATCGGCTGCTTGCCGCTGGCAGTGGCTTCCGGTGCTGGTGCGGCAGCGCGTAACGGCATGGGCGTCGCCGTCGTCGGCGGCATGCTCTTCGCCACTTCTCTGGGTATCTTCCTCATCCCGGTCTTCTTCGTGCTGACGGAGTGGATCGCGGTGAAGCTCGGTATCCAGAAGCCGGTCAAGAAAAAGAGCGCTACAGACTATATGTAACATCTGGTTCCTTATCCGGATGTATAGAAGCCCCTGCTTTTTGAGCAGGGACTTTTATTTTTTTGACAGAAACACTTGCTATTGCATCACCTGAATTTGTATAATAGAAGAGATGAATATCAGGTTTTGAAAGGAGCTACATATATGGCTGAAAATAAAGATAAACCCATGTCGAAAGAGGATGCGCTGGCCAATGCGCTGAAGCAGATCGAGAAGGACTTCGGCAAAGGCTCGATCATGCGCCTCGGCGACGCTAAGGCGAACATGAATATCGAGACGATTCCAACGGGCATTTTGCCACTCGACATCGCACTGGGCGTGGGCGGCGTGCCACGCGGCCGTATCATTGAGGTCTATGGGCCGGAGTCCTCTGGTAAAACGACAGTCACGTTGCATATGATTGCGGAGGCGCAAAAGCAGGGCGGCATCGCAGCCTTTATCGACGCGGAACATGCGCTCGATCCGGTCTATGCACAAAAGCTCGGGGTCGATATCGACAACTTGTTGATTTCCCAGCCGGATACCGGTGAGCAGGCGCTCGATATCGTCGATGCACTCGTGCGTAGCGGCGCCATTGACATCATCGTCGTCGACTCTGTGGCCGCCCTCGTGCCGAAGCAGGAAATCGAGGGTGACATGGGTGATTCTCATGTTGGCCTGCAGGCTCGCCTCATGAGTCAGGCTATGCGCAAGCTCACGGGTATCATCTCGAAATCCCGCACCGTGGCCATCTTTATTAATCAGATCCGCGAGAAGGTCGGTGTGATGTTTGGCAGCCCTGAGACGACGACGGGCGGCCGCGCGCTGAAGTTCTACTCCTCCGTGCGCCTCGACGTGCGCCGCATCGATCAGATCAAGCAGGGGCAGGATGTTGTCGGCAACCGCACGCGCATCAAGGTCGTGAAGAATAAAGTCGCGCCGCCGTTCCGCACGTGCGAGTTCGATATCATGTACGGCGAGGGCGTCTCGAAGCTCTCCAGCCTCATCGATATGGGTGTCGACATGGATATCATCGACAAGAGCGGTGCCTGGTTCTCTTATCAGGGCAACCGCCTCGGCCAGGGCAAGGAGAATGCCAAGCAGTCCCTGCGGGAGCAGCCGGAGCTCGTGGCGGAGATCGAGGCTAAGATCCGCAGCAAGTTGCTCACGCCGGAGGGGGAGACTGAGACCGATGTGGTCCAGACCGTAGGCGCGGGCAAGAAGGACGAGACGGACGATGTGGACCAGGAGGCGTAAGCGGATCGCACAGGACGGGGACGAGGCGGTGCAGCCGTGCAGGCCGACTAAGACGGCGCTCGTTGCGGCCGTCGATATTCTCGCACGTCAGGAGTACAGCGAGCAGAAACTGCGCGAAAAGCTGCAGCGCAAGGGCTATGCGGAGGAAGAAATCGACGCAGCCGTCGCGCGCCTCATCGAGCGGCATTACCTCGACGATGTGGGTGCCTGCCAGCGCCAGTTCGACTTTCTCTACCATGAGAGCCGCAAGTCCGTGCGGCAGATCTGTCTGAAGCTGCAGCAGCGCGGCTTCGAGCGCTCGCTCATCCGCGATTGCGTGCCACAGGACACCTACGAGCGCGAGAAAGAGGCGGCACTGCGGGTGCTCAGCCTGAAGTTCAAGCCCTCGGCCGACCGCCAGAAGATGCTCGCATCGCTCTACCGCAGCGGGTTCGACAGCTCAGCACTGCAGGCGGCGGTGTCGGAGTATACCGCAGACATAGAAGAATGATTTCAAGGTTATAGAGAAGGCTCTCCCGGCAGGGAGGGCTTTCTCTATAAAAACATTATTGCTTTATGCTATAATGATAGATAAGCTTATGTAGATTTGCTTATTACAGAGGAGGAAGCCATTTTGACCAATATTGCCAATCACGCCAAAGTCGCCGATGAGATGATTCTCGTACTCGATTTCGGTGGTCAGTATAACCAGCTTATCGCGCGCCGCGTTCGCGAAGATCATGTCTACTGCGAGGTGCATCCCTCGACGCTATCCCTCGACGCAATTCGCGAGATGGCGCCCAAAGGCATCATTCTCACGGGCGGCCCGAACAGCGTCTATAAAAAGGATTCTGTGACTTGCAGCCCGGAGCTTTTTAAGCTGGGCATCCCGGTGCTCGGCATCTGCTATGGCTCGCAGCTCATGGCGCATTTGCTCGGTGGCAAGGTCGAGACGGCACCGACGAGTGAGTACGGAAAGACGGAAGTCGAGATTGACGCGCCGGATTCCCTGTTGTTGTCGGGGGTCGATCATCCGACGATTTGCTGGATGAGCCATACGGATTATATCGCGGCGGTGCCGGAAGGTTTCCGCGTGACGGCGCATACGCCGGTCTGCCCCGTGGCAGCCATGGAGAATGCGTCCAGGAAACTCTATGCCACGCAGTTCCATCCCGAGGTCCTGCATACGGTACAAGGGAAGCTCATGCTGAAGAACTTCGTCTACAACGTCTGCGGCTGCCAGGGCACCTGGCAGATGGGCGATTTCGTGCAGAAGACCATCACGGCGCTGCGTGAAAAAATCGGTACGGGCCGGGCACTTTGCGCGCTCTCGGGTGGCGTTGACAGCTCTGTGGCGGCCGTGCTGCTCTCCAAGGCCATCGGCAAGCAGCTGACCTGTGTCTTCGTCGACCATGGCCTGCTGCGTAAGGACGAGGGCGATCAGGTTGCCGCGGTCTTCGGCCCGGAGGGAACATACGACCTGAACTTCGTGCGCGTCAATGCGAAAGACCGCTTCTATACGGCGCTCAAGGGCGTGACGGAGCCGGAGCGCAAGCGTAAGATCATTGGCGAGGAATTTATCCGCGTCTTCGAGGCTGAGGCGAAGAAGATCGGTGCGGTGGATTATCTCGTGCAGGGCACGATTTACCCCGATGTCATCGAGAGCGGCCTCGGCAATTCAGCCACGATCAAGTCACATCACAATGTGGGCGGCCTGCCTGACTATGTCGATTTCAAGGAAATCGTCGAGCCGTTGCGCCTGCTCTTTAAGGATGAGGTACGCGAGGTGGGCCGCGAGCTCGGCCTGCCTGACTATCTCGTGAACCGCCAGCCCTTCCCGGGCCCGGGCCTCGGCATCCGCATCATCGGTGAGGTCACGGAGGAAAAGGTCAAAATCGTGCAGGATGCTGACGCCATCTACCGTGAGGAAGTCGCGAAATCTGGTGTTTCTGCCAAACTCGGCCAGTATTTCGCCGCGCTCACGAATATGCGCTCGGTCGGCGTCATGGGCGACGGCCGTACCTACGACTACGCCATCGCGCTGCGCGCCGTGCTCACCAGCGACTTCATGACCGCCGAGAGTGCCCAGCTCCCATGGGACGTCCTCCAGCGCACCACGAGCCGCATCGTCAACGAGGTCAAAGGTGTCAACCGCGTTCTCTACGACTGCACCGGCAAGCCGCCCGCGACCATCGAGTTCGAGTAAGCAGATTGTATCGTCTGTTCCCCTTTAAGGGCGCTTCGTTTGGGAGGTGGATGGATTGGATGCGAATGAGGTAAAGGCCTTGATCGCTCAGGGAGAAAATATCCATGTGGAATTTAAGAAATCCACCACAGATATTACCAAGGATGTCTACGATACCGTATGCTCGTTTTGTAATCGAGACGGCGGGCATATTTTCCTAGGGGTAAGGGACGACGGTAAAATTCTTGGTGTTGTTCCGGAGGCAGTAGAGCGTATCACCAAAAACTTTGTTACAGCGGTTAATAATAAGGATAAGCTCTTTCCACCGATGTATCTCACACAGAGATTATTCCAGTGGCTATGTTGCCAAATTTGTGATTGAGAAATCACGGATGTATACGGAGAATGCGAATCGGCCCAATGGCTATGGTTGCCTGAACCTGTCTAATTTTACTCCGTACGCTAAGAATCCAGTTATATCAAAGGTGTTTCGAGAAATTGGCTTGGCAGATGAACTGGGGTCCGGCATGAGGAATACTTATAAATACACATCCCTTTACTCTGGCGGCGAACCACAATTCATTGAAGGGGACATGTTTCGTACAATCATTCCCCTGGATGAAGTATCTGTGGGAGTTGTTGGACCGCAAACGGACAGGGAACAAGACAGGGAACAAGACAGGGAACAAGACAGGGAACAAGATCCTTTTACTATTTTAATTGAGTTTTGTAAAGTACCACGAAGCAGGAAAGAAATGCAAGAATATGTAGGTTTGACTGGGCGCAGAAATTTTTTCTATCAGTATGTCAAGCCATTATTGCAGAGTGGAAAATTGAAAATGACTATACCAGATAAGCCTACCAGTAAAAAACAAAAATACGTGAGTAGTTGCGAGTAAGACGAAGAGGAATTTTGTTGACAGATTGAGGTTTTAGAATGGTAATATTTTCTACAGACAGTATAAAGTAATCCTTTGGGGAATGGGAGGCGTGTATCGGGTACACAGAAATTGTGTGAAATCGCTAGAAGATAATGGGGATATAATAGTTATGGGAATTATGTAGGGACATCATATGTAGGAGTCATTGCAATGATACCTAGTCAAAATGAAATGTTTCAGCTGGTTTTAAGTGCGGTTGCTAGCCTTCCGCAATTTACGAGAAGACAGGTAAAGCAGATAGTTGCCGAAAAGTTACATCTTACGGAACAGGAAAAAAATGAGAAAACCAGTAGCGGTGCGCTGGTTTATGAGAGTCGTGCGAGCTGGGCAGTTTCGTGGTTAAACGATGCCGCCTACATTGAGCGCACCAAGCGTGCAACGTACATGTTCAGGACTTTTTGTTGACCCTGTTAAGCTATTGCTTGGAGAAAAAGATTACATTCTTTATACCCTTAAGAGTTAGGAATTTCCTCATGAGAAGAAGGTAGATTATATGTAGGCTGCTGCAGGGCTTGGACAGCTTCATGACTGCCGTGTTGCTCACCATGCCAACGACGATTGAGTTCGAGTAAGCCTTGTTGATTTTTGTATCATTTATCGCTATATGATAGAATAAGGACAGGAGACGGTTGTTATGGTAGCGAAAACGGCTAATGTAATACTGTAAGGCCTTGCAAGGGATGGAGCCGTAAGCAACAGCTTTATTGTGCGTTGCTCGTATGGGGGAAAGGTCAAAATGGGCGTTTATCTAAATCCTGGGCCGTATAAGTTTCAGGAGGCGCGGCGCGCCAAAATTTATGTTGATAAATCTGGCCTCCTGAATTATACAAATGAGATCTTGGGAACGCCGCAGAAGTATATCTGCGTCAGCCGGCCGCGGCGCTTCGGTAAGTCGATGGCGGCGGATATGCTGAGTGCTTATTACGACCGCACCGTTACTGAGTCTACGCTATTCGATGGTCTGGCGATTGCGCAGAGCCCTGTTTATCGGCAATATCTGCATCAATATGATGTTATCAAGGTCAACATGCAGGAATTTCTCAGTGAAAGTGCAGATATGGCGGGCGTACTGGCATTGTTACGCAAATCCCTGCTTTGGGAGATTTTGGCAGAGTATTCGGATGTGAACTATTTTGATCGTACGAATCTGACGCGCACGCTGAATGATTTGTTTGTGCAGCGGCAGGTACGCTTCGTTATTATTATTGATGAATGGGATGCCATTTTCCGCGAATATCCCCATGATACGCAGGCTCAGCGGCAATATCTGGATTTTCTGCGCGATTGGCTCAAAGATAAAAGCTATGTGGCACTGGCCTATATGACGGGAATTTTGCCCATCAAGAAATACGGCACGCATTCGGCACTTAACATGTTCTCGGAGTTTTCCATGGAAAGCCCAGGACAGCTGGCACCTTATGTGGGCTTTACGGAAACTGAGGTGTCAGCATTATGTCATCAGTATCAGGTTGATGTTGCGACCTGCCGTAGCTGGTATGATGGGTATCAATTTCCTATACGTGAAGAGAAGTGCCTGCATATCTATAACCCTAATTCTATCGTGCAGCTCATGCGCAATGGACGATTTGAGGACTATTGGAATCAGACTGAGACTTACGAGGCGTTGCAAATCTATATCGATATGAATTATGACGGCCTGCGCGATGCGATTGTCCGCATGCTGGCGGGGGATGAAATCACCTTACAGACGGGCAGTTTTCAAAACGATATGACAAGCTTTGCCAATGCTGATGATGTGCTGACGTTGTTGGTGCATTTGGGGTATTTGAGCTACAATCCCGATACGCAGCAGGCCTTTATTCCCAATCGGGAGATTATGAAGGAGTTTGTTACGGCAACCACGGCCAGTCAGCCGTGGGATGAGGTGGTCAGAGCCGTGCAGCATTCGCAGCAGCTGCTGGAGGCCACTTGGCAAGAAGATGCCGAGTCGGTGGCAGCTTATATCGAGCAGGCACATCTGGAAACCAGTCATTTGCAATATAACGATGAAAATGCGCTGGCATACACCGTTTCACTGGCCTATTATGCGGCACGTCAGTACTATACGCTGATACGTGAATTGCCCACAGGTAAAGGCTTTGCCGATTTGGCGTTTATTCCTTTGGCGTCGGCAGCGGATAAGTCGGCATTGCTGGTGGAACTAAAATGGAATCAGTCAGCACATACGGCCATAGAGCAGATCAGGGCTAAGCAATATCCAGAAGCACTGCGCTCGTATCAAGGCAATTTGTTGCTAGTGGGAGTGAATTATGATAAAAAAACGCGGCAGCATACCTGTCGAATAGAAGAAGGGTGAACTTTATGAAAGAAAAATTTTTAAGTTTGGCTGGCATAGTGCTTGCTGGTATGTGGTCTTTTAGTATGCAGGTTTCAGCGGCGGAGGCTGTTACGCAGGCGCAACCGGTGCGGGTTCAGGCGGCAGTCGAACATGTGGACGGCGGTTGGGCGGTACAGCAGGGACGTACGGCGTTGAACCGCCATGTCAAGCAGGTATTTAACAAGGCACTGGATGGTCTGGTCGGAGCAGATTATGAGCCTGTGGCCCTGCTGGGCACGCAGGTCGTGGCGGGAAAGAATTATGCGATTCTCTGCCGCATCACGCCGACTGTGCTGCATCCTGTGACCCATTGGGGCGTAGCCTATGTCTATGAAGATCTGCAGGGCAACGCAAAATTGCTCGAGGTCAGGGACCTGGAATTGGGCTACTGATAATGGACAGCTCGTGGGGAATCTTTTCACCTGACGGGCAGGATTTCGGTTTTTAGAGCGAGAAATAACAGCATAGGGCAGGCCAGCACGTGGATGCCCGTGCAAGCGCGTTATTTGAGTCATTGAAGGAGGACACTCTGATGGAAAAGAAAGAGTTAGTAGCAGCAGCGAAGAAAATGGCAGCGGCACCGTCCTGTTATGGTGCGCTGAAGGACGCGGCACTGGCCTGGGCCGATGCGGTCGGCACGGCGAAGGAGGCCGAGGCGGCCAAGGCGCTGAAGGTGCAGCTCGATGATTGCGTGACCAGCATCGACGGCTTCATCGGTTTTGCGGGCTCGCCCGAGGGAGAGAAGATTCTCGGCGGCCATGAGGCAGCACAGGGGGCACTGGCGGCGGCGAAGGCGGCGAAGGCCAAAGGCGGCAAATACTGCATCTGTGATGCCTGCCAGAACGGCGGGGTCCTGCTCGATCATGCGGCGGATTGGCTAAAATAAGACAAGGCGGGGAAAGTATGAGTGGCTTGATCGATCGCTTGCGGGCGATGGATGGATTCTCCAATTCGGAGCAGATGATTGCTACGTATGTTCTGGCGAATTTCCGTCATCTGCCGGAGATGACGACCAGACAACTGGCCAGGGAGACATATACGAGTTCAGCGGCCATCGTGCGTTTCTGCCAAAAACTGGGGTTCGGCGGGTATACGGAGTTCCGCGTGCAATTCTTAGCCGAGATGCTGCAGTATATCCGTCAGCCCCACGGGGAGAAACTGGCGGTGACGGATCGGGATTCGATCCATTCGATTCTCGATAAGGTGACGGGGATGGAGCTCGATGCGCTCAAGGACACGCGTGCGATGCTGGATCCGGCGGATTTTGCGCGGGCGTATCATCTTTTGTCGCAGACGAAGCATGTCGATTTCTATGCGACGGATAATAACATCGATATCGCCAACATGGCAGCGGCCAGCTTTATCATGGCGGATAAATGTTCGACGGTGCATCCGGCCATGACCATGCAGTACCTGCAATGCACCGCTGTCCCCAAGGAGCATGTGGGGTTCTTTATCAGCCGGACCGGCGAGAACCGCATGCTCGTCGATATCGCGCGCATGTTACAGCTCCGCGGGGTCAGGTTCATCCTGATCACATCGGTGCAGGAATCGACGCTGGCAGAAATCGCCGATGTGGTGCTGCCGGTCGCTACGGTGCGTACCATGGAGGAGCTCGGTCCCCGGGTGTTCCTCATGGGCGCGAAATATGTGGTGGATGTACTTTTTGCCATTCTGATGACGCAGGTGGACTACCATCATGCCAGGCAAAAGGAGAATTGGCTCAGCCACAATTTCCATTATTGAGCCATGCGCGGTATAACCGTCAAATCGTTGCTTCTTTATCCCTCGGGTTTATGTGACCCGGGGGATTTTTTGCGTATTGCTGGAGCGGTGTTTCAGGGGGCAGGGAAAATTTGCACAGGCACTGAAGCAGTGTTTCGTATTGCTTTCGTCTCATTGCGGCGTAGCTTTTCGTCATGCTATATTGTTAATGCGTCAGGGGTAAGACCTCAGACGGAGAAATTCACCGTATCAGCAACAATTCAGACTAAGAGGTTATAGGGGGATGAGAAAATGAATAAGCAAGCGTTGTTTGATAAGTTTATTGAATTTATGGGGGTGTTCGCCCAGCTGCGCGTCGTCGCGGCGCTGCGTGACGGCTTCATCGCGACGACACCGTTCACGATCTGCGGCTCGGTGTTCCTGTTGCTGGCCAATCTGCCTGTGCCGGGCTATGCGCCTTTTATGGCGAGTATCTTCGGTTCGGATTGGACTGCACCGCTCAACGCGGTCGCAGGCGGCACGTTCAGCGTGCTGGCACTCATCGTGGTTTTGACCATCACCTACAAGTTTGTGGAGAACGAGGGATGCGACGCCATGATGGCTTCGGTTCTGGCCCTTTCGGTATTTCTCATCGTGATGCCGCCTTCGCTGGTCACGAAAGGCGGCGAGACAGTGGGCGATATCATTCCGAAAGCCTGGGCGGGCAGCAACGGCGTCATCACGGCCATTCTCCTTGCCTTTGCCGTTTCGTATGTCTTCTGCTACTGCGAGAAGAACCACCTGACCATCAAGATGCCGGAATCCGTACCCGAGGGCGTGACGCGTGCTTTCTCCGCACTCGTGCCGGGCATGATTCTCTTCACCTGCGCCTCCGTCATCTACGGCCTGTTCCACTACATCGGCGCGACGACGCTGCCGGAATGCATTTTTAAGGTCATCCAGACGCCGCTTCAAGGGCTTTCGGATACGCTGGGCGGCGGTGTTGTCATCGTCTCGTTGCAGAGTATCCTGTTCTGGGCGGGCATCCATGGCCCGAACGTCGTGGGCGGTGTGGTCGGCCCGCTGCTCATCGCGAATTCGCTTGATAACCAGCACCTCTTGGACATGGGCATGACGCTCGTCAACAATCCGTCCGCAAAAATCATCACATGCCAGATCAACGATGTGTTCATCAAGAGCGGCGGCTGCGGCCTTACGCTGGGCCTGCTCATCGCTGGCCTTATCACGGCGAAGTCGAAACAGCTCAAGTCCATGATGAAGATGTCCTTTGTGCCGGGCCTGTTCAATATCAACGAGCCGATCATCTTCGGTCTGCCGATTGTCTTCAATCCGTATTTGCTCGTGCCGTTCATCATCGTGCCGCTCATCGCGCTTTTCGTGACGTATTTCGCCATCTATTCGGGCTTTATGGCTCCGTTCAGCGCGGTGCAGGTGCCCTGGACGACGCCGCCCATCATCGCGGGCTTCCTGCTCGATGGCTGGCAGGGCGCGGTCGTGCAGATCGTGAACCTCGCGTTGGCCACGGTTATCTACTATCCGTTCCTGCGGGCGCAGGATCGTTCGCTGCTCGTCGAGGAGCAGGAGGCAGAGGCAGCAGAGCAGGCTGAGTCAGCAGCCCTCGAGGCCGAGGAAAGCACGGAAGACCCTGCAACGGTGGCCACGACGGACGCCGAGGCCGCAGAGCCTGCGGAACCAGCGCCAGTTGCTGGCAAATAAATTAGGAAAACAAGTAAATTTTTCATACTTGTTATAGGCTGACGGCCAGGGAATTTAGGCCGTTGGCCTGTATGGGAGTCAATGCGGTAAAGATCGCATGATAGGGGAGGAACCATGATGTTCACAAAACAGATCAACAAACGTAAAACCGGCGCCATTCTCATGGGCCTGACGCTGAGCCTCACGGGCTCGGTGCTCGCAGCACCGGCCACGGACCTCGACAGCCGCATCGCGGCGCTGGAGCAGGAGCAGCAGAAGCTCGCTGATGAGCTCGCCACGCTCAAGCACCAGAACAGCCAGCTGAAAAATCAGGTGAAGAGCCAGAAATCCCAGCTGAAAGGATTAAACAAAAATCTCAATGCCCATAAGGATCGGATCCAGTTCACGGGCTTTGGCCGCGTATCCTGGGATAACGACAACATTCAGGGCTACATTGATCGCAACGATGGACGCCGTACCTATCTGGATCTGAAGGCGAAATTCCATGTCAACGACAAATGGAATTTCAATTTTGAGAGCGAAACGAACGAGCGTTACGCGAACCTCACCCAGGCTGATGGCGTGCATAAGTACCACGATGGCCATGAGAACGAGACGGATGGCACCATCCAGCGTGTATGGGCAGAAGGCAATATCGGCAAAGTCGGCGTGGATGTCGGCCGGCGCTGGCGCGGCCTCGGCATGCAAAATATCCTCTTCGGCAATGAGAGTGATGGCGTGATCCTGAGTACGGATATCCCGAAGTCCAAGCTGCGCGCCTCCACATTCTATCTGACACCGACGGATAAAGGTTATGATTTCAGCATCTACGGCGGTGGCGTACAGGGTCAGATTGGTCACGGCCTGCAGATTAACTGCGCCTTTGCGAAATTGAACCTTGGCCGCAACGATATCATGGGCAAGAACTACTATGATTCGACGGTGACGGCCTATCTCGGCAATTCGGATGCGCAGCAGCCGGCGACCATTACGGCTTCGGGCGTTACCCTGGATAATGGCACGTTCAAGTCCGGTTATCTCGGCCTGACGGGCGGGACGGAATATTACGCAGAGGACAACGGTACGAATACTGCTGCCCTGCGCAAAGCCGTTGAGGCTGGCTTCAATGGTGTCAAGGAAGGGTATGGCCTGAACATTACGAATGCGGATGTATCCTCTCAGAACGCCTATATGCATGGCGTCATGACGACCAAGACGGAGTATACGGACTACCGTAATACGGCAGGGCGTTATGGCTTCGTACTCAGTGCCATGTGGAACCCGCTCAAGAATATCTTCTTCATCGGCGACTATGTCAAGACGGATAACCCCGGCTATACGATTACGCAGTGGGGCGCCGATGGCCGTCAGGATAACAAGTTCAATGATAATGTCTGCAAGGCTATCCGCCTGAACTACCGCTGGTCCAATATCGATAATCCGGGCTCCTTCCAGCTCTATGCGCGTTGGTTCGATTATGCGAAGAACTACAACAACCTCGTCGGTATCTTCGGCGACAAGGAGTGGAGTGCGTTCCAGCCGGGGTCCAAAGGCTGGGCAGTAGGCTTCAAGTACGTACCGATGAAGAATCTGGAGTGGGAGACGTTCTACGTCGGCTCTACGGCGTTTGATACGCGTTATGGCCTGCTCAACCATCAGTATCATCGTGACTTTGTCCGTACGATGCTGGATTATCATTTCTAATCTCAAATGTTCTATGGGCTGTAGGCGGTATCCTGTGATGCTGCCTATGGTTAGGGAGGTTCTACTCATCATGAAGAAGATTGTCTTACTCTGTGCTTCGGGCATGTCGACGAGCATGCTGGTCAAGAAAATGCAGGCGGCAGCCAAAGAGGCGAATTTCGACTGCGAGATTGCGGCTTACTCGGCCTCCGAGGCAGCCACGAAAGCAGCTGACGCCGATGTCGTGCTGCTCGGCCCGCAGATTCGTTTCTCGAAAAACAAAATCGCGGAGCAGTTGCCGGGCGTGCCGGTCGAGGCCATCGACATGCGCATGTATGGCCGCATGGATGGTAAAGGCGTGCTCGCACTCGCGCAGTCACTCATGGAGGGCTGATCATGGAAGGTAATGAACTGATCGCATTCCAGATTATCTCGGCCGTGGGCACGGCGCGCAGCTGCTACATCGAGGCCATTCAGGCCGCAAAAAAGGGTGACTACGAAGGCGCTATGAAGCTCATCGCCGAGGGCGAGAAGGACTTCATCGAGGGGCATGATGCCCATGCGAAGCTCCTGGAGCAGGAGGCGAACGGGAAGGGTGAGCCCATTGGTCTGCTCATCCTGCACGCCGAGGATCAGCTCATGAGTGCCGAGGCATTCAAGACCATCGCGCAGGAGTTCATCGAGCTCTATCAGCGTTTGGATAAGGAGGCGGGCAAATGACCTTTCCAAAAGGTTTTCTCTGGGGCGGCGCCGTGGCGGCCCACCAGCTCGAAGGCGGCTGGCAGGAGGGCGGCAAGGGCGTGAGCGTTGCCGACGTCATGACCGTGGGCGGCCCCGGCCAGCCACGTGAAATCACGGATGGTGTGCAACCGGGCAAATACTACCCGAACCACGAGGCCATCGACTTTTATCATCACTACAAAGAGGACCTCAAAATGCTCGCCGATATGGGGTGCAAGTGCTTCCGCACGAGCATCGCCTGGACGCGTATTTTCCCGCTGGGCGATGAGTCGGAGCCGAACGAGGCCGGCCTGCAGTTCTACGATGACCTCTTTGACACGATGCATGCACTCGGCATGGAGCCCGTGGTCACGCTTTCGCATTTCGAGCTGCCCTATCATCTGGTGACGGAGTACGGCGGCTGGCGCAACCGCAAGCTGGTTGACTTCTTCGTGCGTTTCGCGGAGGTATGTTTCCGCCGCTACCAGCACAAGGTCAAGTACTGGATGACCTTCAACGAAATCAACAACCAGCGCAATGTCGAGGAGAAATTTGCCGCCTTTACTAACTCGGGCGTGCTCTATCAGCCGGGCGAGGATAAACACGCCGTGCTCTATCAGGTCGCACACCATGAGTTCGTGGCCTCGGCGCAGGCGGTCATCGTGGGCCATCGCATCAATCCTGATTTCCAGATCGGCTGCATGCTCGCGATGGTGCCCTGCTATCCGGCCACCTGCAAGCCCATGGACCAGATGGCGGCGCTGAAGGAGATGGACCGCAGCTTCTACTACGGCGACGTACAGTGCCGCGGCCATTACCCCGCCTATATCCTGAAGGAGTGGGAGAACAAGGGCTGCAACGTCGAGATGGCCGATGGCGACCTCGAACTGCTGGAGCGCGGCAAGGTGGACTATTTCGCCCTCTCCTATTACATGAGCGTGGCGCGTGCCTATGACGTGGAAAAGCAGACGGACGTCGAGGTGAAGAACCCCTATGTCAAGGCTTCGGACTGGGGCTGGCAGGTTGACCCCGTGGGCCTGCGCTACATGCTCAACGTGCTCTCCGAGCGCTATGAGCTGCCGCTGATGATTGTGGAGAACGGCATCGGCCTGCACGAGCAACCCGCCGCTGACGGCATCGTGCACGATGATGAGCGCATCGCCTATTTTGCGGCGCATATCGCCGAGATGGCCAAGGCCATCGAGGAGGATGGCGTGGCGCTTATGGGCTATTGCCCCTGGGGCCCCATCGACCTCGTCTCGGCCAGCACGGGCGAGATGGAGAAACGTTACGGCTTTATCTACGTGGACAAGGATAACGCGGGCCACGGCACGCTCAAACGCACGCCGAAAAAATCGTATTATTGGTTTAAAAAAGTTATCGCCTCGAATGGCGAAGACCTGCGTGTCGAATAAATAGATGAACGAAAAATATCGTTTTTATGAGGAAAGGAAGGTTCCTATGTCTTTACGCAAGAAAATTACCGCTATGCTCTGTGCTGCGGCTTTTGTCGGCGTGCCGGCAATCGCTGCCGGCACGTTGGCACCGCAGACGGCGCTGGCTGCACCGGCAGCGCAGACGGCAGATGCGGATGCGTTCCAGGTGGATTTCAAGAATGGTGTCCCCGACCGTTTCGAGCCGTCGGACGGTTGGACGAACGGCATGCCGTTCAACTGTTGGTGGCACAAGGACAATGTCTCCATCGATGACGGTGTGATGTCGCTGAAGATTGACGCCGATGCCTCGCAGGATAAGGTTCCTTATTCGGGCGGCGAGTTCCGCAGCAAGAAAACTTACGGCTACGGCCGCTACGAGGTCTGCATGAAGGCCATCAAGAACGACGGCGTGGTGTCCTCCTTCTTCACCTACACGGGCCCCTACGATGGCGATCCGTGGGATGAAATCGACGTCGAGGTGCTCGGCAAGGACACGACCAAGGTACAGTACAACTATTTCCGCAACGGCAAGGGCGGACATGAGCACATGCATGACCTCGGTTTCGATGCCTCCGATGATTTCCATACCTATGCCTTCGAGTGGCACAAGGACAAGCTTATCTGGTTCGTCGATGGCAAGGAAACCTATCGCCTGGAGGGCAAGGATATGCCGGTGACGAAGGGCAAGATCATGATGAATGCCTGGTGCGGCAAGGGTGTCGACGCGTGGCTGAAGCCGTTCAACGACAGTGAGATGCCGCTTTTCGCCGAGTACAAATGGATTAAATACACGCCGTTCCATGAATAAAAAGCAGCAGGTGAGGGAGGCGGATAAACGATGCAGAAACAGAACTTGTGCCGCTATGTGCTCAGCAGCCTGCTGGGAGCCTGCCTGCTGACGGGCGGCACGCTGGCCGCCGAGGCGGCAGACCCGGGCCTGCACGTCGATCAGGTTGGTTATCTGACCGGGCATGAAAAAGTGGCTATGGTGACGGCCAAGGGAGAAAAAACATTTTCTCTCGTGGATGCCAGGACGGGCAAAGTCGTCTATGAAGGCAAACTGTCGGCACCGGCGAAGGATGCCATGAGTGAGGAGAATTTGCAGCGCGCGGATTTCACGGCGTTCAAAAAGCCGGGAACTTATCGCCTGCAGGTGGGCAGTCGCAGTTCCTATGATTTTGTCATCGGGGACAACGTCTACGCGGTTCCCGCCGCGCAGGCCTGGCGCAGCTATACGCTGGCGCGCTGCAATCAGCCGATCGATGATAAAATCACGGGGCTGAAAATCAAGGGCGGCCATCCGCAGGATGCCCATGCCGAGGTATATTTCAGCGACGACCTGAATAAAAAAGGCGACAAGCTGGATATGACGGGCGGCTGGTACGATGCCGGTGACTACGGCAAGTATACGACGACGGGCGCACAGGCTGCGGCGGAATTGCTCCTGGCCTATGAGGCGCACCCCGATCATTTCACGCGGGGGCAGCTGCAGTTCCCGCAGGGCGTCACGTCTGACAGCAAGCTGCCGGACGTGCTGACCGAGGTACGCTATGAGCTCGACTGGCTGCAGAAAATGCAGCGTGCAGATGGCTCGACGTTCCATAAGGTAGCGGGTGCGCAGTGGCCCGGCTTCGATAAGACGCCGGATACGGATACCCAGCCGCGCTTCATATATGGCAGTTGCTCTTCGGCGACGGCCATGTATGGCGCTGCTTTGGCGATCGGTGCCCGCGTCTACAAGGTGTCTGACCCCGATTATGCCTCGGCGCTTTTGAGCCGTGCTGAGACAGTCTGGCAGTATCTGCAGAACACGCCGAAGCCGGTCTATCGTCAGGATAAGGGACAGGAAAGCGGCTCAGGCCCGTACAACAAGGCGACAGACGCGGAGGAGCGCGTCTGGATGGCGGCGGAGATGTTCCGTACGACGGGAGATAAAGCCTATGAGGCGTATCTCCTCGGTGCGGGGCGCGATGTCGTGACGCGCGCGCCAAGCTTCTTTACCTGGGACAATATGCTCGCCGTCGGCCAGTTCTCCTATCTGAAGGCCGCAGGGGCTGACCGGGGCTTGCAGGCGCAGGTGCGCAAGGCTTTCCTCGGTTATGCCGATCAGATTGTCTCACGCGTCAGGGAAGACGGCCTGCAATGTGCCCTATTGCCCAATGAGTACACCTGGGCTTCGACCAAAAATGCGCTGACCAAGGGCGATATCCTGCTCATGGCCAATCAGATTGCGCCGAAGCAGGCCTATGTGGAGGGCGCACTCTCCCAAATTCATTATCTCTTCGGCCGTAACAGCCTCGACAAGAGCTTTATGACCGGTGCGGGTGATAATCCCCCCATGCATCCGCACAACCGCATCCACGCGAGCACCGGCGTCTATGTGCCGGGGCTCATCGTGGGCGGCCCCAATCATGTTAGCGGTGGCGACCCGGATCAGACGAAATATCTCGCCAGCGGCCATATTCCCGTGGCCAAATCCTATTTGGATGTGCAGACTTCCTGGTCCACCAATGAGTACGCCATTGACTATATCGCTGCCGGTGTGTATGCGTTGAGCTGGTTTTCCCGGCCTTCGCTGACACCCTGAGCAGCAATCACCTTTTCCCTACTTTTCCTATACTTCTTAATATTTTCTCTGACAAAAATCCTGAGTGTTTCCTTACCACTCAGGATTTTTGTGTTGCCGGGAAGGCACCTGACATTGACAAATAAAGTTGCATGGCGCAAGATAAAGACAGAGAAAAAAGCGTATGGAATCTTGGGAGGTCTCAGGTTGACCACATTAGACACACTTAAGCCGGGTCAGGCCGCGACGGTAACACAGGTCGGCGGCACGGGGGCACTGCGGCATCATCTGCTCGATATGGGCTTTACGCCGCGCACGGTTGTGGAGCTCATTAAGCGGGCGCCGATGGGCGACCCCATTCAGATTAAGGTGCGTGGCTACGAAATCACGTTGCGGCTTGCGGAAGCGCAGTTGCTGACCATTGAGGATGTACGGCTCGCAGCGGCGGCTCCCGTACGCAATGAGGAACCGCATTACTCGATTCCTCATCCGGGCCGCGGCGAGCTCGACCGCGCACCGCACGGCCATCACCACAACACACTCACGGACATCCCGAAGGGCGCGCCGCTGCGCTTCGCCCTCGTGGGCAACCAGAACTGCGGCAAGACGACGCTATTCAACCAGCTGACCGGCTCCAGCCAGCACGTGGGCAATTTCCCCGGCGTCACTGTGGATCGCAAGGATGGCCAGATTCGCAGTTTGCCCAACGCCCGCGTCACGGACCTGCCGGGCATCTATTCGCTGTCGCCCTATTCCAACGAGGAAATCGTCACGCGCGATTTCTTGTTGCAGACGAAGCCGGACGGCATCATCAACATCGTCGACGCGACGAACCTGGAGCGCAACCTTTACCTCACGATGCAGCTCATGGAGCTCGGCATCCCCATGGTGCTGGCGCTCAATATGATGGATGAGGTACGCCAGAACGGCGGCGCCATTCACATCAACGAGCTGGAGGCGCAGCTTGGCATCCCGGTCGTGCCTATCGTGGCGGCCAAGGACGAGGGCATTGAGGAGCTCATCGAGCACGCGAGTCATGTGGCGCGCCATCATGAGTGGCCGGAGCGCATCGACTTCTGCGCCGACAGCAACGACCCAGAGGATCCTGTGGCGGCCGTGCATCGTGGCATCCACGCCATGGCGCACCTCATCGAGCCGCTGGCTAAGCAGGCGGGGCTGCCGTTGCGCTTTGCGGCGACGAAGCTTATCGAGCACGACCCGCTCGTGGCAGAAAAGCTCCGGATTCCGCCGGAGCAGAAGAAAATATATGACCAGATCACGGAGGTCATGGAGCAGGAAAGCGGTCTCGACGCCGAGGCGGCACTGGCGAATATGCGCTTTACCTACATTACGGGTCTCTGCGCCGATACGGTGGTGCGGCCGCGCGAGAGCAAGGAGCATCGCCGCAGTCTGCAGGTGGATAAACTGCTCACAGGGCGTTATACGGCCATTCCGATTTTCGTGTTCATCATGGGCTTCGTTTTTGTCATGACCTTCAATGGCGTGGGGGCCTGGCTCACAGACCTCACGGAGGCGCTGATCGGCAGCATCACAGATGCTATCGATGCGGGGCTCACGGCGGCAGACGTCAACCCGGTCATGCATGCGTTGCTCATCGACGGTGTCATCAGCGGCGTGGGCACGGTCATTGGCTTTTTGCCTTACATCGTCACGCTGTATTTCTTCCTTTCCATCCTTGAGGACACGGGCTATATGGCGCGCGTGGCCTTCGTCATGGATCGGCTGCTGCGGCGCATCGGCCTCTCGGGACGCAGTATCGTGCCTCTGCTCGTGGGCTTTGGCTGCTCCGTGCCGGCCGTCATGGCGACGCGTACGCTCTCCAGTGACCGCGACCGCAAGATGACGATTCTGCTCACGCCGTTCATGAGCTGCAGCGCGAAGCTTCCCATCTACACGCTGATTATCGGCGCGTTCTTCCCGCCGCTCTGGCAGGCGCCCGTGATGCTGGGGCTCTACCTGTTCGGCATCTGCTGCGGCATTCTCTACGCGCTGCTGCTCGACCGCACGGCTTTCCGCGGCGAGCCGGTGCCCTTCGTCATGGAGCTGCCGAACTACCGCCTGCCGACGCTCAAGAGCATCGCGCATCTGGTCTGGGAGAAATCCAAGGGCTTCGTGATGAAGGCCTTCACGATTATTTTCGCGGCTTCGGTCATCATCTGGTTCCTGCAGATGTTTGACGGCCAGCTCAATCCGGCCGCATCGCCGGACGAGAGCCTGCTCGCGGACATCGGCCGCTTCATCGCGCCGATCTTTGCGCCGCTGGGCTTCGGTGACTGGCGCGTGGCTACGGCCATTCTTACGGGCTTTACGGCCAAGGAGACACTGGTCTCGACGTTGACGGTGCTCATGGGTGAGAATACGGCAATTTTGCAGACCATCTTTACGCCATTCACGGCACTGGTATTCCTGACCTTTACGCTGCTCTATACGCCCTGCGTGGCTACGATTGCCACGGTCAGACGGGAAATGGGCGGCAAAGGTGCCCTCTATACCGTCGTCACGCAGTGCACGATTGCCTGGTGCGTGGCCTTCCTTGTGCATTTGCTTGGCACGGCGCTGGGCCTGCACTGAAAAATTTAGTACGGCACAGTTTCCTTTGGAAAGTTTTGTAAGATTTGTTCCTGCAAACTCGGGCCCCTTTCTGCTAAAATGGGAGCAGAAGGGGGCTTTTTTGATGACGGAAAGACAGATTGAGGCGAAACGGCAGGAGGAGATGCAGGTCGTGGGGGAGATGATTCGCCTTTTCTGTCGCAAAAGGCATATGGCAGTCGGGAGCGCCGATGGCTTATGCCCCGCCTGCCATGCCGTCTACGCCTATGCGATGGAACGGCTGCGCCGCTGCCCGCGTATGGCAGAAAAGACGTTTTGCAGTGAATGTCCGATTCACTGCTACCGTCCGGCAGAACGGGAGCAGATTCGCCAGATTATGCGCTATGCGGGGCCGCGCATGCTTTGGCACCATCCGTGGATGACCTTGCGGCACATGTATTTTTCCTGGCAATCCATGCGTCGGGCAAAGAAAAAAGCCGCTGTTGCGGCTGAGAAATGAAAGGCTGACATAAGGTTTAGCCGCGGAAGCGGTAGCCGGCGCCCCAGACGGTCTCAATGTAGAGGGGATGGGCCGGGTCCGGCTCGATGCGGCTGCGGATACGGTTGACGTGAACCATGACCGTGGCGGTGTCGCCCACGGCGTCCAGTCCCCAGATTTTCTCGAAAAGTTGCTCTTTGGAAAAGACGATGCCGGGATGTTCGGCGAGGAAGGTTAGGAGCTCGTACTCTTTGTTTGGGAGTGTGAGCTCTTTGTCGTTGAGAAAGACGCGGTGCCCCAGTGTATCGATGCGCAGTGCGCCGCGCACGATATCCTGTGAGGGTGCTGTCCGGGCTGCCTCAGTAGCACCCTGCTGGCGCACGCGCTCGTAGCGCTTGATGTGGGAGCGGACGCGGGCGATGAGCTCGCTGGGGCTGAACGGCTTCGTGATGTAGTCGTCGGCGCCGAGGCCAAGGCCGCGAATCTTGTCGGTATCCTCGCCGCGGGCCGAGACGATGAGCAGGGGAATCTCACTCTGTGCGCGGATATCGCGGCAGATGGCAAAGCCATCCCGGCCGGGCAGCATGAGGTCGAGCAGCACGAGGTCATAGTGGGCGGCGGTGAGCTCGGCGAGTCCCTGCTCGCCATCTGCCGCGATGGTGACGGCGAAGTCGGCGGCCTCGAGGAAGTCGCGCTCCATCTCCGCGATTTCGCGGTTGTCTTCGATGGTCAGGATTTTCTTCATAACGTACCTTCTTTCTGTGCAGCTGATGCATCCGCGAGGGGCAGGTTGATAGTGAGGGTGAGGCCGCCGCCGGGCGTCGTGCTGGCCGCGATCGTGCCGCCGAGGCCCGTGATGATTTCATGGCAGATAGCGAGGCCGAGGCCGCTGCCCTGCCTGGTGTCGGTGCGGGCGGCGTCCGTGCGGTAAAATAGCTCGAAGAGATGCGGCAGGGCTGCTTCGGGTACGCCGGGGCCGTGGTCGGCAAAGGTGAGCTGCAGCCGGTCGGCGGCGTTTCGCAGGGAGAGCTCCATGGCGACCTGCGCGTCCTTTTTGTATTTGATGGCGTTGCCGAGGATGTTGTCGACGACGCGGGCGAAGGCGTCGCGGTCGATGTTAACCCGGCTGTTTTCTGCCGTATCCTGCAGTGTGATCAGCAGGCCCCGCTCCTGCAGCATGGGCGCGGTCTCGGCCGTGTAATCGGCAAAGTAGGCACTGAGGTCTACGGGCTCGGGGTGCAGCGGCATACGGCCCATTTCGAGGCGGGAGAAGGAGCGCAGGTTGTTGACGAGGCGCTCCAGCGTGCAGGCCGCGCCGTAGATGCGCTGGACGTACTGCTGCCGTTTCTCGGCCGTGGCGGCGAGGCCTGTGAGCAGGCCGTCGGCATAGCCCTTGAGCAGGGTCAGCGGCGTGGCGAGATCGTGGGAGATACCCGCGATGAGCTCCTTGCGGCGGGCGTCGTACTGCGCCTTCTGGTCGCGGCTCGCCTGCAGCTCGGCGCGCATGGTATCGAAATCCCGGCAGGCCTCGCCCATCTCGTCCTTGCCCATAGGCGGCAGCGGCGTCTCGAGGTCGCCCGCGCGGATGCGGGCGGCGGCGGCGCGCAGTTCGGCGAGGGGCTCGAGAATCTGGCGCGAGAGCAGGCGTGAGAGATAGACGCCCAGCAGGACGATGAGCAGGATGGCCGAGCCCACGGTGAGCAGCAGCAGCCCTTCGAGCAGGTGTTTCTGCGGTCCCTGCTTCAGCCTGGCCTGGGCGAGAAAGGGCAGATCGCCCGCCGCGCGGACCGTCGTGCCGGTAGTGGGCGAGGTATAGGAGAAATAGAGGCCGTGCTGCGTCCAGAGCAGCTGCTCCGCCGCATCGTCCTGCGGCCGCTCGCGCTCGGGCATCGGTGGCGTGTCCTGCCCGCCCTGCATCATGCCGTGGTGCATACCGCCATGCTGGTGCATGCCGCGCTGCCACATGGGGCCACGGCGCTCCAGATCGGCGGGCGGCAGCGCCTGCTCGGCCATAGCCGCGGCGTTCGTGCCCGGCGTGGCGTAGATGGTTTCCTCTTTATTGGCGATGACCACGGTGGCACCGGCATTTTCGAGGATGGCGATAGGCGCCGCGAAGTCCTGCCGGTGCACCCCCTTCTGGTCGGCGGTGTAGCGCAGCTCGTTCAGCGCATACTGGAGGGAGAGCGCCGGTCCCTGCGTGGGGAAGAGGGCGGCGAGATCGTTCTGCCGCGCCGTGCCCGCGAGCCGCAGCGTGCCGAGCAGCACGGCCCCGGCGAGAAAGAGCAGCAGGGCGGGGATGAAGACCATGAGAAAATTTGTCGTGAGAATTCGTTTCGTAAGCGAGATGTCGCGGAAATGCAGCATGGCGTGCCTCCCTATACAATGCGTTGTTTCCTTTATTTTAACATGAAAACGGCAGGGGAAAAGGGGCGCGGCGGCGTAGCGTGCAAAGTTTTCCCCGGCGTTCGTTTTTGTTTATAAATTATTTAGCTATGGTTGCGGGCCCGTTTCGAACTGCCTGCTATGATAAAGATGTTCCAAGGGAACAGGAAAACGAAAACAAGACGCAAGGAGGTCATTATCATGGATAAGATGAATAACACGCAGCAGGCAAGTACGCTGGCGGGCATCGGGGCTTTCGGCCGCAAATACTGGAAGAAGGGGCTCGCGGGCATTCTGGCCGTGGCCGTGCTCGGTGGTGCGGGCTTCGCCTGGAATGCGCACCGTCACATGGAGCGGCTCGCGGCCCGCGATGCGGCGCGCAGCCAGCTCGTGGCCAGCGAGGCGGCGAAGCAGGATATTACGCTCATCAGCGCGGACGAGGCGCAGGCCGTGGCCGCCGAGGCCATCGGCACCGATGAGAGCCAGCTCACCTATCGCCGCGTGAGCCTCACCGATATGGCACAGGGCCCCCGTGGCGAAAAGCAAAAGGGCGAGCCCCGTGCGCTCGGCAATGGACCGGCATGTGCGGATGGCAATATGGAGCCGCGCCACGCCTGGTGCAATGGCGATGACGAGCACGAGCGCGGCTATGGCCGCCATCGCCGCGATGGGCAGCACGATGGTGGCTGGTGCCCGGGCGGCGGCCCGGAGAACTGCCCCGCCTACGGTGGGCAGGCAGACGCGCAAGGCGCTCCCATGCGCCCCGAGGCACGGCAGGACAATAACGCCCAGCCGCAGGCCGAGCAGCAGAACCTGGCCGCTGGAGCACAGCCCGCAGATGCGCAGCAGCCCCGCCCCATGCACCGCATGCATCCGGCCTATCAGATTGACTGCGCCCAGGGCAATGTGAAATACCGCGTGCTGGTCGACGCCGTGACGGGCGACACGATGATGTGCGATGTACTCTGAGCCGTGACGGGACATACCAGCGCCGGGCTGGCAGAAAGAAAGGGAGAAAGACATGAAAAAGAATTTTTATCTGGACATCCTGCTGCTGCTCAGCCTGCTCGCCTGCATCATCACCGGCGTTGTACTGGACTTCCATTGGTTCAGCGGCGGGCGTGAAGTAAAGACGCTGCTGGTGCAGGTACACCGCTGGACGGGATACATCGGCACGGCTGCCATCCTGCTGCATCTGGTATGGCATGCAAAATGGCTGTTTTTCGCCACGAAGAAATGCCTGCCGGCCCGGGAGTGACCAGCAGCACACTGCCATGCCGGTTTCGATTTTGACCATCCCTGAGGCCATATCCCCGAGGAAGAGCTCGTCTGGGACCGATCCCTGGCAGAAACGCTGATGTACGGCGGCAAGAATGCCTACTATGACGAGAATGGCCCGCTGGACATGACCGTGGTGGTGGGCCATACGCCGACCATCTATATCAACCGCAATCCCGCCTTCGTCCCCGTCGTCACCCGGGAAGCCATTTTCCTCGCTACCGGCTCCTTCATCCCCAAGGGCCACATCACCTGCATGGACATCCGCTCCGGAAAAATCTGGCAGAGCAGGTAAAGGTGTCGCTGTATGAGGATTCCTACGTGGACGTAGACAAAATTTTCTACCTTACCTAAAGTATGAACCGTACCATTTTGTGGATACAGAGGACGAATTCGAGGCAGCTGTCAAGGCAATGTAAGCGAAAAATACGCTTGCCAAGGCAGCGCGAGCAACAAAAAAACCACCCGCCGAAGCAGATGGCTGCCGCTCAAGAGGTAGTGAGTCTCCTGCGGCCTGGGGCTAGTCACGGAATAGGTGCCTGTCTAGCCACTTGCAGGCGAGGTGACAGGTCACGCCTGCTGCGACAGACACGAAATATAGAGTGAGTAGTTTTGTCATGCTAACACCCCTTTCGGCGGTGTACCGCGACGGTTCCAGTATAGCAAAATTCTTGACTGGAAGGCAAGTCAGACGTATAATATATATGACAAAAGAGTGAGCAAGTTGTCATGCAAGCCGCGGGAGTAGTGACCCGCGGCTTTTGTTGTCATTGCGATTCGAGCAAATAAGTCAGAAATGGCTATTGAAGGATAAATGGTGTAAAATAGAAAGGAAAGACAGCGTTAAAAGGAGATGAAGATATGGACGAACAAGCCAAGGCGGAAGAGGTCCAGCCGACTGACGCAGTTGATGGCAGCGAGGCGTTCCGTGAACAGCTGATTAAGTCGAAAGAGCGCGTGCAAAAGCATGGCGAAGTGTTCACGCCAAACTGGATGGTGAAGCTGATGCTCTCTAACCCGCCGATACAGGAGAAGCTGAGCGACGTGCATGCGACGTTCTTCGAGCCGTCGGCTGGAGTTGGTGCGTTCTTGATGGAAATTCTGCGGCAAAAGCTCGCGTATATCAACGCGGATACGAAGCACATCCGTGGCTCAAACTGGAAGTACCAGACGCTCTGGGCCCTGATGAGCATCTACGGCATCGAGCTCCTGCCTGACAATCTGCGCGAAGCGCGGGATAACATGCTGCTGGTCTTCGCAGAGAACTATGAGCAGAAGACGGGTCGGCAGCTAGACACGGATGCAGACCTGCTACGTTCCGTGCGCAAGGTCATAGAGACGAACATTGTGCAGGGCGACACGTTGAAGCATACGAATGCAGCGGGCGAGCTCATCGAATTCAGTGAATGGCGACAGAATTCCCGCCATCCGCATCGCGTCCTGCGCGTGCCGTTCACCTACGATTCCCTATTTCACGACGAGCCTGATGTCATCGAAGGCAGCCTGTTCGATCTTGGCGAGCCAGAGCAGCAGGCTCAGCCCTATAAAGAGGTCGATCTGTTGCAAGTATGGCGCGAGGAACGTGCCTAGCAGGTCAGCGCCGTATTGTCTATCGTTCTGCATTAGGATATAATTGTTGTAGGGAGGAGATTGCGTGGCAAACCATCAGTACAAGGATTCAGTGTTCCGGATGCTATTCAACGACCCAGTGGAGTTGGCGAAGCTGTACAAGGCCATCCGAGATACGGATGAGGACATCCTGCCGGAGGACTTGAAAATCACAACTCTGAACGACATCCTGCTCGACAGCGTCAAGAACGACCTCTCCTTCGAGTGGAAGGACGAGGCCATAGTCCTGATGGAGCATCAGAGCACGTGGAACGAAAATATGCCTGCCAGAATGCTCTCCTACGCCTCTCGCTTGATGGATAAAACGTATGAGGTGCATGACGCAATCTACAAAAGTGAGCTGATTACCCTGCCAGAGCCGCATTTCTACACATTCTACATGGGCGAGAAACCGCCCCGGAAAAAGGTACTGCGTCTATCAGACGCCTTCCGCGGAAAGTGCAAGGATTTGGAGCTCGTTTGTCACGTCATCGACATATCCTACAGCCGAGGAAAGCAATTTCTGGATAAATGTGAGCCGTTGGAGGAATACAGTTTCTTCATCAACCGCATTGCCGGCAGCAAGAAATCTGGCATGACGCTGGATGAGGCCACCCACGAGGCCATTGCCTATTGCAAGAAACATCAGATACTCATGCAGGTACTCAATCGCTATGAGGAGGAGGTAATCGACGTGGTATCACTCAGATGGAACGCAGACGACGCGAAGAAGTTTGCAGAGAAAGATAAAAAGGCAGCTGTGGCCGAAGCTACGGCGAAGACGGAGCAGCGCGTACGCGAAGGCATGATCCTGAATATGCTGCGTAAGCACTTTTCTGTCGATAGCATCATAGAGGCAGTCAACGGAACCAGTGAGGAAATCCTCGCGATTGCCAAAAAGAACGGCTTGGCTGTACAGTAAAGTTAGGGCATGGTGCGGCTTTTCCCCGTAGCTATACAGGGAAGGCCGCATTTGTTATATGCGACCTGTAAAATGCAGAAGGTCGGCCACCGCAAGCCAGTAACGGCTTCGTTTTACATGGGGCAAAAGGAAAGGAGCGCACGCATGGGAAAGTTCAAATTTGACGTGATCCTCGGCAATCCGCCGTATCAGGAAGATACCAATGGTGCAGGCAGGCAGGCAAAGCCGGTTTATAACCTTTTTATTGAGCAAGCAAAGTCAACGAATCCAGAGGCCATGACATTCATCATTCCCTCTCGCTGGTTTGCTGGTGGCATGGGGCTTGATAAGTTCCGTAACGACATTATGAATGACCGGCATATCTCTAAGTTGGTGGACTATACGAACGCAAAAGATTGTTTCCCTGACAATAGTATCGGGGGGGTGTATGTTTTTTCACTTGGAATAAACTATACAATGGAGATTGCAAATTCTCGAATATCATCAACGGCGAAACGACTACTATGTCACGACCACTGAATGAGTTTCCTGTGCTGGTGCGCTACAATGAAGCGATTGATATTATCCGCAAGGTCTGCGCTCATAAAGAACCATTACTTTCCGAGCAGATGAGCAGCCTCATGCCGTTTGGATTGAACACCAGTTATCGTGGGAAAAAACAGCGTACATCCCCCAAGCAACTAGCTCTCTATGCCAGCAGCAACAGCATCACGTATATCGACCGCAGCGAAATTACGAAGGGGTTGGAGTTTGTCGACAAATACAAGGTGATGATTAGTAAGACGAGTGCCGAGCACGCAGGCGAGCCTGGGAAGGATGGGCGCTTTCGTGTGATTCCGTCTTCACTGCGCGTAATGTTGCCCGGCGAAGTCTGCACACATTCATATTTCATGGTCGGCCCCTTTGACAATAAGACAACGGCAGAGAATGTCTTTACATATTTGCAAACGGCATTTGTTCGCTTCCTGATTCTGATGTCGCTTAGTGGTATCGGCCTATCAAAGTTGGTTTTCAATTTCGTGCCGACACAGGATTTCTCGAAATCATGGGCAGACGAGGAGCTTTACCGTAAATATGGCATAACCGATGAGCAAATACAGTTTATCAATTCGATGATTAAGCCAATGGCTAAAGGGGAGGACTAAAACATGGATAACACGCGCATCCAGTCTTTTTCCCATATCGTCCCAATGATTTATGCCTACACGACACCGCAGATTCCCGACCATAACGGCTGGACGAAGATTGGTTACACGGCAAAGCAGAGCGTAAAGGACCGCATCTATCAGCAGACGCACACCGCAGATGTCGTGCCACATATCGAGTGGTCCTCCGAAGCCCGTTATACGGACGGCTCCGGCGAGTATTTCACCGATCACGACTTCCATAACTACCTGACGCTGGCCAAGCACATTGAACGCAAGCCCAAGACAGAGTGGTTCCGTATCGACGGCTCCACATCCAAGAACTATTTCAATCAATTCCGTGACCGGGACTACCGTGACAGCCAGCAAGCAGCAGATGGGCAAGCCCAGTATGAGCTGCGTGCCGAGCAAAAGGCCGCCGTCGAGCAGACAGCGGCTTATTATGCTGCCCATAAAGGTGCCTATGCCGATGATGCTCGCTCCTTCCTCTGGAACGCGAAGCCGCGCTTTGGCAAGACGCTCACGACCTACGACTTCGCACGGCGTATCGGTGCGGTGAACGTACTCATCGTGACGAATAGGCCCAGCATTGCCAACTCGTGGTATCAGGACTTCGCGAAGTTCATCGGCTGGCAGACAGGCTATAAGTTCGTCAGCGAAACGGACTCACTGGGCAAGGAGTGCCCCGTGATGACCCATGAGCAATACCTGCGCTACCTTGACACCCTGAACGATGACGAGATTGACAAGGCTGGCATGGTAGCCTTTGAGAGCCTGCAAGGGCTGAAAGGATCGGTCTACTTTGGCGGCAACTACACGAAGTTGAAATGGATTAAGGAAACGAAGTGGGATTTGCTGGTCATCGACGAGGCACATGAGGGCGTCGACACCTATAAGACGGATAAGGCATTTGATGAAATCCGGCGCAAGTTCACGCTGCACCTGTCCGGCACGCCCTTCAAGGCCATCGCCAATAGCAAGTTCTGCCCTGAGCAAATCTACAACTGGTCCTACGAGGACGAGCAGGAGGCCAAAGTAAATTGGCCCGTGGAGCAAGGGACGAACCCCTACGAGAAACTCCCGCGCCTCAACATGTTCACCTATCAGCTCTCGAACATGATCCGCGATACGCTGCAGCAGGGGCTTGACCTCTCCGAAGATGAGCACGCTGAGTATGCCTTCGACCTTAATGAGTTCTTCCGCGTGGAGAACAGTCGTTTCGCCTACGAAAAGGACGTGCGGAAGTTCCTCGACACGCTGACAACCAACGAGAAATTCCCGTTCAGCACGCCGGAGCTCCGGCATGAGCTGCGCCATACGTTCTGGCTCTTCAACCGCGTGGACAGCGTAAAAGCGATGGCCAAGCTATTAAAGAAACACCCTGTCTTTGAGAACTACGAGGTCATCATTGCAGCAGGCGATGGAAAACTCGACGAGCAGGATGACAGCGAAAACAAGAAGAGCTATGACAAGGTCATCGATGCGATTAAACACCATGACAAGACCATCACGCTGTCCGTGGGCCAGCTCACCACGGGCGTCACGGTGAAGCCGTGGACGGCCGTTTTCATCCTTTCTAACATGAAAAGCCCTGCCGAATATATGCAGGCCGCATTCCGCGCGCAAAATCCATATGAATATGAGGATGACGGCAAGCTTTACCGCAAGGAGAATGCTTATGTCTTCGACTTCGCGCCAGAGCGGACGCTCACTATTTTCGATGATTTCGCGAACAACTTGAACGCAAGGACGGCGAATGGTGGCGGCACGAAATCTGAACACGAGGAACATATCAAACGTCTACTGAATTTCTTCCCTGTCATTGCTGAGGACGATGACGGCAAGATGGTCGAGCTCGATGCTGCAAAGGTGCTGACGATACCCAAGACCATCAAGGCCAAGGAAGTCATCCGCCGCGGCTTCATGAGCAATTTCCTGTTCCAAAACATTGGCAATATCTTCTCTGCACCTGCTGCCGTGCGCAGCGTGCTGGAGAAGCTGACCCCAGCTGAGGAACAGAGCGACAAGAAAAACGACCTCTCGATGGACGATGCCGAAACGGTGAACGTGGACGAAAACGGCGATGTTGAGCTGCCAGGCGAGCTCGTCATCCAGAAGGCCGAGGGCATCTTCGGCCAAAAAATCTACGATGACGTCACCGCGCAGACGCAGGACCTCATCGACCAGGCATCACAAGATCCAGAGCCCGTGACCTCGCAAGCAATGGAGACAGCCAAAGCCGTAGCCGAGAAGCTCGTATCCGGCCTACAGCCAGCCATTGAGAAGGACGTCAAGACCACCTACGGGCTGACGCAGGGCAAGACGAAGCAGCTCAGCAACCGCATCGAAAAGGATATCCATCAGACCTTCGAGCGTCTGGCGGAAAATCATGAGCAGCAACAGAAAATTCTGCAGGCCGAGCACGAGGAGAAGCTCCAGCAGGCAAAGGACGAGACCGAAGTTCAGCAGCTGAACGAGGAACTGCAGCAGCAGATCCAGCAGGCAGCCGAGGCCTTTCAAAAGGACTTGCAGGAAACGGTCGGCAAAAAGCTGGAAGAAACGCAAAAACAGGTCATCGAGGAACTGGAGACGCGGCAGGAGGAGAAAAAGAAAAAAGGCATCGAGGACGATATCCGCGCCCATCTGCGCGGTTTCTCCCGCACGATACCGAGCTTCATCATGGCCTACAGCGAGATGGCGCACGGTGGCGGCAAAGACCTCTGCCTTGCCAACTTCGACGACTACACACCGGATGATGTCTTCGCAGAAGTCACTGGCATAACCGAAGACGAGTTCCGCTTCCTGCGTGACGGCGGTGATTACACGGACGAGGAGACGGGCGAGACGAAACATTTCGACGGCCACCTCTTTAACGAAGTCGTCTTCGATGAATCCATACAGGAGTTCCTGCAGCTAAAGGAAAAGCTCGCCAACTACTTCGACGAGGCCAGCAAAGAGGATATCTTTGACCACATTCCGCCGCAGAAGACGAACCAGATTTTCACGCCACGCAAGGTCGTCACACAGATGGTCGATGCGCTGGAGCAGGAGAACCCCGGCATTTTCGATGACCCGAACAAGACGTTCGTGGACTTCTACATGAAATCCGGCCTCTACATCACAGAAGTCGTCAAACGCCTGTTCCACAGCGCCGCCATCAAGCAGGCATATCCTGATGACAATGTCCGCCTCAAGCATATTCTGGAGCATCAGGTCTACGGATTCGCCCCGAGCCACATCATCTATAGCATCGCCATCGCCTATATCTTCGGTTTCGACAAGGCCGCCAAGAACATTTCGCAGAGCAACTTTGTAGATCAGGATGTCATGGAGTACATCAAGGAAGGCAAGCTAGATGAACTGATACAGGAGAAGTTTGGCGATAGAGAATGATAAAGCAAATATCCGATAAAAAACCACCCGCCGAAGCAGGTGGATGCCGCTATGGGGTAGTGAATCCCTCACGGCTTTTGGGTTGTTCTGCAGATCATCGCCTATCCAGCCGCTTGCAAATATAGTGACCGGCTATATTTGCCACGATAGATGATATTGTGGAAGCTATAAGGTCAGCATGCCGCCGCGGGAGTAGTGACCCGCGGTTTTTGTTGTCGTTGCGCTTGGGCTAATCTTACTTTAGGGAGCCGTTGGAAAAGGTTTTTCGTATGCACAAAAGGATATACCTTGACACGCTACACCATAAGTGCTAATATAGTGGTGTTGTCGGGATGTAGCGCAGTTTGGTAGCGCGCTTCCTTGGGGTGGACTGCGCGCTTTTTTTTGCACCAGTATCACGCCCGACAAAGGCTATATATATCGATGTTTTAAGGCTTCTCGCGGCTACGAGATGGCCTTATTTTTTTGCGTGTTTTTGCAACGCGCTTGCCATTGTATAATCTTGCACTTTTTCTGTCACCTCTATGCACTTACATCTAAGCACTTCATGCTCTTAGATAAGCTCTTTATCTGTGCTTTAGTCAATCCGTCTTTCCTGCAATAGATGTCTAGGGTCGTAGAAGCATCCGTATGCCCCATGATAAGGCGAAGGGTTTCAAGGCTACAACCATTATCGAGCATGGTCGCGGCGAAGTAATGCCTTAAAGAGTATGGCGTAATGTGATTGCATTTAGCTGCCCGCTCCCAACGCTTGAAGGCATTACGTAGGGTCGTAGGGCAGACAGGTTTATCCGCCTTGACCTGGGATATAAGATATTTCTTGCCTTTGCCCTGGGCCTTTTTGTAGTCAGCCAAAATATCATGCAGGGGAGGTGGGATAGGAATCTGTCTTTTCCCTGCCTCCGTCTTGGGGTCTTTGATAACTGTTGCGCCTGACCCATTGATAACCGAAAGGCTATGCTCTATCGTGATAACATTTTCCTTCAGATTGACGTTACTCCACGTAAGAGCCAGTATCTCACCGCGCCTGCAACCTGTATAGATGGCAATAGGCACGTAAATGCCCATACGCTCCTGCATGGCTACACGCATTAGTTTGCGTACATCACTCTTGTGCGGTGCTTCCTTGTGCGTTACTGTCATACGTGGCGACTTGCTACCTGCATACGGATTCTTCACAATGTAGTCGTGTGCAGCGGCTTCATCGAAAATCCGTTTCAGTATCGAACGAATAGCTTTGATTGTCTCGCGCGAATAGCCTTGACCTATCAGGGAACTAACAAAGTCGTTAATGTCTCCTGTGGTAATATCGGCCAACTCTCTGTCTGCGAATGCTTCGCCAATGTGTTTATACAGGATACGTTCCTTGTTCAAGGTTGATTGACAAAGGCCGTTAACGAGTCGGCTTTCCTCTGTCTCAAACCAATGCTCGGCATACTCCCCAAAAAGCATGCCTTGCCCCTTGTGGTATCCCTGTAGAGTTACACCTCCCTTGCTTAAAATCTGTTGTGCGGTCTGTTGTGAGATGGCACTGATTAAATCTTGCATGTCCATAGCATTATCCTCCTGCTGCGTAGTAGGATAAGCATACGGAACGCTAACGGCCTGATTATAACATAATACGGCAGATAAACTCAATATTCATCACTCCACGTAATACGATATAGGGGAATAAACGTCTTTTTTGACATGGGAAAAGAGACGTTATACCAACGCCTCATGCCCTTGTCCTTGGTGAGCCTTATTTGGCTTTAGAAGCCTCGTAATCGCTTAAATCCAAATAGGATTCGACCAAGGCATTAAACAACTGACCTTTAGTAAACTCCTCGACTTCCTCAGCGATGGCTTTTACTTCTCTGCCCATGATGCCTAACATTCGTCCGTCCTCGGTACGATTGTCTTCGCTTTCAAGAATCAGGTCACTGATGACGTTCAATCTCAGCGCATATAACGCCTGCTGCTCCAACTCTTTAACATCTCTTGCGTCCTTATCCAACTTACAATTATCCATATTAAAACCTCCGATGTTCAATCAATGATTAGCAGTTTTCCGCTTGTCTTTGAGGCGGATAGTTACGAAGCGTTTCTCTGCAACGTACTCTCGCGAAACAACTTTGCCGTCGTTCGTACACTCGTTTACCAAGCGGTAGAGAGGCGAACTGTCGAATTTTCGCATGTCTGCCGGGTCAGACGTGTAAAAGGTCGCGTACTTGTCGGCACGGCTTTTGCGGATGATGGTTTCCTTCTCCGCAGGTGTAAGTCTCATAGGCTATTAACTCCTT
>DEDT01000048.1 GCA_002350105.1 Selenomonadaceae bacterium UBA2897 | reverse complement strand
TTTAATAGCTTTGCCATTCCAGTTGGGAAGTTCCGCCGTAACAATGCTGTCTGCTGTGCCATTCACTAGGAACAGCTCTATCGACTTACCATAAGGCATGCTTCTCTCACGCTCCTATTGCTCATGAATATCTGTGCATTTTTTGCATTATAGACAGATATTAGTTTCTTCTACACTACGGACGAAATTTCCTGCCTCACACAAAAACTGTCCAATGATTATATCTGGCAGCTTTTCCTAGGCTTTATCTACTTCGTTAACGATGACTGCTTGAAGTCGAACAGAGCTATATTCACTTCATTGATGTCATAGATGCCGTGCTCAATGCAATACGCCACGATGATGTCCTGCTTGCTGCTGGGCGTCAACGCGAAGCCCGCACGCCCGATGAATTCCCTGGTCTCGTCCAAGCTCAGCCGCAGGGCGATGGCAAAGGCGAGTGCGGTCGGTTTGCTGGGCTGATAGTCTTTATGCGAGCGGATTTTCGAGAACAGCTTGCGGTCGATGTTGGCTCGCTTGTAAACGGCCGCATCCTTTTCGCCAGAGGCATCGCGAGCGGCTGCACTTGCCACAAGGTAGCACGCCAGGCGACATTCCCCGCACATACCAAAACAGTCGCCCAGCTAAAAAGCCAAGCGGCTGTTTACAGTATCAACCCATTACTTCACGCCCATATCCAGCAGCACTTTATCGGTCTCCCAGGGAGCAATCTCCGTATAGGCAATGCCGTGGTCATCCAGCACCGCACGGATTTCGTCATCCTTCACTTTTGCCCGCGCCAAATCGGTCTCTTTCCGGCCGTCAATGGAGATGAATTCGTCGTTGCGGCGCAGGAGATATTCCACATTATCAAACTTCGCATGCTCATGCATGACCAATTGGTCGAATAAATCGTCCGGCTCGCAGTTGTAGATGATATTCAGCGGCAGCGGTGAATCGCAGACCGCATACTCCACGCCATACGCCTGCAACGTCTTTAAGCGGTGCACCTGCTCGGCAAAGAGATACAGCTGATCGCGCACGATGTCCGTGGCGTTCTGATACCAGAGCCACTTGGCATATTCGCCCACGAGCTCGGTCTTTTAGCCGCGCCGCTTGAGCTTGGAAAAAATATCCGCCGCAATCGTACTCTTGCCAATGGCCGCACCACCATAAAAATTCAATACTTTCAAAACTAATCCCTCTCAACACAAGACCTAGCGAGCCGCTTAATCCTGTCTGTCATTCACCTCTGCCACCTTATCCGAAAGCATTTGACGACGCGCATAGATGTCCGTCGCCGTATCCAACATGGCCTTCCATGTAGGAAACTGCGTCGTACGGCGCACATGCGCATCCATCTGCGTTTCCGGCAATGCTTCGAAATCAGCCTGTGTCTTGATAACAAAATGACCACCCGCGAGGAATTTCTCAAAGCTGCGATAATGCGTGTAACGACGCATAAAAGACGTATCGAACAGTTCTGCGAAATCCACAGGCTGTGGCATTTGACCAGGCAGCTGATAATAGCCAGTAATCTTTATCATCCTATGTGCTCCTTATTGCCATCACTTTATAAATACAGGATGCGTGACCTGCTTTGGCATGACTATGCATATAGCCGCCCAGTAAAAACTGAGCGGCTATATGCATACGGTACGAATTACTTGTTCTGTGATTGTAAAAACTAATCATCCCATGCTTCCGATGCCTAGATCAGTCTCATTTGGTTTCCACCAGTTCATGCTCTCTGCCGTGACCAGCATTCAATTCTTCCATCGCCGCCCGCATATGACTGCGGTTCGGCTCGTCATAAAGTGAAGGACTCCCCGTGACGGCAAACGGGATGCCACGTTTACGAATCATCGTTTTCGCAAAGATGTTAAAGGCGGTCGAAAGCGTCATGCCCATTTCTTTGCAGAGGGCTTCCGCATCGCGTTTCACGTCCGCATCCATGCGCAGTGTCATTGTTGTCGTTGCCATGATGAATCACTCTCCTTTTGTGTTTCATTGTAACACAAGCAAACGTATAAGTAAATAAATTTGATGGAATTTCTATGGAGGCATCCATTAACGAAGACAAAAGCGCCCAGACGTTGCTCCGAGCGCTTTCGCCATTATATCGGTCTCCTAGGGCACTCCGAGGCGTCCGTCGCTTCAGCAATTTCCGGATTCAACATAGCCAGCCCCTCCCTTTCCTTCTGATTGAGTTTATTCGCGAAATATGCCAGCCAGCGTTCCATCTTGGTCATTTCCTTTACTGGCTTGTGTACCATCACTTCACGCCCATATCCAGCAGCACCTTGTCGGTCTCCCATGGCGCAATTTCCGTATAGACAATGCCATGATTGTCCAGCACCGCACGGATCTCATCATCCTTGGCCTTCGCCCGCGCCAGGTCCGTCTCTTTCCGGCCATCAATGGAGATAAAAGCATCGTTGCGGCGTAGCAGATATTCCACATTATCAAACTTCGCGTGCTCGTGCATGACCAATTTGTCGAATAAATCATCCGGCTCGCAGTTATAGATGATATTCAGCGGCAGTGGCGAGTCGCAGACCGCATACTCCACGCCATAGGCCTGGAGAGTCTTGAGGCGGTGCACCTGCTCGGCAAAGAGATACAGCTGGTCGCGCACAATATCCGTAGCGTTCTGATACCAAAGCCATTTGGCGTACTCTCCAACCAGCTCCGTCTTATAACCACGACGCTTGAGCTTGGAGAAAATATCCGCCGCAATCGTACTCTTGCCAATGGCAGCACCGCCATAAAAATTCAATACCTTCAAGTTAAACTCCTCAAACAAATCGAAATCATACAGAGCGATGAACTTTCATTCAAGTCTCCACCTAAATCATATCATACCAGCGGCAAAACTTATAGTCTCTATCATAGAGCAAATTTATTTTATTGTTAACCATAGTGTATATGCTTGTTGACAATATAAGAGACAGCGTGTATGATGTGTTAGGTGAAAGAAAGGAGCTTGAATATGAAACACTTACCATTACGTGAACTGGTGTTGTGCGGCCTATTTGTCGCGCTGATTACGGTGGGGACATTCGTGCGCATTCCCGTAGGCACAGATGTCTACACGCTGCAATTCCTCTTTACCCTGCTGGCTGGACTGGTACTAGGTGCCCGTCTGGGCGCACTGGCTGTCGGCACGTATGTCCTGCTGGGCTTGCTGGGCGTGCCGGTATTTGCTACGGGAGGCGGGCCATCCTATGTGCTGCAGCCGACATTCGGCTATCTTTTGAGTTTTATCCTGCAAGCGTGGTTCTGCGGCGCCTTCGCCCGCCGGATGAAGGCAGTATCGTTCCGCTCGCTGCTGCTGGTCAATGTGGGCGGCATGGCTATTGTCTATCTGATCGGCATCAGTTGGTTCTATATCTTCTCGAACTACGTTCTTGCGGCGCCCATCGCATTCTGGGCGGCCATTTTCTACTGTGGCGTCCTGCAGGCACCGCCGGATTTCCTGCTCTGCGTAGCGGCGGCCGGCCTCGCCCTGCGGCTGCAGCGCGCCGGTATCTGGCTCTATCCTGCCTCCTTTGAGACACAGGATGCAGCAGCCGCAAGAGAAGCCTGATATGGATAAAAGAATAAAAGAAAGAAGCGATGTATGATGGGTAAAGGACTTTTTATTACGGGAACCGGCACGGATATCGGCAAGACCTACGTGACGGGACTCATCGTGAAATGCCTGCGCGATGCAGGCAAGAAGGCTGGCTATTACAAGGCGGCATTATCGGGGGCGGAGCGTGCTGCGGACGGCAGCCTGCTCCCAGGCGATGCCTTGCATGTCAATGAAGTGGCACAGATCGGCGAGACCATCCCCAACCTCGTCTCCTATATTTACGAGGAGGCCGTCTCCCCGCATCTGGCGGCACGCCGCGCACACCAGCCCATTGATTTTCAAAAGGTTGAGCACGACTACCAGCGTGCCCTGGCCAAATATGATTTCCTCACCATGGAAGGAAGCGGCGGCATTGTCTGCCCCCTGCGCTGGGACGCAGAGCAGCACGTGATTCTCGATGACCTGGTGGTAAAGCTGGGGCTGCCGGTGCTCGTGGTTGCGGATGCCGGACTCGGCACGATCAATGCCGTCGTACTGACCATCGAGCATCTGCGCATGCGCCAGCTCTCTGTCGCGGGTATCATCTTTAACAACAGCCACCCGAATAGCTTTATGGAGGAAGACAATGCCATGATGGTCAAGGAACTGACAGGCGTTGATGTCGTAGCCTATGTGCAGCCGGGAGATAAAGCGCTCCGCATGGACACCGAAAAACTGGCCGCACTTTATGCCTGAGGAGGAAACACGCATGCAGAACAATACACCAGCAAAATCATGGGAGCAGCGGGATTTATCGCTGATCTGGCATCCTTGTTCCCAAATGAAGGACTACGAGACCCTGCCACCTATCGTCGTGGATCACGGCAAGGGCGTGTGGCTCTACGATATTCACGGCAAACGCTATATGGACATCGTGAGTTCCTGGTGGGCCAATCTGCTTGGTCATTGCCAGCCGGAGATCAATGCGGCCATCAAAGCACAGCTCGATGACCTCGAACATGTAATTTTTGCAAATTTCTCACACCGCCCGGCCATCGAGCTGGCAGAACAGCTCGATGCCATTACGCCGGAGCGCATTCACAAATTTCATTTCAACGATAACGGCTCCTCTGCGGTGGAATGTGCCCTCAAGATGAGCTTTCAGTTCTATCATCAGACCGGCAAACCAGAGAAAAAACGCTTCATGTGCCTGAGCGAAGGCTACCATGGCGAAACCATCGGCGCGCTCTCCGTCGGCAGCATGGATCTCTTTGCCAAGCTCTACAAGCCCATGATGATGGATAATATCCACGTGACGGCACCGGATTGCTATCGCTGCCCCTATGGCAAGACGCGGGAGCATTGTGCTTGCGAATGTTTCGAGCATGCCGAGAAAGCCTTTGCGGCGCATGCGCAGGAAACGGCGGCGATTATCGTCGAGCCGCTGCTCCAGGGCTGCGCGGGCATGCGCATCTATCCACCGCTCTATCTCAAAAAACTGCGGCAGCTCTGCGATACTTACGATGTCCTGCTGATCGCGGACGAAATCGCCACGGGCTTCGGCCGCACGGGCACCATGTTCGCCTGCGATCAGGCCGATATATCGCCGGATATCATGTGCCTGTCGAAAGGCCTCACGGGCGGCTATCTGCCCATGTCCGTAACCTGTGTGAGCGACCGCATTTATCAGGCATTCTACGCGGACTACGGCAAAGGGCTCTCCTTCCCCCACAGCCACACCTACGCCGGCAACCCCATCGGCTGCGCCGCTGCCCTGGCCGTACAAAAGATCATGCGCGAGCAGCATATCCTGGAAAAGGCGGCCGACACCGCAAAATGGCTGACGGCAGAAATGACGCGGGTATTCGGCCAGCATCCGAACGTCGGCGAAATCCGCCATATCGGCCTCATTCATGCCATCGAGCTGGTCAAGGATCCCGTGACTAAGGAGCGGCTCGATCCCACCAAACGTACGGGCTATGCCATTTACAAACACGCGCTGAAGCGCGGTCTCGTGCTGCGTCCTTTGGGCGATGTCCTGTATTTTAATCCGGCCCTGAATATCACCCGCGAAGAGCTGCGCTTTGCCATCGACACAGCCTACGCCAGCCTGCTGGATGTACTGCCCGTATAAGGTGTCAACAGGTTAACTATCCCCATATCTGACCTCAGATTAACATCCTGAAGATATGCTGTCAGCATTCATCGTTGTCAGGGCATTTATTTCTTACGCACCAGTTCAATGCATTCCTTCGCCGTTATATGCTCCGGCGTAATCTCGATACAGGCCAGTGCGTTCCAGAATTTATCGATCTCTGCCTTCACTGCCTGTGGATTATCATTGTATTTCAGGCCAAGTGCTGTAGCTGCCTGACGTATCTCAGCATCATCTGTCAGAATCCGCGCACGGCCAAAAAAGATAACGCTGCGGAAATACGTTGTGAATTCTTCCGGTACAACATCGTCCTTTTCGATAACCGTCAAAGTCACTTTATCCGAACGATGCAGAGCATCCATCTTATGACCTTCCTTAGCCGAATGGATGTATACTCTGCCGTTCATATACACATAGTTCAAAGGAACCGTATAGGGATAGCCATCATCGCCCTGAACGGCCATGATGGCCGTCTTTCCCTCTCGCAGGATGCGTTCTGCATCCTGCATTGGCAACTGTTGCTTTATTCGTCTCATTTCACGAAACTTGTCATGTTGAACGGCTGCCAATAAATCTTCAGGAATCTTCCTGCCCTTGAAGTATGTCTTGTAATCCTGCTCATTAATTTGCCGCATTACATGGCAGGGATTACCAACGGCTACAACATTTGCCGGAATATCATGCGTGACAATGCTGCCAGCACCAATGACTGTGTTATCACCTATGGTAATACCTGGCATGACGATGACGCCGGCCCCCAGCCAGCAGCACTTGCCGATATGAATGGGCATACTGAACTGAAGCCCGCGGCGACGTAAGGCTGGCAGGACGGGATGCCCTGTTGCCGCCAATACTACATTAGGGCCTAACATCGTGTAGTCCCCGATATAGATATCCGTATCGTCTACAAGTGTAAGGTTGAAGTTTGCATATACATGATGACCAAGATGGAGATAGTGCCCGCCAAAATTTGCATGCAGCGGCGGTTCGATATAGCAACCTTCACCGACTTCGGCCAGCATCTCCTTCATAAGAGCCTGTCGTTGCTCTGCTTCGTGCGGTCTTGTAGCATTATAATCATACATCTTCTCCAGGCAAGCTACCTGAAGTTCCTGAATGTCTGCATCAGCGGGGTCATAAATATCCCCTTGCTTCTGTTTCTCAAACTCCGACATTCCCAACGCCTCCCTACGTAAACTCTTTTTATCGGTTATATTCTCGCATGATACGTCTCACCGCCGGCAATAGGGCAAGAGCCGCCAACGTGTTCACGGCGCCTTCCATCAGCAGGCCCGGCGCGGAGGCAAGACCGGCGGCCAGGCTGTCGTACAGTAACGCACCGAAAACCGTATAGGCAAAGGCCATCCAGAGCGAGGAAAGGATAAAGGCCATGAGCGTGCGTAGGCGCCCTGCATCCTCACGGGCTGCCAAATGCCATACGATATAGGCCATGACGAGCTTGATCACCAGTGTTGGCCCGGCCCAAATAAGAAAGCCCCCCAGAATATCCGACAAGGCAGAGCCCAGGCAGGCTGCGAGGAAGGCCTCTCGACGTTCCATGCTGATGGCCAGCAAAAAGATAACCGCATCCCCCAGATGCGCATAGCCGAGAGGAATAGGGATACGGGGCACAAAAGTCGCCACAAAGACCAAAGCTGTCATCACGGCAGCAACGCAAAGCTCCCGTGGCGTCAGCCATGGCCGATGGGATACGGTGGAATGCGATGAAAAACTCATAATATCATACCTCTGTTTCGTAAAAATCAATGGATTGCCACTTTACTATATATGTACTATTAAGGTTTTATGGCTTTCATTCTCAGCCGCACATAATCGGCTATCCAACAACCCTGATGATACATTTTCGATTGCAGAGACCAGGCTGCCTTTTCGATAAGAGCGTTCTTTTCCTGCGCTGTCATCCCTGAGAAAGCTGAACTGACAAACATACGAATCCAATCCTGTAAGCCGTGCTCTCCCTGTAATTTTGTAGGACGGTCGAACAGTGTAGCATAGACAACACGAAAACCAGCTTGCTCCAGCAAGGGAGCATATTGGCCGATCGTCGGGAAATATTGCGGCCTGACATACGTTTTGCCACGTTGGGCGAAGGCATCCCGTAAAGCGCCATGAATAAGCTGATTGCAGCCATAGCCGCCCATTTCAAAAACCAGCTGTCCAGCCGGACGCAAGGATCGATAGATACAGCGCAGGGCTGCCGGCTGACGATCCGCATCAATCCAATGCAGGACGGCGTTGGAAAATACGGCATCCACTGGTGTCTCCAGCGTGAAATCTGTCGCATTCCCCTGTACAAACGATAATTCAGGATGGGCCTGACGCGCCTTGTCCAGCATACTTGCTGAGGCATCCATACCGATTACCCGTATTCCCCTTCTGGCCAGCTGCGCTGTCAGATCGCCATTGCCACAGCCTAAATCCAGTAGCGTATCAATTTTGTCCCAATCCAGCAGGCTCGCGACATCCTGACCATACCGCGGCACAAAAGAGAACGATTGCGTATACTTCCGAGCATCCCATTCCTGATTCATTGTACTTCCCTGCTTCTACACATTTTACCGTAAGTTGATTGCACCTGTGCCTCATCGGCTGATTTTATCGTACTATTATAGCATATACCAATGTAATTATACCATAACTTTACACAATGCCTATAATCAGCCAAACAACAGTATCGCATAAATCATGTATGTTCTGTACTGCTCCAGCAGGAAATGACCGCACAAAGAGCGAATTAAGTAAAATATGTTTTATTATCATAACAAGCTGAGATACATGGAGGCAAAACATTGACCACAGAAGAACGCATTGCCAAAGCCACGGAAATGCATGAGCGCGGCTATAACTGCGCCCAGTCAGTTGCCTGCGCTTTTGCAGACAAGACAGAGTTGTCCCCGCAGGTACTCTTTGCCCTGAATGAGGGATACGGTGCCGGTACCGGCACGACGGAGGGTGTGTGCGGCGCGCTCATGGGAGCAGTCATGCTGGGCAGCCTGAAGAGCAGCTCGCGCCACTTGGAAAAGCCGGATTCCAAACCAGCCACGATGAAACTCTCCCGTACCCTGATGCAGGCATTCAAGGAGTCGGCCGGTGCCCTGTACTGCAAAGACCTGAAAGGCATATCGACAGGCAAGGTTATCTGCAGCTGCCCGGAATGCATCAACAAGGCATGTGAACTGACCGCTAAAATCGTGTACGGCGATGAGGCGTGAACGCGCACGCAACGCAAGGAAGCCCCTGCTGCTGGCTATAATGGCCAATAGCAGGGGCTTCCTTGCGTTTATTCTGCCTGATCCCGATGACGTGGAGGCTTCGTTTTCTTCCCCCAGGAAATGACGCTGTAGCGCTTGGGAAATTTATAGCCCTCCGGAATGTGCATATCAAAACGCAGGCTGTAGAGAGCGCGCTCGATCTTTTCCTCCGTGAGCTGTTCGGGCGGCAGGCAACGATAGAGCATAACGAGCGTCCTGGCTTTCATGCTCTGGTGATCGCGCACGTCCACCTCGCGGGCCAGCTGCTGCACGAGTCCCTGTCGCACGATGCTGACCAATGCAGGCGTGCACTCGGGCACATATCTGTGCACCTCGGGGTAGCGTGCCCATGGGACATCGCGCAGCACCTCCGCCACGGCCTCGTGCACCTTGTCCGCATGAGCCTGGCTACAGCGCTGGCAGTACGTCTGCTCTGGAGGACAGAGCGTTCCGCACACCGCACAGGGATGCCAGTCATGTTGTTCCTTGAGCTTGTTATACTGCAGGTGATGCTGGAACGCCCGCTGAATGGCCTGCCCGAGCTCGTGATCATCCACTTTTTGCGCGAGCTGCGCCGCATGCTGCGTCTCCTCACCGGAGAGTGCGGTCTGACGGATAGCTCGGCCGATATCGTGCTGGGCGCGCTGCTTTTGCCGGGCCAGCAGCTGCTTGACCGCGCCGATATCCTTGGTGTCCGGATCCTGCCAAAGCCGCGCACTGATACGCAGCTGCCTGACGATTTCCTTGCCCGCATAGGCGTTGATGCGCTGCAGAATCATCTGCTGACGAAACATGGCCTCCTGATTCATTGTGGCATCCAATCCATATAGATAGAGTGTCTTTTTGCGGATGCCCATGGGTGTCAGCTTACGTGCTAGCACATCACCAACGATATCGGACCAATGGCTGTAGAGCTGGTATTCGAGAAAGTTCGTGGCAAAGCGTGGCCCCTTGCTGGCGACCCAGCGCGGCAGAATCGTTTCCACGGTCTCGAGCCCAAGGTCAGAAAAGCGCTTGAACTGACGGTTACGTTTCTCCTGTGCCATTCGCCCACCTCTTACCGATTACCGAACTTCTCCCTGCATCGTCATTTCAACTTCAGAGCCGCGGCAGCTGGCCATAGACCTGCTGATACGCCTTGGTGCCATCCTGCGTGCGGCGCAGCTGCTGCAGATATTGCTGATAACCGGACCAACTATGCTGCAGCAGGAGCTGTGCGCAGGCCAGCTGGGCCATGGCGGAGAGCAGATCATTGCCATACTGCTGCTGGGCCTTGTTCCAGCCCTCCCCGGTCGCCAGCGAACGGAGGTCAGGCACATGGCCTGCACTCTGCAGCTGCTGCCGCCAGTTGCGCTCGTAGGCCAGGAATGACACGCCGTTCTGGACACGCAGACATTCTACGCCCATGATATAGCCCATACCGCGCTCCAGCCAGGCAATGCCCTTGCTGCCAAGGCCACCGGCCTGTGCGGCGAGCAAACGCCCGGCCATTACCCCCATGGTAAACGTCTGCTGTTTCTCGTCGGCGAGTTCTGCCGCATTGACGACCACGGTACTGCCGTTCTCCAGCCAGAGGCTGGCACTGGCGAGCTGCTGCGCCTTTTCCGGCGCGATGCCGCACCATTTCACGGCCGCATCGGCCATGTCCTGCTGGCTGGCCGCCAGCACGATGTCGTAATGACCGCGCAGGCGCAGGTCAAGCCGCCCCTCTGCCAGCTGCCTGGCTGAGGCGAAATGCTGCTCCAGGCTCTGCTGACTCACGGGCATACCGGGCCGCGCCGTAAACTCCACCTGTGCGGGCTGCATGCGCTGAGCCTGCCACCACTGGCTGTACTGCTGCACAAAGGTATCGCTGTCGATGCCGAAAACCTGGGCAAAGGCCGCCTTGCCATCAGCGGCTTCTTTCAATGCCTGATAGTAAGCCGTGAGCTTCGCACAGGGCTGGTCGCCACCGTACTGCTGCAGCAGAAAAATCGTCATCAAGTCGGCGACCTGATAGGAATGAAATTCCGGTTGCATGAGCTGCTTGCGCTTCGCCATATCGACGTGCTGAAGCTGCTCGGGGTTAGCAAGCGTTGGCGCAGCCAAGACCGTATCGAGCGTATCGTGCTGCCATTTCTGCAGGCTCTTTCCCTGCATATAATCGGCAAGCACGGCCCCCATGTAGTCCGCCGAGCCTTCGGCCAGCCAGAAGAGCGACTTGTCATCCGTGTCACGTCCGCCTGAAAGCTCGTACTGCACCTGATGAAAGAGCTCGTGCCCCGTCGTACTCCAACGGTCACTCCGCTCCGCCATGACACCAGCCGAGCCGTTGATGGCCGTTACGTGATGGCTGCCACCGGTCCAGCCACCGGAAATGCTGCCGATGGCCTTAGCCTCATCCGCAGAGAGGTCGAACTCTTTCTGCAATACCTGCTCGTAGGCATCTTCGCTGCCGGCGGCGTAGACCTGAATATCACTCTGCAGTTCCACGCCGGTCTTTTTTCGCAACATTTCCTTGAAGGTCCTGGCACTGCGCATCACGTCGTCCAGCATCGCCTGATCGACCTTGCCCGCCGCGGCGACCTGAATATCCCCGTGACCGGATGGCAGTGCGCCCCGATGATACGAATAGAACCAGCAGCCACCAGCAATACCGGCCAGCAGAACGACGAGGACAATGAGAAATTTCAGCAAACGCTGCATGACCTGCACCTCCCGCTGCTATGTATAATCCGCCGCCTCCGGCTGCGTAAAAGCTTTATCTCAGCCAGCCCAATACCAGCTGCGCACCAGCCTTGGCATAGTCCAGGGCCTGATTGATCACGCCCTGGTTCTCCTTATAGGTCTCCACGGCCTTCTGCTTGACGTCGCTGGCCTGCTGGCCTACGGTCTGGGCCTGGTCGATTTTCTTATCGACATCTTTCATCATCGACTGCGCTTCGTTCATTTTCTGCTGCACGGCAGAGCGCTCACTGCTGCTTGCGTCTTTATTTCCGGTCACTTTATCCATGATGCGGTCAAAGGCATTCTTTTGCTGCTGCTTTTCCAGTGCCGCCTGACGATCTTCCAAATCGGAAATCTGCCGCTGCAGGCGCTGTTTCTGCTGCTGCAGGTCGGCGACCTGGCCGTCGAGCTTCGCCTGCCGATCCTTCATCTGCTGTTGTTCGATGCGTTGCTGCTGCGCCACCTGCTGTTTTTCCTGCGAGTAACCCGCCAGCATGAAGCCGATGAACAGCGCGACGAGGAAACCACCGCCGAGAATGGCTGCACGTTTTTTCTTGCGCGTCCAAAACTTCGGCTTCAGCGGCGTCATTGGCTGGCCCGGCTGCTGACCGGCCTGCGGAGAGAGACGGCGCACATGGCCGTGCGGCATCGGTTCGCCCGCCTGGGATTGGCCCGCCTCTGGCCGTACCGGCGGCATCTCCATGGTATCATCGAGCCGGTTCTTCGCCTGTGTCCGCGCCGCCGGATTATTTACCGGCGGCATATAGGTGGTCTTGTCCAGATCTTCACGTGAATCATCAGTTATGTTCTTCATGTTTCTCTTCCTGCTCTGCCATATAGGCGTGTTCTTTCTGCATCGTCTCGCAGAGGCGGCGTAAAGTCCAAAGCGTGTTGAACGGCGTCACCACGGATTTGTAGGCAATGTGGCTGACGCCGGCTTCCTTCAGCTTGTCCAGTACAGTGTCGAGCCGCTTGCCGCGGATGCCCTGCAGAATCATGACCTCATGTGGGAACACGAAGCCATCGTCCTCGGGCCTGGCCGTCGCGCGGAAGCCCGGCATGCCCAGCAGGTAGCCCACCTTTTCGTACCATTGCTCCTTCGGCACGACCCGTGTCGGAATCTGCAGCTGATGCAGCGCCTGTTCGGCCTGCGTGAGTTTCGGCAGGTCGATAAAGCCGTAAAACAGCGCCTGCTCCCTGGTTTTGGTGCTCTTTTTCATTCCAGTCTTACGCATACTTTGCCTCTTCTGCCTCTGTTTCATCAACCAAATGCCCTGCGCCTAGCAGGATAATCCCCGCATGAGCAGGAATGTCACGAGTTCGTCGAGTGAAACGCCCTCGGACGCCATACGCGCGGCCAAAGCCTGACGCAGCGTCTTCGGCAAACGTACCTGCAGCGTGTTATCCTCCAGCTGCGGCGCTGGAGCTGCAGCCTGAGCAACCGCCGGATGTACTTTCTTACGCGGCGCATTTTTTTTGTTAACCGTATCCGTTGCTGTTGTTGCCGTCTTTGTCTTGCCTGCAGTCTGCAGTTTGGATGCAGACTTTTTCAGCACGGTTGCTTTACGCGCAGCCTTGTCGGCAGCCTGTTTTGCCTGCACCTCGGACTGCGGCTTGGCCTTGCCCGTCAGCTTCTTCGCGGCCGGCTTTTTCTTCGCTTTCCTGGCTGGAGTAGCTGCTCCCTTTTCCGTTTTATCCTTTGTCTGCTTCGTCATTTTTGCCTTAGCCTCTTTTGCCGCTTCTTTTTCTGCCTTGGCCGCTTCCTTCTCTGCCTTCGCGGCTTTTTTGGCGGTCTTCTTCGCCTTTTTCTTCTTCTCCTCCGGCGGATAGACGAGGAACTCGTCATAGGCATTGCGCAGCGTCTCGCTGGCCTGCTTCGTCCCTACGCCGATGATGTAGGATTTCTCCTGCGCATTCAGCATCTCCGCGATACGCACGAAATCCGAATCCGTCGTGATGATGAAATAGCGGCGCACACCCTCGTCATAGAGCAGCTTCGCCGAATCGTAGAGCGCCGAGTCGAGGGAGTTCTTGCCCAGATATGTACGGTTGATTTGGCGAAACGTGAAGCCTGGGCGGCGCAGAAGCTTGTCCCAGCGCTTCTGCTCGGGCCGTTCATCCCAATCCGAGACCACTATGGTGCGACAGGGCTGGTAGCGCTTGGCTTTGCCCAGTGTGTAGCTGAGCATCTCCAGCGGTGCATTCTCAATATCATATAAAACAGCCACGGTCTCGCGGCTGGAATCCAATGTCATACTGATGATAAAACCTTCCTTCCCGCCTCTCATACTGCCGCGTGAGGCAAATTTCCCTGCAGGACCCACCGGCATTGGGGAGGCTGATTTATTTTTTCTTTGTACTTTTAGCGTCATACATGATGCAGCGGCTGCTCGATGATGCCACCGCCCACGACGTTGTCCCCCCGATAGAACACCACGGACTGCCCTGGCGTAATCGCGCGCTGCGGCTCCGCAAAGTCGACCTGTACGCGGCCATTTTCTGCGGGGCGCACGATGGCTTTTCCCTCACGGCGGCCGTAGCGGATCTTGGCCATGACCTCCAGTGGCTCCGCAAGTTCATCGATGGCAATCCAGTTCAGATCGCCCGCGATGAGTCCTTTAGCATAAACATCGTCCTTGCCGCCAACGATTACACGGTTATGCGTCATGTCGAGTGCCACGACGTAGCGCGGCTCCGGTGCCGCGATGCCGAGACCTTTACGCTGGCCGATCGTATAGAGGGGCACGCCCTCGTGGTGGCCCAGCACATGCCCCTGCCGATCCACGATATCACCGGGATACAGGCAGGCGGGATTCTTCTCGCGCAGATATGCCTTGTAGTCATCGTGGGGCACAAAGCATATTTCCTGGCTATCCGGCTTGTGCGCCACAGGCAGCCTGTATTTCTCAGCCAGTTCGCGCGTATGTACCTTCGTCATACCGCCGAGCGGCAGCAGGAAATGCGCCAGGGACTGCTGGTTGAGGTGATAGAGCGCGTAGGACTGATCTTTCTTTTCGTCGACGCCCTTCTGCAGCAGGAAACGCCCCGTCGCGTCCTGCGCAATGCGCGCATAGTGGCCCGTGGCCACGTACTCCGCCCCGAGGGAGAGCGCCTTCTGCAGCAGGCCTTCGAACTTCACGTAGCGATTGCAGGCGATACAGGGATTCGGCGTCCAGCCTTTTGCATAGTCAGCGAGAAAATAGTCGATGACCTTTTCCTTGAACATCTCACGGAAATTCATCGCATAGTGCGGAATGCCGATAATCTCACAGACGCGGCGGGCATCATCGACGGCACTCAGGCTGCAACAGCCGCGGTCGTTGTCCACAAAATCGCGGCTATCGTCGGAGAGGCGCATGGTAACGCCGATGACATCGTACCCCTGCTCCACAAGCAGTGCCGCCGTCAGCGAGCTATCGACGCCGCCTGACATGGCGCAGACAACTTTTTTCTTCGCCATATCACTTCGCCTCACACAGTTCAAGACCTACGGGGCAGTGATCGCTGCCGTATATTTCATTGTGAATCGTGGCCGCCTCGATGGATTCGCGCAGGCGCTCCGAGGTCACAAAATAGTCGATGCGCCAGCCCGCATTCGTATCGCGGGCCTTGCGCAGGTAGGACCACCAGGTGTAGATGCCCGTCTGGTCGGGGTGCAACGTGCGGAACGTGTCAATGAAGCCCGCAGCCAGCAGTTCGTCAAACTTACCGCGTTCCTCGTCCGTAAAACCCGCGTTGTGATGGTTCGTCTTGGGGTTCTTGAGGTCAATTTCCGTATGCGCCACGTTGAGGTCGCCGCAGACAATGACTGGCTTCTTCTTATCCAGTTCCTGCAGGTAAGCACGGAAGGCGTCCTCCCACGTCATGCGGTAGTCGAGGCGCTCCAGACCACGCTTGGAGTTAGGCGTGTAGACCGTCACGAAGTAATACGCGGGGAATTCCAGCGTAATCACGCGGCCCTCGTGGTCATGCTCCTCGATGCCGAGGCCATAGCTCACATTCAGTGGCTCGACGCGGGCAAAGACCGCCGTACCCGAATAGCCTTTCTTCTCCGCACTGTTCCAATACTGCTTGTAGCCGGGCAGTTCCAGAATGGCCTGCTCCGGCTGCATCTTGGTCTCCTGCAGCGCAAAGACATCGGCATTCAGCGTGCGGAAAGACTCCATGAAGCCCTTTTTCAGGCAGGCGCGCAGGCCGTTGACATTCCAGGAAATAAAGCGCATGAGTCACACCTCCGTCAAGGCAGCGTCTTGAACTGACCCAGCGGCCAGAAGACGAGGCAGGCCTTGCCCTTGATGAGGCTGTACGGCACGAAGCCGACGTCGGCGAAGCGGCTGTCCTCGGAGTTATTGCGGTTATCGCCCATAACGAAGAGTGTGTTGGGCGGTACGGTGGCTTTCGGATACTCGCTGAGCGTCGGCTCGAGGATATAGTCCTCCGTGAGCATCTGGTCGTTGACGTAGACCTTGTGGTCCTTGATCTCGATGGTATCGCCCGGCGTTGCAATGACGCGCTTGATGAAGTCACGGCTCTTGTCCATCGGATACTGGAAGACGATGATCTCGTTGCGCTGCGGCGCACGGAAGGAATAGAGGAACTTATTGACCACCAGGCGCTCCTGCGACTGCAGCGTCGGGCGCATGGACGGCCCGTCCACGATATATAGTTCCACGACGAACTGGCGAATCAAAAAGGCCAATACGACAGCCACCAGGATGGAAATAACCCAGTCCTTTACCTCATCACCGATAGAATTCATTGCTTTACCTCCAAAAGAATTCATTTCTCGCGCTCTGCGCCTGTTGCCTTACAGAAAAAATAGGGACTGCCGCAAGGCAGTCCCTACCGTAACGCCTATCAGCGTTTCTCGACGATACGAGCAGCTTTACCCGTACGCTCACGCAGATAGTAGAGCTTTGCACGACGTACTTTACCATGACGTACAACTTCCAGCTTCGCGATGCGCGGGGAATGTACCGGGAACGTACGCTCAACGCCTACGCCGTAAGAAATGCGGCGCACCGTGAACGTCTCGCGAGCCCCCTGGCCCTGACGAGCAATCACGACGCCCTCGAACACCTGAATACGCTCATGGCTGCCCTCGACGATCTTGCAGTGAACTTTCACCGTATCGCCAGGAGCAAATGCCGGAATATCCGAGCGGAGCTGTTCCTTCTCAAGGGTTTCGATAATGTTCATTCTATTTTGTCCTCCTATAATCTGACGTTCGTGGCGGGACGCATTTCCCATCCAGAGGACCGCCTTACATACGGGAAATATTTTACCATAAAGCCCGTCAGCTCGTCAAGCCTGCCATGGTATTTGCACAAAAAATATTACGTGCTGCTGCACTGGCCCCAATCGCGATGTAACGATATCTGCGCAATTTATGCTACAATAGGAGCATGAAATTTCTCTGCAGGAGGTCTTTGCATGCACGTCACCGGCATCATCTGCGAATATAATCCCTTCCATAACGGCCACGCCTGGCAGATGGCAGAGGTGCGCCGCCGCCAGCCCGATACGGTCGTCGTCGCCATCATGAGCGGCAGCTTCTGCCAGCGCGGCTCGGCGGCACTGATGGATAAATTCACACGTGCCCGCCTTGCCGTTCTCGGCGGCTGCGACCTCGTCATCGAGCTGCCCTTCGTCTTCGCCTGCCGCAGCGCACAGGACTTTGCCCGTGGCGGCGTCGGACTGCTCACCGGCCTCGGCCTCCCCGCCACGCTGGCCTTTGGCGCAGAGTGCGATGACCTCCCCTGCCTGCAGCAAGCCGCCAGCGCGATGGATACGCCAGCGGTGCAGCAGGTCCTGCACGAAAGGCTGCAGCAGGGCACAGCCTATGCAGCTGCGCTCACGGCCATCCTCAGCGAGCAGACGGGACTGCACCCTGATGTACTGCGCCAGCCCAATACGATTCTTGCCCTCGAATACCTGCGCGCTCTGCAGCACACACCAAAGCTGCAGCCGCTGCTCCTGCCACGCCACGGCGCTGGCCATCATGAAAACAGACTATTAACGGAACGTGATAACGGGCAAAAGACAGGCGTGCTCCACTTTGCCAGCGGCTCTGCCATCCGCCAGACCATGCTGCAGGCACAGCAGACAGGTAACGCGCCCGACTGGCCGCGACTGGCCGCAGCTGTTCCCGCTGCAACACTGCAGGCCCTGCAGGATGGCTGGTCTCAGGACCTGCCCCGTGCCGAGCGCCTGTTCCCTGCCCTGCAACTGGCTTTCCTGCGCTATAGTGATGCAGAGCTCGGACAGTTGGCGGGCAGCAGTATAGCCGAAGGTATGGCCGGCCGCCTGCGCCATGCTCTTTCCATGGCCGGTTCTTTAGGCGAATGGATTCAGCGGGCCGCCACGCGGCGCTATCCCGCCGCTCGTATCCGCCGCCTGCTGCCCTACCTGCTGCTGGGCATCACGGCGGACGAGCTCGCACGCGTCACGGCGGGCGGACCGGCCTATGCCCATATCCTCGCGGCCAGCCCGCGCGGCCTGCAGCTCCTGCACATCGTAAAGGACACTGCAACACTGCCTCTCGTCACGAAATTCAGCACCATCCTGAATTCCTGCCAACGACAGCAGGGCTGGCGCCAACTCATCGCCACGGGAAAATTCACCACTCCTGCACGCCAGCAGGCCGCCCTCGACACGCTCGCCACAGACCTGCGTGCCCTGATGCTGTCCGAACTGCCCGCACGCAACGATTTCAACACCTCGCCCTTTATCCAGCGCGGGCACAAATAACAGCTCATCAACTGCAATGAAATAAGGAGACGCCATCGGTCTCCTTATTTCCCTAGGTCAGAGGTAGAGTGAAAACGTCTCCCGCAACAGGTCGTACAAGGCTTCCATGCTGTTCTGAGAGAGGAAGCGCACCCGCGTCTCGCGCGGCGCGGCATCCCGTGCCTTGTTGATGGCCGCATGGCCCACGAAATTCGTATTGAGGATGAGCAGATCCGCATTCTGCAGCTGGCTGGCATCGAAGTTGGCGCTGCTGCCGATGACCTTGATGGATGGACAGCATGCCGCAACCCTTTTCTGCCAGGTCTTGCTGCCGCCCACGACATAGATGCGGAACGGCGCGAAAATCTGGAAGGGATTCCCTTCCTCTTCTGACAGAGCTGCTCCTTCCGACTGGAATACGGTAATGACATCCTCCTCGCTACGTTTGGGAACGTAATAGTTTCTCTCTGCGTCCACATAATAGTTCAGATTCCCGTCCGCCGGCGGTTCCACCAGCGTACTGGTATGAGCCGGATAGCCGAGGGCCAGCGCCATGCTGACCTGCAGCCCTTCAGGAACATGCAGTAGCCTGGCAATCTGCGGCCGGTTGATGGCGGCCATGATGCAGCTGCCCACGCCGTGCTGCCAGGCCGTAATCGCCATGGCATCGAGAGCGATACCGGCATCCATCTGCACGAAGCTCCCCGCATCTTTCGTCTGTAGGATGATGATAAAGGCCGTGGGCTGCTCGCCCGGTTTCGGCGTACCGATTTCCTTCGGCAGGCAGGCCGCCCAATGCACCAGCGGCTGCATCGCTTCTACCAGATCCGGCCGACTGACTACCACAAACCGCAGATATTGCCTGTTACCGCCACAGGAACGCGTCCGCGCCACATTGGCCAGTGTTTCCAGCAGGCTTTCTGGTACCGGCTGCGGGGTAAAACGCCGATACGTGCGGCAAGTCTGAAAGAGTTCCTCTAAATTTTCCATACCGTTAAATTCTCCATCTGGCTCTGTTCATCTTTATTTATCCATTCGCTATATTGCTATACTAATATACTTTCCCGCTTTTTCCAAGACCTTTTTTACATTCGCATATACAGTACGATGAGAGCATCTGCAGAAAGACGATGAAATGTGGTATAATAGTAGTAAAGGCCGTTTTAAAGACGGATTCTATCACCTTTAAAAGAAGCATAACCGGAAAGGAGAATCCCTTATGCCATGTCCCCGTATCGGGCATATTAATTTTCTCAATGTGCTGCCGCTTGGATGGAGTTTCCAGAACGGCGCTGCTGAGGGCATCGACCTGCGCAAGGGCGTGCCTGCGGAAATGAATGCGGCCATCTGCCGCGGTGAGCTGGATGTGAGCAACGTATCATCCATCCTTTACGCCCGCCACTCTGACGAGCTCGTCATATTGCCAGAGGTCTGCGTCTCGACAGATGGGCCGGTGACGAGCATTTTGCTCGTCTCGCGCCTGCCGATCGAGGAGCTGAACGACGCCCGTATCGTACTCACGGCGCAGTCGGCCACCTCACATTGCCTGCTGAAAATCATCCTGCACGATGGCTACGCGCTGCAGCCGCGCTACGATGTGCGCAGCATCACGCCGGAGAATCCGATCCCCGACGATGCCGCCGCCTCGCTCTTCATCGGCGACAACGCGCTCTGGCTCTACCATCACCGCCAGCCGGAACTCCACTATTACGACCTCGGTGCCGAGTGGAAAAAACTCACGGGCAAAAAGATGGTCTACGCGCTCTGGGTAGCCAATCGCCAATTCGCCAAGCAACACCCCGACCAGCTGCGCATGGCCTGGCGGCGTATCAGGAGCGGCCTGCGCGATGGCTTCACGCACAAAGACGAAGCCATCAAGAGCGCGCTCCGACGCAAGCCTTTCACCTACCAGCAACTCGACGCGTATCTCGGCCCCGTCATCAAATGGGACCTCACCCCTGCCTATCTGGAGGGATTGCAGGAATTCTACCGGCGGGCTGCGGCCAGCCACCTCATCGACTATGTACCAAAATTGAACATGGCCGAGGTAAAGTGACCGGACAACGGCAAAAGGAATATGTCCAATATGAAAGGCCAGTCATACATCAGCAATGCGTTGATGTATGACTGGCCTTTTCAGCTATATACGATTTTATCCTTTCGAAGAAACTTCGTTGTAGACGTCCTTGAGCAGGGTTTCCTTGCGGTGCTCAAGGCACTGGCAATGCTTGTCATGCGCGTCCACCTCGCGGATGGTCTCCAGCAGGATCTCGCCGATCATCGGCGCATCATCGTAGAAGATGTCCGCCATGGTCTCATGGGATACGCCGCCGCGCAGGCCCTCACCGTAGTTCACGGTATAGTAGAGGCCCGCATAACAGGCACCGATCTCCCGCGCGAGGTAGACCTCGGGACACATGGACTGGCCCACGATGTCGGCGTGGCCCTGCATCATCGCGACCTCAGCCGCGCTCTCGAAGTGGCGGCCATCCGTCACGGCATAGGTGCCGCGGTCGAAGATCCGCCCCTTGAAGCGCTTGCGCGTGGCCGTGAGCAGCGCCTGACGCAGCTCCGGACAGAGCGGATCCTGCATGAGCAGCAGGTAGCGCCCATCGAGCATCACGTCCTTACGCACAGAAAGATCGAGGTAGTCATCCGGCACCATGAAGTCACGGATGTCAAGCAGGTGATTGACCGTGCCTACGCCGCCCTCAGAAAGGATGCGCTGCACACCCGCCTCGCGGAACACCCAGAAAACCTGCCGTGAAGCATCCGCGCGTGTGACGCCAGACCGCCATCCGTGCATGCGGCAGGTCAGTACACGCTTGCCCGCCACGGTAAAGATGCGGAACGCCGGGCTCTCGCCGTAGGGCGTTGTGAAGTGCAGATTGTCAGCCAGGATCTCCACGTCATCGGCCTGGCAGTTTTTCGGAAAATCGGAAGAAAGCGTGCCTGAACCGCCCACGATGGCGTACTCCGCCTGTGGAATTTCATTGTTTGCCATATTCAAAACCTCTTTATCACGTCATAAGTCGTGTTGCGCTGGGCGGCATCGCGGCCTGCGCCCTGAATCAGATTCACCATCTTGCGGATGCTCATATCGTAGCTCGTGCCTGCGGCGCGCACGACGTTTTCCTCCAGCATGATGCTGCCGAGATCATCGGCACCGAAGCCCAGCGTGAGCTGGCCGATGCGCTCGCCCTGCGTGACCCATGAGCCCTGAATGTGCGCGATATTGTCCATATAGAGGCGCGTGACCGCCAGCGTCTTCATGTAGTCCCAGGCGCTCGTCTTCTCGCCGCCCAGTGCCGTGTGTCCCGGCTGGAACGTCCAGGTGATGAAGGCGCGGAAACCGCCCGTCTCTTCCTGCAGCTGGCGGATTTTCTCCATGTGTGCGATGCGCTGGGCCATGGTTTCACCGAAACCGATGACCATAGTGGCCGTACTCTCCATGCCGATGGAGTGCGCCGTGCGCATGACGTTCAACCAATCGTCCGTCATGATTTTCTTTGGGCTCACGCGGCGCCGCACCGCATCATCGAGGATCTCCGCGCCGCCGCCGGGCAGGCTGTCGAGCCCCGCCGCCTGCAGACGCTTCAACGTATCGAGGATGGAAATGCCCTCCTGCCGCGCGAAATGCTGAATCTCCGTAGCCGTAAAGGAATGAATCGTGATGCCGGGGAATTTCTCTTTGATAAGGCGCAGCATCTTCTCGTACCATGCGAGGCCAAGGTCTGGATAGAGGCCGCCCTGAATCATCACCTGCGTACCGCCCGCATCGACGGTCTCCTGCACTTTCTGCAGAATCGTGTCGTAGTCCAGCAGATAGGCGTCCTTATGTCCCTGCCGCCGGAAGAATGCGCAGAATTTGCACTCGTTGACACAGACATTCGTGTAGTTGATATTGCGATCGACGATGAAGGTCACGGTGTTGCCGAAGCGGCGCGCCCGCTCGGCATCGGCCTGTGCACCGAGCTCGATGGGATCGCCCGTGCGCAGCATCTTTTCTCCCTGTTCCGGTGTAATCCTCATGCCTGCACCTCCTCATCATCCACAATGGCCTGATAGAATGTATCGCGCTCCACGGGCGTGTAGCCGGTCTCGCGGATGATCTTCTTCAGCGTCGTACGCGTGATGCCCGTATTCGTGCGTGCGCCCGCTGCATGGATGATTTTCTCCTCACCGATCGTGCCGTCGAGGTCATCGGCGCCAAAACCGAGGGCCAGCTGTGCGATGGGCAGCGTCAGCATAACCCAGAATGCCTTGAAATGTGCCACATTATCAAGCACGAGGCGCGAGAGCGCGAGCATCTTCATATCTTCCCACGAACCCACGCGCTGCAGATGATATTCGTCACCGAGCTTCGTATGGGCGGGATGGAAGGGGAACAGCATAAAGGCCTGAAAGCCGTGCGTCTCATCCTGCAGCTCCCGCAATAGCAGCAGATGATCGACGCGCTCCTCGATGGTCTCGATATGGCCGTACATCATCGAGCAGTTCGTGCGGATGCCGAGCTCATGCGCCGTGCGCATGGTCTCCAGCCACTCCGCCGTCGTGGCCTTTTTCGGGCAAATAATCTGGCGCACGCGGTCGGAGAGAATCTCCGCGCCGCCGCCCGGCAGGCTGTCGAGCCCCGCCTTTTGCAGGATCTCCAGCACCTCGCGGATGGGCTTGCCCGTCGTCTTACTGAAGTTCACGACCTCCACGGGCGTGAATGCCTTCACATCGGCCTTTGGCAGCGCTTCGCGCACCTGCTTCACCACGTCAACATAGTAGTTAAAGGGCTTGTCAGGATGCAGGGCCGAGACGATATGAATCTCCGAGAGGTGACACGTATGCTTCGCCTGCTCTAACACCTTCGCGATATCGTCGTGCTCCATGACGTAGCCGCGCTTGTCACCCTGCTCCACCTGAAAGGCGCAAAGCGGACAGTTCGAGCTGCAGATGTTCGTGAGGTTGATGTGCCGGTTTACCGTGTAGTACACGTTCCTGCCGCTGGCGCGTTCCTTGGCCGCCCGTGCACATTTGGCGAGAAAGAGCAGGTCGTTGTCCTCGTAGAGGGCCAGGGCATCCTCTTTCGTCAGGCGCTCGCCCGCCTGCGCTTTCGCGCGTGCCTGCTGCACGGCGGTCGTTTTCTGTTCTGCCATAGCTGCCTCCCCTTAGTCGATTGTACGAATGATGTTGAAATTGCAGTCACAAAGTGCCGGCACGCGGCCCGCCTCCTTGATGATGCGGATAATCGTGTCCTCGGAGAGACCGCGCGGACTCTCGGCACCGGCGTCATGCATGATGTTTTCCTTGTGAATCGTGCCGTCGATATCGTTGGCGCCAAAGCCCAGTGCTACCTGCGCCACAGGCACCGTGAGCATGACCCAGTAGGCCTTGATGTTGCGGAAGTTGTCGAGCATGAGCCGCGCGATTGCCATCGTGCGCAGGTCATCCCACATGCTCGTCTGCTTGATGCGCTGGCCGAGTTTCGTATGCTTCGGCAGGAACGGGAAGCAGATAAATGTCTGGAAACCATGCGTCTCGTCCTGCAGGTTGCGCAGCTTCAGCAAATGGTCGACACGCTCCTCCAGCGTCTCGATATGGCCATAGAGCATGGAGGCATTCGTCGGGATCCCCAGCTGATGCGCCGTGCGCGCGACATTCAGCCACTCCTCCGCCGTCGCCTTATTCGGGCAAAGCTCCTGCCGCACGCGGTCGGAGAGGATCTCTGCGCCGCCGCCCGCGATGGCCTTGAGGCCTGCGGCCTTGAGCTTTTCCAGCACCTCGCGTACCGAGAGGCCGGAGATTTTCGCAAAATGTGTGATTTCCACGCCCGTGAAGCCCTTGAGATAAAGCTGCGGGAACTCCTCGTGCAGCGCCTGCAGGATGCCGAGGTACTGCTCAAAGCTCCAGGTCGGGTGCAGGCCGCTCACCACATGCAGACCGCCCATATCCGGGTCTTTCAGTGCCTCGCGCACGAGCCCTATAGCCTGTTCTTTCGTCATCGCATAGGCACCCTTATCGCCCGCATCGCGGCCAAAGGCGCAGAACTCGCAGTGCGAGGTGCAGATGTTCGTCAAATTGACATGGCAGTTCACGTTGTAGTAGACGATATCGCCACATTTCTCCTGACGCACGTGATCAGCCAGCGCCCCCAGCCAAGCCAGGTCATGGCAGTGGAACAGACGGATGCCGTCCTCCCGGCTCAGCCGCTCGCCCTGCAGCACTTTCTTCTCGATATCCTCGTATTCTTTCGTCGCGAGCAAAATATTGCCTCCCTCATTATGATGCCCAGAGAAAAACTCGTTCTCCTGCGCAGTACTTCTCCGGCGCAAAAGAAAAAGACCGCCCCGTGCCGACATCGCCGGCGCCAGAGCAGCCTTGCCGATAGCATTATGTATATTGTACCACATCTGCCCGTAAGATATACAGGCCAATTGTCAATTATATTTTGCAAAGTATGCCCCAAAATTGTCTAATGCCGCATGAAATATGGTAATGCCATGCCCCACGCTTTATATGAGTTTTTAGCCGTTTTCAAGCGATTTATAGACCATTTAGGGACAAAATAGGGTCACGCATGTGGCTGCGTTTCTGCCAGCGTGCGCTGAAAATGCAGCGCGAGTGCCAGCGCATCCTTTGAGCAAGAGGCGTTGCAATGCAGGCTGACAAGGATATCCGCGCCCCAGTTATTCGCCTCTACGACTACCGGCTCAGAGCGATTTGCATAGTCAGAGTCATAGAACAGGTTATCGCTCTGACGGAGCATGACCTCGCATCCGGCCTTTTCGAGATATCCTCTTACCAACTCGCCGACGGCTGCGGCTACGTCGCACTCGCGCAGGCTGGTTTCCGGATTGACTGCGCCACTGTCGTATTTCGTGTCATGGCCGGGATTAATGTAAACTTTCATTTTCGTTCTCCTTCCTTTTCTGACTGCAATTGCTCCAAGGTGGCGCGAAGTTTATTGGGGATCGGCACGCCGGACTTCGCCGCATTCTCGATAATGCTGAGTCCCTTGTTGTCGATGAAAAACCAAGTGACGACGGACTGCACCGCTGGCACGCCAGCCGCTTTTTCAAGCTCATGCGCAAGGACGACGAGCAGAAGAATCATGATTTTCTTGCAGATTCCTTTCAGATCCGCGTCGAATTGAGCTTCATGTCCGGGCAAATATAAGCCGCCAGCAGGCCGGTCATGTAGTCAATAACCATGAGCACGAGCAGGGCCTCCAGTGCCTCGTTCCATCCGAGGAAATAAGATACCAAAGCGCCTCCTGCCCCTGTTGCTGTACCGACCTGCGCCTCCGTGCCGGTCGGCATCCAGCTCCGTAAAATAGATAAGATGTCCATACGCACCTCCCGATGCATAGAATACTCCGGCCGCCGATGCGGGCGGTGGGCGTTCAGAATTTTGCATACTGCCTCCTATTTCTTCAGCTGGGCAAGAGCGGACTGCGCGAGCTTCAACTGTTTTCGGTTGATAATATCCACCTTATCATCATCGCCCGCGGCAATCGCCGCCCGCTCCTGCTTATTCAAATCAGACATGACCTTGTTGGCCTTGGTCATCATCTTGTAGTTGGCCGTGGCGGTTCCGCCCGGCTTTCCATTAGCCTTTTCCCCGTTATACTTCTTCTCGGCATCGTTCAGCTTGTCGTAGAAGTCCTGCACGGACTGCGGCGCACGATACGGATCGACGGTCAGCGTAGAGAACGGGTTATTGTTCCGTTTCTTCCCCATCATAGCGTCTGCGGCATTATTTGCCGAGGACCATGCCCCAGCAAAAAGGTTCTGCCCGAGGTTATCAATCTTGCGCGGCGAGAGGTCCAGCGCCTTGCCGATAGCCTTAGCGAATTCGCTGGTATTCGTGCCGTATTGCTTAGCATTGGGCAGTTTCTCCTCACGTTGCGGTACAATGGACCGGTCACGGAAAAAGCTATAGTTTGCCTGCCACTCTGCAACGGCTTGAAAGATTGGCGGCAAAGAAACTGGTACGAACTGTTCGAGGAAGCCTTTGGACCACTCTTTCAGACCTCTCCCCGTCTTGTCGTGCCCTTTGGCGTAGTCCGCCAGCCGTTCCGGCAGGGACGCGAACAAAAAGCCCGGGCCGAAGGGTTTCGGGTATCGTACCCATCCAGTCTTGGAAACGGATTTAGGCACGGGGATATTCCAAAACATGTTCTTTTCGTATGGCATCATCTCGTCATACTCTTTTGCTGTCTGGTCGTTGGACTGGATGAGCGCATACAAAGCAAGTGAGCCCATAACAAGAGGCGCGCAGCGTTTTGTCATGCGGGCAGGGTTTTCCTTGAATTTCTCCATGAATAGAATGGGGTCTTGAATGACAGCGTTAAAGAATGGTATAGAGCGGTTCCATTCCCTTCCCTTTACGCCCGCACGCCCAAAGTCGAGCGTACCTTCGCGCGCTTCCATCGTAGCCTCAAGGATAGATGCCCCGTGGCTTCTGGCTCTTCCATACAGGCCCATGCGCGTGCTCTGCTCGATGAAGTCAGAGAGCGCCGGGAGGCTGGTCGCGGGATTGATGGCACGGAAAATCTTTTGGCGCAGGCTTCGGTGCTGCCATGCCTTCATAAGGTCCGGTACGATGGTCTTGCTGTCGTACAAAATCGACGACATACTTACGCCGGATGCCTTGAATTCGTGGTAGATATCGTCCTGCTTCAGCATATGGAAAACGCCCTTGGCTAAATCATAGAAGGGCTTATAGCCATAATTGGAATACAGATAGGCAGTCAGCTGGTCGCGCAGAAGGTTCTTCACAAGGAAGGCGGGGTTATAGATAACCGCGCCCGCCCGCATAAACTTTGCGGGCATAGCAAACAAGAGTTTTGTCATGGAGTCCATGCCCTGCGGTTTGAGCGACTGGAATGCACGGTAAATCTCGGGTGTCGTCTGGTACACCTGCTTTTCGCCGTTTCTCCATACGTAAAAAGTGCTGTCGTTTGTCTTTGGTGTACCCTTTACCCGTTCCACGATGCCGCCAGTTCCGTACATTTTCGCCATATCGGTGAATTTCTGGCCTACTTTGTTGCGCTCGACGCGCGTAAGCACGTCCACGATATTTTGCGTCATGCTCTGCACGGGGTCGCGCACGTCACGCACGCTGCCCGCATTTGTAAGCTTCTTGAGGTTATTCGAGACATTGACGAAACTGCTTGACGAGCCAAAGCCCATGCCCGCGCCTTCGTTGGCATCATCCTCGAACACACGGGCAAGGGATGCGTAATGCGGATGCTCCTTTTCAAGGGTCTCGCGCAGCTTCTTCGAGATGAGCCCGCCGTACTCCATAATTTTGAGCACGTTGTGGTTCAGGTCGTAGACCTTCTGTGCAGCATCCTTGAGCTCTTTCGGCGCACTGTCAACAAACCGCTGGTACTCTCTTGCCGAAAGAGGCATCTTATAATGCGCGTTACGCGCCTTCTCTACAGCCGCCGTTGCCTCCTGCACGGCCTGCTTGGCGGCCTCGTAGCGCTCACGGGCGGCCTTTACCGGAGCCTCGCCACGTACTCTCCCAAGATGCTCCCGGGCTGCGTCGAGCTCCGCCTGCGCGTCCGCCAGTGCCTGCTGAGCGCGCTCGTAGGGTTTAACCTCCTTGATGTTGTAGGCATCAAGGAAGGAATTTGCAATCAGATAGGAAGAAAGTGCCTCCTGAGCATCCTTAAGCCCCTGCGCCTTAAGCCATGTCTTCCCCACCTTATCAAGCTGCTGCAGGTCGTCAATTATCTGTGGCAGGGTGACGACCTTGTCGCAGACATTTCCATAGAGCTTGTTGATGGCCTTTGTCACGGCAGCCGCATCCTTACCCGTGAGCAGCTGGGCCGCCGCATTCGTGCCACGGTCGATGGCCATACGGGCATAGATATAGGCAGATTCTGATTTTGTCAGATCGCGCCCGATAATCTTTTCGATCTCCTTCTCGGCCTTACGGATACCCCATTTGTCATCAACCCAGTTTTCAATAAACTGGTCTTTGAAGGACTGCCACGCTTCTTTGATGGTCGTTGGTTTTTCCTTTTGGATAGTGCCAGCAATCTTCGCGCCGCCGGGCAGGTTGTTGTACTTCTGCATGGCGTCGCGCATCTCGGCCACGCGAGCAGACAGGTCTTTATCGCCTCTCACGGCCTCCGTCCAATCCTTGTAGTATGTCGGGAAAGCCTTTTTCGCCGCTTCATCGCCTTTGGTGACGTAGGTTTTCATGAACTCGGCAATACCCTCGGGGGTGTATTGATCGGGGCGGTAGGGAATATCGCCGCCGTACTTTTTCGAGAGCACGCTGGCGAATTCAACATGGTTTTTTTTGCCTGCACGCTTGGAAAGGCCGAGATACTGGTCAATTTTGTGGCCAATCTCGTGCATCATCGTGTCGAAATTACCCCATTCGCCAACGCGCGCCACATCGCTCCCCCGGTCATACTGGCCAAGGGCGCGACGGTCTTCTACACGGCCCGTGCGTACAGGGCCGAACAACTCGCGTACACGGTCGAAGATGCCCCTGCGCGTGACCTCGCCCATATACGCGCCATTGCTTTTGGCCTTTGGTAGCGTAGATACAGGCATATTGCCATTGACGTCGGGTACAGGCTCACCCGGCTCCAGCACGCCAAGCCCGGCCTGATTCGTGCGCGCGGGGACAGCATCATTTTGTACAAGATTATTTTTCCCTGAAGGCGCTCCATTTGCCTCCGCTTGTGGTATAGTAGAGGTAGAAGCACTTGATTTATCGGATGCAGGACGAACATCCTTGGCGGCTCCAACATTTTCGCCGCGGGGACGGGAAACCGATTCTGGGTTGGACCAGAAGGCCGTGTCTACGCCCGGACGGCTATAAATCAGGTGCTCATTTTTTAATTGGCGTTTTAACGATTTATCGCCCTTCAAAATAGACGTAACCACGTTGTAGGTTCCATGTCCATCCGATTCAAGCGTTAAATATGTTGGCATAATGCCATTGTTGATATTTTTGCTTTTATCCCCCAGCTTGATGAGGTTATACGTTGGTTGGAGGTCTGGCCTGTTGGGCGGTGGGTCTTTCTTTGAAATGATGTCGAAGTTGCTGGCAATATCAGAAATTAGCTCCTCAACAGAGCTATAGCCCGCCTTCAATGCTTCAGCGGTATGTCTGATTTTTGCATGAATAAGCCCTTCTGCATCATTGCCGACTTTCAACCTGATTCTGCCAGGAGGAAGAATCTCCCCCGTCTTGTCGTATACGGCCTTAGATATTTCAGGTGTAATGACGCCAAAATTCTTATCGCCATCATTCTTTACAACGTATTCATCAGGGGAAGCCTCATTAAGCGGCCTGCCGGACTCGGTATGATAATCGGGTCCGATATCCAGCGTTTTTGTGGCCTCGCCCTTTTTTTCGGCGTTGACAGGTTCCGGCTCTTTGGGGTGCTCCTCTGTTTTGACTTCAGGCTTTTGCAGTTCCTGCTCGCCGTTGAGGAGCTTTTCGTAGTCGGCATCAGGGTCCTTTTTGAGCTGTTCGCGAAGGTCTTTCAACTTGCCTAGTATCTGGTCGCGTTCGTAGAACTCCTGCTCCTTGAGCAAATTCTCCTCAGCGATTCCAGGAAGCTCGGATTTCTTCGGCGCGCGGCCAAGTTTCGCATAGGCATCCTGATACCATTGCGGATTGTTCGACTGTGCCCAGCGGGTCGTATTGCCCTCCGCATCCTCGATAAGGCCTTGGTCTACGCCCTTGCCGCCGGGGTTGCGCTGCATGCGCTCGACTTCGTCATCAATTTCCTGTTGCCGCATCTCTTCGAGCACTTCGATCTGCTGATCAAGGGCGCTGTAGCGCTCCTTATATTTTTTCTCACGCTCAGCCGCCTGCTCGGGCGTCTCGGCTGGCTCCTCCTGCGGTTCTTCCTTGACGCCCGTCGTTTGGCCTTCATCCTGTTCCCCGCTGCGGGCGTCCTCATCCATGCCAATTGTCTCGCCATGGATGTCCTTAACAGGGCCATCATTCTCCTCGACGGCTCGCTCCATCGGGTCTTCGGATCTGAAATTGCCCCCCATTTCGGGCGCCATACCAGCCGCGCCGCCGGAGTGGTCGCTCGTCTTGATAATCTTGGTCGGTGTGAGGCCGCCCATCTGAGTATAGTCACCGCCATGTACGACCCTGCCAAGGCTCGTGGAGTTGCCCACATAGCCGCCGTTTCCGTCATAGGCAACGACATGCTCATTATCCCCGTAGACGATGGTATCGCCTTTTTCCAGTGCGTTGGGGTCAAAGTCAATGACCTGTTTCCCCGCGGCACGCGCGTCCTCGACAAGCTTCGGCACGGAAGCTACGCCCTTATCGGCTTCATCCTTGAGGAAAGGATCATAGTAGCTGCCAATGCGTACAACGGCATCCACACAGCCGTTGGCGCCATTTGGCATTTCTGCGCCCATCCAGGCACCAGCACCTATGCTGTAGGCATCGCCACCGGCTCCGCCGCCAGCGCTCCCGAGGCCGCCGTATTCGTTGGCGATATTGAGCACGCGGTCGTCATAGTCCGGCGTGCCGCCCGCATCGCTGCCGTTATACTCGCGGAGCCCCTTGCGCACATCACCGCCATTATCATCAATGCACCGTTTCAGGCTCTTGACACCAATACGGATAGACTGGTGTGGGTCACTGACGCCATCGACGCCAAAGACATTGCTCGTAGACTTCCCGTGCTGGCTCTCCGCCTGTGCAACGGCATGCGCGAGTACGGGGTCTACGCCATACTCTGCCGCCGCCTGATTGATTTCAGCATCATACTCGCTGCCCGTATTCACTTCGCGCGGCTGAGGCTCAGGCTCGGGCTCGTATGCACCCTGCGCTGGCTCTTTATCGCCCAGTGCCTCATCGACCGTGCGGCCGTAGGAAGAGGAATCCGATTCGATCGGGCGATAGCCGCCGGACTCGCCCAGGGCTTCTGGCGTAAACCGCACGCCCGAATCATCATTGAGGAAGGTATTCAGCTCTTTGCCGTTCTCATATACCTTCCTGCCCCCCTTGTAGGCCCCCTCCGCCATTGTTGCGGGCATAAAGACGCGGTCCCAGAGTGCGGCCGGGTGCTGCTGGATATCGTGCACGAGGCCGCCGATATTCGTGAATCCGCCCCGCCTTTAGACGAGTTGCCGCCCGAATGGCCGCCGCCACCGCCGCCCAAACTCTTATGCGTTGCAGAATACCATGCCGCGGCGGTACGATTTCGAGCATTTGCCTCGCTTGCAAGATTATGTCGTTGCTTTTCCTTTAAATCCGCGGTTCTTAAGGTTAACTGGCCTTTCTGATACGGATTCATGGTCACGGCTTCCTTCATAACCGGCTTGATGATGGAACCGTCGTCGAATCTTCCGCCATCGGCCTTGGTTATATACCAGTTGACCGAGTCGCCCACATTGGACTTCGTGAGCGTGACCTTTTGGCTCTTCATGTACTGTGCGATGAGGTTGGTATCAAATACCGGCTGGCCCATCTGCTGGGCGGCGATATTGTACTCCTGCAAGATGCGCAGCAGCCCATATTGCCCGGCGGACGTATTGACACGGTCACCCAACTGCTGCACGTAATTGTCGATTTTCGCCCGCTGAGCTGTGAGCAGAGCGCCACCGTAATCCTTGAGGCAGTTTTGAATGGCGTTCTCGATCATCGGTTCCGCCTGCTTGGCGGCGTCATTTAGGTTATAGTACCCGAGGCTGCGGTTCTGCGGCAGGTTCGGGTCCATCGCCGCGAAATCCTGCAGCGCTTTCATTACGTCCGGCGCACCATTCCCCGCCTGCATGACAGGATTCAGCTCCATGCCCGGGCCGTTCTTATGCAGGAAATCGTAGTTCTGTGTAAGTGGCGACGGCTTCTGTATAGGTTGTCCGTACTTGAATTGCGGCGCGCCTACGTTGAAGTTGTATTTCTCACGTTCGGCCTGCGACATCTCAGGTGCCGTGAGGCTATCTAGCTCCTTCGGAAGGTCCTTGGAGACATAGGAGATAAGCCCCTCCGTGCTCCGCTTCTGCATATACGCGCCGAGGATATCGGCCAGCGCGTTGACGGGGCCATAGTACCCCTGCGTGCGCTGGTCGAGCATGGCCGCCTGCGTGCCGGGCAGGCTCTGCGTCATGAGGCCAGGATTGTTCGCCCAGCCGCCGCGCCAGTAATCGTTCGTATCCATATTCCTGCCTCCTTACTGCTGAGGGAACATCTTTCCCATATAGGCCTTCATGAGGCCGACGTTCGCAATCTGCTGTGCCGCGCCGAGGATGCCACCGTCCTGCTGCCCCTGGTTGCCGTTCATCTGCTGGAGCATGGCAAGCTGGTACATATCGCGCATATCGCGGTTGTGGTTGTCGGCCGTCTGTTTCTGCTGCGTCGAGGCATTAGCCGGGGGCGTCATCTGCACGGGCGGAGCTACGGCAGGCTTGCTTACCGGCTGATCATACTTAAAGGCAGGCGGCAGGTTGAAATCATAGTTCTGCTGCGAAGCCTGAGTAAGAAAATGCCCCGCATGGATAAGATGGATGCTATCTGCTGTGTGTTGGGTTCTACGCGCTCTGACTTGATGGACAGGCACGACCCGCCCGCTGGGTCCGCCGCGCCAGCAAGGCCGCACAGGAAGGGCGTGAAAATCCCCGTCCTCGGCCACTTGGCCGCCGGTATCCCAATATGGGCCGAGGAAAACATCGTCGACTGGGAGGAAATATCTGAGGAGCAGGCACGGGGCGGCGAATACTTCGCGCTGCGCGTCGCAGGCCAGAGCATGGAGCCCACAATCCACGACGGCGATACGCTCATTGTGAGGAAGCAGGAACAGGTCGAAAATGGAGAGGTCGCGGTCGTGCTGGTCAACGGCGATGAAGCCACGGTAAAAGAGATCCATGAGAGCCCCGCTGGCCTTACCCTCATCGGCCACAACGCCGCCGTATACAAGCCCACCACCTACACGCCGAAGGAGGTACAGGATCTCCCCGTCCGCATCATCGGCAGGGTCATGTAGTCCAGGCATGATTTTTAAGCAAAAGAAAAAGCCGCCCCGAAGGGCGGCCATGCTCGCGAGTCGCAATCACGAGACTTTCAGGCTTTTGCTGCGCTTTAGTGACGGTCAAGCCATTTGCAAATGTAGTAGCTAATTACACCTGCCACAACCGACACCAGAAGGTTGATTGTTATTTCCAAGCGTTGCACCTCCTCCCGCTACGCACGAGAGAATGTTCCGCAGCACGCTTTATTATAATTGCCTATTGCTTAAAACGCAAGGAATGTTATAATAGAGACAGCTAGAAGGTTGATTGCTGTTCCAGCTGTTGAGCGTCGAGGTCGCAACTCGGCGCTTTTTGTTATGCAAATTTGAGGTTTGGTCTTTGCTTAAACCTCAATTTCTTCGCTTTTTTGAGGTCTATATAAAGCAAGGCGGCCTCCGTGTGAAGCCGCCCGTTGTAGAGAGTTCGTTAGTGAACCAGCCTGCGCCGGTTGTAGAGCCCGACGCTACCCGATTAACGTACGGAGCACAGCGCCACCGTGCTCCATTGGCATCGGCCAGCTGTAGCCTTTGCCACACATAGTTATTATGTTACAAAAGTTGCCACTTTGCTATCCTAATTATTTTACTTGAGTTTTGCGATCTTCTGCAACGTCGTCTCGATAAGCTTGACCTGCGGCTCGATGGTGGCGAGCATGACCTTCTCGTTCGGACTGTGGATATCCACAGTCGTGACGCCGATGGAGACCATGTCGAGCTGCGGGTTGCGCATGAAGTGATAGCCGCATTCGAGGCCCGCATGGATGGTCTCGACCTTCATCGGCTTGCCGTTCTGCTCCTCGAAGGTCTCCGCCATGATCTTCGCGAGACGGCTGTTCTTGTTCTCCTTCCAGCCCGGAGCTTTATCAGAGGCATGCAGTGTGAAGCCCGTGAGCTCTGCGAGCTCGCCCGCCATGGCAACGAACTCATCGAGCTTCGCATCGATGGCCGAACGCGGGAAGAACTGCACGCGCACTTCGTCCTCGTCCATCTGCAGCACGCCGAGGTTCGCCGAGGTCTCGATAAGGCCGGGGATAACCGTGGACATCGCATAGACACCCGTGTGCAGCACTGTGAGCAGCGTGAGCAGGCGATTCGTGTCATCTGCCTGCAGCACACTGGCCGACGTCTCTTTGAGCGCCGTGAGCTCCAGCGTAATTTCGGGGTCAACGCCACCATAGATGGTGAGGAAGCGCTCCTTCTCCGCCTTGATGACCGCCTGCAGATCAGCGCACGACATATCCGTCACGAACGTGGCCGCGGCCGCATCCGGGATAGCGTTCGGTGCCTTGCCGCCCGTGAAGGAAGCGAGCTCGACGTGTCCCTGCTTCTCGAGTCCTTGCAGCAGCTGGGCCAGCGTGCGGATCGCGTTGCCGCGGCCATCACCGATGCGTTCGCCGGAGTGGCCGCCTTTCAGCCCCTTGAGGGAGAGCTGCCAGGCCTGTTTGCCCTCAGCCGGTACGCGCGTGAACTTGCGCGAGAAATCGATATGCACGGAACCTGCACTGCCGACCGTGAGCTCATCATAATTCTCGCTGTCGCAGTTGATGAGGAACTGTGCGTCCTTGACGTATTTGCCATCGAGGTTGATGGAGCCCGTCATGCCACGCTCCTCATCCACCGTCACGATAAGGCGCAGCGGGCCGTGCTCCCTGGCATGCTTCATGATATAGCTGCCGATGGCCACGCCGATGCCGTCATCGCCGCCGAGGCTCGTGCCTACAGCCTCGAGGTACTCGTCCGTACGGTGCAGCTTGATGGCGTCGTGCTGCGGGTCGAACTTCACGCCTTCCTCAGCCACGCAGACCATATCCATATGGCCCTGCAAAATCGTACGCGGTGCCTGCTCGTAGCCAGGTGTCGCCGGCTTGTCCGCGATGATATTATTGACCTTATCCTGTACGACCGTGAAGCCGGCGTCCGTCAGATATTTTTTCAGATAATCACTGACGGCCTTCTCGTGACCGGACGGACGCGGAATGCGCGTCAGCGGCTCGAACTCGGCGAGGACACCATCGATGATGGCACTATTCTTTACCATGAAAAAAGACTCCCTCCTGCATAACGCAGTAAAATAGAAAATATCCATGAAAAAGAGCCGGGCAATCTATATGACTGCCCGGCTCCTATCATCACAATTCACTTACGGCAGCGATTAATCCGGCATCGCCATAGCGAGCGAATCCCGGATTCTCTCGACCTCAATACCATGCGGTACATACACGACAATCTGCTCGGCAACCTGCAGCGGCGTAGCCGACAGGGCGAAGCAGGAACCATTGAGGAAATCGCAGATGCGGCGCTGTTCCGAACCCGCCAGCTGCTCGTAGTTCACTACGGCCACGCGGCCACCGCGGATATCGTCTGCGGCCTGCTTGACCTGATCGAAGCTCGTGGGATTGAAGACCTGCACATCGAGATATGCAACCTCGGTCGTATGCACCGTGAGATGCGGACGCTCGCTCTTGTTGAAACCGCCAAAACGGCGATAATTGCGCGCGTTCCTGCCTGAAGAATGTACCTCAGTTCCACCCGGAGTATCATCATAGATAGGAATGGATTCGCCGTTAGCGACTTTCACTTCACCGATAATTTCGGCCTTCGGCGCGGCCTGCGCCTGTACGCTTGCGCCGCTCAGCGTCTGTTTTGCAGCCGGATCCGGCTCACCGGACTCCGATGGCGGCATCAAAACCCCCGTGATTTTGTCAATCTTTGCCATGACCTTGTCTACAAACTCCATACCATCTCGTCCTTCCAACGCCAATCCCGTATAACTGCGTGCAAATAAATAGAAACACGATTTCTTTCCAACTAATCCATGCTACCATTATATCACGCTCGTCCCGAAA
>DEDT01000061.1 GCA_002350105.1 Selenomonadaceae bacterium UBA2897 | reverse complement strand
TACGAAGAAACTTTTCATAACAATAGCCAGAGAGTGACGTGAGCCACTCTCTGGCTATTCGCATGGGAAGCCTATCGTCTGTGGTTTTAGCGTACCTGGCCGATGCTGGTCAGGCCATCAATGGTTGCCGTGCCCGAGCCATTCTGATAGGTGAGGTCGGAGACGATGACCTGGCGGATGTAGTGCTTATAGCCGCCCGCGTAGTAGCTGCTCGCGCAGTGGATAACCATGGGCGTGCCGCTATCATCTGTGCCGAGGTACATCATGACATGGCCGGGCTTGAAGAGCAGTGCACCGACATCGGCCGTGCGCACCGTGGCATAGCGTTCCGCTGTGCTGCCGTACATAGGCGTCCGATGCGGCATGGCGGCCTCCTGTCGGTCGGCATCGCGGGGGATTTCTATGCCCATGCTGCGGTAGACATCGCCAACGAAGGAGGAGCAGTCGACGCTTTCATCTTGTCCGCCCCAGCCGTAGACGCTGCCGAGAAAGCGAAAGGCTTGTGTGATGGTATGGTTGCGTGTGTAGGGCAGGAAACCGCGATGCAGGTCATCGTTCGGCGTGAGGGGAACCTGCTGCAGGGTGAGCTCGCCCTGCTGGTTCACGGGGAGCGTGGCCAGGAAGCGGCCATCGGCCTGCATCTGGCCGGGAATTTTTGCGCCCATCTGGTAGACCTGTTCCTGTCCACCTGCTGTGAGGCGGATTTTCGGCGCGGTCACGACGAGAAAATCCTGTGGCGCGGCGAATTGCTGCCAGGTCGTACGGTCAGTGAAGGCGAGTTTGTCCAGCGCCAGCCAGCCGCGGTAGTGGCGCAGCTCAACGAAGGCGAAGCGGCCATCGCCGCTGATGTGCAGGACGGCTGCGGCTTCACCGGGGTCGACAGCCGTGGCCTGCAGGCTGTCGTAGTGGCGGCTGATTTCGCCCGGTCCTGAATACCAGCCCTCAGCCTCTGGCAGCAGGCGCAGGTCGACCCGCGTCGTCGTGACGGCGTAGCGGACATTGACCTGCGCGGGGACGTTGGCGATATTGCGGTTGGTGAGCACATCGTTCCATTTGGCCCAGCTCAGCCAGCCCGCATCGGTATATTCGTTATCCATCGTGTCCTTGGGCCAATACTCCTGCGTCGAGTTCCAGATAAGTGCCTTAACCGTTTCTCCATCGTACTGTGCGGGCTCTTTCGTCATATCGCGCAGCGTCGGTTCCGTGTCGTGCATTTTGGCATTCAGCTGCTGGATCTCCGCATGGCTCAGCAGCACCTGCGTGCCATCCTTCTGGTGCGCCTGCCAGTACGCGGGCGTGGCGATCTCCCCCTCACGAGAGATAGAAGCTTCCGCCTGCGGCCAAGCCAGCAGGCAGGGGAGCAGGGCGGCCAGGAGCAGTACCCGTAGCCATGGCCCAAAAAAGAAATTTTTCATAATCTGTACACCTCTGGAGCCTATTATACGGGGAAAGTCTGAGAGACTCAAGGAAGAGGACTCTTTCTTCAGTTTTTCATGGACCTTCAGTGTGAGATGTTCGCTGGATGAGATGCGTGAATTTTGCAACTTATAGCTTGTATCCATATGGGAAGAAGCGGTATAATAAAACAAATGTATATGTATTCATGGAGGAAATAGTTATGCAGATGCCAGCAAAGAAACTTGGGCTGGGCTTTATGCGCCTGCCTTTGACGGATGCAAATAATCAAAAAGCGATTGATATGCCGCAGGTGGAGCAGATGGTGGATAAGTTCCTGCAGCGGGGCTTCACCTACTGCGATACGGCCTGGATGTATCATGATTTCATGAGCGAGGAAGCTGTGGGCAAAGCCGTTGTGGATCGCTATCCGCGCAATACGTTCACGATTGCCACGAAGATGCCGGACATGATGCTCAGGAGCAAGGAGCAGGTGCCGGGGATTTTCGCGAAGCAAAAAGAGAAATTGCACGTGGATTACTTCGATTACTATCTCGTGCACGATATGAACAGCGTGAACTACGAGAAGGCGAAGAAATTCGGCGTGCTGCCCTTCCTGCGGGGGAAGCGTGAGAGCGGGGAAATCAAATGTCTCGGTTTTTCCTTCCATGACTCGGCGGATGTACTCGATAAGATTCTTACGGAGAATCCTTATTTTGAATTCGTGCAGCTGCAGATCAACTATCTCGATTGGGAGAGCGAGGGCATCCAGTCCCATAAATGCTATGATGTGGCTGTGAAGCACGGTCTGCCGGTCGTCGTCATGGAGCCGGTCAAGGGCGGCACGCTGGCGAATCCGCCCCAACAGGTGCAGGACTTGCTGAAAAAGGCACATCCGGATTGGAGCCCAGCCGAGTGGGCCATTCGTTTCGCGGCCACCCTCGACCACGTGATGGTCGTGCTCTCGGGCATGAGTAACATGGAACAGCTGGAGGAAAATACGGGCTTCATGCAGAATTTTGAGCCGCTGTCTCCGGCTGATTGGGATCTGCTGCTCAAAGCAGCGGAGATGATCCGTTCGGGTATTGCCGTGCCCTGCACGGGCTGCCGCTACTGCGTGGAAGCCAGCAAGTGTCCACAGAACATCCTCATCCCGAATTATTTTGCACTCTTCAATACGCGTAAGCTCATGCAGCGCCGCGACTTCTCACCGGAGATTGAATATTACGAGAACTACCTCGACCAGGGCTATGGCAAGGCCTCAGCCTGCATTGCCTGCCACGCCTGTGAGCGTGTCTGTCCGCAACATATCCATATCTCCGAGTGGATGCCGAAAGTGGCTGAAAATCTTGAAAAAGGTCAGACCTTCTGACTCCTGATTCTTGCAAATGAAATGCCCCTGTAGCGTGCGGTTTGGCATGGCTGCAGGGGCGTTTTTCTATGAGTGAGAACCTACGCTATTTTAGTTTTGCGTTGCGCGTAGTCGGCGGCAAGCCGGAGGAAGGATTCGTGCATGCGTGTATCTTCCGTCAGCTCAGGATGGAAGGAGAGACCAAGCTGATTCTGGTAGCGGACCGCGACGACGTGGCCGTCAACCGTAGCCAGTATCTCGACATCTTTGTCAGTCTGTTCGATGTAAGGGGCGCGGATGAAGACCATGGGGACTTCTTTGAGCTGACCGCAGGAGGCCTTGCAGGTGAAGCTGCCGAGTTGACGGCCATAGGCATTGCGGCGTACGGTTACGGGCAGCGTCCCCAGGTGTACGGTCGGGTCATCGGTGAGCTTTTCTGCCAGCAGGATGAGGCCCGCGCAGGTGGCGAGCACGGGGAGACCATCCCGGATGGCTCGTTGCAACGGCTGGAACAGGCCGAGCTCGCGTAGCAACTTGCCCTGGGTCGTGCTCTCGCCGCCCGGCAGGATGATGCCGTCCCATTGCGTCGGCTGGCCGAAATCGCTCAGCGCGCGGATTTCCTGTGTCTCGCAGCCGAGGCGGGCGAGCATCTCCTCATGCTCGCGGAAGGCACCCTGCACAGCTAGTACAGCAATACGCATCTTATTTCCCTCTTTCTTCCATGATGGTCTTGATCTCGTCGGCGTTGATGCCGACCATGGCCTCGCCGAGGTTGGCCGAGACGCGGGCGAGCAGGTCAGCGTCCTCGTAGTTCGTGACAGCCTGTACGATGGCCGCTGCGCGCTTCGCCGGGTCGCCGGACTTGAAGATACCGGAGCCAACGAAGACGCCGTCAGCACCGAGTTGCATCATGAGAGCTGCATCGGCCGGTGTGGCGACACCGCCGGCGGCGAAATTGACCACTGGCAGTTTTTTATGCTCGTGGACGTAGACGACCAGTTCGTAAGGGACCTCGAGCTTCTTGGCCGCCTCGAAGAGCTCGTCCTCGCGCAGGGCTGCAACCTTGGCGATTCCGGCGTTCATGCGGCGCATGTGGCGTACGGCTTGTACGACGTCACCCGTGCCCGGCTCGCCCTTGGTGCGGATCATCGCCGCGCCCTCGCTGATGCGGCGCAGGGCCTCGCCAAGGTCGCGCGCGCCGCAGACGAAAGGCACCTTGAAAGCGCGTTTATTGATATGGTAGACATCGTCGGCGGGAGAGAGTACCTCGGACTCGTCGATGTAGTCAATCTCGATGGCCTGCAGGATCTGGGCTTCAACGAAATGGCCGATGCGGCATTTCGCCATGACGGGAATGCTCACGGCATCCTGAATGCTCTTGATCATCGCGGGATCACTCATGCGCGAGACGCCGCCCGCGGCGCGGATATCGGCGGGGATGCGCTCCAGTGCCATGACGGCGCAGGCACCGGCCTTTTCGGCGATTTTCGCCTGTTCCGGCGTCGTGACGTCCATGATGACGCCGCCCTTCAGCATTTGGGCGAGGCCTTTATTGAGTTCATATTGCTGCTTGTCCATGAAAATACCTCCTGTGGCGCGGTGCTGACTTCAGCGGCCGCACTTGCTTTTTATGTTCCCTATGATAAAATGAATCTGGCTATAGGGAAAGAACCAATTTAAGCAAATATCCCATACCAGAAGGGAGTGATCTGCGATGCTGACTTATGATTTGCAGGACGTACCGGGACCCATTTACCTCGCACTCAGCAGCTGTATCAAAGAGGACATCACGTGCGGCAGGCTTCATGCGGGCGAGCATCTGCCCTCGAAACGAGCATTGGCGCGCAACAATGGCGTTAGTACCATCACGGTGCAGAATGCGTATGACCAGCTGGTCAGCGAGGGCTATGTCGTGGCACAGGAGCGTCGCGGCTATTTCGTCGCCGCGCTGGGCACGGTGCCGCAGGTGCGTCCACCGCAATCGCATCTGGTTATACCGGAACGGACGGAGAAAACTATCTTTGATTTCTCGGCCAATCATACGGAGGTAGAGCAGTTCCCCTTTTCCGTCTGGGCGAAGCTCACGCGGGAGATGCTCACGCAGCACAAGGAGGAAATGCTGCAGGTTTCACCCTGTGGTGGCGTAGCCGTACTGCGGCAGGCACTCGCAGGTCATCTCGCGTCATTTCGCGGCATGGCGGTGGATCCCGCGCAGATTATTGTGGGTGCGGGCACAGAGTATCTCTACGGCCTGCTCATCCAGCTGCTCGGACGCAATCATGTCTACGGTATCGAGACACCGGGCTACCGTAAGTTGCAGCAGATCTACGAGCATCAGGGTGTGCGCTGTACCTGTGCCGATATGGATGAGCAGGGCGTGCGCGTGGCGGCGCTGGAGACGGCGGGCGCAGAGATCGCGCATATCTGCCCAAATCATCATTTCCCCACAGGCATCACGATGCCCATCAGCCGCCGCTATGAATTGCTGGCCTGGGCGAACCAGTCGCCGGTGCGTTATATCATCGAGGACGACTACGACAGCGAGTTTCGCCTGAAGGGGCGGCCTTTGCCCACGCTGCAGAGCATCGATGCATCGGGACGTGTCATCTATATGAACACCTTTTCCAAATCGCTTACGTCCTCGATTCGCATCAGCTATATGGTGCTGCCTGTAACGCTTGCGAAGCGGTTCTATCAGGAGCTCTCGTTCTATGCCTGTACGGTGCCGATACTCGAGCAATACACCCTTGCGGCGTTTATCCGGCGAGGGCACTTTGAGCGGCATATTAACCGTATGCGGCGGCATTACGGGCGCAAGCGGGAGCAGGTACTCGCCATTATCCGTGCCCAGCTGCCCTCGTGTATCTGCCGTGTACTGGAGAATGATTCTGGCCTGCATTTTCTCTTGGAGCTCAGGACGGAGGTGCCAGACCAGCTCATCCAGCATCGCCTGGCCGCGCAGGGCATTCGCATTCATTCGCTGGAGGACTACCAGCTCACTGAGCAGCCCGTGAGCCAGCACCGTTTCCTGCTCAATTATTCCAATCTGGATCTGGATAAATTGCCGCAGGCTCTGCAGGCATTGCACGAAGCCATACGGAAAGAGTAATTTTTACGCTGCGATCATAGACTGGAAAGGAAATTGCTGTCCGGTGTGATATTTGAAAAATTTGTCGGCTATGCCGACGGAAAGAAGGATTACGATGGTAAATAAGAAACGTGTACTGGAGGAATTCATGGATTTGGTACAGGTACGCTGCTCAACGCATGACGAGCGGGAGATCGCCGATATCCTGAAACAAAAATTGCAAGCGCTCGGAGCCAGCGCCATTCATGAAGATAAAGCCGGTGAGGAACTTGGCGGCAATACAGGCAATATCGTAGCGGATTTCGCCGCCACGGTGCCGGGCAGAAAGACGATTATGCTCACGGCACATATGGATTGTGTCGAGCCATGCGGCGGCATCAGGCCTGTACTGGAAAATGGCGTGATCCGTTCGCAAGGCGATACCATCCTCGGCGGTGATGACAAAGCCGGTGTCGAAGCCATTCTCGAAGGATTGCGTCAGCTGCAAGAGCAGCAGATTCCGCACGGCCCATTGCAGATCGTCTTCACCGTTTCGGAGGAAGGCGGCGTGCACGGTTCTCAGCATCTTGACCGCAGCCTGCTTCATGCAGATTACGGCTATACCTTTGATACGCACGGACATCCTGGCTATATGACCTATGCTGCACCGGGCAAGAATCAGCTGCTCATCACAGTGCGTGGCAAGGCGGCTCACGCGGGTGTCGAGCCGGAGAAGGGACGCAGTGCCATCATTGCAGCTGCAAAATTACTGGCGACGGCACCGCAGGGGCGCATTGATGAGGAAACAACCTGCAATGCTGGTACCATCACGGGCGGCACCGCAGCCAATGTCGTAGCAGAAGAATGCATTATTCATTATGAGGCACGCAGTCGTGACAAGGACAAGTTGCGCAAGCTCTCGGGAGATATCTCCGGTCATTTCCTCATGGGCATAAAGAATACAGGATGCCAGGCGAGCGTGCACATTCTGCCGGATTACGATCCGTACACCATGCCGCTGGACAGCCCCGCGATCCAGCTGGCCAGGGAGGCATGTGCGGAACTTGGCTTCAAGGTAGTTCTGGAAGAGTCAGGTGGTGGTTCGGATGCCAATCATTTCAATAGTTATGGCATTCCCACGGTCGTCATGGGCGTCGGTATGACCGACTGTCACACGACGCAGGAAACACTGATGGAACAGGACCTCTATGATTCCTGTGAACTCGTACTCAGTATCATTAAGCGGGCGGCGAAATAATATTTTTTGCACAAGTTATCGTGTGCAAGATGGCAATATAAGAAGAGACTGTTGCAACTGGTTTGCATAGTTGCAGCAGTCTCTTTTTGCGTGCTTTTTCGGAATCATGGTATATTCAATGTTTTGGGAAAAGATCCATTTGGGTGTGATTGACAGCTAAAACTCCTAAGCCGATTGTTTCCTTTCCGCATCACGGAAGGCCTGTTGGATAGAAGCAGAAACGCGCGGCTCGGCATTTCTTATCGTCGTATATTGCTTGATGAACGGCATCCCGAATTCCACGGCCAGCTTGCCGAAGCACTCATCAGCAAAGGCATCGGATAAAGACCTCAGCCCGTCCATGTCAAAGGCAAGATCACGTCCTTCTTTCAGTTTTTTCTCTATCGTTGAACGAAACGTGCCTGCAATCTGCCGCGTTCCTAAACTTTTGCCAAAAATCCCAAAGCGGATTACCAGTGTCTGCATGGTGATTACCTCCTTCTCTTTTATTATAGACGTTTTCCTTAATTTCTTTTTGTGAAATAAAATTCTTTGACATTTTTTAGTCGTACGATTTTCCTATTGTAAGGCAGGCACGTGAGCCTGCCCCAGGAGATTTTGTTTTTTGGAGATGGAGCGTGTGAAGAAGTGTATCATCCTTTTGCTGAGTGCTGTCCTTTTCCTGTGCCTTGGAAGCGGGAAGACGATGGCAGCCGATTGCTATGCCGGGACGTATGCGAGTGGGCTGAATGCGTACGTGATGACGGAGACCGTCGTGATGGGCGAGCCGGGCTTCCGGAGATTCGA
>DEDT01000031.1:55974-56095 GCA_002350105.1 Selenomonadaceae bacterium UBA2897 | reverse complement strand
AAGAACCGCAAGCAGAACGTCACCAGCGAGAACCCTGAGGAAGGCTATAAATCCTTGGAGAAATTTGGGCGTGACCTCACGGCGGCGGCCCGTGCAAATAAGCTCGACCCCGTCATCGGCC
>DEDT01000031.1:19096-55901 GCA_002350105.1 Selenomonadaceae bacterium UBA2897 | reverse complement strand
GGCGTCGGCAAGACGGCCATCGTGGAGGGCCTGGCCCGCCGCATCGTCGCAGGGGACGTGCCGGAATCGCTGAAGAACAAGACGCTCTACTCCCTCGACATGGGCAGCCTCGTGGCCGGCGCAAAGTTCCGCGGCGAATTCGAGGAACGTCTCAAGAATGTGCTCAATGAAATCGCGAAATCCGATGGCCAGATCCTGCTCTTCATCGATGAGATTCACACGGTGGTCGGCGCAGGTGCCGCCGAAGGCGCCATGGATGCGGGCAATCTGCTCAAGCCGATGCTCGCGCGTGGCGAGCTGCGCTGCATCGGTGCCACGACGCTCAACGAGTACCGCAAGTACATCGAGAAGGACGCTGCACTGGAGCGCCGTTTCCAGCCCGTCATGGTCGACCAGCCGAGCGTGGAGGATACCATCTCTATCCTGCGCGGCCTGAAGGAGCGCTATGAGGTGCATCACGGCGTGCGCATCCGCGACGCCGCGCTCGTGGCCGCCGCGACGCTGTCTGACCGCTATATTTCCGACCGCTTCCTGCCCGACAAAGCCATCGACCTCGTCGACGAGGCCGCCGCGAAGTTGCGCACGGAGATTGAATCTATGCCGCAGCCGCTTGACGAAGTCCGTCGCAAGCTCATGCAGCTGACCATCGAGGAGCAGGCACTGAAAAAGGAAACCGATGACGCCTCGAAGGACCGACTGGCGAAACTGCAGACGGAGAAGACGGAGCTGCAGCGCAGGGAAGGCGAGCTCAAGGATAAATGGGAGGCCGAGAAACAGGCCATCCTGCGCGTGCGCGCGGTCAAGAAAGAGATCGACGAGGTCAACGCCCAGATGGCAGAAGCCGAGCGCGCCTACGACCTCAACAAGCTCTCCGAGCTGAAATACGGCAAGCTGCCCGCGCTGCAGAAACAGCTGCAGGATGAGGAGGCCGCCATCAACGCGAAGTCGCAGGATGACCGCCTGCTCAAGGAGGAAGTTGGCGAAGAAGATATCGCTGAGGTCGTATCCCGCTGGACGGGCGTGCCGGTGACGAAGATGCTGCAGGGCGAGCGTGACAAGCTCATGCACCTGGATGGCGTGCTGCACGAGCGCGTCGTGGGTCAGGATGAGGCTGTGACGGCAGTGAGCGAGGCCATCCTGCGTGCCCGCGCGGGCATCAAGGATCCGAACCGTCCGATTGGCTCCTTCATCTTCCTCGGCCCCACGGGTGTTGGTAAGACGGAACTCGCCAAGACGCTGGCGGAGGCGCTCTTTGATGACGAGCGCAGCATCATCCGCATCGATATGTCCGAGTACATGGAGAAGCATACCGTCTCCCGCCTCATCGGCGCGCCTCCGGGCTACGTCGGCTATGACGAGGGCGGCCAGCTCACCGAGGCCGTGCGCCGCCGTCCCTACAGCGTCATCCTGCTCGACGAAATCGAGAAGGCGCACCGCGACGTGTTCAACGTGCTGCTGCAGATTCTCGACGACGGCCGCCTGACTGACGGCAAGGGCCGCGTGGTCAACTTCAAGAACACGGTCATCATCATGACCTCGAACCTCGGCTCCCACGAAATCCTCAACAAGGATTACGACGAGGCCAGGGCGGCGGTGAAGGGCATCCTCAAGGACTACTTCCGCCCCGAGTTCCTGAACCGTGTCGATGACATCATCGTGTTCAAGGGCCTGCAGAAGGAGCAGGTGAAGCAGATTGCCGCCATCCTGCTGCAGCGCCTGGCCGCCCGTCTGGAGAAACAGGTCAAGATTCATCTGACCTGGAGCGAGGCCGCGCTCACGCGTCTTGCAGACCAGGGCTTCGACCCGAACTTCGGCGCCCGTCCGTTGAAACGCCTGCTCGTCCATACGGTCGAGACGGCGCTCTCGAAGGAGATTATCAGCGGGGCGGTCAAAGAAGGCGACACCGTGAACATCGATGTCGGCGCCGATGGCAGCTATACTTTCCTGAAAGCTTAAATCTTTTTCAACGTTCCTCTTTTCTTATGCAGGCCGCAAGATTTGCGGCCTGTTTTTTGTGGTGCGCGGAAGGATAATTACTTCGCGGTGCCGAATTAACTGTATAAGCAAATGGAATTGTTTTAATGTTTTTCGGTGATTGTTAGTTTGGGAAAGGAGTGGTTTTATGTCTTCCGTACCCGCGGGGTTCCGCAGTATAAAACTCAAAATGTGCCTGATCCTGTTGCCGGCTATCCTGATCGGACTCATCATTATCACGAGTATCGCGGCGTACAGCAGCTATAGCGATATCTCGGAGATGTCGACGGCCCGCATGCAGCAGACGCTGAGGGCGAACAGCGCTGAGATTCACGAAATGCTGAACCAGATGGAGATTTCCTGTCGTCACATGGCCTACAATGCAGGCTTTGACTACAAGAATGAGACGGAGGAGGATCTCGTCGACGACATCGTGGATGAGCTGGGCGACCAGAGTCTCGCCAATGGCGGCGGCATCTGGTTCGATCCCTATGCCTACAACGCAGACAAGGAGTGGGTATGTCCGTTCACATTCCGTGAGAACGGACAGCTGAAGAAGGACTTCAACTATGTGCAGGAGAGTGGCTCGTACCTGAATGAAGAATGGTATGTGGGCGGCAAGAAAGCGGGCAAGGGTAAAGCTTTCCTCACGAAGCCGTACTTTGATCCGGCGGCGAAGGTCGTCATGGTCACTTATGCTTCACCACTTTATGATGGCGACAAATGCATCGGTGTCACGACGGTGGATATCTCGCTGAAGCAAATTGCTGACGTCATTGACGATATCAAGGTCGGCGAAACGGGTCACGCTTTCCTCGTCTCAGATGACGGTGTCTATCTCGCGGGTGTGCCGCAGGAGCGGCTCGAAGAGCAGGACAATGCCACGGAGGAGCAGAATCCCTCGCTGGCGGCAGCCATGAAAGAGGTCGTCACCAAGGATGCCGGTGTCACAACCTATGAAGATGACAATGGCGTAAAGCAGGTACTGACCTATGCCACGATGAAGGACACGGGCTGGAGCCTGGGTATGGTATTGCCGGAGAAGGAGCTCTATGCGAGCGCGCGCTCCATGGTCTGGAAACTCGTCGTCGTCGCTGCCATCGTGCTGGTACTGCTGATGCTGGCTACCTATCGCACCATTGACAGCTATGTGAAGCGCATTGCCGTGAACCAGCAGTTCGCGATGGATCTCGCGCAGGGGAACTATGCGCGTGAGGAGAATCCATTGGGCGCTAACGATGAAATCGGCTTGCTGGGCAATGCCATGAATGAGATGTTCCAAAAGACCAGGAATGTCATCAACAATATCTCCCATGAGGCGGATAATATGACGACCTCCAGCCAGACGCTCGGCGCGTCGGCCAACCAGCTGAAGGAAGGCTTTGACGCCATCGAAGAGAAAATGCGTGCCATCAGCGACGCGATGATGAATGCCAGCTCGGCCACCGAGGAGGTCAATGCCTCCGTGGACGACGTAAGTGGTGCGATTCAGTCGCTTTCTGATGAGGCGCAGCGCAGCCTGAAACAGGCGGACGAAATCCAGCATCGGGCGATGGGCGTACAGGCCGACTCCACGGCAGCCAGCCAGTCGGCAACGAAACTGGGGAACGAATTCAGCGGCAAGCTCGAAGCCTCCATCGAACAGGCCAAGACGGTGGAGCAGATCGGTACAATGGCCACGGCCATTTCCGGCATTGCCGAGCAGATCAACCTGCTCTCGCTCAATGCTTCCATCGAGGCGGCGCGTGCCGGTGAATCGGGCCGTGGTTTCGCCGTCGTCGCTACGGAAATCGGCAAGCTGGCCAAGGAGACGGCAGACACTGTCGAAGAAATTCAGAAGACCATTAAGGCGGTGCAGGATGCCTTTGCCAGCCTTTCCAGTGACGCGAAGGGTATCCTGGGTTTCCTCAACGATATGGTAGCACCACAGTACGAGAATTTTGTCGAGGTGGCAGAGCAGTATGGCAGCGATGCGGAGTCCTTCCGCCGCGTGGCCGAGCACATCGCCACGACGAGCCAGCAGGTCAATGAGACTATGGCGCAAGTCAGCGCTGCCGTGGAGCAGATTGCAACCTCCGCGCAGGATACGGCAGAACTCTCCACGCAGGTGACGGCGGCGGTGGATTCGGTTTCTGGCTCAGTCAAGGAAGTCAATGCGATGAGCCAGCAGCAGTCTGGTGCTGCCAGGGGGTTGCGCGAGGTGGTCAGCCACTTCCGACTGAAACATTGAGTGCCTAAAATCATCAAGACGCAGGTAGAAACGCCGTGCTATACTATAGGGAGTACAGCACGGCGTTTTTTGTTTGTGCATGGTACGGCTGGGTATGGAAAATTTATGGCCGGAGGCAAACCCTGTTGCGCAGGGGCAGAAAGGCGGAAGTAACGTGAAGTTTAATGAATTTATGGGCAAGACGCGGTCGGGCGAGCTGCCGCACGTCTTCCTGCTGGCGGGCGAGGAGCATTACTATCTCGACAAGGCGCGGGAGCGTATTCTCGGGCGGCTTTTTCCCGAGGGGGGCCAGCAGGACGGGCTGGAGAAGCTGAAGGGGGAGGTATCGCCCGTTACGCTGGCAGGCATGCTGGAGGAAGTGCCGTTCTTCACGCCGCGCCATATCGTCATCGTGGAGGACAGCACGCTGCTGCGCCCCGCGAAGAAAGGGGCGGATGCAGAGGCAGAGGATAAGGACAAGGCTCCTGCGGGCAGGAAACGCGGTGGCAAGGACGAGCCTTTGGCACAGCTCATCGCGACGCTTCAGAATATGCCGGACTACAGCTACTGCATTTTCATCTCCCATGCCAGGGTGGATAAGCGCAAGAAGCTCTACAAGGCCATCGATAAGGCAGGCCTTGTGCTGGAGGCCGACCCCATCCGTGCCTGGAACATCAACGAGTGGCTGCAGGGCAAGCTGCAAAGCCTGAACAAGGACATGGATCGGGACGCGGAGGCGTATTTCTCGGCGGCGGTCAGCATGATGCAAACCATCGACCTCGGCTATCTCGACCAGCAGCTCGATATGGTGGCGATGTACAGCAGGGATCGGCGCATCAGCCGCGCAGAGCTCGTTTCCGTCTTTGCGGGCTTGCCGGAGGTCTCCGTCTTTGCCCTGCTCGATGCCGTGAGCCAGCGTAACGTGCGCCGGGCGTTGGCGCTGCTTCGGCGGCAGCTCGCCGATGGCACGTATTTCACCGTTATCCTCGTGCTGCTCACGCGCCATGTGCGCCAGCTCTGGCAGGCACAGGTTTTGCAGGCGAAGGGCATCCGTGGCAAGGCATTGGCCAAACAGCTGGAGCTTAATCCCTACATAGCCGAACGCGTGGGGCGTGCGGCGGCAGGATTCTCTGCGCAGGCATTAAAAAATGGCCTGCTTGAGCTCATCGATGCCGATTATACGCTCAAGACAGGCCAGGCGGGCAATGAAGTGCTGGAACATGCCATCATCACCCTATGTCAGTAAAATGATAGCTCGTCACGTGCGGCGCGGACTTTGCGGGTCCATGGCGACGAGCAGGCGCTCCAGCGGCAGCAGCCGCAGGATTACCGCACAGATGATGAATTCCGGCACGAGGTAAGTCCCGTTAAAGATGAGGGAATAGACAAGTGGCGACTGCCCTGCCGGTGCGAAGCTGGCGAAGAAGACCACGCCTGAGATGACGTGGCAGATCAGCCGCGTGAAGAAGGCGAGCGCCGTGCCGGGAAGGATGCGCTGTGGGAAGAGCCCCGCGAGGCCCATGGCCATGTAGGGCAGCGGGTAATCAAAGAGCACCTGTACCGGATGCAGGATGTAAGGGTCCTGAATCATATTGATGAGGCCGAAGAGGAAGCCGCCCAGGGCACCGATGCCCGGTCCGTAGCGGTAGGCAAGCAGCAGCAGAGGCACCATGCCGCCGAGCGTGATGCTGCCGCCCTGGGGCATGTGATAGAGACGGATCTGATGCAGGATGATGGCGAGGCCGAGCATCAGGGCGATGTTGACGATGAGATGAATGCTGAATTCGATGCGCCGCACGCGCAGCATGCCGAGGATGAGGGCCAGCACGCCCAGCAGAGCTAGCACGCTGGTGGGAGATGTGAGTAGTTTTTCCATAAAGACACTCCTTTTATATGGCCAATGGCTGTTTCAAACCCTGATGCGCTGCTTGTGCCTGTGTATCAGGGTATTTTTAATCCGGGTCTATTGTAACAAATTGCACGGTAAATGTAAAAAGCCCCCGCTACAATAAAGATAGCAATAGCGCGAAAGGGGCAAGCCGGTCAGTGTGGCCGGCAGAAAGGAAGAAGAGCATGGGCAAGTGGGCAGTGATTTATTCATCCGTAACGGGAAATACGAAGAAGGTGGCTGAGGCCATTGCCGCACAGGTGGAGGAGGCGGATGTGTTCCGCGTGCAGGAGGCACCGACGGATCTCAGCGCCTATGAGGTCGTCTGCATCGGCTACTGGCTGCGTCTTGGGGGGCCTGATCCACTGACGCTGAAGTACCTGCCGCAGGTGCATGGTGCACAGGTCTGCTTCTTTCAGACCCATGGTACGGACCCGCACAGCGAGCACGCGATTACGTCCTTTGCCCGCGCGGCCTATGCGCTCGGCGATGGCTGCGAGATCCTCGGCACCTTTGGCTGCCGCGGTGCCATCAACGAGGCATTGAAAGAGAAACGGAAAAATGCGGGTCCTGACGACCCGCATGGCGGCGCGAAGAGCCTCAAGCGCTGGGCCGAGGCCGCAGGCCATCCCAATGCCGGAGATCTGCAGGCGGCACGTGACTTCGCGGCGGCCATGCAGCACAAGCTCGTCGTGCGGCGGCAGTACCGCGCAAAAAAGGCCGCCAAGCTGGCGGCCCTGAAGCAGAAAACAAAATAAAATGCTGCGAAACTTATTTCTTCGCTTCCCGCAGTTCCGTGAGATACTTATCCATGGCGGCTGCGGTTTTTTTCGCGGCTTTGACGCTCTGCACGACATTCCATGGGCCGAGCACGACGTCGCCGGCGGAGTAGATGCCTTCGCGCGTGGTCTGGCCGTTCTCGTCGACCTCCATGAGGCCGCGTTCCGTGGTCTCGAGGCCGGTGGTGGAGCTCACGATGCGATCCTTCGGCCCCTGAGAGACTGCGATGACCGTGCTGTCCGCCTTGGCGAGATACGGCTCACCCTGGCCCGTGCGCTTGCCTTCATCATCGTAGTAGAGGTCCATGACCATGGGGCCGTCTTTCGTGATCTCGGCAACGCCCTTGTTGAACTCGAAGTCCACGCCATCGGCCTGGGCGTACTCGAATTCACGGATGCTCGCGCGCACTTCCTGATGGCGCGCATAGATGGTCACGTGGCGGCTGCCCTTACGGATGGCCGTGCGGGCAACATCGATGGCGCTGTTGCCCGAGCCGATGACCGCGACGGTGTCGCCGAGATGGAAGGCTTCCGGGCTCATGAGGTAGTTGATCGCGAAGTGGCAGTTACCGAGGCTCTCGCCCTTGACGCCGAGTGAGCGCGGCTGCCAGACACCAGAGCCGATGAAGACGGCGTCGTAGCCGTCCTGCAGCAGCGTGTCGATGGTGATGACACGGCCGATGCTCGTGTTCAGGCGGATGTGGATGCCGAGCTCCAACAGTTTTTTCTCATAGCGGTCGAGGATGGATTTTGGCATGCGGAAGTCGGGGATGCCGTAGCGCATCATGCCGCCGATCTTATCCATTTTCTCGAAGATCGTCACATCGTAGCCCTTTTGGGCGAGCTTCACGGCGACGGTGAGACCGGCGGGGCCGGAGCCGATGACGGCGACGTGCTGGCCGTTGAGCGGCTCGCGCGCGAGAACCGCATTGTCGAGATAGGTGTTGGAAATGTAGTGCTCAATGGAAGAGATCTGAATCGGCGCGCCCTTGAGCCCCTGAATGCAGTGGCCTTCGCACTGGGCCTCGTGATCGCAGACCAGCGAGCAGAAGACGCTCAGCGGATTGTTTTCGAAGAGCCTGGCGCCGGCTTCGTTGAGGTCGCCCTTGAGGAAGAGCTGAATCATCTCGGGAACGTTCGTCTCCACAGGACAGCCTTTCGTGCGGCACATCGGTTTCTTGCATTGCAAGCAGCGGCGTGATTCCTTGATAACATGGACAGCCATTGGTAGTCACCTTTCTTTAATGTTTGCAAATGAATTTGACAATACTAAATGCGTTCCGAATTACAACACAATCTTTATCTATAGCTATTATATAAATCGGTTTCTATGGTGTCAAGAGTTTGTCTGGGAGAAATAGCAAAAAGTATGGCTGACATGCGTTGACAATAAATATCCCTTATGGTAAGATACGAAAAGTGCATTAGGGAAATACGGATTCATTGAGTTAGTCCAGATTGTCGTAGATTTTTCGCCTAGGCTAGGAAGTGGCGCGCAGGCATAGCGGTGCTATGTCGAGCGTCACTGACGACGCTAAGCAGATACTTAGGGCTTTAGCCCTTAGTGGTCGCTTATGCGTTAGCTATAGGCTGAAAAGATGCGGCAAGATGGGCTGACGATTGAATCAGCGTTTCCCTGGGCACAACAGAGTCTGAGAGGAGATTTCCGAATGGAAGCAATTTGTATCGCACTGGCCCTGGTCGGTCTCATGTATCTGGCTTACCGCGGCTGGTCCATCATTCTGATTGCCCCGTTCATGGCAGGTCTTGCGGCGCTCGCGAGTACGTTCGATATCCTGCCCGTGTACACGGAGCTTTACATGACGCGCCTGGCGGAGTACGTCAAGACGTATTACCCGGTGTTCCTGTTTGGCGCCGTGTTCGCCAAGCTCATGGAGAAGGGCGGCCTCGCCTCGTCCATCGCAGCCAAGATCGTGGATGTTCTCGGCGAAAAGCGCGCGGTGCTGGCTGTACTCCTGGGCTGCGGCGTACTGACCTACGGCGGCCTGTCCGTCTTCGTCGTCGCTTTCGTCATGTATCCGTTTGGTGCCGTTGTCTTCAAGCGCGCCGATATCCCGAAGCGCCTGCTGCCGGCCACCTTATGGATGGGTATCTTTTCCTTTGCCATGGTTGCCCTGCCGGGCACGCCGCAGATTCAGAATATCATCCCGTCGTCGTATTTCGAGACGTCGACCTGGGCGGCACCGGGCATCGGCCTCTTTGCTTCTTTCCTGTTCCTGCTCATCGGCTGGGGCTGGGTTAACTTCCGCGCCAAACGCCTCAAGGCGGCGGGCGAAGGCTACGGCAACCATATCGAAGAGGATTCGCAGCAGCAGAAAAATCCGATTCCCTGGTACCTCGCGCTGCTGCCGCTGGTGCTGGTCATCGTGCTGAACGTGCTGCTCTCGAACCCGTTCCATTGGAGCTGGGGCTATCAGTGGGAAGCGGACAGCCTCGATGCCTTTGCCCCGTTTAAGCTGAAGCTCATTGCAGCTGGCGTTGGCAAGGTCTCGGCCATTTGGTCTATCTCCGTGGCGCTGATCATCAGTTCTCTCGTGGCCGCCTTTATCGGTCGCAAGACGTTTAAGAATGGCCCGGGCTTCCTCAGCCCGATTAACTATTCGGCTTTGTCCTCGGGCACGGCCGTGCTCAACGTAGCTTCTGGCTACGCTTTCGGCTGCGTGCTCGTCGCGATGCCTGGCTTCCAGCCGGTGACGCAGTTCCTCATCGGCCTCGCCGATTCTTTCGGCCCGTTGCTTTCGGCCGTCATTACGACGAACATCATGTGCGGCATTACGGGCAGTGCCTCGGGCGGCCTGACCATCGCTTTGTCGGCGCTCGGCAGCCAGTGGGCACAGATGGCGACGGCAGCCGGCATTCCGCTGGAGGTGCTGCATCGCATCGTGGCCGTGGCTTCCATCGGTATCGACCCGGTGCCGCATGCCGGTGCTCTCGTCACGCTGCTTGCGATCTGCGGCCTCACGCACAAGGAAAGCTATTTCGACATCATCGTATGCCTTGGCCTCAAGTTCCTCGTGCCGTTCGCCTGCATCATCTTCTATATGCTGACGGGCATCGCGTAAAGTAAAAATTGACACCTTACAGAGGATATGGCAGAATGTGGCCATATCCTTTTTGCTGAATGGAGGAAAAACTATGCAGTGGAAAGGCAGTCTCCTGCTTTTGCTCGCGGCCTTTATCTGGGGCACGACCTTCGTGGCGCAGATGACGGGAATGGAGGGACTTGGGCCCTTTACGTACGCATCATCGCGCTTTCTGCTCGGCACTTTGTTCCTCGCGGGACTCTGGTATGCAACGCGGCAGAAACGGGCTGCGCGCAAGGCGGCGGGCAAATACCAGCCGGGCTGGCGCGTCGGCATCGGTGCGGGCTGTATCATGTTTCTGGCTTCGTCGCTGCAGCAGGTCGCCATGGTCTACACGACGGCTGGCAAGACGGCGTTCATCACGGCTCTCTATATCGTGCTCGTGCCGATTGCTGCCCATTTTCTGCTGCATCAGTGCGTGCAGTTTTGGAACTGGCTCGGTGCCTTGCTCGCGGTCATCGGGCTTTACCTGCTTTCTATTCACGGAGCGGTGGTGCTCAATATCGGCGATGTCATCGTCTTCGTGAGCGCGCTCTTCTGGACGGCGCATATCCTCTACATCGGTCATTTTGCCGGCAGCAGCGATGTCATCGAGCTTTCCCTGATGCAGATTGTGGTCGTCGCGCTGGGCAGCGTGCTGGCGATGCTTCTATGGGAGACGCCGCAGCTCGCGGCCATCGGTGCGGCCTGGTTCTCCATCTTCTACGGCGGCGTGCTCTCGGCGGGTGTGGCCTTTACGCTGCAGATTATCGGCCAGCAGTATACACCGCCGGCCACGGCCTCGCTGCTCATGAGCTTTGAGGGCGTCTTTGGCGTGTTGGGCAGCTGCATCATCCTCGGCGAGGTCATGAGTCCGGCGCAGGTTCTCGGCTGCGTGCTCATGTTCAGCGGCATCATCGTGACCCAGCTCGGTGCGCTGCTGCAGGAGTACCGGCAGCGGGCTGCAAGAGAGTCATAATTGTATGAAATTTCACGTGATGCGTATTGAATTCGTTTACGGCAGGCGGTATAATAAAAGGTGTAAATTTTGTCAGCAGCCGATGTACGGCTGTTGGCAACGCTGCCATGATCCTGTCATATCGTGAGGAGATGTAACGCGTGAAATTGGATAGTTTGAAAATTGCCCTGGTATGTCTTACGGTATTTCTTTTCAGCTGAGCGTGGAGGCTTAGCCGGGAAAGGCAGTGGAGCTGCAGAGCGTTGCGGCTCCGCTTTTTCTTCCCCGCTGGGAAACAGGCAGTGATGGCGGGACGTCCCGCGTGGAGCAAACAATCCCACAGCAGTGGGTTGAGGGGGAACATAGATGGCAGAGGAAGGTAAGCTGATCAGCCGGCCCAAGGTAAAAATCAAGGTGTTCGGCGTCGGTGGCGGTGGCAACAGCGTCCTGATGCGCCTGGCACAGGATAACAAGCTGGATCTTGAGCTCATTGCCGTAAATACCGATGCGCGGCAGCTGCAGCAGGTTGCACAGGTCGATGAGAGCATCATGACGGTGCAGCTCGGCGCCCCGCTCACGCGTGGCCGCGGTACGGGTGGTAACGTGGAGCTGGCCCAGCATGCGGCAGCTCAGGATGAGGCGAAACTGCGCGAGGCCATGAATGGTGCCGATCTCGTGTTTATTACGGCCGGTTTGGGCGGTGGCACGGGGACGGGCGTTGCGCCGGTGCTCGCGAGGATGGCGCACGATGCGCACATTCTATCGGCCGGTGTGGTGACGCTGCCTTTCAGCTTCGAGGGTGCGCGCAAGATGCGCATTGCGGAGCAGGGGCTGACCCAGATGCAGCTAACCATGGATGCGCTGATTACCGTGAAGAATGACAACATCATGCGTCTGCCGGAGAACCGCCATATGTCGCTGGTCACGGCCTTCAAGGCCGTGGACATGGTACTGCGTGAGGCCATCAGCTGCATCGCGGAGCTCATCCTCACGACGGGTGTCATCAACGTCGATTTCGCCGACGTCACGACGGTGTTCCGCCAGAGCAGCAGCAGCGATGCGATGCTTGGCCTCGGCCGCAGCCACAATGGCGCGCTGGAGGCGCTGCAGCGTGCAATCAGCAGTCCGCTGCTGGACAAGAATGTCGAGAATGCCCGTGGCTTCATCCTCAACCTCACAGGCGATGCCGAGCTCAGCCTCTACGATGTCGATGCGGCTACGCGCTATATCTATGAGCACACGTCGCCGCAGGTCAATATCATCCTCGGTACGGTCATCGACGAGAATATGAAGGGTGACGTGCAGGCCATGGTCATCGCGACGGACTTCATCGACAGCCCGCGTCCCGTGGGGCAGATGCAGCAGCCACAGGCCCAGCGTCCCCAGCCTGGACAGGCCGCGGCGATGGGGCAGGCCTTCAGCCAGCCGCGTCCCTTCGGTCAGCCTCAGCCGGTTGGCCAGCAATCGGCGGCATCGGCCAGACCAGCCGATGCCAAGCAGTCGGCTACACAGCAGGCTCAGGCACAGCCGCAGCAGGCGGACGACTTCCAGATTCCGGCTTTCATGCAGCGTCGGCAGCCTGCGCAGCCGCAGCGTCCGCAGGGCGCTTTCGCGATGCCGGCCTTCAAGCTGGCACCGGACGAGCCGCACAAGGATAAATAAAGCGAAGGAACTACCGGCGCGTAGTTCCTTCTTTGCGCCAGGGAGGATACATTGAAGAAATTGGGAAGATTTTCGCGCACGGAGCTGCTGCTCGGTGAGCAGGGCATGGCGCAGCTGGCCGCCAGTACGGTGGCTATATTCGGCGTGGGAGGCGTCGGTTCTTTCGTAGCAGAGGGGCTCGCACGCGCGGGCGTGGGGCATCTCGTGCTCATCGATAACGACCGGGTCTGCCTCACGAATATCAACCGCCAGATTCATGCTCTGACGGGGACGGTGGGCCAGCTGAAGACGCAGGCCATGCGCGAGCGCATCCTCGCCATCAATCCGGAGGCCGTGGTCGATACCATTGAGGATTTCTACCTGCCGGAAAAGGCGGAGCAGTTCTTTGTCCAGCCCTATGATTATGTCGTTGATGCCGTGGACACGGTGACGGCGAAGATTAATCTCGCCGTGGAGTGCCACGCGCGTCATATCCCACTGATCAGCAGCATGGGCGCGGGTAACAAGCTCGCCCCGACGCGTTTCGAGGTCACGGATATCTACCGCACGAGCGTTGACCCGCTGGCGCGTGTGATGCGCAAGAAACTCAAGGAACTCCGCATCCCGAAGCTCAAGGTCGTCTATTCCAAAGAAAAGCCGCTGCAGGTCAGGGTAAGTGGTTGCGGCAGCCAGTGTATCTGCCCGCCGGGCAGTGCGCGCAACTGCGATATGCGGCGTGCCGTGCCGGGCAGTATCTCCTTTGTGCCCTCCGTCGTTGGCCTCATCATCGCAGGCGAGGTCGTGCGTGACATCACGGGCGCGAAGGTACAGGCAGGGGCATAAAAGAATGGCAGCAGAGAAAGGATGAGTTTTGATGAAGATTTCCGTGCTGGGCTGCGGGCGCTGGGGCACGTTTCATGCCTGGTATGCGCAGCATATCGGCCACGATGTCATGCTCTGGGGACGTCCGGAGTCCGCGCATATGCAGCATCTGCAGGCTACGCGGGCCAATGAGTATCTCGACCTGCCGGAGGAGGTCGCACTCACGACGGACCTCGGGCAGGCGCTCGCGCACGGCGAGGTTATCGTGATTTCCATCAGTGCGCAGCAGTTGCGCGGCTTTGCGCGTCAGCTCGCCACGCATGATTTGACGGGCAAGCGCTTCGTGCTCTGCATGAAGGGGCTGGAAATCGGTACGGGCAAACGCCTTTCCATGGTCTTCGATGAGGAGACGGGCCTCGGGAGCAGCACGGCGGTCTGGGTCGGTCCCGGCCACGTGCAGGACTTCCTGCGCGGTATCCCGAACTGCATGGTTATCGCAGCGAAGGAACTGCCGCTCACGAAGGAACTTGTCGGGATCTTCAGCAGCCCGCTCATCCGCTTCTATTATGGCGAGGATTTGCTGGGCACGGAGATCGGCGCGGCGGCTAAGAACGTCATCGGTCTCGCAGCCGGCATGCTCGACGGCTTCGGCTACAGCAGCCTCAAGGGTGCGCTCATGGCGCGCGGCACGCGGGAGCTTTCACGTCTCATCGAGCAGATGGGCGGCGACAAGATGACGGTCTATGGCCTCTCGCATCTCGGCGATTATGAGGCCACGTTGTTCTCGCCGCATAGCAACAACCGCCGCTTTGGCGAGGACCTCATCAAGGGGGAGCCCTTCACCAAGCTCGCGGAGGGAGTCTACACGGCCGAGGCCCTCATGGACCTCTCGGAGAAGTATCAGGTCGAGCTGCCCATCTGCCGCACGGTCTATGAGATTGTCCACGATCATCGCGACCCGAAAGAGCAGCTCACGCAGCTGTTTTTGCGCTCGACTAAGTCGGAAAAGGCTTGAAAACTATAGCGTTGAAGGAATGTATCACCGTTCAGCTTTAGCTTTTGCTATGACTGGACGGTGATTTTTTGTGTTCCTTTAAAACTTTATGATTTGTCTAAATATATTCTCTACGTCTGAATGCGAAAAAATGATACCATAAACGTGTAAGATAAATAGAGAACGAAGAGACAGAGAATACGAGAAAGAAGGAACAGCCGACAATGGAGTTCACATGGAATCAGCAACTCTATGATGACATCGTGAGTCATACGGAGCCCCTGGCTAAGAGGGAAACTTCGGAAAAGCTCTATGATATCAGTGCTGAGCGCTACGATAGCCTGGTGACGATCGAAGAAGAGGAATTCTTCACACACCCGGACGGCCCGTACAGCGGCACGAAGCAGGACCTGAAGAAGGATAAGGAGTACACGGGCAAGCGCCTCGTACGCCACACGCGTCAGGTTCCTTACTCCGGCAAGGTCATTCAGGCAGCCATTGATGAAGCGGCTAAGGATGGCGGCGGCACGGTTTTCGTGCCGGAGGGCATCTGGTACACGGGTGCGCTGGAGCTGAAGAGCAATGTTGAACTTCGCCTTTCCCTGGGGGCGCAGCTCTGCTTCATGCGGAACAAGAGCGCAAAGTATTATCCGTTGCGCTTCAGCCGTTGGGAAGGCGTAGAATGCATGAATTTCTCACCGTTCATCTATGCGAACGGTGCTGAAAATATCGCGGTGACAGGCGAAGGCACGCTCGATGGGTGTGCCGATGAGTTCAACTGGATGCCGTGGAAGTTCGGTTACTTTGGCGAGACGGATCAGGAAATCCAGCGCCAGCGCCTCTTCCGCATGAGTGCGGAGGATGTTGCGCCTGCAGAGCGGGTTTTCGATGAGAAGGTCTCGACGTTGCGGCCGCCTTTCCTCCAGTTCTATCACTGCAAGAATGTCCTCGTGCAGGATGTGCAGATTGCCAATTCGCCCTTCTGGGAGATCAATCCGGTACTTTGCGAGAACGTACTCATCAAAGGGATCCACGTCGAAACTAACCTCTACAACAACGATGGAGTGGATCCGGAGAGTTCCAGGAATGTACTGATTGAGGATTGCTACTTCCAGACCGGTGATGACTGCATCGCCATCAAGTCCGGCCGCAATCAGGACGGACGCCGCATCGGGGTGCCTTGCGAGAACCTGATTATCCGCAACAACACCTTCAGCAATGGGCATGGCGGCATCACCATCGGCAGCGAGATCTCGGGTGGCGTCAGGAACGTCTTCGCCGAGCACAATAGCTTCGACAGCCCGAATCTCGACTACCCGGTGCGTTTCAAGACCAATGCCCAGCGTGGCGGACGTCTCGAGAACATTTACGTACGCGACAGCGTGGTTAACAAATCGCGCCTCGCCGTCGTGCATTGCAACTTCTTCTACGAGGAAGGGGAGAACGGCAACTACATGCCGCTCCTGCGCAATGTGACCGTGGATGGTTTCGTGACGAAAGCCAACAGCTCCATCGATGCCGAACACGCGTTCTACCTGCGGGGCTTTAAGCAGGCTCCCATCGAGAACGTCACGTTCCGCAACATGATCCTGGAGGGCGTCAAAGGCCATGCAGTGCTCGAGAATATCAAGCACCTGCGGCTGGAGAACGTAACGATCAACGGTATCCGCCAGAAGGATGAGACGGTGGATATCGGCGAAAGCTCAGCTGCTGAACAAGCAGTGTAAGATTAAGTTCCATAACGTGTTCATATTTGGGGAGGAAAAAACCATGAAAGCACGTAAAGTAACCTGGTGGAACGTTCTGGGCTATGCTTGCCTGAACTTCCTCGGCGGCGGCACACAGGCCCTGTCGTCCGCCTTCCTGATGTTCTTCTATACATCAGCCTGTGATATTCCTGCCGTACAGGCCGGTCTTATCTTTACTATCGCCCGTCTGATCGATGCTTTGGCCAACCCGGTCTGGGGCTTCATCAGCGATAACTTCGGCCGTACGAAGCTCGGCAAGAAATTCGGCCGCCGCCACTTCTTTATTTTGCTCGGCGCACCGCTGGTACTCATCGCTTATCCGATTCTTTGGACGCCGGGTCATACGTTCGCGTTCTATCTGGCTGCGAACATGTTCTATGAGATGATCTTCACGATGGTCATGGTGCCTGGCCCGACGCTGCCGGCGGAGATGACCCAGAAGGCTTCCGAGAAGACGACACTGGTTTCGGCAAAGCAGTATTGCGGCACCTTCGCTTCGACGATCGCTCTGCTGTTCCCGGCCTTCTTCTTCCAGAGACTCGGTGAAGGAAACGTGGATGCTTACTTCTATACCGGCCTCTCCTATGCAATCGTAACGTCCCTGTCCCTCGTTGCCGTGTATTTCCTCACGTTCGAGCGCGCACCGGAGGACATCCACTATACCGATAAGATGGGCAGTGTCCATCACGTGCTGCTGAAGCTCATCAACGATGTCGGCGCTTCCATGCACATCCGCGCTTTCCGCCTGCATGCAGGCATGATGCTCTTCATCGGTATCTACAAGAACCTCGCCGCTGGTGTATTCACCTACTACGTTATCTATGCCCTGGGCCTCACGAAGAGTGCTACGTCCATCATTACTTCTGTTGGTACGCTGGTTTCCTTCATCGCCCTCGCAATCTTCATCACGCTCTGCTATCGCTATGGCGGCCCGTTCGCCTTCAAGATCGTCGGCGTGATTGTCACGGTTTCCCTGCTCGGTTACTACGTCCTTTATGTCGGCCAGGTCGGCATGGAGGAGAACATGGTTATCGTTTGGCTGACCATCCTCGCCATTGTCAACAATGTTGGTAAGGCAGGCGCGGATTATATCCCAGTCTTCCAGCTGCCGTTCATGGCAGATATCGATGAGGCTGTCACGATGGAGCGTCGTGAGGGTATCTACACGGGCGTTAACGGCCTGCTCTCCAAGGTCGCTTCCGCCATGGAAGGTTTCCTGCTCGGCGTTGGCCTCGCATTCTTCGGTTTCGAGAAAGGTGCCGGCACGCAGACGGCCAGCGCAATCGACGGTGTCCTCTTCATGACCATCGTTGTTCCTATCGTCCTCTGCGTGGTCATCTATCTCATCAGCCGTAACCTCACGCTGACGAAAGAGAACCATAAGCTCCTCGTCGACGAGGTACATCGCATCAAGGCTGGCGGCAGCATGGCTGACGTCACGCCGGAGACCCGCAAGGCTATCGAGTCCCTGACGGGCTGGAAATATGAGCAGTGCTTCGGCCATAACCATCTGCTGCACCATGACAAGGAAGCAGCGGCTGCAGCGGCCAATTGATTCATTGCATCGATAGAGTCTGAAACGGTGATGCAAGGTCGCGTGGCCTGCATCACCGTTTTTATGAGAAACAGATAGGAGCAAAACATTATGTCAGAAAAGAAAGTAAGCTATTCCCAGTGGATGGCGGATTCCGTTATCGCCCGCAAGACGGATCTTACAAGCTACTGGGCTTATGAGTTCGGCCTGACCCTCGACGGCATCGCCGAGGTCTGGAAACGCACGGGCGAGCAGAAATACTTCGACTATGTGAAGTCCTGCACCGATACCTTCGTTCAGCCGGATGGCACGATTCGTGGCTATAGTGTGGATGAGTACAACATCGATCACCTGAACAACGGCAAGATTCTGCTGACCGTCTATCAGGCGACGAAGGATCCCGCCTATAAGAAGGCCCTCGACCTCCTGCGCAGCCAGATCGAGCATCACCCGCGTACGAAGGAAGGCGTGTTCTGGCACAAGGCAATCTACCCGGAGCAGATCTGGCTCGACGGCCTCTACATGGGGGCGACGTTCTATGCGAAGTATGTCAGCGAGTTCACGCAGGATAAAAAGGAATACGAGGATATTGCGCATCAGTTCATCATTGCGCGCAAGCATACGCTGAACAAGGACAATGGCCTCCTGTATCATGCCTACGATGATGCGCGCAAGCAGCCCTGGGCTGATCCCGTGACGGGTCTCTCCAAGCATTTCTGGAGCCGTTCCATGGGCTGGTACTGCATGGCCATCGTCGATACGCTGGAGCAGTTGCCGGATGATATGCCGGAGAAGAAAGAGCTCATCCAGAACTTCCAGGATACGATGGAAGCCCTGATGAAGGTAGCAGACCCCGTGCATCATGTCTGGTATCAGGTACTCGAGTGCGGCGATCGCAAGGGCAACTACCTCGAGGCATCCGGCTCCTGCATGATTGCCTACGCGCTCTTCAAGGGCGTCCGCCTCGGCTTCCTGCCGGAGAAGATGCGCGATTTCGCAAAGCTCAGCTATCAGGGGCTGCTCGACGAATTCATCACGGAGACGCCGATGCACACGATCTGCCTGAACAAGATCTGCTTCGTCGCCGGCCTCGGCGGCAAGCCGACCAAGGCGTACGGCGAGCGCGATGGTTCCTTCGCTTACTATGTGAGCGAGCCGATTGTCACGAATGAACCGAAAGGCCTCGGACCGTTCATCCTGGCCGCGGCAGAGTACGAACGTCTGTGAAAGCAGTTGTGCGATGCCGCTCCGTATCGTATCCCATCCCATTAGATACGGATTCTCAGTTCTCTTAGTTTCTCGCAAAGGAACTTCGGTTCCCTGCATCCCAAACCAGCCGCAGCCTGCCCCAGGGCTGTGGCTTTTTCTTGCACCGTCAGGGCAATGTTGGTAAAATATCTGCAGGGGAGGTTTTGCTTTTGCGTCATTTACTCATAGGTTCCCTGCTGCTCTCGCTCGCAGGGAGCATCTGGGGCGCGATGTTTATTGCGGTGCGCTGGTCGATTTTCGTGATTCCGCCCGTGCCGCTCGTGTGGATGCGTTACGGTACGGCACTGCTTGCGCTGCTGGCTGTGGGATATGCGATGCATGTAGACTGGCATATCGCGCGCAAAGATTGGAAGCTACTGGTTCTTTCAGCGCTCACGGGGCAGACACTCAGCATCGTGACGCAGGAAATGGGCACGATGCTGACCTCGGCCCAGACAGGCTCGGTGATTACGGCGGCGACGCCCGCCTTTATGGTCGTATTCGGTTGTTGGCTGCTGCACGAAAAACTGACCCTCGGGCGCGTGGCGTCGGTGGTGCTCGCGACCGTGGGGGTGCTCTTCATTGTCTTTGATCCGGATAATCTGCAGATAACGTGGCTGGGCGGTCTGTCACTCTTCGTGGCAGCCCTGACCTGGGCATTGATGTCGGTGCTGGTGAAGTTCCTGCACCATTACTCTGTGGTTACGGTGACCTTCTACAGCGTACTCATCGCGTTTCTCGTGCTTACGCCTTATGGACTTTGGTGGCTCTTTACGCAGGCCGATTATACCGCCATGGCTGCTCCGTCCATTTGGGGTTCCGTGCTTTATCTTGGTTTCATTTCGACGACGGCTGGCTTCTGCCTTTGGAACAAGGGGCTCACCTACATGGATGCCAGTATCGGCGGCTTGTTCATGTTCTGGCAGCCCGTCGTGGGCACGTTCCTCGGCTGGCTGCTGCTCAGCGAGCCCGTGACGAAGTATTTCTGGCTGGGCTTCGGCTGCATCGTCATCGGCGTCGTCCTCGCGATGCGTGGCGGCAACACGACCGCGGCAGAGAAGCTGGCCAGGCAGGACAAATAATATATTGCTCGATGGCTGAAATAAAGGTGCCCGACATCCGCTGCATTTGGATGCCGGGCACCTTGGTATATCTATGGCCGGTGATGAATGCATATTTTGCCATGATAATCCTCCCTTGGTTGTTATCTTTATGTTCTCTCACATACACTTCGCGTCAGCGGGCATAAATCCTGCCAAAGCGAGGAAATATCTGTGGGGATAGCAGCGGTGTTCATGTGTCGGTTGTTAATGGCAGGCATTGGCAGTTGTGGTATAATGTGGGATAAACATGGGAAATGGCCAGCGTAGATAAGGAAGAGAAAATGGCCTCGCTGAAAGGACACGAGCGTGATGGGAGGAAGAAAGCATGGCGATGGTGCCGAAGTTGAATACGATGGATCTGGCGCAGGATGTGCCGTTTCAGGTGGTGGCGCCGTTCGAGCCGATGGGCGACCAGCCGCAGGCCATCCGCGACCTCGCGGCGGGCGTGGAGAACGGCATGGATTGCCAGGTACTGCTGGGCGCGACGGGCACGGGCAAGACCTACACGATTGCCAAGGTCATCGAGCAGGTGCAGAAGCCGACGCTGGTCATCGCGCACAACAAGACACTGGCCGCGCAGCTCGCGAGCGAGTTCAAGGCCTTTTTTCCGCATAACTATGTGGGCTATTTCGTGAGCTACTACGATTTTTACCAGCCCGAGGCCTACATCGCCTCGACGGATACCTACATCGAAAAGGACGCCTCTATCAACGATGAAATCGATGAGCTGCGGCATTCGGCGACCTGCTCGCTGTTTGAGCGGCGCGACGTGATTATCGTGGCCTCGGTGTCCTGTATCTACGGTCTCGGTTCGCCGGAGAGCTATCATGAGATGGTGCTCTCCCTGCACAAGGGGCAGGAGGTTGATCGCGACGCCATCCTGCGCAAGCTCGTCTCCATCCGCTACGATCGCAACGACATCGCCTTCGAGCGCGGCCAGTTCCGCGTGCGCGGCGACGTCATCGAGGTGTTCCCCGCGGGCTACAACAACCGCGCCGTGCGCATCGAGCTCTTTGGCGACGAAGTGGACCGCATGCTGGAGTTCGATGTGACGACGGGCGAGGTCTACGGCGAGCGCACGCATGTGATGGTCTTCCCGGCCTCGCATTATGTGACGGCGGACGAGGATCTCAAGATTGCCATGCAGGACATCCGCGTGGAGCTCGATGAGCAGTTGAAGAAATTCAAGGACGAAGGCAAGCTGCTGGAGGCTCAGCGGCTGGAGCAGCGCACGAACTATGACCTCGAAATGATGGCTGAGGTGGGCTACTGCTCGGGCATCGAGAACTATTCGCGTCACCTCACGCACCGCAAGGCGGGCGACGCACCCTATACCCTGCTCGATTATTTCCCCGAGGATTTTCTCATCGTCATGGATGAGTCCCACGTGACGCTGCCACAGCTGCACGCGATGTATGCGGGCGACCGCAGCCGCAAGGTCTCGCTGGTGGAGAACGGCTTCCGCCTGCCCTCGGCCTTCGACAACCGCCCGCTGACCTTCGAGGAGTTCTCTGAGCGCATCAACCAGATTATCTTCGTCTCGGCCACGCCGGGCAAGTACGAGCTGACGCACGCGCAGCAGGTGGCACAGCAGGTCATCCGCCCTACGGGTCTGCTGGACCCGGAGATTGAGATTCGGCCGCTGGAGGGGCAGATTGACGACCTGCTTTCGGAGATCAAGCTGCGCATGGAGCGCGACGAGCGCGTGCTCGTGACGACGCTGACGAAAAAAATGGCGGAGAATCTCACGGAATATATGAAGGAAGTGGGCATCAAGGTCACCTACCTGCACTCCGATATCGCGAACATGGAGCGCGCGGAGATTATCCACGACCTGCGCGCGGGCAAGTACGACGTGCTCGTGGGCATCAACCTGCTCAGGGAAGGCCTCGACATGCCGGAGGTCTCGCTGATTGCCATCCTCGACGCGGACAAAGAGGGTTTCCTGCGCTCCGATACCTCGCTGATTCAGATCATCGGCCGCGCGGCGCGCAACGCGCACGGTCACGTCATCATGTACGCCGACCGCAAGACGGATTCCATGCAGCGGGCCATCGAGGAGACGAACCGTCGCCGCGAAATCCAGCAGGCCTACAACCACGAGCACCACATGGTGCCGAAGACCATCGTGAAGCCCATCAAGCCGCTCATCGAGACCACGTTGGTGGCGGAGAGCGGCGCGAGCTACACGACCAAGGACGGCAGGCCGAAGAAGAAACTCAGCAAAAAGGACAAGGCCAATCTCGTCAAGACGCTCACGCGCGAGATGCAGCAGGCCTCGCGGGCGCTCGAGTTCGAGCGTGCGGCGGAGCTGCGCGATATGATTCTCGAGCTGGCCGGCACGCTGCCGGGCAGGGAGAAAAAGAGATAGTTGGGAGGGAGTCAGGGTGCATTACCGTTTACCGATTGGCGAGGATGATTTTGCGCAGGTGCGGCGCGAGTATTATTTCGTGGACAAATCGCCGTTTATCCGTGAGTTTATGGACAGGCACGGAGCGGTGACGCTCTTTACGCGGCCACGGCGTTTTGGCAAGACGTTGATGCTTTCTATGCTCCGGTATTTTTTTGACATTGAGCAGGCAGAGAAAAATCGGCAACTCTTCGACGGGCTCGCGATTGCCAAGGACGCCGAAGCCATGCTGGGGCAGGGAACGCGGCCAGTGGTGTTCTTGACCTTGCGGGAGCTCAAATTCACGAGCTGGGAAAAAATGGAGAGTGGCTTGCGGAATGTGTTTTCGGAACTGTTTCGCAAATATCGTTTTCTGCTCAAAGATGTGGAACTGGATTCTGTCGATAGAGAGAATTTCGAGCAAATTTATATGGGTAAGGCAGCGCTGGTATCCGAGATGAATGCACTGGAGCTTCTGCTGCATCTCCTGAATCGGCATTATGGGCGTAAACCTATCCTGTTGCTGGATGAGTATGATACGCCGATACAACAGGGCTGGCAGTATGGCTTTTATGACCATGTCGTTGAGTTTATGCGGGTGCTTTTGACGAAGGCCCTCAAGACGAACCCATCCTTGGATTTTGCCGTGCTCACGGGTGTGTTGCGCATCTCAAAGGAGAGTATTTTTTCCGATCTCAATAATCTGCAAGTAGACAGTATTTTGTCACCACGCTATCCGGAGGCCTTTGGTTTTACGCCGGATGAGGTGAACAGAATGGCGCAGGACTTTGGGTGGCAGGATAAACTGCCTGAAATCAAGGACTGGTACGATGGTTATCGCTTGCGAGGCAGGGAAATCTACAATCCATGGTCGGTCTTGCAATACTTTGCAAACGACTGTGAACCACGGCCGTATTGGGTCAATACTTCGGGAAATGCCATTTTGGCAGAGCTGATGCGCTCCATCGATGACGAGCATGCGGCGACGCTGGAGTCACTCTTGCAGGGTGGGAGCGTACAGGCGTTTCTGCGCGAGGGCGTGATCTACAGCGATATCGGTGATGACGAAGATGCGCTCTATACCATGTTGGTGACGACAGGCTACCTCACGGTGGCCGGTGAGCAGCGCATCGGTTACGAGACGCAGTACGACCTGTGCCTGCCCAACAAGGAAATACAGAGCCTTTTTGCCGACGAAATCCTGCGGCGGTTTCGGCACTATCAGAAAAAATCGGCGCTGGTGCGGCTCATGCAGGCCCTGCTGGCCGGTGATGCAGAAAAAGCCCAAACGGGGCTGAGCAAGTTCCTCGAAAGCATGGTGAGTGCGTTTGATACCGGCGCAAAGGAATCTTTCTATCACGGCTTCGTGCTCGGTATGACGGCGGTGCTCGTACCTGACTACGAGGTACAGTCCAACCGTGAGGCGGGCTATGGCCGCTTTGACGTAGCCGTGTTTCCAAAAGACACGGCGAAAACCGGTTTGTTGCTTGAGTTCAAGACTGCAGATCATGACGCGGAGTTGGCAGACAGAGCTGAGGCAGCACTAAAGCAAATAAAGGAGCGGGACTACATGGCACCGTTCCGCGCCCGTGGCATCGGGCAGGTGCACCAGTACGGCGTGGCGTTCTGCGGCAAGCAGGTTTTGCTTAAAGAAATGTCAGAAGATAAATAGAGGCACATTTATGGATAATATGATTCGCATCAAGGGCGCGCGGGCGCACAATCTGAAGAATATCGACGTGAATATCCCGCGCGACAAGCTGGTCGTGGTGACGGGGCTATCGGGCTCGGGCAAGTCCTCGCTGGCCTTCGATACCATCTATGCCGAGGGGCAGCGGCGCTACGTGGAGTCCCTCTCGGCCTATGCGCGCCAGTTCCTCGGACAGGTGAACAAGCCGGACGTGGATTCCATCGAGGGCCTGTCACCGGCTATCTCCATCGACCAGAAGACGACGAGCCGCAACCCGCGCTCGACGGTGGGCACGGTGACGGAAATCTACGACTACCTGCGCCTGCTCTACGCGCGGGTGGGGCGGCCCCACTGCCCGAAGTGCGGCAAGCCCATCACGCAACAGACCATCGACCAGATGGTGGATCAGATCACGTCGCTGCCCGAGCGCACGAAACTGCTCATCCTCGCGCAGGTGGTGCGCGGGCGCAAGGGCGAGCACAAGAAAATCCTCGAGCATATCCGCCACGAGGGCTATGTGCGCGTGCGCATTGACGGCGAAGTCTACGATGTGAATGATGACATCCAGTTGGAAAAAACGAAAAAGCACACTATCGAAGTGGTGGTGGACCGCCTCATCGTGCGCGAGGGCATGGAGACGCGCCTCGCGGACTCGCTGGAGACGGCGCTGAAACTCGGTGAGGGCGTGGTCTACGTACAGGTGCTGGGCGGCGAGCTGCTCATGTTCAGTGAGAACTTCGCCTGCGTGGACTGCGGCATCAGCCTGCCCGAGCTCACGCCACGCATGTTTTCCTTTAACAGCCCCTACGGTGCCTGCCCCGTCTGCACGGGCCTGGGCAGCCACATGGAGTTCGACCTGGACCTCGTTCTGCCCAATCCGACACTCAGCGTGGGGCAGGGTGTGTTCGAGCCGCTCTCGACGAATAAGAACTCCTATGCGATGTGCGTGATGACAGCGCTCCTCGAGGCGCATGGCTACACGACGGACACGCCATGGCAGGACATCGACAAAGCCACGCAGCGGATGCTGCTCTACGGTTCGGGTGAGGAAGCCTTTCATTTCCACTATACGAATATGTTCGGCGAGTACAAATCGTATCATGTGCCCTTCGAGGGCGTGATGCCCCTGCTCGAGCGCCGCTATCACGAGACGGATTCCGATGAGATGCGCGAGTCCTATGAGAACTATATGACCGGGATTCCCTGCCCGGAATGCCACGGCGCGCGGCTGAAGCCCGAGGTGCTGGCTGTGACGGTGGGGGAGAAAAATATCCACGAATTCACGGCCATGACCATCCGCGAGGCGGACGCCTTTATCCAGCACCTCGAGCTCACGGCGCGCGAGCAGAAAATCGCCGCGCAGATTATTAAGGAGATTCATGCGCGGCTGAAGTTCATGCTCGACGTGGGCCTCGACTACCTCACGCTCTCCCGGGCGGCGGGCACGCTCTCGGGCGGCGAGGCGCAGCGCATCCGCCTGGCCACGCAGATCGGCTCGGGCCTGCAGGGCGTGCTCTACGTGCTCGATGAGCCGAGCATCGGCCTGCACCAGCGCGACAACAACCGCCTGCTGGCCACGCTGAAGCATCTGCGCGACCTCGGCAACACGCTCATCGTGGTCGAGCACGATGAGGACACGATGCGCGCGGCGGACTGCATCGTGGATATCGGCCCGGGCGCGGGGGCGCAGGGCGGCCGCGTCGTGGCCCAGGGCACGGCGGCGGAGATCATGCAGGTGCCCGAGTCGGTGACGGGCCAGTATCTCTCACGCAAAAAATTTATCCCCGTGCCCGCGAAGCGCCGCCCCGGTAATGGCAAATATCTGACGGTCGTGGGGGCGCAGGAGAACAATCTCAAAAATCTCATGGTGAAAATCCCCCTCGGCACGTTGACGCTGGTGACAGGCGTCTCGGGCTCGGGTAAGAGCACGCTGGTGAACGAAATCCTCTACAAGGGCATTGCCTCGCGCCTCTATCATGCCAAGGGCAAGCCGGGGCGGCACAAAGCCATCAGGGGACTGGAAAATATCGACAAGATTATCGACATCGATCAGCAGCCCATCGGCCGCACGCCGCGCTCGAATCCCGCGACCTACACGGGCGTGTTCGATGCGATCCGCCAGCTTTTCGCCCAGGCGAGTGAGGCGAAAATTCGCGGCTACAAGGCGGGGCGTTTCAGCTTCAACGTGAAGGGCGGCCGCTGCGAGGCCTGCAAGGGAGACGGCATCCTGAAAATCGAGATGCATTTCCTGCCCGACGTCTACGTGCCTTGCGAGGTCTGCAAGGGCGCGCGCTACAACCGCGAGACGTTGGAGGTGCGCTACAAGGGCAAGAACATCGCCGACGTGCTCGACATGACGATTGATGAGGCCGTGGACTTCTTCCAGAACGTGCCGCGTATCGCACGCAAGCTGCAGGTCATCAAGGATGTGGGGCTCGGCTATATCAAGCTGGGCCAGCCTGCGACGACGCTCTCGGGCGGCGAGGCGCAGCGTGTGAAGCTCGCGACGGAGCTCTCGCGCCGCAGCACGGGTCGCACGCTCTATATCCTCGACGAGCCGACCACGGGTCTGCACACGGCGGATATCCACAAGCTCATGGACATCCTGCAGCGCCTCGTCGACGGTGGCGATACGGTCGTGGTCATCGAGCACAACCTCGACGTGATCAAATGCGCTGACCATATCATCGACCTCGGCCCGGAGGGAGGCGACCGCGGCGGCACCATCGTGGCGCAGGGCACGCCCGAGGACATCGTCAAAGTTCCCGCCAGCTACACGGGCCAATTCCTTAAAGCGCTTTTGGACGAGGCTTTGTGAGTATATAGCAATAAAGTCTTTAGATAGCCTGCTTCAAGCAGTCGTTGCGCTTTATAGCGTGGCGGCTGCGTTTTTTATAGCGCGCTGGACAGCGGGCATGTTATACTGATGGGAGAGCAAGATGGAGGAGGGAGAAAAGATGCGTTATCGTTTGCCGGTGGGCGAGGATGATTTTGCGCAGGTGCGGCGGGAGTATTATTTCGTGGACAAGTCACCGTTTATTCGTGAGTTCATGGACAGGCATGGCGCGGTGACGCTTTTCACGCGGCCACGGCGCTTTGGCAAGACGTTGACACTTTCCATGCTGCGGTATTTCTTTGACATTGAGCAGGCCGAGGAAAATCGGCAGCTCTTTGACGGTCTGGCGATTGCTGATGATGCCGGGGCTATGCGGGAGCAGGGGACGCGGCCAGTGCTATTTCTGACTTTAAAGGAATGGAAACGACTGGATTGGTCGGGTATGCAGGAAGAAATCCGTATGCGCTTAGCCAATTTGTTTGATGAATATAGGTTCTTGCAAGATAGTAAGCTGAATTCGCGCGATCAGCAGATATTCATAGCTGTTTTGCAAGAATCCGCTAATATGTCAACGCTGCGTAATGCTTTAGCTTTTTTGTTGCGTTTGCTCGAAGAACATTATGGCAAGAAGCCGATTCTTTTGCTGGACGAATATGATACACCTATCCAGTCGGCGTGGAGCCGCGGTTATTATTCAGAGGCTATCGAATTTTTTCGCGGGTTCCTTTCGTCGGCGCTCAAGACGAATCCGTCATTGGATTTTGCTGTGCTGACAGGTGTGTTGCGTATCTCTAAGGAAAGTATTTTTTCCGACTTGAATAATTTGCAGGTCGATAGCGTGATACATACCACTTTCCCTACAGCTTTCGGCTTTACCGAGCAGGAAATAAATCAGTTAGGTATGGATTTAGGCTGTAAGGCCAGTGTGCCCGAGCTCAAAGACTGGTACGATGGCTACCGCCTGCAAGGCAGGGAAATCTATAATCCCTGGTCGGTATTGCAATACTTTGCAAACGACTGTGAACCACGGCCGTATTGGGTCAATACTTCGGGAAATGCCATTTTGGCAGAGCTGATGCGCTCCATCGATGACGAGCATGCGGCGACGCTGGAGTCACTCTTGCAGGGTGGGAGCGTACAGGCGTTTCTGCGCGAGGGCGTGATCTACAGCGATATCGGTGATGACGAAGATGCGCTCTATACCATGTTGGTGACGACAGGCTACCTCACGGTGGCTGGTGAGCAGCGCATTGGTTATGAGATGCAGTATGACCTGTGCCTGCCGAACAAGGAGATACAGAGCCTTTTTGCCGACGAAATCCTGCGGCGGTTTCGCCACTACCAGAAGAAATCAGCACTGGTGCGGTTGATGCAGGCCCTGCTGGCTGGTGATGCAGAAAAAGCCCAAACGGGTCTGAGCAAGTTCCTCGAAAGCATGGTGAGTGCGTTTGATACCAGCGCAAAGGAGTCTTTCTATCACGGTTTCGTACTCGGCATGATTGCGGTGCTCGTGCCGGACTACGAGGTGCAGTCGAATCGTGAGGCGGGCTATGGCCGTTTTGACGTGGCCGTATTCCCAAAAGAGAAAGAGAAAACAGGGCTGTTATTCGAGTTCAAGACTGCTGCGACGGAAGAGGAGCTGGAGAGCAAAGCGGATGAGGCACTGGCGCAGATAGCGGCGCGTGACTATATGGCTTCGTTCCGTACGCGCGGTGTCCAGCATGTCTGTTCGTATGGTGTGGCGTTCTACGGTAAAAAGGTCCTGCTTCGTATCGGGGCAGTGCAGCTGTAGACGCAGGATTCTTGTTTCATCGTAGTGGTAGCCTCTTTACAAAAGTTTACACTTTTATCGTTTATATGCTATAACATGCAGGCATAGCAACTATAAAGATGTAAACTTTTGCTATTTTTACTACTTAGGTGGCTTGTTTTTCTCTCGCAGACGTTGTATACTAAAGTCATAAAGAAACGTAAGCAAAACGCAACGCGAAGAAACGAAAAAAGGGGGCGAAACTCATGTTTGCATGGGTAGAAATGGTACAGGATCAGAATGGCGTGAAGGAGTTCAGCTATAGCCTGGGAACAGACATGACGCTGGATGGCCGCATTCGTTATGATGCGCATACGCAGGAGATGAAGCTGGAGCAGCTGTCCGACGGGGCGAGCCCGGCGGCAACGCGCGACTTCATGGAGGCTTTCAAGGGCCGTCTGCAGGCCGAGCCGTGGCCGACGGATTGCGCCGTCTGCGTCCGCTATGATCGCACGCAGGACGAGGAGGCGTCGATGCTGCGCCGCTGGGAGATGCAGGCACAGGGTTCCTTCATGCGTCTGGGCTGAGAGCAGCCTTACAACAATCGTATAGCAATTGATTTTTCCGCCGTTTTGTGTTAAACTGACAATCGATTACGGAAAAAGCGATGATAAGCAACGCGCTTTCGTCCTTTGGGGCGGGAGCGCGTTTTGTTTTATGAGGAGGATTTTCATGGCAGAGCAGGAACAGGGCAATAATATCCCGAAGGTCTACAACCCGCAGTCGTTCGAGAAGAAGTGGTATAAATTCTGGGAGGATAACAAGTTCTTCCATGCGGAGGTAGACAAGCGCAAGAAACCGTACAGCATGGTGATTCCGCCCCCGAATGTCACGGGGCAGCTGCATATGGGGCATGCGCTCGACAACACGTTGCAGGATATCCTCATCCGCTACCATCGCATGCAGGGCTATAACACGTGCTGGATTCCGGGCTGCGACCACGCGGGTATCGCGACGCAGGCCAAGGTAGAGGGCAAGCTGCGCGAGGAGGGCACGACCCGCTATGAGCTCGGCCGTGAGAAATTCCTCGAGCGTGTCTGGGAGTGGAAGCATAAGTTCGGCGACCGCATCATGTATCAGCTGCGTTCTCTCGGCTCTTCGCTGGACTGGGATCGCGAGCGCTTCACCATGGATGAGGGCTGCTCCCGCGCGGTACGTGAAGTCTTTGTGTCTCTCTATGAGGAGGGCCTCATCTATCAGGGCACACGTATCACGAACTGGTGCCCGGACTGCAATACGGCCATCTCGGATATCGAGGTGGAGCATGTGACGGAGCAGGGCCATCTCTGGCATCTGCGCTATCAGGTGGAAGGCACAGATCAGTACGTCGAGATCGCGACGACGCGCCCGGAGACCATATTCGGCGATACGGGCGTGGCCGTGCACCCCGACGATGAGCGGTACAAGGATCTCGTGGGCAAGACGCTGATCCTGCCGATCGTGAACCGCCGCATTCCGCTCTTTGCTGACGAGTACGTCGATCCGAAGTTCGGCACGGGCGCGGTCAAGGTGACGCCGGCCCATGACCCGAACGACTTTGAGATGGGCCAGCGCCATCACCTCGAGGAAATCAAGGTCATCGGCAACACGGGCAAGATGCTCGCGGGGGCCGGCAAATACGAGGGCATGGACCGCTACGAATGCCGCAAGGCGCTCGTGAAAGAGCTCGAGGAGACGGGCGTGCTCGTCTCGGTCGAGGAGCATGAGCATGCTGTCGGCCATTGCTCGCGCTGCCACAGCACGATCGAGCCGCTGGTCTCGAAGCAGTGGTTCGTGAAGATGGACAGCCTTGCGAAGCCGGCCATTGAGGCCGTGAAGTCCGGCAAGATTCAGTTCGTGCCGGAACGCTTCACGAAAATCTACATCAACTGGCTGGAGAACATCCGCGACTGGTGCATCTCGCGCCAGCTCTGGTGGGGGCATCGTATCCCGGCCTGGTACTGCGATGACTGCGGTGAGACGAGCGTGAGCCGCACGGATCTCACGGAATGTCCGCATTGCCATAGCAAGCATATCCATCAGGACGAGGATGTGCTCGATACGTGGTTCAGCTCGGGTCTTTGGCCGTTCGAGACGTTCGGCTGGCCGGAGCAGACGGAGGAGCTCAGGCAGTTCTATCCGACGGCAACGCTCGTCACGGGCTATGACATCATCTTCTTCTGGGTCGCGCGCATGGTCATGATGGGGCTGAAATTCGGCAAGGACATCCCGTTCCATCACGTCTTTATCCACGGCCTCGTGCGCGACAGCCAGGGCCGCAAGATGTCGAAGTCGCTAGGCAACGGCATTGACCCCGTGGAGGTCATCGACAAGTACGGCGCTGATACGCTGCGCTTCATGCTCATCACGGGCAATACGCCGGGCAACGACATGCGCTTCTACTGGGAGCGCGTAGAGAGCGCACGCAATTTCGCGAACAAGCTCTGGAATGCATCGCGTTACATGCTCATGAACCTTGAGGGATTCGATCGCAATTTCAAGCCGGTGAAAAGTGACTATACCCTTGCTGACCGCTGGATCCTCTCGCGCTATGCGCGCACGGTGCGCGATGTGACGGAGAACCTCGACAAATTCGAGCTCGGCGAGGCTGGCCGCATGATCGAGGACTTCATCTGGAATGAGTTCTGCGATTGGTACATTGAGCTCACGAAGGCGCGCCTCTATGACAAGGAGAACCCGCGCGCGAAGAATACGGCGCTCTATGTGCTGTCGTATGTCCTCGAGCGTACGCTGCGCCTGCTGCATCCGTTCATGCCGTTCATCACCGAGGAAATCTGGCAGAAAGTGCCGCATGATGAGAGCGTCAGGAGCATTATGATTTCCGACTGGCCAGCGGGTGACGAAGGCTGCATCAACGATGATATCGAGGCGCAGATGACGGCCATCATGGAGACCATCAAGACCGTGCGCAACCTGCGCGCCGAGGTCGGTGCCGCACCGGGCAAACACAGCGAGGTCATGCTGAACTTCACGGCGGAGGAGCTGCGTCCGGTCTTTGCGGAGCATCAGAGCTATCTCACGACGCTGGCCGCGGCTGAGCCGGTGACGCTGCTCGCCGCTGGCGCCGCGAAGCCGGAGAACGCGATGACGGGCGTCGTGCAGGGCGTCGAGATCTATCTGCCGCTCAAGGGTCTCATCGATGTGGAGAAGGAGACGGCGCGCCTGCAGAAAGAACGTGAGAAGCTGCAGAAGGAAATCGGCCGCCTGGAGAAGAAGCTCAGCAACGAGGGCTTCCTGAAGAAGGCACCGGCACAGGTCGTGGCCGGCGAGCGCGAGAAGCTGCAGGGCTATCAGGAGAAATGTGCCTCGGTGGAGAGCCGTATGCAGGACCTGGCGAAACTATGAGCCAGACAGCGATGAATGAAAGCAACGGTTGCGCCATGGACTATCCGGCTGCCCTGGCCTGGCTGAATCATCTGGAAACCTTCGGCATCCGCCTCGGCCTGCAGCGCATCGAGAAACTGCTGCAGCTGCTGGGCAACCCGCAGGAGCGCTATAAGACCATCCATATCACGGGCACGAATGGCAAAGGGTCGGTCTCGGCCCTGCTCGCCGGCGTCATGCAGGCCAGCGGCATCCACGCGGGCTTCTATAGCTCACCGCATCTCGTCTCCTATACGGAGCGCGTGCGCGTGGATGGCGATCCCGTGAGCGAGGCGGAATTCGCCTCGGGCCTCAGCATCGTGCGCCGCTACGTGGAGCAGATGTTCGCCGCAGGCGAGGAGTGCCCGACGCAGTTTGAGGTACTGACCGCACTCGCATTCTACCTCTTTGCGGAGCATCACGTGGAGTATGCCGTCATTGAGGTGGGGCTCGGCGGGCGGCTCGACTCTACGAATGTCATCGTGCCGGAGGTCTCCGTGATCACGAACGTGACCTTCGAGCACGCGGCCGTGCTCGGCGGTACATTGGAGAGCATTGCGGACAATAAGGCGGGCATCATCAAGCAGGGTGTCCCCGTCGTCACGGCGGCGCAGGGCCTGCCGCTGGAGATTATCCGCCAGCGGGCGGCGGAGCAGAGCGCCGACCTGTTTGTTTCCGGCGTGGATTTCCGGGCGGAGCCCATCGGCTGCGATGGCCGCACGCAGACGCTGAGCTTCAGCTCGCCGCTGCTGGGCATCGTGGCGGAGCCCTTCGCGCTGCAGCTGTTGGGGCACTATCAGGTGGAGAATGCGGCTGTGGCCATCATGACGGCCTGCCTGTTGCACAACAGCGATGCGCGCATCAACAGCGAGACAATCCATCAGGCCCTGCGCCTCACGACCTGGGCCGCGCGCTTTGAGCGGCTGGATCTCGCGGGGAAGGCCATCATCGTCGACGGGGCGCATAATCCCGCCGGCATGAAGGAACTGCGCGCGAGCCTCGATGCGATCTTTCCCGCAGAGGAGAGAGTCCTGCTTTTAGGTATCTTGCGGGATAAGGATATTGACCAAATGCTGCACATCCTGCTGCGGGCGGATGATACGGTCGTCGTCACGACGCCGCAATCTTCCCGTGCGGAGCTGCCGGACAATATCGCACGGCAGGCGGCACCGCTCTGCCAGCACGTCGAGGCTTTTGCCGACAACGCGGAGGCCCTGGCGCGGGCGCGCGAGCTCGCGGGAAAAAAGCGGCTGCTCGTGCTGGCGGGCTCGCTCTACCTCGTAGGCGGTCTGCGGGCACAGCTGCTGGCTGCGGCGGGAAAGGAGAAAGGCCATGAATGACATTCAGAGTATGCGGCGCGACTATGTGCGACGGCGCCGCAGCCGTCATCTGCAGCAATGGTCCTTCGGGGCGCTGCTCGCAGGCTCCTTTCTGCTGGCCCTCTGGCCCATGGGCGCTGAGGTTTGCCTTTTGGCGGCCGCGGTGCTGATGTTCCTGCGCACGCGCTTTGATCGGGACTTTCACCTGCGGCGTCTGCCCATGGATCTGCCTGCGGGCATCTTCGTCTTCCTCAGCGGACTGTCCGTGCTTGTCTCGCCGGACCGGGGCTTCAGCTTCTATAATTGGTACAACCTCGTGGTGGTCTACCTGCTGATCTACCTGGCGGCGGGGCAGCTGGTGCGCTCGGCGCAGGATGCGGGTCGGCTCTTTGCCGCACTCGGGGCCTCAGCCGTGGTCTGTGTGCTCTATGGCCTGTGGCAGGCGGTTTTTGGTATTTCGGCCAGCGATGTGAGCTGGGTTGATGCACAGGCCTTTCCCGAGCTCACGAAGCGTATCTTTTCCACCTGGGTGAACCCCAATATTTTCGCGGGCTACCTCGACGCGGCACTCTGCATCGCCTTCGGCTTTTTCGTCAAGGCCGGCGGGCGGGAGAAGCGCACGTTGCTCGGTGTACTCATGCTGGCCCTGCTCGTCTGTCTTGCGCTCACCTATGCGCGCGGCGCTCTGCTGGTGCTCGCTGTCATCGTGGCGGGCTACGGCCTGCTGCGCGACTGGCGCGTGCTCGCCGTGTTCGCGGTGGTAGCGGGCGGTGCGCTGGCCTTTGACCCCGTGCTGCTCGACCGTGTCGGCTCCGTCTTCACGAAGCTCGATACCTCGTCGGAAATGCGGCTGGCGTTCTGGGAGTCCACGATCGCCATGATTCAGGATCATCCGTTCCTCGGCATCGGCTGGGGCGCGTACTGGATGGTCTATCCGACCTATGATTTCTACATGCAGGGCGAGTACATCAAGATCGTGCATGCCCATAATCTCTACCTGAACTACGCGGCGGAGATCGGCCTGCCCGGTGCCGTGGCCTTCCTCTGGTATTTCTTCGGCAGCATGTTCGTCGCGCTGCGCGCTCGCTTCGCTGAGCCGGAGCCGCTGCCCGCAGAGGCGAGCCCCTTCGCGTTGCAAGATGAGGGCGGCGATGCTGAGCTGAAGGCGGTGCAGGACATCCTGAATCCGCGGGAAAAGGTGGTACCGGGCTGGCAATGGCATCGCCTGTGGCAGTGGACGGACGCGCAGATCCTGGGCGGGGCGTCACTGGGCATCGGCCTCGCCATCGTCTCCGTGGCCCTGAATGGTTTCACGGATGACCTGTTGTTCAACATCCCGACTTCGATGCTGCTGTGGCTGCTCATGGGTACGGCGGGAGCTCTCGCCCTGCTGCCCGGCTATCGCGGCTGGCAGCGCCGCCGCCTGCTCCAGCATGTTGCGGCTCAGCCCTCGCGTGATCTCGACCGCATGGCGGGCCGCGAGCCGACTGGCGCAGCGCCAAAGTCGGAAGAAAAGGCCAAATCAGTTGCCGTTGAGAAGCAGATGGTGCCAGAAGCGAAAAACAAGGTTGCAGAGAACGAGAAAGATGATGCCAAGGCTGAGGAGCAGAAGGAGGCGCAGGCAGATGGCAAAGACAGTCAGTCCGCTCAGGACGTCCAAGGCGACCATTGACCGCTTGCCCCTGTATTTCCGCACGTTGCGTCTCGCGCAGGATGAGGGTATCGATATCATTTCCTCGGAGGAGCTCGGCCGTCGTCTCGGCATCACGCCGGAGCAGATCCGCAAGGACCTCGCGTCCTTCGGCCAGTTTGGCAAGAAGGGTGTGGGCTACTACGTCAACGAGCTCAAGCGCAACGTGGGCGAAATCCTCGGTCTGAACCGCCATTGGAACATCGCCATCGTGGGTATCGGCCATCTCGGCGTCGCGCTGGCGAACTATCAGAACTTCGTTTCGCTGGGCTTCAACCTCGTCGCGCTCTTCGATCAGGATCCCAATGTGATCGGCCAGCGCGTGAATCACGTGAAGGTTGAGGACAGCAAGCAGCTCGCGCGTATCGTGGAAGAGCGGCACATCCAGATCGGCATCATCGCCGTGCCCGCCGCCTTCGCGCAGGAGGTCGCGGATGAGCTTGTGGCGGCCGGGCTCAGGGGAATATGGAATTTTGCGCCGGTCAAGCTGGAGGTGCCCGCGTCTGTACGCCTCGTCAACGAGGACTTGTCCATCGGTCTCTCCAGCCTCTCCTATCATCTTACGCATGCAGAGGGCTGAAAGCCTTCAAATTGCAGAAAAGTGAATTTTACGCAAAAGTCCCGGAAGCGTTGTTTCCGGGGCTTTTTTATGGAAACTTTCCATATGCATTTCACGCTCAAAAAATGCATTTCGTGCCGCTTTTTTCCGTTTGTGGAGCATTTTGTGGTATGGTAGCATTGGATAGAAAGGAAGCTGGGGAAACATGGAAGAATAAGTTGGTCCGGATAATCAGTGTTTCCCTAAGTCCCCGGGGTTCCGGGGGACGACGCAGGATATTGGCAAAGGAGGAGAGTTTATGGGACTCATTAAAGCGGCGCTGGGCGCCTATACCTACAACAACTCCACGGAGCCGTCCATCTTCACGGGCGACCTCGGGCAGGGGGTCAGGGACATCTTCGCGCAGATTGGCCGCCGCTTTACCTTCGGCGGCGACGCGGGCAAGGACCAGCGTGTCTACTACATCAACACGAAGGAAATCACGGGGAACAAATACGGTACGCCGAGCGATGTGCCGTTCAGCGTCGTGGATGCGGCCTCGGGCCTGCGCCTGCTCGTGCGCATCCGCTGCTTTGGCCAGTACAGCTACCGCATTACGAACCCGATTTTGTTCTACACGAATGTCGCGGGCAACGCAGAGGACTTCTATACGCGCGATACGCTGGACAGCCAGCTCAAGACGGAGCTCTTAACGGCCCTGCAGCCGGCCTTCGCCAGGATATCCGCGCAGCATATCGACTACACGGAGCTGCCGGGACGCACGCAGGAGCTCGCGGATGCGCTCAATGACGTGCTGTCCAGGAAGTGGCGCGACCTGCGCGGCATCGAGATCGTCTCCTTCGGCGTGAGCAGCGTGCGCGCGAACGAGGCCGATGAGGAGAAACTGCAGAAAATCCAGATGGGCCAGGCCATCGGCGCACGTCCCGACATCGCGATGGGCATGGCGGCCGAGGCCTCGGCGGATGCATTGCGCATGGCGGCGGCCAACGAGGGCGGTGCCGGCGCGGCGATGGGACTGTTCGGCATGCAGATGGCCGGTCAGGCGGGCGCGGGCATGTACCAGCAGGCGGCACAGCAGATGGCCCATCAGGCGCCGCCCGCCCCCGCACCGCAGGCCGCCGCAGGCTGGACCTGCGCGTGCGGCGAGACGGGCAACACGGGCAAGTTC
>DEDT01000031.1:1611-18975 GCA_002350105.1 Selenomonadaceae bacterium UBA2897 | reverse complement strand
CGACAAGTGCGGCTGGGAGCCCGCGGACCCGACGAAGCCGCCCAAGTTCTGCCCGAACTGCGGCGACCCATTTGATGAGCATGACCAGCAGTGAGCAGGTCAAGCTATAGTAGCAGAGAAATGAGGTGAGCCTATGGCTGATACATCGGTCAGCTATACCTGTCCGAACTGCGGCGCGCCGCTCTCGTACCTGCCCGGCACGGACCATATCACGTGCGAGTACTGTGGCACGACGCTGGAGACGAAGACGGTAGAGGAGCTCTTCGCCAAGGCACAGGAGCGCGCGGCCGCGGCGGAGCGCGAGCAGGAGGAAAAGTGGGAGACCGCCGAGGCGGGCGAGGACTGGAGCGAGGAGGAACGGGCCAGCCTGCAGGTATTCCACTGCTCCTCCTGCGGGGCCGAGCTCGTCACGGATGCGAACACGATGGCGACGGAGTGCTGCTACTGCGGCAACCCGACCATGCTGCCCGCGCGTTTTGACGGCGCGCTGAAGCCGGACGAGATTATCCCGTTCCAGAAGACGAAAAAAGATGCCGTCGCGGCGCTCAAGGCCTTTTACGAGGGCAAGACGCTGCTGCCGGCGGCCTTCAGGAAGGGCAATCGCGTGGAGGCCGTGCAGCAGATGTACGTGCCCTACTGGTTGTTCGACGCCAAGGTCAGGGCCGAGGCCACGTTCCGTGCCGAGGAGGAAGAGGAGTACAACGATGATGACGAGGTCGTGACCAGGACGAAAATCTACGAGTGCTACCGCGCGGGCAAGATGACCTTCGAGCGCATCCCCGTCGACGGCAGTGTCAAGATGGACGATACGTTCATGGAGAGCATCGAGCCGTTCGACTACAAACAGCTGGAGCCGTTCACACCTGCGTACCTCACGGGGGCGCTGGCGGACCGTTACGACGTCGACGCCGAGGCCGCCGTGTCACGCGCCGACGAGCGCATCGCCGACAGCGCGGTCGAGCTGCTGCAGGACACGGTGGAGGGCTATGACAGCGTCACCATCCAGGGCGAGCCGACCATACACAAGAAAAAGGGTGCCGTCACCTACGCGATGGCCCCGGTCTGGATTCTCACGACGCGCTACGAGAACACGCCGTACATGTTCCTCATGAACGGCCAGACGGGCAAAATCGCGGGCAGCCTGCCCTATGATAATGTGAAATCCTACATCTATATGGGCGTGTCCTCGCTCATCGCCCTGCCCATCTGCTATTTCCTGATTGACTTCGTCAGCGAGGAGGAGGAGCTGCTCAGCACGGATGGCGTTTCTATGACCATCGTGTTCATCGGCGCCCTCATCTGCGCCGTCCTCTGCGGCTATGGCGTGCGAAAGTACCTCATCGACCAGATGAGCAACGTCCACCCCGCCGCCGACGCGACGGCCTACCTGAAAGAAGGCAGCTTCAAGCTGACAGACGAGGACGACACCTACCTCTACACCCATACCACGCGCTACAGCAAGGCCAAGTCCAAGCGCGACGACTGAGTTGTTGGTGATTTAATTTTTTGGGGTTAGGTTGCGAAGATTGACGATTTTCGCTAGAATAAAAGGCAGATAAAAGCACGCACAGGAGTGTATCATGCAGGAAAATGAAGAGCAACTGGTTGATTTTGAACGCTTGAAGCAACTCGTGTCGGAACGTTCGATCCTGTGGCGTGAACATGCGTTGCAACGGATGAACGAGCGTCGGATCAGCAAAGCGGACGTAAAGGTGGCAATCCTTTCAGGCGAGGTCATCGAGGATTATCCCGATGCATACCCGACGCCGAGCTGCCTGGTCTTGGGATGCACGGTCGGCGGCAAGTGGATTCATGTCGTTTGCGGCGTTCTCAATGACGTGGCGGTTATCATCACAGTTTATCAACCGGATTCCCGCAAGTGGCTGCCAGATGGAAAAACGCGGAGGTAATAGAGATGAAATGCTTTATGTGCAAAGGCGATTTGGAGCGCGCTCGTAAGACGTATGTGGCGACGCTGGAGAACTGCGTCATCGTGATTAAGGATGTCCCGGCGATGGTATGCACGCAATGCGGCGAAGCGTACTACACCGATGAAGTGTCCGACCGGCTGGAGCGGATTATCGATAAAATCCGCGATATGGTGCAGGAAGTGGCCATCGTGGAATACGATAAAGTGGCATGAGAGGCATCTTTTTGAGGTTTTCTTACGAAATCAATATGAAGCGGAGCGCTTCTGTCCTATGGGACGGAGGCGTTTTTTTGGTGCAGCTTGTCCTGCGGGCAGCAGGTTGGTGCTCCTTGATGCATTTCGTGCCCCAAAAATGCATTTCGTGCCACTTTTTCCCACACGCGGAGGATTTTGTGGTATGGTAGCGTTGGATAGAAAGGAATCTCGGGAACGCTGACGCTTTCAGCAGCGTTTCCCTAATCCCCTGGGTTCCACAGGGATGATGCAACGGATTGGTAAAGGAGAGGACGCATTATGAAGACGAAATATAGGAAAGCTCATCCCCATCATCCGCACAGCCGTGCGGAGCGGGCGCTGACGCTCGCGATACTCGCGGCGCTGCTGTCGGGCGCGTCGGCGGCGCCGGTGATGGCGAAGGTCTCGCATCCGAAAAGTGTGACGATCGCGGCGAACGAAACCATCGAGGTGTCGGCAGACGAAGCTGCGAGCAACAACCACAAGGCCTGCCTCACCTACGACGCGGGCGCAAGCGAGGGCGACGCGTACAAAACGCCAGTCACCGATGAAAACACGCTCAAAATCTTTGGCAAAGTGAATTTCTTGGGCGATGCCAAGGTCGCAGCTGTCTACACGGGGGGGCATCTAACCTTTTTGGAAACGATCTGCGCATCAAAGGCGGCAGCCTGACGGGGTCCGGCCCCATCACTGTCTACGGCGCGTTCTCCAAAGCTGGCGCGGCATCCGATAGCTACGTCAACATCATCGACAGCACAGTCATGGGCGACGTGTACGGCGGCAGATCCCATACGGGCAGTGCGAACAACCGCGCCGACGTCACCGACAGCACAGTCATGGGCAATGTGTACGGCGGCGCATCCAATACGGGCAGTGCGGACAAGAACTCCGTCGCGCTCACCGGCGGCACGGTCACGGGCGACGTGTACGGCGGCCTATCAAATGCTGGCAGTGCGAACGAGAACTCCGTCACGCTCGTCGGCGGCACGGTTACGGGCAACGTGGTCGGCGGCAAGGGCGGCGCTGGGGTGAAAGGCAACGCGATCACCCTGTCGCGGGGCGCAGACGGGAAAGCGACGACGTTTGGTGAAACCTCGTATCTCATCGGCGGCAAGGGGGCGGTCGGAGCGGATGTCAGCGACAATACCTTGACCATCGATCGCGTGAAAGATGTCAAGGTTGCGGGGGGCGACGGTTTTCAGAAGTACCGGTTCATCCTCGCGCCCGGCATGAAGGCGGGCGACACGCTGCTCACGGCCACGAAGGCGGTCAACTTCTGCAACAGCACGCTCGACGTTGACTTTTCCAACAGCCATTTCAACAGCCCGATCTGGGATTTTGGCTTGTCAGAAGACAACCATAAAATCAACCTGATCACGCTGGAAAATGATGGCACGTTCGAAGGCACGCCGGTGCTTTCCACAGAGACGTATACCCTCAACGGCATCCTCTCCAACTACACGGGGACATTGAACAAGGACACGAAGAACGTCTACGTCGACCTCGCAAAAACATCGCTCGCGGACGGCTCGGACTACGTGAAGGTCGTAGGAAAAGGCGAGACGGCAGCCACGGGGAACACGGTCGTAGTGCCGGCTTCGGAAGATGGCTCCACCGTTCCGAACGCCATCGCTGCGCTGGCTGCGAGCGAAGACGATGCGACGGCGCTGACGGGAAACTCTGTCACCGTGGGAACGGATGCCATCGTGGAAGGCCGCGCCGTCGGTGCGGACAGCTACGCCGGCGATGTCCGGGAGAACACGGTCACGGTGAACGGCACCGCGAAAGGATTCGTCGCCGGCGGCCTGACGGCGACGGGCACGGCGGACAGCAATACCGTCACGCTTGGCGGCAAAACGGAATCCACTGCCGCTACTGTGGGTGGCGACGCCTATGGCGGCTATTCCCTCTCCGGTGCGGCGAAAAGCAACACGCTGACCGTGACGAATAGCGGCACGGTCACAGGCAACGCCTACGGCAGCTATGCCGAGGCCGGCAAAGCGGACGGCACGCTGATCGTGCAAAATGGCACGGTCAACTGCAACGCCTACGGCAGCTATTCCTTCTTCGGCGCGGCGAGCGGCACGCTGACGCTGTCGAGCGGCGGCACGGTCGGCGGCGACGCCTGCGGCGGCTGTTCCAGTTTTGGCGCGGCGACGGACAGCAAGCTGACGATGTCGGATGGCACGGTCAAAGAAGACGTTTATGGCGGCAACGGCGGGACCTCTGCCAATGGCAACTCTGTCACAATCTCCGGCGGCACGGTCGAAGGCTACGTTTATGGCGGCGACGGCGAGACTTCTGCCACCGACAACTCTGTCACAATCTCCGGCGGCACGGTCCAATACGACGTTTACGGCGGCAACGGCGGGACCTCTGCCAATGGCAACAAGATCACCCTCGCCGGCGGCAAGGTCCTGGGTGACGTCTTTGGCGGCTATGCTGATGGACCGAACACAACCGCGACCGGCAACACGATCACGCTCCAGACGGGCGCGGACGGGAAGCCAACGACATTCGGCGAGACCTCCATCCTCTATGGCGGCTATGGGACGAACACGAGCGGCAACACGCTGACCCTCGACGGGGTGAAGAACGTCTCGCTCGGGGGCGTGAACAATTTTGACACGTACGAATTCGACATCGCGGATGATGCGACATTCGGGGCGGACGATGCCGTCCTCAAGCTCTCGCAGGATACCGACTTGGGCAGCGCTGCCGTGAATGTGAAGTCCAAGGGAACGTACCTGAGCTCCCTCGGCGTGGGCGCTTCGATTACCTTGCTGGAGAGCGCGGGTACGCTCGCGTATGCTGGCGAGAAAGAGGCGGCCAGCACCTACACGAATGACGCGGAGACCGCCTCCATCCAGACCAGGAGCACGCTGACCCTGTCGGACGACAAGCACCGCCTCACCTGGTCCATCGGCGGCGTGACGTACACGTTCGACCTCACAAATGTCACGGCAAACGACGACGCGCTCCTCACCTCCGTGAACACGAGGACGACGAAGATCGACAGCGCCGATGTGACGCTCACAGCGGACAACAACAAACTGCTTTCCCTCAACAAAGGTGAGACCGTGACCCTGCTGAACGACGAGGTCGGCACGCTCGCATATACCATTGGCACGAAAGAGCCGGCGCTCGACCACACATACAGCACGACAAATGCGAACGATGGCACCGCGACGGTCAAGACCGCAGGCACGGTGAAGCAGGAAGGCAAAAATCTCATTCTGAACGTCGATACGCAGACCTATACCTTTGACATTTCTTCCAACACGAAAGACGGGGACACGTTCCTCACCTCCACGAACACGGGGAAAACAACGTTCAGCGCCGATGACGTGACGCTCGATGACAGCGCCCTGGCGGGTAAGCTGCTTTCCCTCAGCAAAGGCGATACCGTCTACCTGCTGAAAGACAGCGCTGGCACGCTCACGTACACGGCTGGCACGAACACGCCTGCGCTGAACCATACCTACGTTGCGACCACGGACGCCGGCACGGCCACCGTCACGACGAAGGGCACGGTGGCGCAGAGCGGTAACGACCTCACGCTGCATGTCGATACGCAGAAATACACCTTCGACCTCGCCGACAGTGCGAAGGACGGGAATACCTTTATCACGTCCACGAACACGGGGGCGACGAAGATTGACAGTGCCGATGTGACGCTGAACGCGGACAACAGCAAGATGCTCTCGCTCAACAAGGGCGAGACGGTCTATCTGCTGAAGAACGACACGGCGGGCACGCTCGCCTATACCGGCACCAACACGCTGGCACATACGTATACCACGACCACGGCGAACGCCAACGCTGCCACCGTCGCGACGACGGGCGCCGTGCAGGCGAGTGGCAACGACCTCGTGCTGCATGTCGACGATGTGAAGTACACCTTCACGCTCAGCTCGCTAACGAAGAATGGGGATACCATCCTCACCTCGGCGAACACGGGCGTCACGGCGCTCGACAATGTGGCCGTGAATGCCAGCGGCATGTTCAGTCTCAGCAAAGGCGACAAGATTTATCTCGTCAAGCTGACCTCGGCCACGGGCAGCACCACCATCGGCTCGGCAGCAAAGTCAAAGTATACCCTCGATGGTCTCGTCTCTAACCTTACGGGCACGCTGACGAACGAGGGCGATGCCGTCTACCTGCTCATCGACGGCGAAACCTCCCTGGCGGCAGGCTCGGCAGGCACGGTAAATACCGTTGCGGCGAGCGAGACGACCACCACGGGCAAGACGTCCACCGTAGCGGCGGGCACGAGCACCGGGAACGCTATTGCGGCCTACTCGGATGACCAGGCTGCAACGCACGATATGACGGGGAATACGGCGACGGCTGCCGGCGACGTGGCAGGCCGCGTTGCCGGTGCCGTGACCTACAACGGCAACGTCACGCAGAACACCGTCACCGTGACGGGCGGCACCGTCGGCAGCGTCTATGGCGCCAGCTCGGTGACGGGCGGCAGTTCCGCCACGGGCGAGGCCAAGTCCAACACGCTGACCATCACGGGCGGCACCATCAACGGCTCGGTCTCAGGCGGCAGCTCTGCCGGCGCGACCGACAGCAACACGCTGACGCTCTCGGGCGGTACGGTCAATGGTGCGGTTTACGGCGGCAAATCCACGACGAGCTCGGCGGATGATAACACGGTGATTATCTCGGGCGGCACGTACAACGATAAGGTCTATGGCGGCTACGGCGCGCCGTCGGCCAGCCGCAACAAAATCATCATCTCCGGCGGCAACATCGAGAGTGACCTGTACGGTGGCTATGTCAGCACGGCGGACAAGTCGGAGCAGAGCGCCGACACGCAGGCACCGAAACGCCTCATGCGGCGCATGTCGCTCATGCGGGCTGCCACCACAACCAGCAGCGCTGTGGATACGGTCGCCAATGACAATGAGATTATCCTGACCAAAGGCGCAGCGCAGGCGAAGTTCAGCGAGAATGCGTATGTCAAAGCCTATGGCGGCGCGGTCACGAGCCACAGCGGCAACACGCTGACCGTTGACGGGGAGAAAAACATCACGCTTCCCAATGTCTCCGGCTTCGATAACTACAATTTCTACCTGCCCGCTGGGACGACGGACAAGGATACCATCCTGCACCTCACGGACACGGCCAATACGGACATGACGGGCAGCAAGGTCTATATCAAGGCCAACGGCGCGCTGAACCTGCTCAAAGGGAATACCGTCAACCTCATCCAGAAAGATGGCGGCACGCTGCTTACCAGCGGCCTGACCGCCAGTGGCGAGTACGACGATGACACCAGCAGCACGGATGCCAGCAGTGCAAGTGCCAGCGCTTTGAGCACCAGCGGCCTGAGCGTCAGCGCTTTGGCTGCCAGCAGCACGGCTGACGCGGCGACGGAGGTCAGCGGCCAGATTGGCGTTACCGCCGGCATCAAGGGCACGCTGCAGAATACGGGCAAGGACCTCGTCCTCACCATCACGGAAGCCGGCCCGAGTGCCGATGCGAAGTCCATCGTCGAGACGCGCGGCGCCCAGAGCGCGGCCGTCAACATGGGCAGTGACTTCCTCGTGAACACGATGATGGCGCAGATCCAGCATGCCTCCTTCGGTGACGATGGTTTTGCGGCCTTCGGCGGCTCCAGCGGCAGCAGCAACATGCGCTACAAGACAGGCTCCTACGTCGATATGAATGGCTACGCGCTCAACGCGGGCATCGCGAAGAAAAATCCGAACCGCCACGGCGCGTTCACCTGGGGACCGTTCTTCGAGACGGGCAGCGGCAACTACGACTCCTACCTCGACGACGGCACGCACGGCAGTGGCGACACCCACTACACGGGCGGCGGCCTGCTCGCGCGGCAGGATTACACGGATGGCCGCTATGTCGAGGGCTCGCTGCGCTATGGCCGCACGGAGGCGGACTACAGCGGCAAGCTGGCTTTGGGTGCGACGAGCTACAATACCTCGTCGAACTACGTCGGCGGCCACCTCGGCCTCGGGCGTATCGTCCGTTTGTCTCCAGTCAATTCCCTCGACGTCTACGGCAAATGTCTCCTCAGCCGCACGGGTGGCGATAGTGTCCTGCTCGCCTCGAGCGAGACGTACCGTTTCGACGCCGTGACGAGCCAGCGCATGCTGCTCGGCGCGCGCTGGACGCACGATGCGGGCAAGGCGGGTTTGGGCTACCTCGGCCTCGCGTACCAGTACGAGTTCGGCGGCGACGCCCGCGCCCATTGGAACGGCTACGACCTGCCGAGTCCCTCGCTGGAAGGCTCGAGCGTGCGCTTCGAGGCCGGCTGGTCCTACAAGCCGACGGACACCACGCCCATCGGCCTCGACCTCGGCATCAGCGGCAGCGCCGGCAAAGAGCGCGGCGTCACCTTCCACGCGGGCCTGAACTACACGTTCTGATTTCTGAACAAAATGACGAAAACTCGTGCTATACTATATGTGGCACGAGTTTTTTGTGGAAGCAGGTGATTGGATGGACAAAGTCATCCCTATCGGGACGGAGTTTTTTGCGAAGCTGAGGGAAAATAATTACTATTTTGTGGATAAAACTACATTCCTTAGCGAATTTTTTCGTGGCCATAACGACGTGACACTCATCACGCGGCCACGCCGCTTTGGCAAGACGATGCTCCTGTCGATGACGCAGCAGTTCCTCGACATCGAAGGGGCGGAGGAGCACCGGAACCTGTTCGAGGGATTGCAGGTCATGGATGACCCCGTGGCGATGGCGGAGCAGGGCACGCGGCCCGTGGTGTTCCTGACGCTCAAAGGATGGGCGGAGGATACATGGGAGGATATGGCAGCGAGCGTGGCCTGGTATCTTGGCCAGCTCTATGAGAAATTTAGTTTTTTGGCGCAGGATCAGATGGGGGAAGCGGACCGCAGGACATTTGAGGCCATTCGGCAGGGCGATGCGCCGGTCCGCTTGCTCAATAAGGCGCTCGCCGTGCTTTGCCAGCTGTTGGAGGCGCACTATGGACGGAAAGCTGTGCTTTTGATTGACGAATACGATGCGCCGCTCCAATGTGCCTGGTCGCACGGCTATTATAAAGATGCCATTGGCTTTTATCGTAACTTTTTTTCTGCAGCGCTGAAATCCAATCCGTCGCTCGACTTCGCCATTCTCACGGGCGTGCTGCGCATCGCCAAGGAAAGCATCTTCAGCGGGCTGAACAATCTCGACGTCTCGACCGTGATGCGCGGCGGCTTCGCCACCGCCTGCGGCTATACGAAAGAAGAAGTGTCAAAACTCGCGCACGACTTCGGCCATGAGGACAAGCTCGCCGAGGCCGCGGCGTGGTACGACGGCTACAATTTCCAGGGCGTGGACATCTATAATCCCTGGTCGGTCAACAACTACTTCAAGTATGCTTGCAAGGCGGAGCCTTACTGGGTCAACACGTCCGGCAACAGCATCCTGCAGACGATGCTCGCGCACGTCGACAAGAAACGAGCGCGCGACCTCCTGCAACTGGTGGAGGGGCAAACGGTGCGTGCCGTCCTCGTCGACGACGCCTTTATCTATAAGGATATCGAGCAGCATCGCGCGAACCTCTATGCGCTGCTGCTCGCGACGGGCTATCTCAAGTACGTCGGTGAAACGCAGGAGGACGAAGTGACGGCGTACGATCTCTGCCTGCCCAACCGTGAGCTGCGCTCCGTTTTTCGCAGGGAAATCATGCGGTCGCTTGCCTATCCCGAGGGGGAGGACCTGCTCTTTACGATGCTCACGGCGATGCAGGAGGGCGACACGGAGATTTTCGAGGAGGCCCTGCAAAAGGTGCTGCGCTATATGGTCAGCTACCACGATGCCGCGCATCCCGAGAGCTTTTACCACGGCCTTATGCTTGGCCTGACGGTCTGGCTCGAGCGGCGCTACCGCATCCAGTCGAACCGGGAAAGCGGCTATGGTCGTTTTGATATCGCCTTTTTCCCGAAGCAAACGCAGCTCCCCGGCCTCCTCCTCGAGCTCAAGGCCGTGGCGACCGAGGCGGAGCTCAACGATGCCGCGGCAGCGGCCTGCCAGCAGATCGAGGACAAAGCCTATTGGGTAGAGTTCACAGCCGCCGACGTCACCAACGTCTGGCGCTATGGTATCGCCTTCTGCAAAAAGCGTGTGGTCATCCAGGCGGGGAAATAACATAGCTGTAGCGCGGTGTCACCTTCCACGCAGGCCTGAACTACGCGTTCTAAGGATAATGCTCAACATTTGTTACACTTGGGGAAAGTTAAGTATTTACATGCCGCCGTCATGCTTGACGGCGTTTTTTTTTCGTGCTATTCTTGCATGTATATAAGCAGAGATAGTCCTTTTTACGCTTAAATACGTTAAAATAATAAAGATGACATAGACAGCCTGTCTGGGGGAGGATGGAATTTTATGGCAGATATTCAGGATCGCGTGCGCTGCAAGGCACTGCAGGACAAGATCACGACGGCAGAGGAGGCGGCGGCATTCTTTCAGCCGGACATGAATGTGGCCTGCAGCGGTTTCACATCCTCGGGCTATCCGAAGAGCGTGCCGCTGGCGCTGGCTGAGCGCATGGAAAAAGAACCTTTCAAGCTCAATATCTGGACGGGGGCCTCGACGGGGCCGGAGTTCGATACGGCGTTGGCCAAAGTGAATGGTATCGGCCACCGCATGCCCTTCCAGACAAGCCGCGAGCTGCGGGCGCGCATCAACCACGGTGACGTGGACTTCGTCGACATCCATCTGTCGGAGATGGCGCAGCAGGTGCGCTACGGCTTTTTTGGCAAGGCGGATGTAGCGCTCGTCGAGGCTGCGGCCATCACGGAGGAGGGCAATATCATCCCCACGACCTCCGTAGGCAATGCCGCTTCCTTCGTACAGGGCGCGGACACGGTCATCGTGGAAATCAACACGGCGGTGCCGGCGGAGATTGAGGGCATGCACGATGTCTATGTGCCGCTCGATCCGCCGAACCGCCTGCCCATCCCGATCATCCGCCCCGGCGACCGCATTGGTACGTCGTTTATCCCCTGTACGCCGGAGAAAATCAAGTTCATCGTGCCGAGTGCAGCTGCCGATACGACCCGCAGCCTGCGGCCGGTGGACGAGCTATCGCAACGCATGAGCGAGCTCACGCTCGACTTCTTCCATCGTGAGAAGCTGGCGGGCCGCCTGCCCGAGCATCTGCTGCCGCTGCAGTGCGGCGTGGGCAACGTGGCCAATGCCGTCGTGGGCGGTTTCGTCGATGCCGATGTCTCTCAGCTCACGGTCTACACCGAGGTCATTCAGGACGGCATGATGGACCTCATCGACGCAGGTAAGCTGCAGATGGCTTCGGGCACGGCCTTCAGCCCCTCGCCGGACGGTCTCGCGCGCTTCTTCAAGGATATCGCAAAGTACAAAAAGCACATGGTACTGCGCCCGGCGGAGATTTCCAATGCGCCGGAGGTCATCCGCCGCCTCGGCGTCATCGCGATGAACTCGGCCATCGAGGCCGATATCTACGGCAACGTGAACTCGACACTCATTCAGGGCACGCAGATGATGAACGGCGTGGGCGGCAGCGGTGATTTCGCCCGCAACGCCTATCTCTCGATCTTCTTCACGCCGTCTGTACGCAAGGACGGCACGATTTCCTGCATCCTGCCCTGCGTGCCGCATACGGATCATCCGGCCCAGGATGTCGATATCCTCGTGACGGAGCAGGGGCTCGCCGACCTGCGCGGCAAATCGCCGCGCGAGCGGGCACTCACCATCATCGAGCATTGCGCCCATCCGGACTACCGTCCGATGCTGCGCGACTACTTCCAGCGGGCGACGGAGCAGACGCAGCGCGCGCACATGCCGCAGTTGCTGGATGAGGCTTTTGCGCCCTTCCTGCGCTTCCAGCAGACAGGCACAATGCAGCCGCCGCAGGAAAAGGATTGAAATGATTTTATTACCTGTTACTAAAATCTGACTTGCAATTTTGAGGGAAATGGTGCACAATAGAATCCATAGAACAAAGGAGGAGTTATACACGCATGGCTACGGTTCAGGAAAAGATTGAAGCGCTGCAGGCCCGCAAGGAGCACATTGAGGCGGGCGGCGGCGAGGCCCGCGTGGCACGCCAGCATGCCCGTGGCAAGCACACGGCACGCGAACGGCTGGAAATGCTGTTCGATGAAGGCTCGTTCGTGGAGCTCGATATGTTCGTGAAGTCGCGCTGCACCTATTTCGGCATGGATAAGAAAGACCTGCCGGGCGATGGCATCGTGACGGGCTACGGCACGGTGAACGGCCGTCTCGTCTATGCCTACTCGCAGGACTTCACGGTATCGGGCGGTTCGCTCGGCGAGGCGCATGCGCACAAGATCTGGAAGGTGCAGGACCTCGCGCTGAAGAACGGTGCACCCTGCATCGGTATCAACGACTCGGGCGGCGCGCGCATCCAGGAGGGTGTCGATGCGCTCTCGGGCTTCGGCGGCATCTTTTTCCGCAATACGGCGGCCTCGGGCGTGATTCCGCAGATCTCTGTCATCATGGGTCCCTGCGCGGGCGGCGCGGTCTACAGTCCGGCCATCACGGATTTCATCTTCATGGTGGAGAATACGAGCCAGATGTTCATCACGGGCCCGGCCGTCATCGAGTCCGTCACGGGCGAAAAGGTGACGCAGGAGGAACTCGGCGGCGCCATGGCGCACAACGAAAAGTCCGGCGTGGCCCACTTTGCCTGCAAGGATGAGGCGGCCTGCTTCGTGAAGATTCGCGAGCTGCTGTCCTTCCTGCCGAGCAACAATCTGGAGACTGCACCGGAGGCAGAGCCGACCGACGACCCCGACCGTCAGGATGAGGAACTCGACAGCATCGTGCCGGACAACCCGAACATGCCCTATGATATGAAGGAGGTCATCCGCCATCTCGTCGATGATGGCAGGTTCTTCGAGATACAGGAGCTTTTTGCTACGAACGTCATCATCGGTTACGCGCGTCTCGACGGCCGCGTCGTGGGCATCGTGGCGAATCAGCCGCGCGTCATGGCCGGCTGTCTCGACGTCAACGCCTCGGACAAGGCTGCGCGCTTCGTGCGCTTCTGCGATGCCTTCAATATCCCGCTCCTGACGCTCGTCGACGTGCCGGGCTTCCTGCCAGGCGTCAATCAGGAGCACACGGGCATCATCCGCCACGGTGCGAAGATGCTCTTCGCCTACAGCGAGGCGACGGTGCCCAAGGTCACGCTGATCACGCGCAAGGCTTACGGCGGTGCCTACATCGCCATGTGCTGCCGCGAGCTCGGCGCCGATCAGGTTATGGCCTGGCCGACGGCGGAGATCGCGGTCATGGGCCCGGCCGGTGCAGCGAACATCATTTTCCGCAAGGACCCGGACAAAGAGGCGAAGACGGAGCAGTACAAGGAGGATTTCGCCAATCCGTATGTCGCGGCAGAGCGCGGCTACGTCGATATGGTCATCGAACCTTCGACGTCGCGTCCGCTCCTGATCTCGGCCTTCAACGCCCTTGCGAACAAGCGCGAGACGCGCCCGGCCCGCAAGCACGCGAATATTCCGTTATAAGGAAACACGGATTAATACGCTGGGCTGACGGCTTAATCAGCGTTTCTGTAAAGTAAAGGAGTCTGGAGACAGATGGAGATAAAAGCGCCCAAAGGGCTCGTCACACCGGAGATCGTGGCCGCCATTATGGCTGCCGTCCAGATGATGACAAAGAACAAGGTCGTGGCGATACGCATTCGCCGCAGCAGCAATGAATGGTCCCTGTCCGCCCGCGGCGGCCGCCGCTGAGTCGGTTTGAAACGAAAGAGCACAGCAACCTGCTGAGAGATAGCGTGGAGGAAAAAGACGCATGAAGAAATTTAATGTAACGGTCAATGGCAAGAGCTATGAAGTGGAAATTGAGGAGGTCAAGGGTGAGGCAGCCGCTGCTCCCGCCGCTCCGGCAACAAAGGTCATGCCGAAGGTACAGCCGAAGCTCACGGTGAATACGAAGGCCGCGCAGGCTCCCGCTGCCCCGGCTGCTGCGGCACCGGCGAAAGCGGCTGTGGCTCCCGCCGAGGGCGAGCATGCCATCACGGCGCCGATGCCAGGCAAGATCGTGAAGCTGAACGCCGAGGAAGGCCAGTCCGTCAAGAAGGGTGACGTACTGCTCGTCCTCGAGGCCATGAAGATGCAGAACGAGATCACGGCCGATGCCGACGGCGTGGTCAAGGCGTACAACGTCATCCCCGGCCAGAACGTCAAGGCCAAGGATACGCTGGTCATCATCGGCTAAGATATTTGACAAGAGCTTTCCTCCTGCGGGAGGGGAGCTCTTTTTTCGTCCCGGGGTCTTGCGGAATGGCGCAAAAGAAAATATAATAGAGATATAAATAGTCAAATGGTCAATAGACGGCACTGCTGCTTGTGAGGATTGAGGGTGATTTTATGAGCAACATCGCTGATTTGATTGAGGCGTATATTCTGCGCCAGCTGGCCGCCCAGCAGGACGGCACGGTGGAACTGCGGCGCACGGATATCGCCGACAAGATTTCCTGCGCGCCGTCGCAGATTTCCTACGTGCTGAGCACGCGCTTCACGCCGGCCAAGGGCTTCAACGTAGAGTCGCGGCGCGGCCTCGGCGGCTACATCCGCATCGTGCAGGTACCGGACAGCAACATGGTCTATCAGGAGATTTTGGAGAAGATGGACGAGGATACGCCCATCGCGGCCGTGCAAAATGCGGTGCATTATCTGCTGCAGCACGAAATGATTACGACGCGCGAGGCCAGCCTGATGATGCAGTTCGTCACGGGTCTCTACAATTCGCCGACACTGGCGGATGAGGAGCGCGTGCATCTGCTCAAGGCCATGTTCATGACGCTGGCCAATTTATCCTAGTGATACATGTTTCCGCGTTTGGCGACCTCAGAAGGAGGCAGTATTATGTTATGTGATGATTGCGGCCGCAACGAGGCCGTGGTACAGATTACGCTGCTCGGCCCGGAAGGGCGGGTGGAGAAGCATCTCTGCCAGCACTGTGCGGCTAACTATGGCGGCTATCTTTTCCCGACGCAGCGCAAGGATATGTCCGTGAACGACTTCCTCAAAGGTGTCTTCAACTATGCACCGGAAGAGGAACAGAAAGATGATCAAACTGCGGAGCAGGAGCGGCCGCAGGCTCCGCGCGAGGATGAGCTCGTCTGCCCGAACTGCGGCATGAGCTATCATGATTTCCTGCAGACGGGCAAGATCGGCTGCAGCGTCTGCTATGCGACGTTCCGTCGCCAGCTGGAGCCCATCCTGCGTCGTATCCACGGCTCGAGTACGCATAGCGGTAAGATTCCTCACCGTACGGGCGGTACGCTGGAGACGAAACATCAGATCAACCTGCTGCGCGCGCGCCAGCAGGAGGCCGTCGAGCAGGAGAACTACGAGCTGGCTGCCGAGTGCCGCGACCGTATCCGGGCGCTGGAGCAGCAGCTGGCCTTGCAGGAAGGAGGTGTGCAGCATGGCGCTGAATGATCTACTGACTGGCGATGCGCTGGCGTGGCTCGGCACGGAAGGCACGGACAGTGATGTCGTGCTCTCGAGCCGCATCCGTCTCGCGCGTAACTTCCGCCAGATTCCCTTCCCGAACCGCGCGGATATCAGCCAGCTCGGCGAAGTGCAGGCGCAGGTTGAGCAGATGCTGCCGGGCCTGGAGCAAGGGCTGGGCTGTGGTTTTGACCGCGTCGATATGGAGCGTCTGACACCGTTGCAGAAAGAAGTGCTCATCGAGAAGAACCTCATCAGCCGCAATTTCCTGCGCCAGCCGCAGCATCGCGTGGCCTTTATCAGCGAGGACCAGTGCGTGAGCCTCATGGTCAACGAGGAGGATCACCTGCGCATCCAGTGCATGGCGCCGGGGCTCGACCTCGAGAAGACCTTTGCCGTGGCCTCGCAGATCGACGACTGGTTCGAGTCGCAGCTCGATATCGCCTTCGATGAAAAGATGGGCTATCTGACCTCCTGCCCGACGAATCTCGGCACGGGCCTGCGCGCAAGCGTGATCCTGCATCTGCCGGGGCTCGTGGCGACGCGCAACATCAGCAGCATCGTGAACATTTCGCCGCAGCTCGGCCTCGCGGTGCGGCCTTATTTCGGCGATGACAAGGAGAGCATCGGTTGTCTCTACCAGATCGCCAACCAGCTCACGCTGGGATTCAGCGAGGAGGAACTGCTCGGCAACCTGAAGTCGGCCGTGCAGGAGATCGTCGCGCACGAGCGGGAGGCGCGCAAGGCGCTCTCCGTCTACATGAAGGATTCGCTGGAGGACGATGTATGGCGCGCCTACGGTATACTGCGCTATGCGCGTTCCCTTTCGGAGAAGGAGACGCTGACGCTGCTCTCGAAGGTGCGCCTCGGCATCGACCTGCGTATCATCGGTGAGGTCACGGCGCAGTGTTTCCCGCAGATCCTCATCGGCAGCCGCCGCAGCTACCTGCAGAATCTGGCGGCGAACGAGAACTTGTCCAAGAATGAAATCGACCGCCTGCGGGCGGAGCGTGTGCGGGCCGTGCTGCAGCAGTGCAGCGCGCCCAAGGGGTAAGCTATGAACTACCAGAATCATTTCACCGACCGGGCCGTCAAGGCCGTAGAGTTTGCGCAGAATGCCGCTTCGCGTCTGCAGCAGGACTATATCGGCACAGCCCACATTTTGCTCGGCCTCATCCATGAGAGCGGCAGCGTGGCCGCCGACGTGCTGGAAGAGGCGGGGCTGGACTTCGAGAAAGTGGCCGCACGCGTGCAGCACTATGCCTCGCGCGAAGCGGACTATCCCTCGGACAATCCCTATTACACGCCGCGGGCCAAGCGCGTGATGGAGGGGGCGATGGAGGAAGCGCAGCAGATGGGCCACAACTACGTGGGCACAGAGCACATCCTGCTGAGCTTGCTCGAGGAGACCGAGGGCGACGCCATCGATGTGCTGGAGGATCTCGGCGTCGACATCGAGGCGCTGGAGGACATTGTGCTGGACAAGCTGGGCGAGAACACGGACGGCGGCGAGCAGGAGAACAGCCGCGGCCGTGGCCGCAAGCAGGTCAAGGGTACGCCACTGCTCAAGAAGTACGGCCGTGATCTCACGAAGGTGGCGGCCGAAGGCAGTCTCGACCCAGTGATCGGCCGTACCAAGGAAATCCAGCGCGTGATCCAGATTCTCTCGCGCCGCACGAAGAACAACCCGATCCTCATCGGTGAGCCGGGCGTCGGCAA